>JBOGUF010000001.1:0-7271 GCA_050696075.1 Thermomicrobiales bacterium
GTGCTCGCCCTGACCCCCGACTCCTGACTCCTGACCCCTACGTGAAGGAGGAAACGGTCATGGCGGAGAAGGGTCAGCTCTGGCGGACCTGGGATGATCTCAAGGCAGGCCGGATCAGCCGCCGGGAGTTCATCGAGAAGGCGACGGCGCTCGGCGTCGGGTTGCCGGTTGTGCTGTTCTGCGTGAATGCGCTCGGTACGTCGAGCGCCTCGGCCGCGCCCGGCGGGAAGGCGCGGGGCGCGGTCGCTGGATTCCAAACCGCGTCGACGACCCCGCGGCCGGCGGCCCCCGAAGGCTTGCAGCGGGGCGCGGGGGATGAACTCAGGATCCTGCTCTGGCAGGCGGTGACGCACATGAGCCCCCACACCGGCACCGGCACGAAAGACTTCCTGGGGGCGTCGTTCGTGCTCGAGCCGCTGATGAGCTACATGCCGGACGCGACGCTGATACCGACGTTGGTCACGGAGGTGCCGTCGGTCGAGAACGGGCTGCTCTCCGAGGATTTGACCACGGTCACCTACACCCTGCTCGAAGGGGTCACGTGGAGCGACGGCGAGCCGTTTACGGCTCGCGACCTCGTCTTCACGTGGGAATGGATCATGAACCCGGACAACGGCTCGGTCAGCATCGAGAACTACCGGCCGATTCAGAGCGTGGAGGCGGTCGACGACCTGACGGTCCGCATCACGTTTACCAACGCGACGCTGGCCTGGTACGTGCCGTTCACCGGTACCTTCGGCGGCAGTGTCTACCCCGGCCACGTCTGGGGCTTCGATTCGGCCAACACGGAGGCGATCAACGCCTTCCGTCAGGGGCCGATCGGCACCGGACCGTACGTGGTCGAGTCGTTCGCGGAGAACGATCAGGTGATCTTCGCCGTCAACGAGAACTACCGCGAGCCGAACAAGCCGTTCTTCAGCCGCGTCAACCTCAAGGGCGGCGGCGACGCGGCGGCTGCCGCGCGGGCGGTGCTGGAGACCGGCGATTGGGACTACGCCTGGAACCTCCAGGTCGAACCCGCGATCTTGAACCAGATGGCCGAGGCTGGGAACGGTCAACTGGTGGTCGTGCCGGGCACGAGCGTCGAACGTATCCTCTTCAACTTCGCCGACCCCAACCAGGAAGTCGAGGGGCAGCGCGCCTACTGGCAGGAGCCGCACCCGGTCTTCAGCGACATCGCGGTCCGCCAGGCGATGAGCATGGCGGCCGACCGGGAGACGATCTCGGTCCAGTTCTATGGCGAGGGCGAGCCGGCGACGAGCAACATCCTGGTCGGCATCCCGGCCTACGAGTCGCCAAATACCTCCTTCGAGTTCAATCTCGAGTCGGCGAAGCAGATCCTGGACGAAGCCGGCTGGGTGATGGACGGCGACGTCCGCGCGAAAGACGGCGTGGAGATGAAATTCAGCTACGCCACATCGATCAACGCGGTGCGCCAGAAGACACAGGCGGTCTTTAAGCAAGCGTGCGACGAGTTAGGGATCGATCTGCAGCTGAAGCAGGTCGACGCCGGCATCTTCTTCGACAGCGCGGCGGGGAACGAGCAGAATTTCCCGCACTTCTACAACGACCTGCAGATGTATACCTCCAGCCCGGGCTTCTCGTATCCGACCGACTACATGTTGACGTGGTACACCGGTCCGGAGGGTACGAACATGCCGCAGGCGTCGAACGGCTGGTCGGGGCAGAACATCCACCGCTACCAGAACCCGGAGTACGACTCGCTCTACGAAGAGGTCGTGGCCGCGACCGAACCGGAGCGGGCCGCCGAGCTCTTCATCCAGATGAACGACATCGTGATCAACGACTACGTCGCCATCCCGCTGGTGCAGCGGGCGGCGGACAAGTACGCGATCAGCAACCGGCTCAACGACGACATGGTCGCGCTCGGGCCGTTCGAGTCGAACTTCTGGAACGTGGCGAACTGGCACCTGGCGGAAGGCTAGGCGTTAGGCGTTAGGGGTGCGCGGTACGTGTCGCGGACGGCGCACCCCTAATAGGCATGGCGTCTCGCTTGACCGCTCTCTCCTAACGCCTGAGGCGGCGTGTGCCAAGCTCCGTCCTGCTGAGGCGACGCCGAAGCACGCCCTGAGGAACCGAAGGGCATCCCCCGGCGCAGCCGACCCGTCATGACGGTGATGGTGGCCCCAGTCCCCGTGCCTGATGATCGGCGGTGCGCTTCGCGCGGGGATGCTTCGCTGCCTCAGCATGACGGGGTGCCAACGCGGCCTAACGCCTAAGCCCTGGCGCCTGGTACAATCCCGTTACACGCACAATTCAGTGGTGGTCTGTCGTCCGGTTGGTCGAAGGAGATCGAAGGAGCGGTACAGATGGCAGAGACAGGCGCGTTCTGGCGGTTATACGAGGAGTTGAAGGCGGGTCGACTCTCTCGGCGGGCCTTCATCCAGCGGGCGACGGCGCTCGGGGTTACCCTGCCGGTCGTCCTCTTTGTGCTGCAGGCGACGAAGCTGGGGCAGGGGGCGGCGGCGCAAGAGGCGGCCTCCGGGAGGCCGACGACGGGCACGGAGAACCAGCAGCGCGGCGCGGGGGGCGAACTGAAGCTCCTCCAATGGCAGGCAGCGACCCATATGAGCGTTCACACCTCGACCGGTGCGAAGGACACCCATGCCGCCTCGTTGGTGACTGAGCCCTTGATGAGCTACATGCCCGACTACTCGCTGATTCCGACATTGGTCAAGGAGGTGCCGACGGAGGAGAACGGCCTCCTCGCCGCGGACCGCCTGAGCGTCACCTACAACTTGCTGGAAGGGATGCTCTGGAGCGACGGCGAGCCGTTCACGGCCAACGACGTCGTCTTCACCTGGAACTGGATCATGAACCCGGAGAACGCCTCGGTTAACATCGAGACGTACCGGCCGATCGCCAGCGTCGAGGCGGTCGACGACTTGACGGTCGCGATAACCTTCTCGACTCCGCAGCCGGCCTGGTATATCCCCTTCACCAGCACGCTCGGTGGCGGTATCTACCCGGCCCACTTCTGGGGCGGCGACCCGACGAATCCCGACCCGATCAACCAGTTCCGCCAGAACCCGATCGGGACTGGGCCGTACAAGGTCGACTCCTTCGCGGAGAACGATCAGGTCATCTACTCGATCAACGAGAACTACCGGGAGCCGAACAAGCCGTTCTTCGCCTCGGTCAACCTCAAGGGTGGCGGCGACGCGGCTTCGACCGCGCGGGCGGTCCTCCAGACCGGCGACTGGCACATGGCTTGGAACACCCAGGTCGAGCCGGCCGTCCTGCTGGAGATGGAGCAAACCGGTGGCAATGGGGCGGTCGTCGTCGCCGCTGGTCTGTACGTCGAGCGGATCGACGTCAACTTCTCGGACCCGGACGTCGAGGTCGACGGACAGCGCTCGCAGTGGGAGACGCCGCACCCGATCCTGACCGACAAGGCGGTGCGGCAGGCGATGGCGCTTGGCGCGGACCGCCAAACCGTCTCCGATCAGTTCTACTTCGGCGACCGGGGCGAGCCGCCAACCTCGAACATTCTGGTGGGGCCGCCGCAATTCGCCTCCCCGAACACCTCGTGGGAGTTCAACGTCGAGGCGGCGAAACAGATTCTCGACGAGGCTGGCTGGGTCCTGGAGGGCGATGTCCGAGTCAAGGACGGCGTTGAGCTGGCGATCGACTACGCCACCACGATCAACCCGGTGCGGCAGAAGACGCAGGCCGTCGTCAAGCAGGCCTGGGAGGAGATCGGGATCAAGGTCCAGCTCAAGCAGATCGACGCCGGCATCTTCTTCGACAGCGCGGCGGGGAACGAGCAGAACTTGAGCCACATGTACTTCGACCTGTCGATGTACGCGAACACACCGACCGATCCCTATCCGGTCTCGTACATGGCTGGATGGTACAGCAACAACGGCGAGAACATCGCGCAGGCCGCAAACGACTGGTCCGGCCTCAACTCCACGCGCTACCACAACCCAGAGTACGACCAGCTCTACGAGGAGTTGCGGCTGGAGACCGACCCGGAGCGGGCGGCCGAGCTCTTCATCCAGATGAACGACCTGGTCATCAACGACGTCGTGATGATCCCGCTGGTGAACCGGTCGGCGGCCACGTACTGCATCTCGAACCAGCTCCGCGCCGACAGTGTCGCCCTCGGCCAGTTCGAGACGCTCTACTGGAACGTCGCGAACTGGAACATGGTGGAGTAGGCAGGGGCAGCCCTCACCCCCGGCCCCCTCTCCCTCTGAACGGAGGGAGAGGGGGACGACGGGCCGCGGCACAAGCTGCGGCCCGTCGTCGTTCGTCGCGATCCATTCAGCGCCAGGTGTAGACGTCGAAGTCGCGGGCGGCGCGGCGTAGGTCGGCATCGAGGGTGGCGATGGCGGAAACCCCGGCGCGCTGGGCTTCAAGGAGGATCGCCGCGTCGCTGGTGTCGAGCTGGTAGCGGACGATGAGGCGCATGAGCTCCTCTTCCCAGAGGCGGCCTAAGGGGAGGGGATCCAGATCCAGCGGTTGGAGTACCGCGAGTCCATTGGCGCGCAGCAAGGGCGGCAGGCGCTCCAATTCCGGGCGGAGTTGGTTAATCAAGTCCGGCCGCAGCTTGTAGAGATCGAGCCAATCGAAGCCGCGCGTCCCCGGCCGGCGCTCCATCAGTTCCGAGCGATGAGCGGGGAGAAGATCACGAAAGTGCATCTTTAGGGCAAAGTGGACCACCTCACCAAAGGCGGTGGGAGGGACGAGGCCGACCGACGGTGTCTCGCTCAGTAACCGGAAGAACCGCCGAGCGTGGGCGGCGGTGATCGGTGTGAGCGCGCGCTGAGCGGCGCGCAGCCGGGGAACGACAAGACTGCTGTCGACGACGATTTGCGCTGGGAGGTTGAGCGTCGACTGTCCGAGGTCGATGAGGCTACCGGGCATTTGTTTCATCGTCGGCGTCTTCGCCCGCCTCGTCTACCCGATCATCATCCCAATAAAATCCCGAGGGATTAGCCAGATACTCCCGATACGTCTCCTCCAGCGCTTCACGGGAGAAGTTCCGTCGCACCCAAGCGTCGAGTTCGGCTTCCGGGTCGATGCCGGCTGCCAGCGCCCGCTGCCGCTCGGCCTGGACTTCGGCGATGTGCCGATCGAGGTTGGCGCGAGCGATGGCGACCTGCTCGTCGTAAGTGGGTTCGGGTTGCGGTTGCCGCTTCGTGACCATGGCGGTGCCTCCGATCGTGACCATGGTAGGGCACGGCGGTAGGCGGGACAAGACGAGATTAGGCGGCGCAGGGTTTCCTTTTTGGCGCGGATGAGTACAATAGCTCCGCGCAAACGGGTCCCGACAACTGAATAGGGGTTTGTCGGTCTGTCGTACCGGATGATCAGTGTCGATCAAAGGAGCAGCGTTGATGGCTGAATCAGGTGTGTTCTGGCGGTTGTACGAGGAGTTGCAGGCGGGCGCGGTCTCGCGCCGGGAGTTCCTGCGGCGGGCGACGGCGCTTGGCGTTGGCGTGCCCGTGACGATGTTCATCCTGAACTCGACCCGGGCTGGCCGCGCGTCGGCCCAGGATGCCCCGACCGGGCGCCCCCTCGAAGGCGTCGAGGGGATGGAGCGCGGCGCGGGCGGCGAATTGAAGCTGCTGCAATGGCAAGCGGCGACGACCCTCTCCCCGCACACCGCGACCGGCACCAAGGACTTCCTGGCCGCGTCGCTGGTGCTCGAGCCGCTGATGAGCTACCTCCCGGACGCGTCGGTCGTGCCGACGCTGGTTAAAGAGGTGCCGTCGGTCGAGAATGGGCTGTTGGCCGAGGATCTGACCTCGGTCACCTACAACTTGCTGGAAGGGGTCCTTTGGAGCGACGGTGAGCCGTTCACGGCCAACGACGTCGTTTTCACGCATCAATGGATCATGCACCCGGAGAACTCGTCGGTCAACATCGAAGTTTACCGCCCGATCGCCAGCGTCGAGGCGGTCGACGACCTAACGGTGACGGTGACCTTCACCGCGGCGAATCCGGCGTGGTACGTTCCCTTCACCTGTGCGTTCATCGGCCCGATCTACCCAGCCCACGTCTGGGGCGGCGACCCGACGAATGCCGACCCGATCAACACCTTCCGGCAGACGCCGATCGGGACCGGGCCATACAAGGTCGACTCCTTTGCGGAGAACGACCAGGTGATCTATTCCCTGAACGAGAACTATCGGGAGGCGACCAAGCCCTTCTTTGCCTCGGTGAATCTCAAGGGGGGCGGCGACGCGGCCTCGACCGCGCGGGCGGTGCTGGAGACGGGCGACTGGGACTATGCCTGGAACCTCCAAGTCGAGCCGAACGTGCTGCAGCAGATGGAGGAGGCTGGCAGGGGCAAGGTGATCGTCGCGCCGGGCACGAGCGTCGAGCGGATCAACGTCAACTTCGCCAACCCGCACGACGAGTTCGAGGGCGAGCGTGCCCACAAGGACAATCCGAACCCGGTGCTCTCGGATCTGGCCGTGCGCCAGGCGCTGGCATTGGGGGTGGACCGCGCCACCATCGCCGGGCAGCTCTACCAGGAGGGCGAGCCGGCGACCAGCAACATCCTGGCCGGGATCCCGGCCTTCGAGTCGCCGAACACCTCCTGGGAGCTCAACGTCGAGGCGGGCAACCAGTTGCTCGAGGAGGCCGGCTGGGTGCTCGACGGCGACGTTCGCAAGAAGGACGACGTCGAGTTGAGCCTGACGTATTCGACCTCGATCAACCAGGTGCGGCAGAAGACCCAGGCGATTGTCAAGCAGGCCTGGGAGGAGATGGGGATCAAGGTCCAGCTCAAGCAGGTCGACGCCGGCATCTACTTCGACAGCGCGCCGGGGAACGACCAGAACATCAGCCACTTCTTCAACGACGTGCAGATGTACACCTCGAGCCCGTCGAGCCCGTACCCGACCGACTACATGGTCAACTGGTACGGTGGGCCGGACGGCGCCAACATCGCCCAGGCCGCGAACGACTGGTCGGGGCAGAACTTCCACCGGTACGCGAATCCGGAGTACGACGCGCTCTACGAGCAGGCGCTGTTGGAGACGGACGCGGAGGCCGCGGCCGAGCTCTTCATCCAGATGAACGACATCCTGATCAACGACGTCGTCGTCATCCCGCAGGTGCAGCGGGCGTCGGAGGTCGCGGCCGTCTCGTTGACCTTGCGCGAGGCGAACTTCGCCTGGAGCGACTTCGAGTCGCCGTACTGGAACGTGGCGAACTGGAATCGGACGAGCTAGACGTGAGTCGTGAGTCGTGAGTCGTGAGCAACACGTTCTACTCACGGCTCACGGCTCACG
>JBOGUF010000002.1:0-2170 GCA_050696075.1 Thermomicrobiales bacterium
CTTCGGCCGACGGGCGCGGCAAGCAGCGCCCCTACACCGAGATCGGCGTTGTCGGAATGCGGGAGAACCACTGGCCGGCCCCTACACCCGCTCCCCCTCCCAGCGGGCGCGCGCCGCGTCGACGTCGTCCAGGTGCTGCTCGGCCCAGACGCGGAGCGCCGACAACGGCTCGATGAGCGTCTCCCCCAGCGGCGTCAGCGAGTACTCAACGTGCGGCGGCACCACCGGGTAAATCCGGCGCTCCACCAGACCGTCCCGCTCCAGATTCCGCAACGTCGCCGTCAGCACCTTTTGCGACACCCCACCGATGGCGCGCTGAAGCTGCCCAAAGCGGTAGGTGCCCCGCGCCAGTGCGTAGACCACGATCATCGTCCACTTGTCGGCGATCAGGTCCAGCACCCGGCGCGAACCGCAACTCGGATCAAAGACGTCGTTGGAATGCACCATGACCGTTTCCTCTTGGTAAGTACCGCACTTTCTGGTGCCTACTTGCAAAAGTATACCATCAAGCCATAGGGTAAGCGGACGGGCCGCATCGATCAAGGCCCAGTTCGGGGGGATAAGCGTTCCCCGACCATGTGCAACGGTTCTAGCGGACAGACGATAGACGCTGAAGGGAACCTGTATGACTATGAGATCTACACGACCATCACTGCCCCTCGACAGTGGCGCGGAGACGTTAAGCGGGCGCGCCTGGGCAACCCTCATCGTTCTCTGCGGAGCGCTCTTCCTCGACGCCCTCGACGTCTCGATGATCGGCGTCGCTCTGCCGTCGATTCGCTCCGACCTCGGCATGTCGATCAGCTCGCTGCAATGGGTGGTGAGCGGCTATGTCCTCGGCTACGGCGGTTTCTTGCTCCTGGGCGGACGCGCAGCGGACTTGCTCGGCCGGCGGCGAATGTTTCTCATCTCGCTCGGTGTCTTTCTCGTCGCCTCCGGCCTCGGTGGGCTGACGGACGACGGCACGCTCCTCATCGCCACCCGATTCATCAAGGGCGTGAGCGCCGCGTTCACCGCGCCCGCCGGTCTTTCCATCATCACCACCAGCTTCGCCGAGGGTCCGGCCCGCAACAAGGCGCTCTCGATCTACGCGGCGACGGGCGCAACCGGGTTTTCGTTAGGGCTCGTCTTCGGTGGTCTCCTGACCGAAGTGGGCTGGCGCTGGGTCTTGTTCCTCCCGGTGCCGCTGGCGCTGATCACGCTCCTGGCCGCCATCCGCCTCGTCCCGGACTCCGGTCGTCCGGCGCGCTCCGCGCGGACCTTCGACCTGGCCGGCGCGGCCAGCATCACGGCCGCGATGCTGCTCCTGGTCTACACGGTCGTCGAGGCGCCCAACGTGGGTTGGGACTCGGCCAGAACGATCGGCTCGCTCATCGGCGTTGCCGCCATCCTAGCCGCCTTCGTGACGATCGAGCGGCGTTCGAGGGCGCCCCTGGTGCGCCTCGGCATCCTGCGCTCCGGTGCGCTGGTGCGGGCCAACCTGGGCGCGATGACCTTGCTCGGTGGGTGGTTCGGCTTCCAGTTCATCGCCACCCTCTACATGCAAGAGTTGCGCGGCTGGTCGGCACTCGAGACGGGTCTCGCTATCTTCCCCGGCGGTCTCCTCGTCGCCCTGCTCGCCCCGCGCTACACGCCGCGGCTCGTCGCGCGCTTCGGCGTCACACGGTTGATCCTTGCCGGGTTGACCGCGACCGCGCTCGCCTTCGCCCTCTTCCTCCCCATCGGCGCCGACTCGCGTTACGCGCCCGCGATGCTCCCAACCTTCCTCCTCGGCGGCCTCGGTTTCGCGCTCGCCTACGGACCGCTCAACATCGCCGCGACGAACGGGATCGCGCCGGAGGAACAAGGACTCGCCGGTGGCCTCGTCAACACATCATTCCAATTCGGCGGTGCGCTCTTCCTCGCCATTGTCACCGCCGTCAATAACGCCAACGTCGGACCTGGCGGATCGCCGACGGCGCTGCTCGACGGCTTCCACGCCGCCTTGATCGTGCCGCTGATCGCGGCCCTCCTCGGCGTCGGCGTCACGGCGCTCGGCCTCACCCGGCGGGCCGCACCGGCACCTGAGCCCCATTTCGTCGGCGCCGACGATTGACCGTTTACGCGGCTGTTACGGAGGCCAACTAGCGTTACTCCCGAAGCACGGTTGCGGCGCGGGTCATTGGTGACC
>JBOGUF010000003.1:0-6057 GCA_050696075.1 Thermomicrobiales bacterium
AGCAGCCGCGTGCTGCGCAAGGTGCTCAGCCATACCCTGGTGACCCTGATCAGTGCCACCCTGGGGCATCCCCCCTTGCAACACGCCCACCTCCTGACCTGAAATTACCTGCACACGGGGTTAGCTAAGCGAAATTGCCGTTGACCATGGGTCCGCGGCGTGCCGGCTCTGCGCTAACGCTTGTTCGAGCAATGACCGGGCGCCCGTCAGGTCGCCTTGCCCGTAGGCGACGATCCCAAGGTGATAGATGGTGACCGCGGAATTGACCGAATCGTCGAGGTCGGCGAAGAGTCCTCGCGCCTCCTCGAAGAGCGCGCCCGCCCGTTCGTAGTCGCCGCTGTCCTCGGCAACGTTTCCGAGTACAGTGAGCGCGAAAGCCGTAGTCCACGGGTCGCGCTGCCGTCGAGAGAGCACGAGGCTCTCGTCGAGAAACCCATGTGCCCGCGCGTCGTCGCCCTGAAAGTGGGCGAGCGTGCCCAGACCAAGCAATGCCTTCGCGCGCACCGGCTCGGCGACTGCCTCCGGTCGGTCCAACGCCATCTCGATCCACCGCCGTCCTTCCGAGAGATGACCGTGGTAGTACCAATAGAGCCACAGGGCGCCGCCCAGCCGCGACAAGCGCTCGCCAGCGCCGCGCTCCGCTAGCCAGGCCAAGGCGCCGCGCAGGTTGTCGTGCTCGGCATCGAGGCGGTCGAGCCACAACGGTTCAACTGCCCGCGCCAGGTGGGTCTCCGCCTCCTCCGCCAGCGCCAGACAGTACGCCGCGTGCGCGTTTCGGGTCGTCGTCTCTTCACCGTGCGCCTCGAGCTGCTCAAGCCCGTGTTCGCGGATCGTCTCCAGTATGCGATAGCGGGGTCCCCCACCCGCGGGCGCAACCAGCCGCACCAGGCTCTTGTCGACGAGGGAGGCGAGACCGTCGAGGACGGAGGGGTTAGGAGTCGGGGGTCGGGGGTCAGCGCCGTCGGCGTCGCACGCTCCCTGACCCCCGACTCCTGACCCCTGACCCCCGCGGACGGCTTCGGCCGCCTCCAGTGTAAACCCGCCGGCAAAGACAGCCAGGCGACGAAACATGGCTTGCTCGTGCCCATCAAGGAGGTCATAGCTCCAGGCGATGGCATCCCGCATGGTTCGGAGACGGAGCGGCACATCCCGCGCGCCTCCCGTCAGTAACGGCAGCCGGCGTTCGAGGCGACCCAGCAGCGCCGGCGGCGACAACACGCTGGTGCGCGCGGCAGCAAGCTCAATGGCGAGCGGCAGTCCGTCCAAACGCTGACATATTTCAGCCACCGACGACGCGTTGTCGCGCGTCACCGCGAAGTCGGGCTTGACCGACTGAGCGCGCTGGACAAAGAGGGTAATGGCGTCAAAGCGGGTGACGTGTTCCGCCGACGGCGGAGTCGCGACATCGGGCAAGGCAAGGGGCTGTACCTGAAACTCTTGTTCGCCCGAGACTCTCAGCGATATGCGGCTCGTGACCAGCGCTTTGACGTCGGGGCATGCCGACAGGAGCTCGATCAGAAATGGAGCGGCGTCGACCACCTGTTCGAAGTTGTCGACCAGCAAAAGTCGCTGCCGGTCTCGCAGATGCTCCCGCAATCGCGCGGTCAGTGAGGGACCGCCTCCTTCCCGGAGACCGAACGCCTGGGCGATTGCGAACGAAACCCGCGTCGCATCGGTGACCAGTTCCAGCGGCACAAATGCCATACCGTCGGCGAACGCGTCGGCGACGTCGATTGCGACCTGGAGAGCAAGGCGCGTTTTGCCCACCCCGCCAGGACCGGTCAGGGTCAGGAGGCGAACGTTGGCTCGTTGCAGCATCGCCCCGAGCGCGGCACGCTCGCGCGTCCGGCCGACGAACGACGAGAGCGGCGACGGGAAGGGCGGGAGGTCGTCCGACGGCATCGCGCCAGGCATGACGATTGACGCCTCCGATCTCACTTGCATGATCGCTTCGTCTCAATAGTGACGACCGGCGCAACGTTCGTCAACCGCGCCAAGACTCCACCCGGCGCCCTAACCGTCACCCCCCCAGTCTAAGCGAGCTTGCTAGAATCCACCCGGCACGCCGGGTCTGCCGGCAAGATCGCAATCAATCGTCTGGGAAGGTGTCGCATCCGATGCAGCCGGAACTCGCGGCGGCGCTGGACGCGTTCGCGCCGGAGCGTTTCGAGTTTCACCGCCATCAGGGCGGGTGGGTCAAAGAGTTCGCCGGCCTCGGCGTGGTCGTCTTCACCGCGCTTTCGTGGCCGCACGGGCAGACGCCGTCGTTCGCGCGCGTCGAGGGTCAGACCGTCCCGACCGACGCCCTCGGCCTCATCGTCGCCTTGCAACAGCAGGTCTGGGGCTTCCCCCCGGAGCTCGTCGTCCCGACCAACGTCATGGCGATCCTGCCCGATTCCGGGGGGGCGGTCCTGGTCGCCTACGACCTCGACGTGGGATTCAACGCCGACGGCTGGCTCGGCTTCGCCATCGGGTTCGGCGCCCGTTCCGGCACCCTCGTCTCCCACATGCTCGGCGTGCGAGAGGAGTTGCGCGGCACTAAGGGGATCGGTTGGCATCTGAAACTGCTGCAAGCGTCCGAGGCGCTGCGGACCGGTCACACCGCCGTCGCCTGGACCTTCGATCCGATGCGCGGCATGAACGCCCGGCTGAACCTCGAAAAACTCGCCGCGACCGCTTCCGAGCTGACAATCGACAAGTATGGCGTGCTGCGTAGTGCGCTCTACGGCGAGAACGTGCCCACCGACCGTCTGACCGCGCATTGGGATCTGCTTGCGCCGGCTACGCACGCGCGAATCGCCCAGGTCGCCGCAGGTCGGTATCATGGGCTGGGAGTGGCCGACGTCGCGGAGATCCCGGAAGCTACCGGCGACTCTCTCTCCGCGCTGGCAGCCAGCCAACCAGACCGAATCCGCTTTCGCATTCCCGGTGACATCGACCGGCTGATGCGAACCGACCCGCGCGAGGCGATCCGCTGGCGGCAGGAGATGCGCGCCGTCCTCTCAACCTTCCTCACAACCAAAACGGTGAAAGTCGAAGGCGAAGGCGACCACGGGCCGATCGCCGTCGGCGAGCAGAAGCGGCCCGGCGCTTACACCATCACCGCGCTTGCCACCGGGCCGGACGACTCCGGCGAGCGCGCGAGCTATTACGTCCTGACGCGCAAGGAACACACCAGCGAGGTATCGGCGTGAAGATTGCTACGATGGCGGTCCATCTGCTTCAACTCGAACTGCGGGCGCCTTTTACCACGTCGTTCGGCACGTACCAGACGCTTACCCGCCCCTTCGTCGTGCTCGAAAACGACGACGGCTTGCGCGGCGTCGGCGAGATCCCGACTCTGACCGATCCGGCCTACAAGCCGGAAGCCGACACCGCTTCGGTGCTGACGTCGCTAAAGGAGTTCGTACTCCCAAGCGTCGCCCGCTATCAGGCCGAGCACAGCCCGATCGCCGGTATCGACGACCTCCGGGCGAGCTACGCATGGATCAAAGGCGCCGTCTTCGCCAAGAGCGGCGTCGAGGCCGCCCTTTGGGACATCCTCGCCCAACGAGCCGGCCAGCCGCTCTGGCAACTCTGGGGCGGAACCCGGCGCGCGTTCATCGTCGGGGTGAGCATCGGCGGCAAGACGCTCGATCAGGTGATTGAGCGCGCCGAGCGGGCGGTCGACCTCGGCTACCAGCGGCTCAAAGTGAAGATCTGGCCCGGCTTCGACGTCGAAGTTGCGCGGGCTCTCCGCCAGCGTTTCCCCGACGTCATGCTCCAGGTCGACGCCAACTCCGCTTACGATCTCACCAACTGGCAAGGGTTGCAGGAGCTCGACGCCTTCAATCTGTTGCTCATCGAGCAGCCGCTCTTTGACGACGATCTCATCTTCCACGGCGAGATTGCGAAAGCAATTCAGACTCCGATCTGTCTCGACGAGAGTATCCACTCCCTACGCGACGTCCAGGCCGCCGTCCACGTTTGGCGGCAGCACGACGCCCTCGACCGCCTCATCGTCAACATCAAACCCCCTCGCGTCTCCGGCTTCGCCGAGTCGATCGCCATCGCCGAGTATTGCCAGAGCGTCGGCGTCCGCACCTGGATCGGCGGCATGCTCGACTCCGCCTGGGGCAAGGCCGCCAACCTCAACCTCAACGCCCTCGCCGCCATCACCCTCCCCGGCGACCACTTCTCCCCCACCGGCGCCTACTTCACGGAGGATGTCGTTGCGACACCGCTGACCAGCACCGACGGCACCTTCACCCTGACCGACGGCGTGTCGGCGGGCGTGGCGTTCGATTGGGAGCGGTTCGAGCAATCGGGGGAGAAGGTGTTCGAGCTGCATCAAGAGCGTTGAATCATCCTGGCAGAGTATCCGCGATCGGCATGTCCCTACTTGTCATCATCAGAAATCGGAACGTTGCCGTCGCTTTTTGACGTTGAATCGTTCGATTCCCATCCTGACCTTGCGAGCCACGTCAAGATCTCGCGGATATCCGGCCGCTTCGTGATCCTCTCGAAGAACTCCTTCGGCGATTCGGCCCAGTCGCTTTCAAACTGGTCACCCGATTTCGGGGTGTCGGTTGGTGAAGTACGTTCGACTGTCATGGCAATCTCCTCAGGGTAAGGGGTCACATCACACCGCCGTATCAGAGATGGCCAGAATACGGCCCGCCGCCGATAATAATGCGACACCCCAGAAGCGTCGTGCGACAGTTCAACGGGAGAGGGACCGCGATGGGCATCCGAATCTGGGTTCTGGCCGCTTCAGTTTGGGCGTTCGTCCTCGTCGGCCTGGCGTCGGCAGGATCACGGGCTGAACCAGAGTCGCAGGTAGCGGACATCGAGCGTCTGAATCGGCGCATTGCCGCACTCGAAGCGCGGCTCGTCGCTGTCGAAGGTCATCAACCGGGTGCTCAGATAGTATCCGCATCCGCTTTACAACTTGAGTTTGGACAAACTGGTCTGTGCCGGGGAGTGTGAGCGGCTCGGGCGGAGCGCGGAGTGGTGGTGGTGACCGGGGCATTAGGGGGCGGCCGCGGGCGCTGGCGGTCCGCGGCGGCAGACCGGCCAGCGCGGGGCGCGACCCGGACACTGGCCACGCGGCCGCCCCGGGGACTTGCCGCGCGGCCGAGGGGGCCGGGCCGGCGTGTCCACCCTGGCCACAAGTCCGGCCATGCCGCGGCCGGGGCGCCACCGCGCCCCGGATCACGGTCAGGTCGACCGCGGGGGCGGGCGGGGGGTGCCGGCGCGCCCAGCCGTCGATCGTGACCCGCCCGTAGTCCGGATCGGCCCACGACTGGGTGTGGGCCGGGGCGCCATGGGTGGCCGGGTCCTTGAGGCGGCAGACCGGACCATGTTTGCACGGGCGTCCGCTGCCCGCGTACGGCGGCGGCGGGCGATAGAAGCGGCGGTGGCAGGCCAGGCGCGCCAGCAGGGCCACGCCCAACTCGGCGCGGATCACCTCGACCACATCGTAGTGGCTGTCGAGGACCACCAGGGGGCGGGGGGTCGCCGGCGGCCAGGTCGCCAGGGCGGCGCGCGGTTGGGCGACCGCCAGCCGGGTCGGGGGGCCGGCGGCCAGATCCCGCCGCCGCCGGTCCCCCGGCAGAACCCCACTGCCCGCGGGCGCCGGGATCGCCGCCAGGATCTGGTACTCCCAGGTGCCGATGATCCCGCTCTCCGGGGGGCCGGTCGTCACGAACCGGCCCCAGGTGCGCGCGGGGCTGGTCTTGGCCTCCGGCCGCGGCCAGAGCGAGCCGTCGATCACCCACCGCGGGCGGGCGCCGGGCGGCGATGTCGAGCGTCCCATCGCTGAGCGCATCGGGGGCGCTGGCCCAGCCCCGACGGCAGACCGGCGCCAGGCTGTGGCGCACCAGGCTGGTGGCACGGTCGCCGGTCAGCACCGCGTCCAGCAAATCGCACACCGCATCCCGGCGCAGCCCGCGGCCGCTCTGGTCGAGTGCGGCGCGAAAGCGCGCCAGCGGGCGGAGAGGAGTGCGGTCCATACCCGCGATGATCCGCATTCCGGCGCGCTTTCCCCGTCCATACCTCCGTTTGTCCAAACTCAAG
>JBOGUF010000004.1:0-12323 GCA_050696075.1 Thermomicrobiales bacterium
GCCCCGTCTCGTGCCGCCGACGAGCAGCGCCGCGGCGGGCTAGAAGACGAGGAGAAGCAAGAGAATGATGACGATGATGAGGAGAACGCCTCCACCGATATACATGCTAGGTCCTCTCCTTTCCCTCCGACCGAGAGCGTACGTGTCCGCTGGATGACCCCTGGCAGGGACCTCGACACCGCTAGGCGCACCGGCCGCCGCCAAACTACGCAGATGGCGTGCCACAGTAACGACGTAGGAGCATCTGGACGTCGGCAATGAGCCGATTGCGGCGGACTTGGCCTCGGGCCGGGCGAGTCGGCGACACGCCCCTACCAGCGCCGCATGACTGTAGCGAGTCGGTGACTCGCCCGCGCCACGAAACACCGCGGCATTAGGTGAAACGACAGAGCGCCGACAACCGCTTGCGCGGTCCTCGGCGCTCCGCTCCCGAAGCTCTGGGGCGATGGCGACGCCGGTAAAGGCATCTCCGCGCTCTTGACGCCGATACCTCCACGATTGCTCGCGAAGTTCAGACACGTCTGGAGTGAACGTACAACTTGGCACAAGGCCACGCTGTCCGCCCGCTGGCCCACGTCCGCCGAAACGGACGATTCGGGCTTCGCGCCCCGCCGCCTCACTTGCGTGCGACCACGAGTTCTCCAAGCGCAAACAGGCACAACCTTGCGGCCGCAACTCCTGTTCCGCGACGCCCCGGTGGAGATTGCTCCCCTCCGGTTTGCCCTCCCTTGCGGGAGTCCCGGGTGCTTCAGTACGTACACCTTAGCAGTCGTTTGACGGGTTGTCAATACCCTTTCGCGAAGAATTTTTCGGATTTGTTGCGGTGCCCACCTCGCCCGTTCAAAGCGTCCAAAACCGCTCTGCCAGGACGTACCGGCCGCGACTCCTCGCCCCCGCCGCCAGCGCGGCCTCGACCGCGGTTTCGTCGCCGCCCGGCGCGACGTGGCGAAAAATGACCGGCACCTGCGACGCGTACGTCATCACTGCCTGGACTTTCTGCCGCCAGGTCGACGAGACGTCGACGATCCCGACCAGGCGCAGGTCAACGCCCGCGCTGGCGCGCCGTGCTTCCACAATCTCCGCGTCGAGCGCGTACGGCAAGTCCTCGTAGAACCACACCGTCCACCCGGCGTGCGCTAAATCCACGCCCGCCAGAAAAGCGTGCCGGTGGTCGACGTGACCTCCGGCGGCCAACGGCGCGTAAACTCTGGTCGCTCCGCGGGCGGCGTCGTCGAGGTCCAACGCCGCGACGAGCTCGGAACGGATACCGCATTCGTCTGAGCTTGGCTCGCCGAAGATTTGGTCGTCGTCGAGGTAGCGTTCGCCTCGATAGATCGCGTCCAGGAACGGCAATACGTCGACGCTCAAGCCGAGCATCGCCGCGGACGCCTGATCTTCGGCTCGTCGGCTGGCGACGGCCGTCTCGTCCACGAAGCCCCACCGCTCGTGTTGGAACCGCGCGAAGTCGGTCATCCCCGCGGCAGATGCCGGCTCGCCGCCGAAGACCACGACCGCGCGGGGCCGTCGCCCGTGCCGTGCCAGCAGCGCCGCCGTCCCACCGCACGAGAGCGCGACGTCGTCGTAGTGGGGTGAAAGAAAGAGATGGGTCGACGGCGCGACGAGTGTTGACTCGGCGATAACGCTCATCGGCCGTGCCCGGTGCGCGTGATGTCGCCGCCGAACCGCACCCGTTCGTCGCCGACACGTCGGGTCACCTTCCGCTGATCGAGGTACTCCAGCGTTGCCTGGGCGTATTTGCGGCTGGTCCCGAAGTGATCACGGAAGCCCGCGAGTGTGAGGCTTCCGTCACGGTCGATCAACTCCATCACCTGCCGCTCGATCGCTGAGATCGCGGCGGGATCGTAGACGACGCCGTCCGCCACCTTGACGACCTCGCCGAGATCGACCAACGCGCCGAGCGTCTCTTGGTCGATTCCAAACTCGGACGGCGCCGGCGGTGAATTCGGCGCGGCCCTGAGCGCCGCCACGAAACGATCGGCTTCGGCCCGGCGCGGCGGATCGAGGAGGATGGCGAAGTCGCACAGGCGCACCGTCTGCCCATCGTCCGCCGCAATCCCATTGTGAGCCGCCGTCGCCAGCACCTCATCGAATAGGCGCGCGGACCTCGCCAGCCGTAACCGGCTCCTGAGTTCCTCCCGCGGCATGCCGCGGCGCAGCGGCTGCGCGGCGTGGAACTCGGCAGTCACCGACTTGATCCGCTCGGCGATCGCCGCCCACGCCGACGCGGCAACGAGGAAGTCGCTCGGTCGCGGTTTCGTCTGAATTGAGCCGCCGAGCACGACGACGTCGCGCTCCTCAATCAGTTGTGCCAGCGCCGCGTCAACCTGCGCTGGTGAGAGCCCACCAGGGTGTTCGTCGCGCAGGGCGCGAAGCTCGCGCGGGCCGCGTTCGAGCACCTGCAAGACGATCTCGTCCGGACTGCCGATGGCGAGCGTTTCCAGCGACTCGATGACGTCGGGACGGAACCGTTTGTGCCGTGGCGGATGAGGGTCGATCACCTCACCCCCGCCGATGGTTATGCTCGGCGACGGGCGCCGAACGATATACCGATCGCCTTTGAGCACGGCGACCGGATGCCGAAAGCGCAACTGCACCCAGCCGCTCTCAGCCGGCAGAATGCGCGCCCGATCCAGGATCGTCACCCGCGCCGGCAACTCCGCCGCGCCGACGAAGAAATCAACCTCGTCGTTTTGCTCCAGCGTCACCGGCGCATCGGGCAGCAGATGTAAACGCGCGTCGAGGCGATGACTGGGAGCAAGCAGGCCCGGTACCGCCAGCACGTCGCCGCGTCGCACGTCATCGACTGCCAGTCCCGTCAGATTGACGGCCGTCCTACTCCCCGCGGTTGCCCGCTCCACCTTCGCCCCGTGCGATTGCAGCCCACGAATTCGGGTGACGCGACCGGAGGGATAGACCCGTAACTCCTGCCCGATCGCGAGTTCGCCGCCGAGCAGCGTCCCGGTCACGACGGTGCCAAACCCGGAAACGGTGAAGACGCGGTCGATTGGCAGCCGCGACCGACCGCTCGACGGTTTCTCCGGCACTCCCTCCAACACGGCATCGAGCGCGCTCAGCAGAGTGGACAGCCCCTGCCTGCTCGGCGCCGACACCGGCACGATCGGGGCGCCTTCGAGCGTGGACCCGGCGAGTCGTTCCCGCACCTCCTCGGCTACCAAATCAAGCCATTCCTGGTCGACCAGATCGACTTTGGTCAGCGCGACGACGCCCAGGTTGACTTCAAGCAGATCAAGAATGGCGAGGTGCTCCGTGGTCTGCGGCATCGGCCCTTCGTCGGCCGCGACGACGAGGATGGCCGCGTCGATGCCGCCGACGCCGGCCAGCATGTTCTTGATGAAGCGTTCGTGCCCTGGCACGTCGATCATGCTGACGTCGCGCCCGCTAGGCAACGTCAGCCAGGCGAACCCAAGGTCGATCGTCATCGCGCGCGCCTTTTCCTCGGCCAAACGGTCGGGATCGATCCCGGTTAGCGCCTTGACGAGCGTCGACTTGCCGTGGTCGACGTGGCCGGCCGTCCCCACCACGCGGGTCTGGCCGGCACGGTCTGGAGTCATGGCCACGAATCACTCCGTTAGTTACGCGTTTGGCACGGGCGAAACCCGCACACCCGAGAGTGTGCGGGTTCGCGCGTCGTGCGGCAAGATTGCCGCTATGAAACGAGTAAGGTCAGTTCTGGCGTCATCGAGTCTTCCGGCGACCCGTCCGCGTCCGCCAGGGCGACGTGGAGCGCCAGACTCTTGCGGCAAATGCGCGCCAGCTCGACTGGATTGATCGTCTGCGCGGCGTCACACCGCGATCGTTCCGGTTCCGGGTGCGCCTCGACGATCAGGCCGTCTGCCCCCGCGGCAAGTGCCGCCAGCGCCATGCGCGGCACGAGGTCGCGACGACCCGTGCCATGGCTCGGATCGACGATGACCGGCAGATGGCTCAGGTCTTTGGCGAGCGGGACGGCGTTGAGGTCAAGCGCGAAGCGCGTCGAGGCGTCGAAGGAGCGGATGCCGCGTTCGCAAAGGACGACGCGCGGATTGCCGGCGGCCAGGATGTACTCGGCACTCATCAGCCATTCCTCGATCGTGGCCGAGAATCCGCGCTTGAGCAACACCGGCTTGTTCGCCTTGCCGACCCGCTTGAGCAAGGGGAAGTTCGCCATGTTGCGCGTGCCGACCTGGAGCATGTCGGCGTACTCGGCAACCATCTCGACCTGATCCGGCTCGAGGACCTCGGTCACCACCGGCAGCCCAGTCGCCTCGCGCGCCGCCGCCAGGCAGCGCAGCCCGTCCTCGCCGAGTCCCTGGAACGAATACGGGGAGGTGCGTGGCTTGAACGCGCCTCCCCGCAGAATCGACGCCCCGGCCGCTTTGACGGCGCGGGCCGCCTCGATCATCTCGTCGCGCCCCTCGACCACGCACGGTCCCGCCATGATGACGGGCGTTCCCGCGCCGATCGGCACGTTGCCCACCCGGATTACGCTCGTCGCCCGGTGCTCCCGGCTGGCGAGCATATATGGCTTGTGGACGGGGTGGACGGCGGTGATGCCGGGCAACGTTAGGGCGTCGGCCGGCATCTGGCCGTCGACCCCAACGATCGTGCCGCCCCAGCCGTCCGGCATCGAGCGCGCGGCCAGTCCGTGGCTGGCGGCCGTGGCCACGAGACTGGCCGCGGTAGTTGGGGGGGCGTCCGGGCTTACAGTGACGATCATCGCGGGTCTCCTTCTTCTCGCTCCAGGCTCCACGTTCGTGAATGGTCGATGCGTCACGCTGGGAACTGGGCAACAAAAAACCGAGGCGTGTGGCCTCGGTCCCCCGGCGTTGCTGCATTGGTCGTTCGGACGTGTTATCGCATGCGCGCCTCACGCCCCGCCAGCAACGCCGGGGGGAAATAGGTAAAAACGAACCAATAGGAGTACGCCGCCGGCGCTGCCGCCGTCGGGTTCACGTCGATTCGTCTTCGCGCCTGTCGCTCGTCCATGCCCGCTAGGCTACCGTTCGTGCACCTGCATGTCAAGACCCCACTCGCTAAACTGTCTCAGAAACGTCGGACGAAACCGCGGGCTTCCTGAGATCTCGGCGGAAGGTGAGATGTCGACGTCGCGGCCGCAACCGATGGCGATCTCGGTCAATCCCAAGCTCGATTTCGCCCTCCGCCTCGGTTGGGAGAACTGGGAACGCGCCGCCTCCCGCCTCGGCGAGGAGGACCGCGCGGCGTGGTTGCACGCCCGATTGAAGGATCGAAACCTTGCCGCGGCAGCCGCCGGTCTGCTGTCGGCACTCTTCGAGGAAGAGGATGCTGAAGAGCGTGCGGTCCACCGCGCCGAGTTAGCCGAGTTGATCGAACTTACAGACGACGAACTCGCCGACACCCTCTGGGAAGGCGTGCTGGCCTTCGGGCGTGAAGCCAATGATTCGGATTACCTCTTTGAAGCCACCCAGCACTTGGGCGCAATAGCCGAGCGCTACGGCGATCCGCTTGCCGCCGCGGAGTACTTCATCGACTTCCTAAATTGGCGACGCGACGGCGACCATGCCAGCGACGCCGAGCCGATCGAGGTCGCGTTCGAAGAGATCACGCGCCTCGCTGAAGTCGACGGCGAGCCGAAATCCGCCGCCATCTTTACCTACCGCCAGGCTAACTACCATCGGCTGGTCGAAGCCGAAGACGACCGCACCACCGCCGGCGACTGGGAACCCGATCCAACCCCCTACCAAAGCTGGTCATAACTCCTGTCGCCTGTCGCCTGACGCCTGTCGCCTATTCCGTGGCATCCAGCCTGCTGCATAATGTCCCTGAGAGTCCGGCGATTCGGCCGGTATCGCAGTGATGGGATCGATGCCACAGGGTGCCCTTTGCGCCTGGCGCATTGATCGACATTTGGAGGGAATGCCAACTATGGCCTTCGAGCTTCCACCGCTTCCGTACGCCAGCTCGGCGCTGGAACCGCATATCGACGCGCGGACGATGGAAATCCATCACGGCAAGCACCACAACACCTACGTCACCAACCTCAACAACGCGGTTGGCGGCACCGAATTCGAGAGCATGGACGCCGAAGCGTTGATCAAGAACCTCGACCGCGTGCCCGAAGACAAGCGGACCGCGGTCCGCAACAACGGCGGCGGCCACGTCAATCACACGATGTTCTGGCAGATCATGGGCCCGAACGGCGGTGGCGCCCCCACCGGCGAGATCGCCGCCGCGATCGACCGCGACCTCGGCGGCATTGACGCCCTTAAGGACGCGGTCAATAAGGCCGGCGCCGGCCGCTTCGGCTCCGGCTGGGCCTGGCTGGTGCTGAAGGACGGCAAGCTCTCCGTCACCAGCACGCCGAACCAGGACAACCCCCTCATGGACGGCTCCGGCACGCCCGTCCTCGGCGTCGATGTCTGGGAGCACGCCTATTACCTGAAGTACCAGAACCGCCGCCCGGACTACCTCAGCGCCTGGTGGAACACGGTCAATTGGGACGCCGTGAATCAGCGCTACCTGGCGGCTGGTGGCAAGTAGGGGCAAACCCTCGTCATTCCGGCCGTGACGAGGAATCGTCCCATGTACGTCATGAACGCGAGATTGCTCTCTGGGACTCCGCGATCGGAATGAAGATTGGCGGCGGGGGCGATGTCCCCGCCGCTCGCGTCTCAGCGTTTGCCGCGTCGCCAGCGACGAGCGGCATCAAACGCTGGCGAGGGTTGAATTGATCGCTCCGGTGGGACATCCGCTTCGTCGACCAGCGGTTGCAGCAATTGGATCAATTCGGCCAGTCGCCGGGCTGTCCGATCCGCGAGTCGCTCCGAAAGCGTTGTCAAAGGCGTCATCTCGTAGAGGTGGCCCCACGACTGGGTCCAACGTTCCAGTTCGATCTCTGTGCCAAGTTTGTCTTTGAGCTCGACGATGACGCGATCGAAGAAGGTCAGGTACGCGGCGGTGCTGATCGGCCCGTCCTCGAAGTGCAGCCCGATTTCCGCCGTGCGTTGATAGCTATTGAGCCAGACTTCATAGTGGACGCGCTCGTTCGCGTAATAGATCTTCAGCAGACTTTGGTTGGACTTGTGTTGAAAGCCAGCGAGTTCGGACGGTAGGTTACCGCGAAGCCGGTCGATCACTTCCGCAAAAAACTCCTGGCGGGTGAGGCCGCCGCGCGCGGTCCCGGTCGGTGCGGTTTCATCTGCTGGCGCTTGACTGTTGGTCATGACCATTTGATGCCTGCCATTGCGCTCTCACGCCGTGTCCGAGTGTAGCCCAGAGTACGATGGGAACCGACTCCCGTGCAGGTGAGTGAGCCTAGAATGCGCCTGGAACGGGCATGACGGCCCGTTTGGAGGAAACCACTGGCAGTCCGCTTGCGTTAGACAATATGACGGACTCTTCTGTCACCGACTCAGCGGAGACGACCCAAAATGAAACCTGGATCACTCCCGCCCTGGTTGCTCGAACGATTGTCCGCGGTCGCCGCGGCAATCATGGGCGCCCGGCCCCGCCCCACTCCGGTCCTCGTTCCGATTGAGATCCGCCGAACCGTCCCGGTTCGGATTCCGGTGCGCCGGACAACCACGCCATAGCTCCTCCATTGACGCTCCATCGGGTGCGACGCACGCCGGCGGCCAAGATGGTCGGCGACGGGTGGAGCGACCCACCAAGTAGCGATGACGCCGCCTGCCGGCGGCGTCAACGCGTCCGCCACGCGCCGTGTCTTCATTCGTTGTAAACTTCACGAATCGCGGTCGGCCGGCACATTGCGTGCCTGCTCACGTGTTGTGGGGGGAGGCTTTCAGCAACGATGGATGGTACGGTCCCAGCCGCCGGCCGGGTCACGCTCGGCGTGCCACGGGAAACGGCGGAAAACGAGCGACGCGTGGCGCTCATACCCGATGCGGTCAAGCGCTACACCGGCGCCGGACACACGGTACTCGTCGAGTCCGGAGCCGGCATCGGCTCCTTCTTCTCCGACGACGCCTTCAGCGCGGCCGGCGCCACGATCGTGCCCGATGCCGCCCGCCTCTATGGCCGATCCGATCTCGTGCTCAAGGTCGCCAAACCGACCGGGGCCGAGATCAAGCAGATGCGGCCCGGCACTGGTCTCGTCGCCTTTCTCTCGCCGATGACCAACCCCGAACTCGTCGAGCAGCTCCTCGAACGGCAGATCACCAGCTTTAGCATGGACGCCATCCCGCGCACAACGCGAGCGCAGTCGATGGACGCCTTGTCGTCGCAGGCGACGATCGCGGGTTATAAGGCGGTGCTCCTGGCCGCGGATCATCTGGCCAAATTCTTCCCGCTGCTGATGACCGCCGCCGGCACGATTCCGCCGGCCAAGGTGCTGATCATCGGCGCGGGCGTCGCCGGTCTCCAGGCGATCGCTACCGCCCGCCGCCTGGGCGCGGTGGTCGAAGCCTACGACGCGCGCTCAGTGGTCAAGGAGCAGATCGAGAGTTTGGGCGCCAAGTACGTCGAAATCGAGACCGGCGTCGACCTGGCCGGAACGGGCGGCTACGCCAAGGAGGCGGGCGAGGAGGTGCTGCGCAAGCAGCAAGCGGCCCTCGCGGAACGCGCTGCCAAGTCGGACGTAATCGTCACCACGGCGGCCGTGCCGGGTCGTCCCGCTCCCCGCTTGATCACCGAAGAAGCGGTCAAGCAGATGCCGCCCGGCTCGGTCATCGTCGACCTCGCGGCCGAAACCGGTGGCAACTGCGCCTTGACGGTGAGCGGCGAGGTGGTCGATCGCAACGGCGTCACGATCATCGGCCTCACCAACCTACCGAGCCTGCTGCCGGTTCACGCCAGTCAGATGTACGCCAAGAATCTGCAGAACCTACTGGCGCTGCTGATTGACAAGGACGGCACGCTCACCCTCAATATGGACGACGATATCGTCGCCGGGACGGTGATTACCGACAACGGCGACCTGATCCACGAGGGCACGCGGGCGCGGATGATGCCGGACCAAGCGCCAAGCGCGTCGCCGTCCGCTCCCGCGCCCGCGGCGACCAGCGCCCCGCCCGTCGCCGCTTCTCAACCGGCGCCGGCAGCCGGGACTTCGCCCGCCGTCGACGAGGCGAGACCTGAATCGAGCGAGCCGGAGTCTTAACCGATCAAAACCAGACGATTTGCCGCGAATTGATCGTTCAGCGTCAAGCGGTTGCGGCCGCCTGCACCACGGGGAGAGGATCGTGAACGCGAAACAGGTCGGGAGGCAGGGCTGATGGACTCAGACGTCATGGTGGGGGCATATATCTTCCTGCTCGCCATCTTCCTCGGCGTCGAGCTGATCGGCCGCGTGCCGTCGACGCTCCACACACCCTTGATGTCGGGTACGAACGCCATCCACGGCATCGTCGTCCTCGGCGCCATGGTCATCCTGGGCCAGGCCGACTCGTGGTGGCTCCAAATCATCGGGTTTCTCGCGGTCGTGCTCGGCGCCGCCAACGTCTTCGGCGGATTCGTCGTCACCGATCGCATGTTGCGGATGTTCAAGCAGCGCCGGCCGGCAGCGGGGGCGGAGCAGAAGAGATGATCGAGAACGGGCGCGACGCCATCGTCGATATCAGTTATTTCGCCGCCGCGATCTGCTTCATCGTCGGCCTCAAGTTCCTAAGCCAGCCGGCGCGAGCACGGCAAGGGAACTGGCTCGCGGCCGTGGGCATGGGCGTGGCGATCCTCGCCACGTTCATCAGCCGCGAGCTGTCGGAAAACTATGTGCTGATCACGGTCGGCCTCCTCGTCGGCGCGGCGGTCTCGAGTTACGGGGCGCAGCGGGTCCAGATGACCTCCATGCCCCAAATGGTCGCCATCTTCAACGGCATGGGCGGCGCGACCGCCGCATTGGTTTCAATCGGCGAGTTTACCCATAAAGACGTGGGACGCGGGGAGGCGACGACGATCGTCCTCGGCGCCCTGATCGGTTCCATCTCCTTCACCGGCAGCATCATCGCCTTCCTGAAGCTGCAGGAACTAATCGCCGGCCGGCCGATTACCTTCCCCAATCAGAAGCTCTACAACGCGGCGCTCTTTGCCGCCGCGGTCGTCCTCTGCGTCCTGGCCGTCGCCCTTGGTGACGGCACCCTTGCCAAGACCTTGGTCTGGCTCCTGTTCGCCGTGGCGATGGTGCTGGGCGCGGCCTTGGTGCTCCCCATCGGCGGCGCCGACATGCCGGTCGTGATCGCGATCCTCAACTCACTGACCGGGTTGGCCGCGGCGCTGACTGGTCTTGCCCTCGATAATCAGGCGCTGGTGATCGCGGGCGCCCTCGTTGGCGCGTCCGGTTCGTACCTGACGATGTTGATGGGCAAAGCGATGAACCGGTCGGTCGCCAACGTCCTCTTCGGCGCCTTCGGCGCCGCCCCCGCGGCCGGACCTGCCGGCGTCGCGGGCGAAGCACTGCCGGTTCGCGAAACCTCGGCCGAGGACGCGGCCGTCCAACTCGCCTACGCCGACCGGGTCATCATCGTGCCCGGCTACGGGTTGGCGGTGGCGCAAGCGCAGCACGCGGTCCGCGAGCTGGCCGACATCCTGACCGAGCGCGGCGTCGACGTGCGCTACGCCATCCACCCGGTTGCCGGACGTATGCCGGGCCACATGAACGTCCTGCTCGCCGAGGCGAACGTCTCCTACGATGACCTCTACGAGATGGAGCAGATCAACGGCGACTTCTCCAACACTGACGTCTCTCTCGTGATCGGCGCCAACGACGTGACGAACCCGGCGGCCCGCAACGACACGAGCAGCCCGATCTACGGCATGCCGATTCTGAACGTCGACCAGTCGCGTAGCATCATTGTGCTCAAACGGAGTATGAAGGCCGGATTCGCGGGCATCGAGAACCAGCTCTTCCACGACCCGAAGACGTCGATGCTCTTCGGCGATGCGAAGGACTCGATGACCCAACTCGTTGCCGCCGTCAAGGTCGCGTAGGGACGAGTGACAACGCCCCGTCATTCCTCGTGACCTTGGAATGACGGGGGCAGCGGCCCGGCGTGGTACCGTTCCCTGGGAAGGGAGGAGCGCGTATGATCGAAGGGCAAGAGAGCCAAGCCACCGCCGAGGGCAAGGTCGAGTCACTAGAAAAGATCGATACGAGTTGGAACGCGCTGTTGGACGTGCTGAACGGCATCCCCGCGGACCGTCTCAACGATCCGGTCTGCGGCGAGTGGTCAGTGAAGGACCTCGTCGCCCACATCGCCTTCTGGGACGGTCAGGCTGAGATCGAAGCCCAGCGCGACGCCCTTGGCGAGTCCTCGCCAGAAACCGACTGGCAGGCGATGAACGAGCGCGAAGCCGCCGCCAGCAAGGATCGTCCCTACGACGAGGTTTGGCGGGAGCTCAACGATACCCATGAGCGCATGCGCTCGGTCTTTCGCCAACTGCCGGCGCTCGACGTGAAGTCGGTTGGAGGGGATACGTTCGACCACTACGACGAGCACCGGGCCGAGATCGCATCCTGGCGGGAGCGCAACGGCATCTAGTAGTCTGTCACGGCCAAGCCGTCATGCTGACCAACGGGAAGCATCCCCCGGCGAAGCCGCATCACTGTATGCCGGCGGTGCGCTGCGCGCGGGGATGCTTCGATACCTCAGCATGACGGGGCGGGGAGCGCTGCGCGCGGGGATGCCCTTCGGTGCCTCAGGGCGTGCTTCGATACCTCAGCACGACGGCGGCAACCGCGCCATATCTCCTTGACGGACTACTAGGCTCCCGAGAAGGAACACGGCACGCCAATGCGCCTGACTCGCCGCCGTCGCCGCCTGCTCGTCGTGTGGCTCCTCGTCGCTGCCGCGATCCTGGGTTGGGCCTATGCGTTTGGCGCGCTGCCTTCCGTGCCGGAGACGGAGCCGGCACCGGCGCCGACGCTGGCTGCCGGCGATGGGAGCGTCGCCCTCTTCGTCGAGCCAGAGGACGGGCGCGAGCCGATTCTGTCTGAGATCCAGGTCGCCACGCGCACGATCGACCTCGAGGTCTACATCCTCACCGACGACGAAATCATCGCCGCCCTCGAAGGCGCGGCAGCGCGTGGCGTCAGAGTGCGCGTCATGCTCGAACAGCACCCGTTCGGCGGTGGCGGCGATGAATCGGCGGTCGTCGCTCAACTGGAGGACGCCGGGATCGAGGTCCAATGGGCTCCGAGCGAGTTTTCGTTCGTCCACATCAAGACGATGATCGTCGACAACCGAACGGCGCTCATCATGAACCTGAATCTCTCCGCCAACGCATTCCGAGCGAATCGCGACTTCGGCGTCGTCTCCACCGATCCTGCTCATGTCGCCCAGGCCGCCGGGATCTTCGAAGCGGATTGGTCC
>JBOGUF010000005.1:0-5050 GCA_050696075.1 Thermomicrobiales bacterium
CGACGCCGCGGGGGATGTGGATCGCCATGCCGGCTGTGAGGTGGTGGAGTTCGTCACCGAGGCTGTGGGCAAGCTCACCGTCGATCAGGTAGAGGACCTCGTCGCTGTTGGGGTGGAGGTGCTTGGGGTTCTTCTGGCCGGGTCGGATCTCGACGTAGCCGAAGGTGGTTTCGGCGTCGGCGAGGCGGTCGCCGCTGCACAGCCACTGGATGCTGCCCCAGGGGAACCGGTGAGCGTTCGCATCGCCAACCATGGCAGTCCGCCCATTCACCGACGTAGGTGGTTGTCGCTCGCTCAAGAGGTCCCTCCTTGGGTCTCGGTCGATGCGCTCGCCGCGATCCTCAGGCAGCCACCGATAGCGCGCGTAGCGCCGCCGCGAAGTGCGGCAACGCTTCCTCAGGCTCCGCGATCTCCGGATGCCACATCAGCTCCCAATCGACGGCCACGCATCCGTCGAAGTCACGCCTCGCCAGGCACGAGAGCATCTCCCGCACCGGCAACTCCCCTTCACCCAGCAGAACAAATCGCCAGCCGTCGTCGACGCGAACCGCGTCCTTGACGTGGGCGTGCGCCACCCATTGCCCAATCAGGCGATCGGTCTCTTCGACCGATTCGCCAAAACGATGCGGGTGATGCACGTCCCAGAGCGCGGCAACGCGCGGCTCGCTGACCCGCGAGAGGAGCGCGGCCAAGTCAGCGCCACGGCAGAACCCGTCGTGGGTCTCGACCACGAGGGTGACGCCGAGCGCTTCGGCGCGCCGCGCCAATCGGCGCAGGCTCTCCGCCATGTAGTCGAGTACCTCGGCAATGGCGTAGCCGTCAGGGAGATTGCCACCGAAGGTCTTGACGAGCGGAGCGCCCAACTCGGTCGCCAACTCGAATGTCCGCGTGATCTGTCGCTCCTGGGCGGCTCGCACGGTGGGATCCGGGCTACTGAGGGTGCCCCAGCTATTGATCGAGACGATGGGCACACCCGCCAGGTCGCGCCGGACCTCGCCCAGCCGGGCGTCCAGCACGTCGGGTGTGAGGCGCTGACCTTCGAGCGCATAAAGTTCGACGCCGTCGTAGCCGTACCGCCGGGCGGCCTCCGCAATCTGGCGAAAGGTGTAGGACGGGCACGAGATCGTGGAGAAGGCGATCGGCATCATGGGACCAGGACCTCCGCCATCTCGACGGCCACCGGCCGGCCGGCCGCGACCGACCGCACGATCGCCTCGTAGAGACACATCGTGCGGAAGGAACTGGCAATCGAGGACTCCGGCTCGCGCCGCTCCCGAATCGCGGCAACGAACTCCACCAGCTCCGGCTGGAAACCGGTCTCGACCAGTGAGTCGCCGCGCGCGGTGGAAAAGGTTGGATCGTGCCATTCGACGATGGCGTTGCCCGCGTAGCGCGTGAGCTGCACCGAGTTTGCAAGCGTCATGAACTGTCCGGGGCCGCCGGTTAGCTCAACTTTTTCCGTGGAGACCGCCCAGTCGCGATTGCAGGAGAGAGCGATGACGCCAAGCGCGCCGTTCTCAAAGAGCAGATTCACCGCGTAGCTGGTCTGGTCGCGCGTGCGGGCAAAGACCTCGGCCACCTCGCCGAAGAGGAATCGAGAGAGATCGAGGATGTGGACGCAGAAGTCGAGGAGGAACTGGCTACGCGGGTTATCCGGATCGTTCGGGTACGTCGGACCGCAGGCGTAGTCGATGCTGAGCAGCGAGGGGGCGCCGAACGCCTCGTCCTGGATGGCCGCCCGCGCCTTCCGGTAGGCGGGTGCGAAGCGCTTTTTGAACCCCGTCATGCAGATCTGGTTCAGGTTGCGACTGGTCTGCAGCATGGCGCGGGCGTCGTCGGTGTTGATCGCCGGCGGTTTCTCGGTGTAGACCGGGAGACCTGCCTCCATCACCTCAATGGCGAGGTGGGCATGCCCTTCCGGCCCCGTGCAGACGATGACGGCGTCGAGCGCGGCCGCGGCCAGCATCTCCCGGTGGTCCGCATAGACCATCTGGCCGCCGAACTTGCGGGCGTTGTGCTCCGCTTTGTCACGGTCCAGGTCGCAGACGGCGGCGAGCTCGACGGGCAGCGTGTGCAAACAGGGATAGATTCGCGATGAGGAGAGATTCCCCGCCCCAATCACGCCGAGACGCAAGTCAGGCATCGTTGCCGACTCCTACTAGCCTTCGGTCTCCGTCCGTATCAACGCGTCGAACTGCGCGACGACCGCACGACGAACGCCTTCGATGTGCTCTTCCATGAGCGCCGCCGCCGCATCGGCGTCACGGGCCTCGAGGGCGGCGAGGATGCGGGGACGCTCGTGCGCGGTACGCTCGACGACATGGGGATCACGATTGGCGATGACGCGCGCCACCTGGATCTGATCGGTCAGCCGGTTGAGACTCTGGATGAGGATTTCGTTGCCGCTGAACTCGGCGATCGCGGCATGGAAGCGCCGGTCGGCCGCACTGTAGGCAGCCATGTCGCCGCGCGCCAAGGCGCCATCGACGTCAGCTAGGATGCCGCGCAGGATATCGAGCTGCTCGTCGCTGAGCTTGGTCACCGCCGTGCGAACGGCCAGCGCCTCCAGTGCCTTGCGCACTTCGTAGAGGTCGTTCAACCGCGTCACGGTGAACCTTCTGACGAAGTTACCGCGGTAGGGCCGGTATTCGACCAGGCCCTCCTGCGTGAGCCGACCGATGGCCTCGCGCAGCGGAGTGCGACTGACGCCGAGCTCGTGCGCCAACGAGATTTCGTCGAGCCGGGCGCCGAGGGGCATCGTGCCGGAGACGACAATTTCCCGCAGCCGCCGGTAGACACGCTCGTTCAGCGTGAAATGTTCAAGCTTGCCCACGTCCCCCTCTGGCTGTTCCCGCGGTGGACAACGGACCGTGATCGCGGGCTCACTCGCCGACGTCTCGCTCCGCACGTGTCAGGCATTGTGCAATACGCAATCTACAATATACAATGCGCAATCGTCAAGCGGATAGAACCTGTTCACCGCTGCCGTCGACGGATCACCCGCAAGGGGGCGCTTGACGGTCGGCAATTGCTGACGTCTCATTCGGTGCGTGATGGCGGCCAGCAATGAAGTCTGAGGAGGCGTAGGCAGAACGCCGGTACGCTTCGGAGCGAGAAAGGCCGGGGGGATCGTGATTGAGTATCGGTTCGAGGCGGAGCGAGTGGTGCGGGCCGGGTTCGTCGGCTGCGGTGGGCATAGTTACCGCAACGTCTATCCGACGTTTCGGTATGCGCCGGTCGATCTGGTTGCCGTCGCCGACGTCGTCGAGGAGCGCGCGGTTGCGTATGCCCGCGAGTTTGGGGCGCGCCGGGCGTATGGCGACTACCGGGAGATGCTCGACAAAGAAGAGCTCGATTGCGTCTTCGTGGTGACGAACTACGACGAGCGGGGGCGACCGCGCTTCCCTGGGATCGCGATGGATGCGATGCGGGCCGGTTGCCACGCCTGGATCGAGAAGCCGCCGGCGGCTGACCTGGCCGAGGTCGAGGCGATGATGGCAGTCGAACGGGAGACCGGCAGATTCGTGCAGGTCGGCTACAAGAAGATGTTTACGCCGACCATCGAGAAGGCCCGCGAGATCAGCCGGCGGCCGGAGTTCGGCGGCGTCTCGCAGATGACGGTGCGCTATCCCCAGCGATTCCCGCCGATGGAGACCCGCTTCGATCTGGCGCATAATCCGACCGCCGTCGGGCTGCTCGACCACATCTTCCACCCGTTGTCCGTCATCCAGTTTTTGGGCGGTGACGCGACGTCCTTGACCTACCAATGGGACGAACGCGCGGGCGGGGTTTTCGCGCTGCTGGGCCTGCGCGACGGCGGCGTGGCCTGTTTGCACGCCGTCGGCGGCCCAGGGTGCAACGCGCCGCTGGAACGGGTCGAGGTGGTCGGGCAAGGCGCGCATTTGGTGATCGAGAACGGGATCAAGCTGACCTACTACCGGCCGGGCACGCCGCTCCCGTACGGTCGCGCCGCCAGCTTCGTCGTGCCCGACGATGAAGCACCGCTGCACTGGGAGCCGGAGTTCTCCCTCGGCGTGCTCTCCAACGACAACGCCTTCCTCCTCGGGTATGTCCCCGAAGTCCGCGCCTTCTGCCAGCGCGTCCTGGAGCATACGCCGCCTGAGCGCGCCAGCCTGCGCGACACCTGGATGATGATGCAGATCTATGAGGCGTTTCGGGAACCGGCGGGGCGGACGATGGAGTTGCGGCCGGCGCCGGTTGTGGCGGCGGTGTAGGGTTCGAGCGACATCCGATCACCCATCTAGATCGTCATCGATGTCCATACGACTGTGCATGATGCGGGTGACGATGAGTTCTTCGTCGTTGAGCCAGTAGATGACGACATGCTGCCCCACGGGGAAGCTTCGCAAATCTGCGCCAAGTTCTGCCCGTTTGCGGCCAAGTCCAGGAAACGTAGCGAGATCGCGCAACGTGCGGAGGACGAGGGCTCTGTATGAATCGCGCTGCTTGCGACCCCAGGTTTCGAGAGTGTATTGCAGGAGATCGCGAAGATCGTCACGCGCCTCTTGGGTGAGGCGAAGCCTACGGCTTGACGGCATCCTTGACCGGCTTCCCGTTGCGCGCGTTCTCCTCCGCCTCGCGGCTGAGCTCGTCCAAGAGCTCAGGGGTAAAGTCGATCAACTCCCCTCGCTCGATCTGCTCCAAGCCAATGGCAACCTCGGCTCGAAGTTGCTGCAAGCGCCGGTCCCGCTCAACCATCAAGCGCATCGCCTCCCGGACGACCTCGCTCGCATCGTGATACTGACCGCTTTCGATCTGCTGCCGGATGAGGCCGGCGACCTGAGGATCAAGTTCAACCTGCATCGACGTATCCTCCCAACCGCCAGCGTAGCAAGTTTCGCGCGTGCTGGGTAGTGGAACGCGTTGTCGCTCCCTACTCCTGCCCTTGCTCGTCATCGTTGACCATCACGACCTGCCGGTCGGGGGTGGGGTAGGAGACGACCATGCGCGCGATGCGGTCGGCGGTGTTGAGGGCGTCGTGGACGACGCCGCGGGGGATGTGGATCGCCATGCCGGCTGTGAGGTGGTG
>JBOGUF010000006.1:0-6892 GCA_050696075.1 Thermomicrobiales bacterium
GCGTCGCGGCTACGGTCGATGGCGGCGAAGTCGCGGCCGGTGGACCGGTCATGCTCCGCGAACGTGGGCTCGAGGCGCCGGCGACGCTGGCGGACAAGACCGCCGAGTGGTCGGCGCGTGGCGCGGCGGTGATCCACGTCATGCGCGACAATCGAGTCGTCGGCGCTCTGGCACTGGAAGATCAGATCCGGCCGGAATCGCGCCAGGCAGTCGATGCGTTGCACGAACGCGGTGTGCGCGTGGTGATGATCACCGGCGATGCGCGCCCGGTGGCAGAAGCGGTGGCGAAGGATCTGGGCATCGACGAAGTCTTTGCCGAAGTGCTGCCGGAGGACAAAGACAAGGCGGTCGCCGAGTTGCAGAGCCGAGGCGAGCGGGTGGCGATGGTCGGCGATGGCGTCAACGACGCCCCGGCCCTGGCCCGGGCCGACGTCGGGATCGCCATCGGCGCCGGCACGGACGTCGCCATCGAGTCGGCCGGGGTCATCCTCGCCAGCAGCGACCCGCGCGCGGTCGTCGAGGTGATCCGGCTCTCCGGCGCCAGCTATCGCAAGATGATCCAGAACCTCGGTTGGGCCGCTGGCTACAACCTCTTCTCGATCCCCGTTGCCGCCGGCGTCCTAGCGCCGATCGGGATCACGCTGGCCCCCGCGGTCGGCGCCCTCCTGATGAGCGCCTCCACCGTCATCGTCGCCCTCAACGCGCAGCTCCTCCGTCGCCTCGACCTCCGGGTCGGGGCGTAGTGGCACGTTGAACACCCGTCATTCCGACTGCCCCCCTCGCGTCATGCCGAGCGCCCAACCTGTCATGCCGAGGGTACGAGGAATGACGAGGGGGTGTGGAATGTCGGGTGGTGCGGCATGACGGGATGCAGACACGACCCTATTGCATTCACGCCGGACCAGAGCCTCATTCTCGTGCAAACGGGTACAATTCGCCGGGGAGAATGCCGCGCGTTCCACGCCCCTGGTGGGCGAGCGCGGCACGGATCACATCCACAACGAACCAGAGGGTGGAGCGGTACGGAGGACGCGGTTGATGCGGCTGGTAAGGCTCGTCAGGCTAGTTGAGCCGGTGAATAAACGGCTCATGGGGGTAGCCTCGATGGCGTTGGTGGGGACGGTGGTCCTTGCCGGGTGCGGCAGCGAGGCGGCGGAAGAAGAAGCCCGCGAGTGGACGCGGGTCCCGGTCACCTACGACGCGGCGGCCCAAGGGACGCCGGCCGATGGCGGCGAACCAGACCCCGGTGAGGCAGCTGCCGCGACCGAAGTCACGGTCGACATGGCCGAAATGTACTTCGAGCCGGCCGAGTTCAGCATCCCCGCCGGGACCGAGGTCACGATCAACCTCACCAACTCCGGAGTTGCGATCCACGACTTCACCGTCGAAGCACTGGGCATCAATGAGGTGCTCGACCCCGGCGGCGAGACGTCCATTACCGTCACCGCCGACGCCGGCGACTACGATTACATTTGCACCCAGCCCGGCCACAAGGAGGCCGGCATGGTCGGCGTCATGAGCGTCCTCGAGGAGGGCGCCGAGGCCGCCGAGGGCGGCGCATCGCCCGTTGCCTCTCCGGGCGCATCCCCGGGCGCATCTCCGGTCGCAACCCCCGCCGGAGAAGAAGCGGCCGAGGATGAGGACGCGGCGACCGAGCTCACCGTCGATATGGCCGAGATGTTCTTCGAGCCGACCGAGTTCAGCATCCCCGCCGGGACCGACGTCACCATCCGTCTCACCAACTCCGGCGTGTCGCCGCACGACTTCACGATTGAAGAACTCGGGATCAATGAGGTGCTCGACCCCGGCGCCGAAACAACCATCACCATCAACGCCGAGGCGGGAACCTACGACTACATCTGCACCCAGCCCGGCCACAAAGAAGCCGGTATGGTCGGCGTGATGACCGTTCAGTAGCGAGACGTGAGTCGTGAGTGGTTAGTAGAATCGACCGGTTTGTCTGATGGATCGGGCGCACGAACGAATGGCCGTCAAATCTACTCACGACTCACGTCTCACAACTCGAGACCCACGACCGACAAGGAGTACGACAATGGCTAGCTCAACACGCACGCCCCTAACAAGCCTCGACGAGCTCCGTCAGGCCCTGGACGGTATCGTGACTGTCCGCGACGACGACCTCGAGATCCACGACGCAAGCGGGTTCCGCGGCGGCCTGATCGACCGCCTCGTCTACACCGCCGTCTTCGGCGACGGCGAGTTGCGCGACGCCGCCCGCTGGCTGATCCGCGTCGCCGCGCCGAAGCTGGGCGCCTTCCCCGCTTCGATCCACGACCTCTACATGGCGGCCCCCAACGGCGCCTATTCGAACGCGACCGCCCCGGCGATCAACGTCCGCGGTCTCACCTACGACATGGCGCGGTCGATCCTGCGTGCCGCCAGGGCGAATCACGCCAAGATCGTCCTCTTCGAGCTCGCCCGCTCCGAGATGAGCTACACCTACCAGCGACCGGCTGAGTTCGCTTCCTCCGTCCTTGCCGGCGCGATCAAGGATGGCTACCAGGGGCCGATCTTCATCCAGGGTGACCACTACCAGGCCCTCGCCAAGAAGTACGCCCAGGACCCGGAGGCTGAGATTGCGGCCGTGCGCAACCTCGCCAAAGAGGCGATCGCGGCCGGCTACTACAACATCGACGTCGACGCCTCGACCCTGGTCGATCTCAGCCAGCCGACGCTCAAGGAGCAGCAGGAGCGCAACTACGTCCACACCGCCGAGTTGACCGAGTCCATCCGGCAGCACGAGCCGGAGGGGATCACCGTCTCCATCGGCGGCGAAATCGGCGAGGTCGGGAAACACAACAGCACCGTTGAGGATCTCCACGCCTTCATGGGCGGTTACCTGCTGGAACTGCAACGGTGGGGCGAGACGCTCGGCCGCGACCTCCCCGGCATCAGCAAGATCAGCGTCCAGACCGGAACCAGCCACGGCGGCGTCGTCCTTCCGGACGGGACTATCGCCTCAGTCAACGTCGACTTCGACACCCTGGCCGCCCTCTCGAATGCGGCCCGTGAGGAGTACGGCATCGGCGGCGCGGTCCAACACGGCGCCTCGACCCTGCCCGAGGAGGCGTTCAACCGCTTCGCCGAGGCGAACGCGATCGAGGTCCACCTAGCCACCGCTTTCCAGAACCAGCTCTACGACAGCGCCGCCTTCCCGGCCGACCTCAAGGAGCGGATATACGCCCATCTGGCGGCGAAGAACGCCGACGAGCGCAAGCCGGACCAAACCGACGCCCAGTTTTATTACACCACCCGCAAGCGCGGTTTCGGCCCCTTCAAGCGCGAGCTCTGGGACCTGCCGACCGAAACGATCACCACGCTGATGGGCGAACTCGAGCAAACCTACGGCCTGGTCATGCAACGCCTCGGCGTCGCCGGCAGCGCCCAGGTCGTCGACGCGCACATCAAGCCGGTCAATGTCCCCATCCCCGCCCCGGACGCCCTCAAAACCGCGGTGACGGCGTAACGAGCCGTGAGCCGTGAGCCGGTAGCCGTCAGCCGTCAGCCGTCAGCCGTCAGCCGTCAGCCATGTTTTGCCGAGCCACTGCCCATCCTTGTCATGCTGAGTAGTCTGTCAAGGGCAATCCGTCATGCTGACCAACGGGAAGCATCCCCCGGCGAAGCCGCTCTGTCGGTAACGCCGGTGCGCTTCGCGCGGGGATGCTTCGATCCCTCAGCATGACGAGGGAACCCGACAACATGGCTGTGACAAACTACTGAGCTTGTCGAGGCATGACCGCTAGGGCGTGTCTGCAAACCCGAGGCAGTTGTTTCGGCCGCACTCCCTTTGGAGGATCAGCGCATCGCGATCTTCTCGTCGGATCAACCACTCCCGCCTGGTTCGGACCCGCTAATCCGGCTGAGATCCTTCCTCGCCTGACGCCCCGCCGAGCCGGGGCTTCCGTGCCACGATCCACAGGAACGGGATACTCACACCGTCCTCGTCGGCGATCTCCACCCGCGCACCCTCCAGCCGAAGGCCCGCCCGCTCGACGAGCGCCCGGTTGGTCTCGGCGTCGAAGTGGCTGAAGTACATCGGGGTGCCGAGCCAGTCCTCCTCGACTTCCCCGGTCCACGACCTCGCCCCCAGCGTCGCCACGAGGGGGCCGCCGGGCCGCAACGACCGCACGATCGAGCCGAGGAGCGGTTCGTGCTCCTCGCGTGGCACATGGATGATCGCGTAGAAGGCGGCCACTCCGTCGAAACTGGCCGGCGGGAACTCCAGCGTCGTCATGTCGGCATGGACGAACGTCGCCTCCGGGACGTTCTGCCGGGCGAGGGCGATCTGCCGCCCAGAGATGTCCACCGCCGTGACCTCGAAGCGCTCGACCAGCCGCTTGGTGGTCGGCAGGCCGTTGCCACAGCCGAGTTCAAGGACGGCGGCCCGCTCGGGGAGGCTATCGAGCATAACCCGGGTGTAGTGCTCCCGCTCCTCCTCGCGGACGGTTGGCGCCCACTCGGCGTACCGCTCCGCGATGCGATCGTATCCATGAGCGACGATCTTCTTCGGGTCCATACCGGGCCCACTCTCCTCGTCGATGCGCAATCGCCTTAGGCCGCGTTGGCACCCCGTCATGCTGAGGCAGCGAAGCATCCCCGCGCGAAGCGCAGCGGCCCCCAACCCCCAATCCTGGGGGAGCACGACGGAGCGGCTGCGCCGGGGGATGCCCGTCGGTTCCTCAGGGCGTGCTTCGGCGTCGCCTCAGCATGACGGAGCTTCGCAAACGCCGCTTAGCCTAGTTCCGAACGCAATCCCATCAAGACAACCGGAGCGGCGCGGTCGGCCAGAGCTACGTTTGCAGACACGTCCTAACGGCTGACGGCTGACGGCTCACGGCTCACGGCTGACGGCTGACGGCTGACGGCTCATTTTCGCACCGCCTCCACCGTCAGCGAATAGCCGTAGCGCCCAGTCGGCAGCGCTGCCTCTACCTGGCCAATCCGTCCGGCCAGCGACGCCACCCGCTCATACCGCTCCTCCGTCGATCGCAACCAGCGGAAGAGCACCATCCCCCCGAACGTGGCCAGTTGCTCCAACCCGATCCCCTCGGTTGCCCAATGCGCGACGCGAAAGCGATCGGCCCCAAGCAGGCGCTCAATCTCGTCCAGGCTGTAGTGCCGCCGCCAGCCGATCTCGTCGATCTCCGACGCACGACGGCCACGATCGGTGACGTCGACCAGATAGCGATACAGGTTGTACGGATCGAGTCCGGCGACCGGCCCGGTCGCGGGCACGCGCAGCAGCAGCCGTCCACCCGGCGCCAGGACGCGCGCCAGCTCATCGACCAGCGCCTCGTCGTCGCGCACGTTCTCGAGGAGGTCGAAGCACCGCACCTCGGCAAAGCTGCTGCACAAAAACGGCAACGCCCAGGCATTCGCCCACACGTCGCCCCGCGCGGTGTGGCACAGCAGCGGCCGCGTCCGCATCGCCGTCCCGTGCCGGTTCATCACCCGCCGCACGAGGCGGTGGGCGTCATCCCCGTCCGTGGGGCGGGTAATGGTCAGCACCTCGGTCGTCGTCATGGCGCAAAGCTTACTCGGACGATCCGTATAATGGGCAGTTCAATGCCGACGTGGTTCCTTGTCTCGATCACGTTCGGATGCCATCGAGAACGGCTGGGCACTCGGCACTCTTCAGAGGGTTCATGGAACAGACATCGCTGCATCCGCTCGATCCGGAGATCGTTCGACGATTCGTTTCCGCGCTGAACGACGGCGACGCCAGCCCCCTGCTCGCCATCGGCGACGCGGCGTGGGCGACCCGCGTCGTCGAGACGGCGCGGCGCGGCTACGCCACGGCCAAAGCGGGCGACGAATCCGGCGCCAATGCTGTCACCTATGGCCTGGCGCGCCTGCTGGCCGCGCGGCACCCAAGCTTCTTCCAGGCGGGGATAAGCCTGACCACCTGGGAAGCGCGGTTCGACCGCGGCGCCGGGATGCTGCTCCGCCCGCCCGCGCGCCTCTTCATCGAGGAGGGGCTCGACGTCTACGCCTCGCGCACGATGCCGATCCGGCTCGACTTCGGCCGCGGCCTCATGGGCGGGTGCTTCGTGCCCGCGCGTCTGGTGCCCGACTTCGAAAAGCTCCTCAATGCGCGGATCGAACGGATCGTGCGCCGCCTGATCGATGCCGAACTCGACGGCGTCGCCGTCATGGGCCTTATGCTGGAAGGGTGCGCGTACGCGCGCGCGAGAGGGCTGGGCCTCTTCGAGGGCGTCGACGTCGTCGTGCCGGAGGAGCCGGCCAGCATTCCACCGGGGGGGCAAGTGGTGCTGGCCGACAAGAAGCGGCTCGACCCGGCGCTGCGCCAGCGTCTCGAAGCGGCGGCCAAGCCGCCGAAAAAACCGGGATTGGTGGCGCGCTTGCTCGGGCGCGGGGGACGTCCGGCCGCGCCAGTCTGGCCGGAAACGGGGGAGCGGGGCGATGGACGATGACACCACAAAGGCGCGAGCGTTCGGATTCGCGCGACTCTTCACCGTCGAGGAGGCGAACGCCCTCCTCCCGACCTTGATCCCGCTCCTCACCGAGCTCAAGCGCGACAAGGAAGAACTCGACGCGGCCCGCGACGAACTGGAGGGCCTCGCCCCGGCGATGCGCGCCAACGGACACGGCATGGCCGCCGCCGCGATTGAGCAGCGCATCGCCACCCTCATCGAGCGCCTCACCGGCGGCGTGCGCCGCATCACCGCGATGGGGATCGAGGTCAAAGACCTCAACCAAGGCCTGATCGACTTCCCCCACCAGCGCGCAAACCGCATCGTCTTCCTCTGCTGGCATCTCGGCGAAGGCCCACTCGCCTTCTGGCACGAAATCGCCGACGGCTTCGCCGGCCGCCAGTTGCTCTAAGGGGTCGGGAGTCAGGGGTCAGGAG
>JBOGUF010000007.1:0-25350 GCA_050696075.1 Thermomicrobiales bacterium
CTCGCCTCCCTCACCTGCGGCCGGGATGAGGAGTAGGCTCGGCTGGACGCTGAAGGTCACCGCGGCTTTGGCGCCGCTCGTCAACCCGACCGCCTCGATCTTGTGCCCGCCGAAGGTCGAGGCCGGGATCGTGATGGCGGCCCCGACGCTCCCCTTGGTCGAGGCCGTCACGGTGGCGAGGGTCGAGGAGGAGCTCGTGGTCCGGTAGTACTTTACCGCGATCGATTCGGAGGCGACGAAACCGTACATCGCCAGAGTGACCGTGCTGCCGACGGGACCAGCGGCGAGGTCATGACCCAGGCTGGCGGTCGTAGCGAAGAGGGTCGCCGCCTGTTCCTTGCCGTCGAACGAGCGCCCAATTACGTAGTGGTTTCCCAGCGTTCCCTCCGGCGCGATGAACGTCGCGGTCGCCGTGCCGTTGCCGTCAACCGTCGCGGTCGTCCGCGGCGTGGTATTGACGCTTCCCCAGTAGATGTTCAGCGTCTGGTCGGGTGTGAACCGCGTGCAGGTGACGAGGATCGACGTCCCGGTCGGGCCGCTGGCCGGGTTAACGTCGCACGCCGGCGGGATACCCGTCGTCAGGATGGCGCCGTTGCGGACCGTGAAATAGGTCAGGGCGGCATTGTTGGCGTTTTCCGACTCCTTGATTTTGAAGAGCGGATTGGCTACCGACTTGATCGCGTAGTCGCCGTCGGCGAGCCGCGTCGTGCCGACGTCGATCCATTGCTCCGGCAACTGCCCAACGTAGATGTCGCTCCAGCCCGCGGACAACCCTTGCTTCTGGTCGTCGCAGATCTCGTATCTGGGCGACGCCGGGCCGATGTCGGAGCGCACGCGTGCGTAGTCGATGATGCAAAAGCTGGTCTTCGAGCCGCGGCGAGTGGTGCCCCGGTAGACGCCGCGCGCATCTTTCTTGAGCAACTGGTAGGAGGCAAAGTCCTGGAAGTGGAAGTGGTTGTGCGTCGGGTGGTAGATCAGGTCGGAACCGATGCGGAAGCTCTGCACCATGGCGCCGCCGGTGTACTTGTCGTAGACGTTCTGGTAGACGTAGCGGCTCTGGCGCAGGTCGGCCGTAATCTCGAGCGGGCCGCCGTGGTTCTCGACTTCATTGTCGAAGCGCAAGAGGTAATGGGTCCGCCCGTCGCCCAAGACCGCGGTGTCAAAATAGAGGCCGGTCGGGGATGAAGTCCGCAAGTCGGGGTAGAGCGGTGGGCCGGCGGTGGTGGCCGGTTCGATGACCACGGCGAGACCCGCCGCCAGAACGGCCAACGCGAGCAGTAACCGCGTTGCGCCGGAGCGGACCCCATACCACCGCGGGACGATGCGCATCGGCACACTCTCCATCCACACGTGTGATCGCCATCGACGACGGCACTCACGACAAACCGTCCGCCCAAATGCGCGGGCGAACGGCTCCCCTCAGTTCTTCCCAGACGACCCATCCGTACTCTATCCCAAAGGGACCGAAAGTCAATGCGCATCAATCAATCCGGCCAACCGTTGTGGCACGTGCACCGTAGTACTCGCGGGCAACGCGCTACACTGGCGGCAAGCAGATCGTCGAACGAGGATTGAGGAGCAACGGGGCATGGCGGGAGCGAAGGCGAGCATCGACGTCGAGGCGCTACGGGCCAAGGTGCGGGACATCCCCGACTTCCCCACGCCGGGCATCCTCTTTCGCGACATTACCCCGCTGCTGTCCGACCCGGCGGCCTTCCGCACCGCGGTCGACGCCATGGCCGCGCCCTTCCACGGCATCTCCACCGTCGTCGCCATCGAGAGCCGCGGCTTCATCCTCGGCGCCCCGGTTGCCTACCACCTCGGCGCCGGGCTGGTGCCGGTGCGCAAGGTCGGCCGCTTGCCGGCCGCGACCGAGCGCGAGGAGTATGCCCTCGAATACGGCAGCAACACGGTCGAGATTCACCAAGACGCGATCGCGCCCGGCGAGCGTGTGCTGGTCGTCGACGACCTCCTCGCCACCGGCGGCACCGTCCGCGCCGCGCTCAACCTGGTCGAGCGCCTCGGCGCCGAAGTTGCCGGCATCAGCGTCCTGGCCGAACTCTCCTTCCTCCACGGCCGCGACCAGGTGCAGGGGTACGATTTGCGGAGTTTGATCGTGTATTAGGGGTCAGGAGTTAGGAGTTAGGGGTCGGGGAGAGCACGAGCCGTCGTCCCTGACTCCTGACTCCTGACCCCTGGCGGCCTATCGCCCAAACGTCCGGTACGCCGCGATCAGTCCGTCGCGACCGAGCTCTTCCGCGAGCGGGCCGTCCGGGTGGCCGAAGGTCCAGACATGCAGCATCTCGGTGCGGATCGGGAAGAGGCCGGGCGAGCACGCGCCGGCCGCGTCCTGTTCGCCGACCCCGGTTGGGCCGACGCACATCCCCTCGTGCGCGTGCCAGTGGGTGAGGGAACCGCCGGGCGTCGGACCCTCACCAATCGGCGCCAGGAACATCACGCCGAGCAGATGCCGCTCGCCGTCACGGGTTTTCAGGTAGACCAAAGCCTCCGGCTTCTCCGGATCGAGGTAGACGTCATCGCTGGCATAGATCGGGTTGACGTAATGGGCGGCGAAGATTTCGGGGGTGATCCGGAAATACCCCTCGTCCTTCGCCACCGCGAACTCCTCGAACCGCGCGGCGGCCTGGGTGACGTCGGCGACGAATTGGTCTGCCGCGGCCTGTTCCTCCGCCGTCGGCGTCGCTCCCTCCGCGGCCGTCCCGTGATCGTGGCCGCCGTCGTCCGCGGCAAACCCGGCCGCTGCCAGAACAAGGAAGAGCAGAAGCGCGCCGAGCACCGCGGGACCGCGCCGTCGTCTGATGCGCCGTCGTCGTCTGTACATTCGCATCGCCATCGTCGGTATCCTCCGTCCACGTGCGTTCACCATGCGTCACACGTATACAAAGGATGCCCCGTCGCCGTAACAGGACGGTAAACCGCCGATCACGAGCACTCAGCTCCCGTCAGTTCTTCCACGTCCGTTCGAACACGCGCAGCCAGTTCTCGAACCCGAATTTGCGCAGCGTCGCGTCGTCGTACCCGCGAGTGCGGAGGAGATCGACCAGGGCGGGGAGGCCGGCGCAGTCGCCGAGGTCGCCCGGCATGATCGCCCCGTCGAAGTCGGAGCCGAAGGCGACCTTGTCCTCGCCGAGCCGTTCCACGAGGTAGTCCAGGTGGTCGGCGATGAGGCTGAGCGATGTTGTTTGCGCGTCGCGTCCGCCATCCTCCCGCAGGAAGCCGACGTGGAAGTTGACGCCGACGATTCCCTCCGAGTCCCGGATCGCGTCGAGTTGCGTGTCGGTCAGGTTCCGGGCCGCGGGGCAGAGGGCGTGGGCGCAGGAGTGGGTGGCGACGAGCGGCGCATCGGACAGCCGCGCCACGTCCCAGAAACCGGCTTCGTTGAGGTGCGAGACGTCGATCAGGATGCCGAGCTCGTTGCAGGCGTGGACCAGCGCTTTGCCGGCGTCGGTCAAGCCCGGTCCGGTGTCGGGCGAGGAAGGGAACTTGAAGGGGACGCCGTGGCCAAAGAGGTTCGAGCGCGACCAGACCAGGCCGATCGAGCGCAGCCCCATCGCGTAGAATGCCTCGAGTGACCGCAGATCGGGGTCGATCGCCTCCGCGCCTTCGAAGTGGATTTCGACGGCGAAGACGCCGCGCGCGATCGCCTCCCGCAACTCCGTCGCGGTGCGGACGATCTCGACTCGTCCATCCGATTCCCGTTCAAGACGGTAGAGCCTTCCGACCAGTTCGAGCGCGCGACTCTGGGCGTAGGCGGTCGACATCGGCTCCGGCAGCTTCGCCCCACCGCCGTAAGCGGCTATCGCCGTGGCGGCCGCCTGGTCCGGCGAGTCGGGCAGCTTGACCGACGGATCGGGCACAAAGACGGCGAAGAAGCCGCCGGCCAGCCCGCCGCCCGCCGCCCGCGGCAGGTCAACGTGCCCATTCGTCGCCTGCTCGAAAAAGGACCGCCCGGTCGATTCGAGATTGAGCACCGTGTCGTTGTGCCCGTCGAAGATCGGGATTGTCGTCGTACCCGTCGCGTTCCCCACGCTGCCTCCTTGCGCTCGTGCGCCTCTGGTCGGTGCCGCTAGTGAGTATCATGCACACCAACGCGCCGTCGCGCTACGGCGGGTACCGAGTACCGAGTACCGAGTGCTGAGTGCTGAGTGTTACGTGCTGACGGCTGACGGCTCAGGGGGAGGGAAAGCGATGAGCGAGTATCAATCGACCGGCCTGTTGGCCGGCAAGACGTGCGTCGTGATGGGCGTGGCGAACCGGTGGAGCATCGCCTACGCGATTGCCGAAGCGATGGCCGCCGCCGGCGCCAAGCTGGCGATCAGCTATCTCGACGACCGCACGAAGCGGGAGGCGGAGGCGCTGGTCGCCCTGGCGCCAGGGAGCAACACCTACCAGTGCAACGTCGAGTCGGACGAGGAGATGGACGCCTTCGGCACGGTGCTGAAGAAAGACTTTCGGACGATCGACTGCCTGGTCCACAGTATCGCCTTCGCCCCGCCCGACGAACTCAAAGGGCGCTTCCTGGAGACGACCCGCGACGGGTTCCGCATCGCCCACAGCGTCAGCGTCTACTCGCTGATCGCCTCGGCGCAGCGCGTGGTGCCGTTGATGACCGATGGCGGCAGCATATTGACGATGACTTACCTCGGCGCGGAGCGCGCCTTCCCCCGCTACAACGTGATGGGCGTGGCCAAGGCGTCGTTGGAGGCGACGGTCCGCTACCTCGCCTACGACCTGGGCGAGCAGCGCATCCGGGTCAACGCCATCTCGGCCGGACCGATCAAGTCGGCGGCGGCGCGTGGCATTCCCGGTTTCACCGACATGCTGAAGCTGTCGGTCGAACGCGCCCCCTTGAAGGAGACCTTCGACGCCTCGAACGTCGCCTCCACCGCCGTCTTCCTCGCCAGCGACCTCTCGTCCGCCATCACCGGCGAGACGATCCACGTCGACAACGGGTACCACGTCGTGGGGATGTAGAGATCGCGTGGACTCGTCTTGCGCCGGCGATGGGGTGAGCGTGGCGCCTGCCGCGATCCTGAGTCGCATCGCTGCCGGATGCGGTGGCAAGATTGTCCTCGACAGCTTGCACAGCGATCCGTTTGCGCCGTCGCATTTTGCTACCCAATAGACGTTGCGCTTGCTAGGATAGGAGGGAGGAGGACACTCGAATGAGCGTGACACTATCTCCCCAGATCGAAGCCGCGATCCGCCGAAAAGTCGAACGCGGTCTCTATGCGAGCACCGACGAGGCCGTTGCAACGGCTTTTCATCTCCTCGACGAGCACGACCGGCACGCCCTTCTCAAAGCGGCGCTTGCGGTCGGCCAGGCACAGATCGCTCGCGGCGAAGGCATTGAGTTGACCCCTGAGCTGTGGGACGACATCGAGCGCGAGGCGGACGAAGCCGACCGCCAGGGACTTCCACTCAATCCTGATGTCTGCCCCTAAACGGCGCTTGATCGTCGCCCCTGAGGCGCGGATGGACTTGAGCGACATCCTGCGCTTCACCGCTCGGCGATGGGGAAACAGCAGCGTGCCGTCTACAAAGCCAAGCTCGACGCGGGGATGCGCGGATTGCTTACCTATCCCGACCGCGGTCACCCGCGAAATCATCTCATTCCTGGCTTGCGCGCCTTGCTGGTCGAGGCGCACGTCGTCTACTACCTGTCTGACGACCGGGCAGTGACCGTCCTTCGCATCCTCCACGGCCAATTGGACGCGGCGGAACACCTCGCTTCACCGTCCTACGAGAATTAAGCATCTTGGCCGAGGATCGATTCCGCGCCGCATAGGAGGTGACATGGCGGGCAGCGGGTCGCTCCTGTTGGCGCATGCCCTTCGCAACGGGGTTCAGCGCAGGCTACAGCGGCTCAGCCGACGAGCGCGCCGGTCAGCCAGAACCCGGTCATGCCGAGGGCGAGCGCGAGCCAGAGCGACCGCCAGCGGACGACCACGACCGTCGCCAGCGCCGCGCCGACCAGGCGGGCGGGCAGGTCGCCGTCCCACCCGCCGATGCCGGGCACGGCCAGCGCCGCGAAGACGGCAATCGGCATGTGTTCGAGGAAGCCGCGCGGACCCTCCGGGATCGTCCGCGCGCCGAGAGCGAGCCCGGCGAACTTGGTGACATAACTGACGAGCGCAACGGCGAGGATCAGGCCGAGCGTTCCGTCCACTTTAGCGCCTCCGCCGGTCGAGCGCCGAGCCGAGCGCCGCCGCGACGACGGCCGCGACCACGATCCGCGTCCCGCTATCGAGCCACTGGCCGAGGAGCAGCGCCGTCCCTCCCCCGGCAACCGCCACGGCGAGGTCCACCCGGGTGCGCAGCAGCGGCAGGAGCAGCGCGAGAAACGAAAGCGGAAAGACAAAGTCCAGCCCGACGCCGTTGAGGTTACCAATCGCCCCGCCGAGCCAGATCCCGGCGGCGGTCGCCAGTGAGTACGAGAGGTAGAGGCTCAAGCCGGCGCCGAAGAGGAAGCCGGCGCTGCCGCGACCCTCGCGGAACTCGCGCAGGGTGATCCCGTACGACTCGTCAGTCAGCAAGCAGGCTTGCAACCAGCGCGGCGGACGGACGACGCGCGGCAGATGGACGTTGAGCGAGAAGCCGTAGAGGACGTAGCGCACGTTGAGCAGCGCGGCGGTGAGCGCGATCACGACCGCGCTCGTGCCGGACGCCGCCAGGGTGACGACGACGAGCTGGATGCTGCCGGCGAAGATCAGCATCGACATCGCCTGCGTCTCCAGCGCCGAGAACCCCTCCTCCCGTGCCAGAATCGCGAAGGCGGCGCCGAACGGCACGACTCCCATCCAGAGCGGGATCATCGCCAGGAACCCGCGCCGCACCTCCGACCGGTCGGTGGCCGGTGCGGCGCGTTCGACGTCGGCAGTGGCCGGCGGGGTCATCGTCCCAGCAACCGCTCGATCTCGTCGACGTGCTCGATGCGATGGAGGGAGCGGTCGAGCTGAACCTGGGCGCGCTGCTCCCGAATCGACCGGGCCAAGTCGTCCGAGAGGGCTGCCAACCGCTGATCGACTGCCGCGGCCGCGGCCAGGGCGTCCTCGGCCGCGGCGCGCGGTGGAATTGCCAGCCATTGCGGCAACATGGCGTCGTTGATGGCGTCCGCGTCGGCAGGGGATGGGGCAAGGCCGGCCCGTGCCCATCGCTCGAGCAGCACGGCCGCCCGCCGGTCCCAAAAGGCGATGTGGGCGAGCGCCGCCGCGACCGTCCAGCCGTCTCCCAGGTCGCGACGCAGATCGTCGTCGCTCAGCCGGGCGATCAGCGCCCGCAAGCGCTCCTGTGCGGCCGCGTTGCCTTCGATCATCGAACGGTCCATCATCCCCTCCCGTTTCGTTCCGGTCAAGGACTGTCAGTATGAGCGCACGCCGATCCCGGGCAAGCGCCATTCACTGAATGGACCGTTCGCGACCGATTATGTGAGACCGGGTGCCGGCCGGCGACCCCAGGCGGCCACGATCGTCGGCGACGTGGCGGCGAAGCTCGGATCCAACAGCATCGCCACGATCTCCGCGAACTCGGACTCGTCCAGATAGCTGCCACCGATGAACGAGTCGCGTCGCTGCTCGAACGATAGGCGCCAGACGTTGGCGCCGGCCGTGTTTCCCCACCAGGTATACGAGCGGCCCTCGGTTGCGACGTCGACCATACCCAGGGTTCGCAGGCGCCGCGACACCCCTCGGGCAAACGCCAGGTCGAAGCCGTGGTCCGCCAGAAACCGGGTGCGCGCTACGTGCGACCGCACGAAGCGGGCGGTGGTGGCGGCGTCCAACGCGGGGTCTGGCGCCTCGGAGCCGAAGTCGATCGCCTCGACCACCAGCCACCCGCCGGGGACGAGGGCGGCGGCCATGCGGCGCAGCGCCCGATCCCGTTCCGGCAGATGCTCCAGCACCATCCGCGCGTGGATCAGGTTGAACGCGGCCGGGGGCAGGTCGTCGGAGACGATATCGTGGCGGCGCGCGTCGAGATTGGGATGGTCGTCGGTCAGGGGCTCGAGGAAGCGAGGATCGATGTCAGTGGCGAGGACATGCCCATGGGGTCCGACCTTCGCGCAGAGCCACTCGGCGACCGTCCCGCCACCGCCGCCTATTTCCAGACAGCGCCAGCCGGGACCGACGCCGACGCCATCCAGGACGCGAAACGTGCCCGGATCGTAGACCGCTTCGAGGCCGGCAAGGCGCTCCCGTGCTTGCTGCCAGGCGTTCTCTAATGTGTAGGTGCTCATAGCAGGCGTCTCCAGTGGCTGGCCGCGGGACGACGTGACCCCTTCGTGCCGCATGCGCACGAGGCACGTCGTTTCGCGGTCATTGCTTGTCAGTCTTCAGACGGGATCGGAGGTGGTGGCTCAGTCGACGATGTCCGGATGGCGCGCGACCATCTCGCGGGCCAGTGTGAAGATCTGGTCGTACAGCCGGGTTGCCCGCTCGAACTTTGCCGCTCGCGCGTCGGCGGCGTCGAATCCGAGTTCCTGAAGGAGTGTGGCCCGGCGTTCCGCAAACTTGGGTTGCTCCGTCGCCGGACCGTCGGCCAGGATGACGTCGGTTGCGTGCAGGTGGTACGGGAGGATCCAGAACAACGACTCGGCGTGGTATCCCTCGTCGAGCATGCCCCGGCAGGTCTCGACGAAGTAGGGACGCAGATGACGCTGGAGCTTGTGCTGGAACATGTGCGGGGACGTTTTGATCTCGATCGCGAGATCGAACGCCTCGATTCCTTCCAGGAGGAGTTGTTCAACACGCGGCCGCCCGACGCGCTGAAGACCGAGGAGCGCGACGAGCTCGTGGTAGAGGTCGAGCCGGTCGTGGGCCGCCAGGATCCGGCGCGTCGTCAGCAACCTCCGGCCGCCCCCGCTCGGCGCGCTCAACGTCGCCGTGTTGAGCGCGGCGCCCGGGCGCATCGTCGAGTACCCAAGCAGACTGGCCTCGCCCATCGGCCCGAACTGGGCCGCAAATGGCCGCAAGTCGAACGCCCGTGCGAGCTCCTTCCAGTCGAACTCGATGCGCGCGAGGACCCACCGCCGGCGCCGGTAATCGCGTCTGACGGCCGCCTGGAGATTGCCCAGCAGGCCGCTGGGGTCGTAGAGCAGACTGTCGACGGTCAGATGGTGCGCAATCTCGGCGTTCGAGAGTACGGACTCCGCCGATCGGTAGTCGGCGACCGACTTGATCCCTGCTTCAATTGCAAGGCTGCCGTAGGAGGCCTCGATGAGGTTTGGGAACAGTCCGTTTTGCTGGAGGGCCGGGCTTCCCTCATCGAAGATGAGATGGACGTCGACGTCCTTGTGGCTCGGGAATGGCGCGTCGTCCGGCATCGTCGTGATGCCGCCGACGAGGTGCGCGGCACGGAGTCCCGGCCAATGCTCGACGTTTGCTGCAATCCATTCGCATGTGGTCTGTTTGGCGCGTGCTGCATTCATGACGAGTTCTCCTATCATTCAAGGCATTGGACAAACGCGATTAGTTGGTCTCCCGATGGCGGCGGTTCAGACCGCGTCCACCTCGGAGGGAGTCATTTCGGTGGGGGTCGACAGCGGCTCGGGGTGAATCGTGGCCTCGACCACTCCATCCGCGACCCGCACGGTGAGCATGTTTCCGTCTCGGGCGAGGACAGTCCCCGGTTCGGCCGCCGGCGCCGCGCCCTCGTGCGTGCGGACATCGAGCACGCGGACGGCCTCGCCGTCGATCCGGGACCGAGCGAGCGGCTCGAGCAGATTGAGCGCCGCGGCTCGGCGTTGCACGGTGCGGGCCGGTTCGTGCCACGACAGCCAGCGCTCTTGCTTGGTGAACGGGGCGGCGTAACTGGCCAGCGACTCGTCCTGCGGCACGCCCGGTTCGCCGGCGATCGCTCGCGCCGTGCCTTCCTCCAAGACGGCTTGCAGCATCTCTATCCAGGCGCCGCGGATACCCGCGCCGGTCACGTCGGATGGGAGTGGCTGCTCGCGGCGGCTCAGAATCGCGCCGGCGTCGAAATCGGGTGCGATTCGGTGCAATGTCGCGCCGACAATCTCATCACCCTCGTAGATCAGCCGCACCGGGTTCGGTCCCCGGCCGCGCGGCAACGGCCCCGGGTGCAGATTGACCGCACCGAAGCGAGGGATCGCGGTGACTTCTGACGGAATACGGCGCGGGAAGGTGGCGGAGACGATCAGATCGGGCTCCAGGGCCGCGATGACCGGCGCCGCGGTGCGCCGCGGGCGGGTCGTGATCAACACGTCTTGACTCCCTGGTATGCCATCGAGGAGTGCTGGGTGACCGCTACCGTAGCGTTCGCCCAGCGCGGACGGCACCGTGACGAGGAGCACGAGACGGTGTTCGTGCCGCTCCGCCCACTCCGCGACCAATTGATAGGCCGGCAGAAACGCATTGAACGTGACAACCCGAAGACCCTTGACCATGATCGATGCCCCGTATCCTTCCCGCGCTGTTCTCGCGTGGCAGTCGCCGGCCGGCGCATCCGTTTAGAACGACGTGCAAACCGGCCGGCTGTCGTCCGCGCGCAGCACGGACTCCTGTTGAAACGCCGTTTCGTAGGCGGCGCGAATCTCCTCGATCCTGTCGCCGCGCTCGGCCGCTGCTTCAGACGGGTAGAGCAGGATGACGACCTTGCTCCGTTCTTCCACGATCTCGCCGTCGTCGCCCTGCCACTGACCCGCCGCGGTCAAGACGGTCAACCCGTCGGGGAAGCGCGCGGTGACTTCGCCGTCGAGGAACTCGTTCCATTGGGCATCGGTGACCGCCGTGCCGTCCGGCCTGGCGGTGCCGAAGAAGAGTTCGGTGCGGACCCACGGCTCCGATGCGACCTCCGGCCCGTCGAGCGCGCACAGGTCGGCCGTTTCCTGCATCGAGGCGGCGAACACACCCTGGTCATCCGGCCCCGAGTCTAACGCGGTCTCGATCGCCGCGTCGGCGGTCGCGCCGAGGACCGCCACGCCGAAGAGGAACGCGCAGACGAGCGTCGTCGCGCGCACACGTTGTAATGGGTTGCGGGCGCCTCTTCGTACAGAATCGATCGCGTTCATTGCTGGTTCTCTCCTTATCAGTTTCGAGCCAACCGAAAACTACATCCGTCTCGAGGGCGAAGCCCCGGCTGTCCACACTAGCTGGCGAGCCAGTAGTTGCCAATACCAGAAACCTGTCAGATCCGATTACGGAGCGGTCGCGGTGAAGATATTGACCATCCCCGACATGAGGTGAGGCACGCCGTGGGCCATCTCACCTCCGATCCCTCCCCGTCGATCTTGCCGCACAGAGGCGCCGCGGCACATCCGCGGATCGACTCGATTTGCGAAGGACGGCCGGCGCCTCATGCACCGAGGGGTGAAGTAGGTTTACCAGGGTCGTGGAGAGGCGGGCAGTTGCCCCGGCGGGAAGGACTCGGGAGCCGTCGACCCGCGTCCGTCGATCGGCACGCGCCGACAGGAAGACGCCGGCCATGACAAGCGGGATGCCGGCCGCTTGCACGGCGGCAAGCGACTCGCCGAGGAAGACCGCCGCGGCCGCCACCCCGGCGATCGGCATCAGGGTGCCCGCGACGGCGACCTCGAAGGCCTCCAGATGCACCAAGCCCTTGGCCCACAGCACCTGCGTCAGGGCCGAACCACCGAGCCCGAGATACAGCACCAGCAGTCCCCCCTCACGGGTGATCGGACCAGGTCCCCGCGCCGCCAATTCGATCGCCGCGCCGGGGGCCAGGAGGAGGACGCCGACGACGAAGCTGCCGGTGAGCACGGACAGCGAAATGCCGCCCGCGAACGCGCGCCGCCCGACGACGTTGTAGACCGAGAAGCTGATCGCGGTGCCGAGCAAGAGCAGGCTGCCCGCGGCCGAGAAGTCGCCCTCACCCCCGCGCAAGACGACGGCGACGACCCCCGCGATGGCGAGGGATAGCCCCGCCAGCCGGCGGCCGGTCAGGCGCTCTCGCAGCATCCAGACGCCGAGCAGCGCGGTGGCGATCGGGGTAGCGCCCTCGATGATCAGGGTCGCGGTGGCCGCACCGGTGAACTGCAATCCGAGGTTCTGGCAGGCAAAGGGCAGCGAAACGCCCGTCACCCCGAGCAGCACCGGTATCCGGCCGAACGCCGGCCGGATACCGGCCCGCCGGCAGGCGACGAGCAGAACGATCAGCGCCAGCGCGAAGCGGGCGAAGCCGAGTGTGAGTGGTGGGGTGTCGTCGAGGGCCGCCTTACTGGCGACGGTCGAGGCGCCAACGAGAGACGTCGCGCCAAGCAACGCAAGCGCCGCCCCGGCGCGCGGCGATAGGCGCGGTGACAGATGCCAACGGCCACGACACCGCGGCCCCGTGAGCTTCATAGACAAGGGAGATGCTCCTCTAATTACCGAAACCAATGCGTGAGCGGGTCTTGCCTCAGCGGCTGATAGGGTTGTGCCGCTGGCCCTGCTCGGCGGCCTGTCGAGGCCAATTCTCCGCGGTGGGCGGATAGCCCTCCGGCCAGGTGATGTAGGCACCCGTTCCGTAACGCCATCCACGGCCGTTTGGGGCAAACAGATGGAAACCCGGATCGGGCGGCACGTGTTCGACGCGCCCGCGGAGCCATGTAGTACGATCGATCAATCGCCTAAGATCCCACATCGTGTGTGCACTCCCAACTCGGCAAACAATCCATCACGGGGTCCGCCTATCGTCGACACGCGGACCCCTGCCAAAGATCGTGCGGCCTGGCAGCCCGACAATGCATCCGTAGATGTGCCGGATCGAACGAGAGCAACGGCATGAATTGCCGGCATGATCGCGGCAAAATTACCCAATTGGCGGGGATGGGTGAAGGCAGCAAGGCGGCGCCGAGCCTACTGCTCGACCACCGTCTCCGGGGCCTGAATCGAGATGAGGGCGTCCGCGTGGCGGTTCACCAACTTCCACCCCTCCTCCTCACGACAATAGATGTGGGCGACGCGGAGATTGATCGGGACGATCTCGTCCTCGCCGGCCAGCCGTGCCTGCATCCGCTCAAGGTGGACCGTGCCGGCCAGGTCGGGCGTGGCGTATCGCGCGAGTTCCTCGAAGGTCATTTCGCCGCCCGCGAAGCGTGCCGCCGCCCTGTCGTAGCGCGGCCCGATCTGCTCCTAGCCCCGTTCGTGTCCGCCCCAGCCTCCGAACAGCGTGGCGTCGGCGCGATGTGAGCACATCGCCTTCCAGGCATCGGGCTTCCCATTGATGAACTCCACGGTGGCCGCGCGCATCCGTTGGATGGCCTGCTCAAGATCGTCCTGATCGTTCACCCCCATGCTCCCCTGGCGAGCCGAGCTAGCGCTCCTGGCGTGCCCAAGCTGGTGATCAACGCTATCCAGGCAAGCGCCGCTCGGCAATACCAGAAACCTGGCAGTTCTCGGGCGACGGTCCGCTACCTAGGACTGACGCGCCGAGGCATATCGGCAAACCTGCCGATGCGATCGGCGCGCTCACCGGCTACCGTCAGTTCCCGGACGACCAACGAGGCCGTCCGCGTGGAGAGGCTGGTACCGAGAGCGCATCTGAGGGAGAAATTGGGCCATATGACCAGGGCAGGCAATCGGATGAGGCAATCGTGGGTCGACGAACAGGTCATGCAAGAGATTAGACGGCTCTCCGTCGCCGGGCTGGAGGGGCCCGCGTTGCTGCGCCGGGTGGCCGACGCGCTGCGGCGCGCCGTCCCATTCGACGCCTTTTGCGGGTCGACGGTCGACCCGGCCAGCAATCTGATGGTGAGCGGCGTGCAGGACGGCCTCATCGACAACCATGCCCGGTGCGAGGAACTCAACGACATCTTCCTCAATCGGGTCTACTTCGAAGAGGATTTGGGGCGAATGGTCACGATGCTTCGGGAAGGACGCCTGGTGGCGTTGCTCTCGGAGGAGACCGGCGGCAGCCTCGAACGGAGCGTGCGCTATCGCGATCTGCTCCGGCCGCTCGGATTCCGCCACGAGTTGACGAGTCTCTTTGCCGACCGGAGCCTCTGGGGCACTATGGACCTGGTACGCGCGTCAGATTGCCCCGACTTCGCGCCGCGCGAGGTCAACCTCGTCCGGGCGATTGCCCCGCACATTGGAGCCGGACTCAAGGCCGCGATGCTGCACGCGCGCGCCACGGCTGAGCCGGACGACGAGGGCGTTCCGGGTGTCCTGACGCTGGACCATAGGGGGCGCATCGCCGCCATGACCCCCGCCGCCGAGCGCCATCTGGCGGACCTGGGTGATTTGGATCCCGACTGGCGCTTAACGTGGGGACTACCGATGGCGATCAGGATGGTCGCGAGCGCGCTCGACTGGGCGCTCCATCCGCGGGCCGATCGGCATCTCCACGTGGTGCCGCGGGTACGGGTGCGCGGGCGTTCGGGTCGCTGGCTGACGCTGCACGGGTCACACAGCGAGCCGCGCGCCGAGCGGCCAGCTGAGCGGGTCATTGTGATCGCGCCGGCGCATCCAGAGGAGGTCGCCTGGCTCAATATGGCTGCCTACGGGCTCAGCCGGCGGGAGGAAGACGTGATCAAGCTCGTCGTGCGCGGTTTCTCGACGCGGCAGCTCTCTGAGGCGCTCTTCATCTCGGAGCACACCGTCCAACGCCACCTCACCAACATCTTCGAGAAGGTCGGCGTCCGCAGCCGGCGCGATTTGCTCAAGCGGCTCTTTATCGATCACCTCCTGCCGGGCCTGAGCACCGGATAGCACGCGGTGGCCTCAACGCCAATGGCCTAATGGACCTTTCGATTTTCCTGCCATTGGACCAGAATATCGGGCATGGACTTCTCGACGTTGGCGGTGCACCGGTCCAATGGGTCGGCGCTCTACGAACAAGTGACCGAGGCGCTGGCGGCGGCGATTGCCAGCGGCGAACTAGCGTCGGGCGCGCGCCTGCCCTCCGAGCGCGATCTCGCGGCATCGCTGGGCATCAGCCGGACAACGGCGGTCAACGCCTACCGCGAGTTGGCGGCGCGGGGGCTGGTGCGCGGCCACGTCGGGCGCGGCACCTTCGTCTGCGCTGGGAATGGCCCGGAACCGGCCGGCGCCCCCTTCGCCTGGCGGGGTAAAGTCGCGCTCAGCGCGCGACGCTCGCTCGACCAGTCGCTGCGCGCTATCGTGCGGGCGGCCTCCGATCCGGCCCTCATCTCCTTCGCGGCCGGCGCCCCGGCGCTCGACATCTTTCCCATCGCGGTCTTCCGCGAACTGACCGACAGCGTCCTGCGCCGGCATCCGACCGCCGCGTTGGGCCTTGCCCCGACCGAGGGCCAGCCGGATTTGCGTCGCGCCATCGCCGCGCGCCATCGGGTGCGGCCCGAACAGGTGCTGGTCGTCGCTGGGGCGCAGCAAGGGCTCGACCTGATCGCCCACTGCCTGATCGATCCGGGCGACGTCGTGATCCTCGACCGGCCAGGCTATCTGGGCGCGATTCAAGTCTTCCGCGCCGCGGGCGCGAACCTGATCGGCTGGGACGCCGAGCGCGGCGATCTCGAGGAGCTGGAAGATCTCCTCCTGCGCTACCGGCCGAAGCTGCTCTGCACAACCCCGACCCTCCAGAACCCGACCGGCCGGACCTCCTCCGCGATCCAGCGCCGAGAGTTACTCGCCCTCGCCGCCCGCTACCGCCTCCCGATCGTCGAGGACGAGCCGTACCGCGACCTCTGGTTCGATCGGCCGCCGCCGCCCACCTTGTTGAATCTGGATCACAGCGAGTCGGTGATCCACATCGGCACCTTCTCCAAGACGCTGGCCGGCGGATTGCGCCTGGGCTGGGTCGCCGCCAACGAGGCGATCGTCGAACAACTCGCCACGATCAAGCAGCGCGGCGACGTCTCGACCGCCAGCCTGAGCCAGCTCGTCGTCGCCGACTTCCTCCGCTCGCCGCACCACGACCGCCACCTCGCCGCACTCCGCATCGAGCACAAGCGCCGCCACGACCTGATGCTCGCCGCGATCCGCCACCACCTCCCACCCGGCGCGCTCACCTGCGCCCCAGTGCAGGGCGGTCTCTACCTCTGGTGCCGCCTCGCGCCCGGCCTCGACGCCCGCGAATTGCTCCAGGCCGCCACCGCCGCCGGCGTCCTCTTCGTCACCGGCGACCTCTGCTACCCCGACGGCAACGGCGCCCACGAACTGCGCCTCTGCTTCTCCTGCGCCCCGCCGACGGCGATCGAGGAAGGGGTGCGGCGACTTCGGAATGTTATTCGCGATCTACTCCGGACCCGGCGCGCGGTCACGGCGAGCAGTCCTATGGTCTAGGTCGTTGCACCTGCACCGTTCGCGGACCGAGATGCATGAGTGGTAAACTAGTCGCAGACCAGTCTATATCGGCCCGGAGAAGTCCTATGAAGACCGTTGGAGCCTTTGAAGCAAAGACCCACTTTTCTCACTTGCTTGAGGAAGTTTCCGACGGCGCGACGATCACGATCACGAAGCACGGCGTGCCGGTGGTTCGGATGGTGCCCGCGCGAGGAGATCGTCGGCCCATACCCGACGAGGCCGTTGATGCGCTGATCGAATTCCAAGAACGCGCGAACATTACCTTGGGTGATCTCACCATCCGCGAAATGATCGAGGAAGGGCGAAGGTAGTGGCGTTTGTGGTGGACGCCTCTGTCACGCTCGCTTGGCTCATTACAGGGGAGCTCACGCCATACTCGATCGCGGTGCGTTCAAGACTGCGTTCCGAGGAAGCTTGGGTTCCACCTATCTGGCCCTACGAAGTTGCAAATGCCCTCCTCATCGCTGAACGGCGTGGACGGATCAGCCAAGCACACGTCTCGGAGGCCTTACACAGGCTGGACGATGTCTTGATCATGGTCGATCTCGGCGCGATGGAACGGGCATCGCAGAGCGTGCTTGCATTGGCCCGTCAACTGAATTTGTCTGTTTACGATGCGTCCTACATCGATCTGGCACTCAACCGCGGATTGCCCATAGCTACGACGGACAACCGAATGAGACGAGCGGCGACCGAGGTGGGACTGGCAATCGCAGAGGGTGCCTAAATGCCAATCCGAACTGTAAACGAGAATGTAAAAACAACCATGAAGATGCTAGGCGTCTCTCAGGCGAGGGCATGTTGGTCTCAACTTCTCGATGAGGTGGCGGCAGGCCAGTCCGTCACGATCACGAAGCGCGGCGTTCCAATTGCACGGTTGACCCCCGCGCAGCCACCGATTCCTCCTGACATCGGCAAGAAGATCGAAGAGTGGCGCGATTTTCGCCGACGCAACAACATCAGCCTTGGAGGTCTCTCGATTCGAGAGCTTATCGAAGAAGGGCGGATGTGACGCTCCTTCTTACGGATCTTTTTCACAGATTGACCGCATGAGATCCGGCAACAGATTCGACTCCTCTCGATCCGTCCGCACGCGCAAAGCGTCCGCCGGCAACAACGACTCCCACGTCACCGACCCATCGTCGGCGTTGCCGGCGAGCGTCGTCCACTGTGAGCGCCGCTTCTCCCGCGCGGCCAGTCGCCGTGCGCGCAGGTCGTAGTCGGCCAGGCAGAGCACGAACCTGAGCCGCGCCCCGACCTCCCGCGCAAGCTCTTCGGCCTTCCGAATCACGATCGGATACCCGGCCGGGCTGTCGAGGATGACCGAGAAGCCCTGGCGCACCAGCAGGTCGCGGCCGACCTCGAAGAGCAATTCGTAGGAAGCGTGGCCGGCCATCTTCTCCGGCACGCCGACTTCCAGCAGCGGCGACTTGAGACTGTCCTTGTCGACGACCGGCCAGCCAAGTTCCCGCGACAGCGCCAGGGCCAGCGTCGACTTGCCCGATCCGGGCGGGCCGGCCATGACGACGAGGGTCAGCGGCGGACCTGGCTGGCTCACAGCCCCGCGACGACCGCTTCGACGTCGGCCGGGGTCGTCTCCGCCGACTCGAACCAGACCCGCCAAAGCTCGTCGATCTGCTCGCCGGCCGCCCGCTCAAAGGCCCGCCGCAGGTCCCGCGGCTCGGCGACGTTGAAGGCGTAGCGATCGGCGTAGTCGCGCAACGCGGCGAGGTAGGCGTCGTCGCCGATCGCGACGCGGATCGCCAGGAATCCGATCGCCCCCTTGCCGTAGTCGAGCACGCCACGCGGCGGCCCACCCGTGACCTGATTGATCGGCACGTCGACCACGCCGTCGCCGATCGTCGTCAGCGCCGAGACATACGGATCGACCACCTGCGCTCGCAGCTCCTCCTCCGCTTTGTCCGGTCCGTGCACCGCTTCGAGATAGGTGACGAAGCCGGCGTTGGTCAACCCCTCGGTGAGGAAGGTGTGGTCGTTCGAGTTGGCGCCGACCGTGCCTCCCCACCACTGGTGGCCGACTTCGTGCGCGATCAGATACTCGAACCGGCTGGGGTCATTCAGATAGAGCGGAACGTCGTAGACCAGATTGCCATTGATGAAGACGATGCCGGACCAGGAGACGCCGAGCGCGCCTGCCATCGGCGTATCGACCAGATCGAGCTCCTCGTAGGGATAGGTGCCGAAGTGCGCCGAATAGGCGGCGACCGCGTCCTCCGCGATCGCCAGCGCCGCTTGGGCGCCCGCTTCGGCGCCGGGGTTGGCATAAGAACGGATCGTCGTCGCACCTGCTTGGCCGGTCACCACCACGTAGTCGTCGTCGGCGACGAGCGCGAACTCCCGCACCGGGCCGGAGAGGTAGCGGCGGCGGACCTCCTCCCCCGACTCCGTGGCCGAGACCTCGGTGCCGGTAGCGACCACTGTCAGATCGGTGGGCGCGGTGAAGGTCACGTCGTAGAGCGCGGCGTCGGAGAAGGTCGCGTCGACGCCGGCGATCGGCGCGTCGAGCCGCCAACCGGTCCCCGTTTCGTACCCGGCGACGATCGGGTACCAGTCCGCCAGCACCCAGGTTCCGTCCGCGGTATCCTGGCTAAAGACGCCGAACGTGCCATCGGAGTTCGTCGGCACCCGGACGGTGAAGTCCAGGTCGATCTCGGCGGCGTCGCCGGGAAGCAGCGGTTCACCGAGCGGGAGCGAGAGGACCGTATCCTCGACGTCAAGCCGCGGCCGCGCCTCCTCGCCGTCCAGCAGTGCGCGTTCGATCGTCAGACTCCCTTCATCGTAGTGCGCCCCGTTCGGGTAGAGGCGGAAGACCACGTCGGTCAAGGTATCCGGCGTGGCGTTGCGAAAAAGCACGCGCGCGTCGCCGGCGATCGTCGAGTCCTCGGTGTCGAGCCGGACGTCGATCGTGTACCGCGTCAACTCCTCCGCCGTCTCTTCCCGGATCTCCTCGCGAAACTCCGGGAGGATGCCCAGGTAGAGCGCCGGCGGCATCGCGGCGGGTTGGGCGGCGACGGCCAGGCCGCCGACCTGCATCGTGAGGATCACGGCGAGCAGCACGGCGATCAACGGACGCATCTCGGTTCCCCTTTACGAACGACGATCTCGTGAGATAGTAGCCCGTCCGCGCGTCTCGGCGGTAGGGGCGGAATGACGGAGTGATGCGAGCAGAACGCATGCAGATCTCGAACGGACCAATAGCGCCATTCGACGATGAGCCCGGCGTCTGGTTGCGCTGCGCCTTCCACGTCCACACCACGGAGTCGGACGGAATGCTCTCGCCGCCGATGCAACGCCGGGCCCATGCCATGGGCGGCTACGATGTGCTCGCGATCACCGACCACGACCGCTACACCCCCGAACCGGCGGGCGAAGACCACCTCCTGGTCGTCGGCGGCACGGAAATCAGCCTGAAGGCGCCCAAGTCCGGCGGGCCGCTGCACCTCCTCGGGCTCGGCATTACCGGTATGCCCGATATTGGACGCGAAGCCACCCTGCCCGGGGCGGCCGCGGCCGTCCGCGCCGCGGGCGGCCTGCCGTTCGTCGCCCATCCGGTCTGGAGCGGGCTCCGCACCGACGAGGTCGACTTCGCGGGCGTGGCCGGCATCGAGATCTTCAACGCCGGCTGCGAGGTGGAGCAGGACCGCGCCCACGCCGACGCCCATTGGGACGTCTGGCTGTCGATGGGCCATCGCCTAACGGCCATCGCCTCTGACGATACCCACTTTCCCGGCTTCGACGCCTTCCGCGCCTGGACCACTGTTCGCGCGCGAGCGCGCACGCGAGACGCGCTCCTCGCCGCGCTCGCCGCCGGCCATTTCTACGCCACTGCCGGTCCCCGGATCACAGCAATGACCCGCGAAGACGGCGTCCTCACCGTCCACACGACCCCGGCTCGCTCTATCGCCGCCCTCGCCAATCCGCCCAATGGCGGCCGCGTCAACGCGGGCCACTACGCGCTCGCCCATCGCGGCGAACGCCTCCCGACGGCGGACGGCCAATCCCGCCAAGGCTTCCTCGAAGGCGATCTTCTCGCTGGCGCGCGCTTCCCGATCCACCCGGGCATGCGCTACCTGCGGGTGGTGGTGATGGACGATCACGGACGGCGGGCGTGGTCGAACCCGATCTGGCTAACCTGATGACGGAGCCGTGTCTGAAGACGAGAGCGCGGCGTCAATCGCCTTGGCCAAATCGGCCGCGTTCGGGTCGATGACCGGGCTCTCCCCACCGACGAGGTCGGTGTGCTTCAAACCCGCCCCGGTCGAGAAGATCACTGTTTCGTCGCCGGCGTGCAGGAACCCGCTCTCGCGCAGCTTCTTGGCGGCGATGAAGGCCGCACCCGATTCGGGCGAGACGAACATCCCTTCCTTGGTCGCCGCCAGGCGCATCCCGTCGCCGATCTCCGCTTCGGTCACAGTCATGGCCGTGCCGCCGCTCTGGCGGACCGCGTCGAGGATCAAATAGTCGCCGATGGCAACCGGCACTCGAATACCCGGCGCCATCGTCGCCGCGTTCTGCCACGGCTCGGCGTGCCGCTCGCCGTGCTCAAACGCGCGGACGATCGGGGCGCATCCTTCTGATTGAACGACGATCATCTTCGGTCGCTTCGGACCGATCAGGCCCATCGTCTCCAGTTCGGCGAAGGCTTTCCACATGCCGACGATGCCCGTCCCGCCGCCGGTCGGGTAGATGATCGCGTCCGGCACGCGCCAGCCGAGCTGTTCGGCCAGTTCGATCCCCATCGTCTTCTTCCCCTCGGCGCGGTAGGGCTCCTTCAGGGTCGAGACGTCGAACCAGCCGTGCGCGGCGGCGCCGGTGCGAATCACCTTGCCCGCATCGTTGATCAATCCATCGACGAGGATCACCCGCGCGCCGTAGGCGCGGCACTCGGCCTTCATCGGCTCCGGCGTGTCCCGCGGCATCGCCACGACCGCCGGCAGGCCCGCCCGCGCGGCGTAGGCCGCCATCGCCGAGGCCGCGTTTCCCGCCGAGGGAATCGCCACGGTTCCCGCCCCCAACTCCTTTGCCCGCGAGACGGCCATGGCCAAGCCTCGCGCCTTAAAACTCCCCGTCGGATTCGCGCCCTCGTCCTTCACCACCAACCGGTCGTATCCGAAGTCACACGCGAGCCGTGGCGCATCCAGCAGCGGCGTGCCCCCCTCGCCCAGGTTCAACACGTTGACCTTGTTCCGGACCGGCAGGATCTCCTCGTACCGCCACAGGTCCCACGGCCGCTCCCGCGGCGTCGCCGCCGTCATCTCGCGCGCCGCCGCCGCCAGGTCGTACCGCGCCAGCAGCACCTTTCCACAGGCTGGGCAGGTCGTGATGAGTTGTTCGGACGGGTAGCAGGCGTGACAAAAGGAGCATTCCAGGTCGGTGAGAAAACTGGGCATCGGGCCTCCACCTGAATGACCGGACCTAGCGGTTGATCTCAGTCGGGATCGTCGCACAGACTGCCGCGCCGGTCTACTTCGACGCCGTCACCACCAGGCTTGATGCTCCTTGCCGCCCTATGTCCGCAGCCGCGGATCAAGCGCGTCCCGCAGGCCATCGCCGAGCAGGTTGAAGCCAAGGACTGTCAGGCCGATGGCGACGCCGGGGAAGATCGCCGCCCAGGGGGCGATCTGGAGGAATCCGTAGCTGCTGCTGACCATCGACCCCCAACTTGGGGCGGGCGGCTTGTTGCCAAGACCGAGGAATGCCAGCGACGCCTCGGCCAGCACCGCGAAGGCGAAGTTGAGCGAGGCATGGACGATCAGCGGGGCGGTGATATTGGGGAAGACGTGGCGGATCAGGATGCGCGGCGTCGGCGCCCCGATCGAAACCGCGGCTTCGACGTAGACGGTATTGCGCACGCTCAGCACGGAGGCCCGCACCACCCGCATAAAGGTCGGCATGTAGACGATGGCGATGGCGACCATCGCGTTCGCCAGGCTGTTGCCGAGCATGGTGATGATCGCGATGGCAAGCAGGATCGCCGGGAAGGCGAAGACAACGTCCATCAGCAGGGTGAGGATGTTGTCGGTCCATCCCCGGAAGTAGCCGGCGACCAATCCGAGCAGGACGCCGAGCGACCCGGCCAGCCCGACCGCAATCACGCCGACCTGGAACGAGATCCGCGTGCCGTGCAGCAGCCGCGTCAGAATGTCCCGCCCGAACTCGTCGGTGCCGAGCCAGTAGGTCCGGTTCGGCTCTTCGAGGCGGTCGCTCGTGAACTGCTCGGTTGGCCCAAAGGGCGCGATCGTCGGTCCGATCAGGGCGAGCACGGCCATGAAGCTGACGATCAGCGCGCCGGTCATCGCTAGCCGCTGCCGCCGAATCGCCGACCAGATCGACATCCGCCGCGGCTTGCGCACGGCGGCGGCAAGACGGCCAGGTGGCGAGGCGGCAAGGTCTTCGGTTGTTGGCTCGGCCCGCGCCTGCATCTCTCACACTCGCCGGGCGCAATTCGTCGCGCCCATACAATCCGCCTCGCCGCCTTCCACCTCGTTACGCCGTCCGCAATCGCGGGTCGGCGACCGCGTAGAGCACGTCGACGACCAGGCTGATCAGGACGAAGATCGTCGCCATGACGAGGGTGACGCCTTGCACGACCGGGTAGTCGCGATTGGCGATCGACTCGAAGATGTAGCGACCGATCCCCGGCATGCCGAAGATCGTCTCGATGATGACTGTGCCGCCCAGCAACCCGGCCATCTGGATCCCGGCGATCGTGATCACCGGCAGCGCCGCGTTCGGCAGGACGTGGCGCTGCAACACGCGCGGGTAGCTCAGCCCCTTCGCCCGTGCCACGCGCACGTGCTCTTGACTCAGCACCTCAAGTACCGCCGAGCGCGTATTGCGCATCATGATCGCGGCGAACGGCAGGCTAAGGCTGATCGCGGGCAAGATCATGTTCTTCAGGTTCTGCACCGGGTCCTTGGTGAACTCGACGTAGCCGATCGGCGGCAGCCAGCGCAGCCAAATGGCGAAGACGAGCACCAACACCGTCGCCAAAAGGAAGTTCGGCACCGAAACGCCGATCAGCGTCGTCACCGTTGCCGCGTAGTCGAGCGAGGAATTGCGCCGCACCGCCGCTAGCACCCCGACCGTCACCGCCGGGATGATGCCGATCAGCGCCGCCGTGAAGGCCAGTTGCGCCGTCACCGGCAGGCGCAAGCGCAGTTCCTCGTTGACGCTCCGTTTCGTGCGGAGCGAGGTGCCGAGGTCGCCTTGCAGAACATGTTCCATCCACCGCAGGTATTGCACCGGCTGTGGCTGATCGAGGCCATACGACTTGCGGACCGCCGCGATCACTTCCGGGGTCGTTCGCTGATCGACGCCGATCGCGAGCAACGTCGCGTCGCCCGGAATCAACCGGACCAACGTGAACGTCACCAGCGAAACCCCGATCAGCACCGGCACGAGCAGTGCCAGGCGGCGAAGGATGTAGGTGATCATAGGCGTAAGGCGTAAGGCGTAAGGCGTAAGGCGTTAGGCGTTAGGGGAACGGCGACGGAGCCCCTAACGCCTTACGCCTAACCTCTAACGCCTACGTGTCCAGCCAGGTCGTCTTGAAGGCGATGTTGCTGCCGGTCGGGATGTGGACATACCCCTTGACGTAACTCTTCATCGCCTCGTACTGGTTGGCGATGAAGAGGTTGATCCACGGCAGTTCTTCGAGCAGGATCTGCTGCAACTCCTGGTAGATCTCGGTCCGCTCGGCCTGGTCGGTGACGGCGATGCCTTGAGCGATCAACTCGTCAACCCGCGCATTGCTGTAGCTGACCCAATTGCCGCTTTCGCCCGTCTTGAAATCGAGGAAGACGCCGTTCGGGTCGACGTAGGCGCTGGTGCCGGTGACGGCGATGTCGTAGGTCTTGGCAACATAGACCTGGTCGATCATGGTCGCGTTCTCGACCAGATTCAGCTCCGCTTCAATTCCGATCTGCTTGATTTGTTCCTGGACGACCACCGCCGCGCTGGAGAGGAAGGAGTACTGCGACCAGGAGGTGATCGTCGTCTCGAAGCCGTCGGCGAGGCCGGCCTCGGCCATCAACTCCCTGGCCCGCGCGACGTCCGGCGGCCGGACCTCTTGCTGGAGCGCGGCCCAGTAGTCGGGAGGGAAGATCGTCTCGGTCGGCAGGCCGTGGCCGAAGACGGCCGGGCCGAGAATGGCGTCGCGGTCGATCACCGCCGCGATCGCCTGCCGCACCAGCGGGTTGTTGAATGGCTCCTTCTCGAGATTGCAGCCGATCATGCGGATGTTGGTGTTCGTGTTCCCGGCCAGCGTCAGGCTCGAATCGGCTTCGAGCATCTCGATGTCGCGCAGCGGCGCGTACTCGATGAAGTCGACCGTGCCGGTCACCACCGCACCTGTCCGCGAGGTGTCCTCCGGAGCAATTGTCATTTCGATGCCGTCGACGTACGGCAAGCCCTCTTCCCAGTAGTTCGGGTTCTTCTCGAGCACGACCCGCGTGTTCGGCACGTACTCGACGAAGGCAAACGGGCCGGTGCCCATTGCCGTCTGGGTGACGTCGTTGTTGTTGGCGGTAACAAACGCCTCCGACATGATGATGCAGCTCGCCCCGGCCAGCGACGCCAGGATCGAGGCGTCCGGCGCGCTGAGCGTCAGCACGACCGTGGCGTCGTCCGGCGCCTCGACGCTGGCCATCGAGGTCAGATCGGCCGCGCTGGGCGAGGCCATCTCCTCGGAGACGAGACGCTCGAAGCTGAACGTGACGTCGCCCGCCGTCAGCGGCGTACCGTCATGGAAGGTCACGCCTTGGCGGAGGTGGAAGGTGTAGGTCAGGCCGTCCTCAGTAATCTCCCAGGATTCGGCCAAGCCGGGCGCGATCGAGAGGTCGGGGTTGACCATCGTCAAGTTGCTATAGATGTGCTCGACGATGTGCCAGATCGCGGTCAGGCTTTGGACGTGCGGGTCGAGGCCGGTCGGGTCGGCCTGCAACCCGACTTTGAGGATGCCGCCCGGCTTCGGCGTCTCGTCCTGCGCCGCGCGCAACTGCTTGGTCGCGCGCGAGCCCGGCGCGGCCGCCGCGCCGAGGGTGGTCAGCGCCGCCCCGGAGAGCCCGAG
>JBOGUF010000008.1:0-6662 GCA_050696075.1 Thermomicrobiales bacterium
CTCGCGGAGTGCGCCGCCTGCCGGACCGAACTGCGGGCGTGGCAGGCGACGGCGGCGACCGTGCGACTGGCCGCTCTCGCCGGTGAGCGCCCCGCGACCGAAACCGCGTTGCAGCAGGCGGCAACCGCCGCAACAGCGGAACGCGAGCCGGCAATGGCAGACGCCGCCTCGTCCCAGGAATCGGTGCGGCGGATCGATGCCGGCGCGAATCCGCTCCCTTTGGACGATCCGTTACGGATGTATCTACGCGAGATCGGCCAGGTGCCGCTGTTGACCGGTCAACGCGAGGTCGAGCTGGCGGCGGCAATGGCCCGGGGCGCATATCTTGAGGCCACGCTGAAGCAGATGCGAGACGACGTCGGCGGTGAACCCGAGCCGGACGCGGTCGCCCGTGCCATCTACCGCAGCTTTCGCAAGGGCTGGCCGGTGGTCGCGGCGCTCTACGTCGGTGCAACCGGCCAGGCACACCTGCCGTCCAAAGCCGCGGTGCTGCGCCAGGTCCTTCCCCTCTCACAGGTCCGGGACGATGCCATCGAATTGGTGTGCGAGACATTCGCGCTCACTGCCATTGCACTCGAGGAGTCGTTGCGGCAGCGCGCGATCGAGTGGGAACTGATGTCGGGATCGCTTCAGGCCCTCATCCGGGAGAGCGAGGAGTGGCCGGAGTCCGCGGCCGTCAACGAGCTTTGCCGGTTAGAACGGGGGACGCTGCGGCGGCGCTGGGCGCGCGAGGTGGAGGTCGGCCAGTGGGCCAAGATCCAACTGACCGAGGCGAACCTGCGGCTGGTGGTGAGCGTGGCCAAGAAGTACGTCGGGCGCGGCATGACCATGCTCGACCTGATCCAGGAGGGCAACCTGGGCCTGCACCGAGCGGTCGAGAGGTTCTCGCACCACCGGGGGTATGCATTTTCGGTTTACGCCACGTGGTGGATTCGGCAGGCGATCACGCGGGCAGTCGCCGTCAACTCCGGACGCGTCGATGTCGGTGAGCCGATCGAGCGGGCGACCGACGTTCCCAGCCGCCAGCTGCTGAAGGAGCAGATGGACGACGTGCTCGCTGCTCTCTCCTGGCGGGAACAGCAGATTCTGAAGATGCGCTTCGGGTTGGAAGATGGGCGGAGCCGGACGCTGGAGGAGGTTGCTCGAGAGTTCGGCGTCACCCGCGAGCGCATCCGCCAGATCGAGGCGAAAGCACTGCGCAAGCTGCGTCAACCTAACCGCGCCCAAGAGGCACGTGTCCTACCGGAAAAGCCGACCGCGCCAACGCCGATGACCACGCACCACCGACTCACGGCGCGTGAGATCGAGGTGCTCAAACTCATGGCCGAGGGCATGACCAACCGAGAGATCGCCGATGCGTTGTTCATCTCATATCGGACCGTTACAACGCACTTTTCCACCATTCTCGGCAAGTTGGGCGTAGAATCACGGGCAGAGGCGGTGGCCGCAGCGATTCGGCAGGGACTCGTGTAACCGTGCGTACGGTCCCGGATGCGTTTCCCGCCTTCCGCCTTACGCCGCCGAGTCGTCCCAGTCCACCAAGGCCGCTATGGCCGCGCCGACGCCGGCGCCGAGCTCGACGGGGTGCCTGAGGTCGGCCAGGGCGCGCTCGAAGATGGCGAGTTGGGCGGCAAGGGCTGTCGGGTGGGCCTGCATCGGCCCCATGTGGCCGAGGCGAATCAGCTTGCCCTGCAACTCGCCGTAGCCGGGGGAGATCATCACCCCGTAGCGGCGGCGCATCGTGCCCCGGATCTGCTCGTCGGTTAGCCCGTCCGGCATCGTGACCGCGGTGACGCAGGCGGCGGCGATCTCCTCGCGCGCCGGCCAGAGCGCGAATCCGAGGGCTTTCACGCCCTCGCGGCAGGCACGGGCGATCGCCTGGTGGCGAGCAGCGAAGCGCTCCATGCCGATCTCTAGCGTCTGAGTCAAGGTCGATTCGAGGGCATACATCTCGCTGACCGAAGGCGTATAGGGGAAGCGCTGGTGGTCGAGCCAAGCGTCCTTCCAGTCGAGGAGCGAGAGGAAGCTGCCGCGCAGCGGCTCCGGTTGTCGCCGCTCCATTGCCTCCCAGGCGGCCGGGCTTATCGCCATCAGGGAGAGACCTGGCGTCCCACCGAGGCACTTCTGCGGTCCGGCCACCGCGACATCGATCCCCCATTCCTCCGGGCTAAGCAGTTCCCCACCGAGACCGGAGACGGTGTCGACCATCGTCAGCACCCCGAACTCGTGGGCCACCTGGCCGATCTCCCGCACCGGGTTGTGAGTGCCGGACGGGGTCTCGGAGTGGACCACCGACAAGTACTTCACGCCGGGGTTCGCCTTCAGCGCGTCGCGCACGTCCTCGGGATCGACCGCGTCGTTGTAGGGCACGGCCAGCTCAAACGTCTCGCCGCCGTACTTCTCGATGAAGAGCCGGAACCACTTGCCGAAGATGCCGGAGACGAGGTTGAGCACCTTGTCTCCCGGCGAGATCAGGCTCGCCGCCGCCGCTTCCAGGCCAAGGATCGCCTCGCCCTGCATGATCACGACGTCGTAGCGGGTCCGGTAGACCTCCTTCAGCAGCGCGCTCGTCCGCGCGAAGAGTTCCGTGAAAGCCGGGTCATAGTGGTACATCACCGGCCGCGCCATGTCGCGCAGCGTTTGCGGCGACACCTCGACCGGCCCGGCGGCCAGATTCAGACGGGGTGGTTTTGTGGTCATCTCGCGATGCTCCTCGTGCACTGTGCAACGACCGGGGCAACTCAGGTGCTGGACGCGGACGGGCAGATCGACGGCTGCGAGTTCCCGATCACCCGGCCGGCGAACTTCGTCTTCTACGACCAGACGTTCACGATCGCCGTGCCGTAGCGCACGGGAGATCAGGCCGATGCCGGCTACCCGTCGAGGCGGCAGTCGGCATCGGCCTTCGATGAGGCGCCCCTAGCCCGGGAACAGCTCGTCCAATCGCTGCTGCACACCGTCCGCATCCGGCACCGCCGACACCTCGATGCTGCCGTCGACAATGCCCTGCCGCGCCTCCTCGACCGCATCCTTCACCTCCTGGGGAACGGCGTCGGGGAGGTCCAATAGGCGGACACCCTCGTTCTCGAGGCTGAGGGTGTAGACCTGGCCGAAGGTTCCCGCTTCGATGTCGGCGATCATCTGGTCGAAGATGCCGGTGTAGTCGAAGAGGACCGACGTGAGCAGGACGTCGCCGTGCTGTTCGCGCTTGTCGCCGATGACGTCGATGAACCAGACCGGATTGTCCGGCTCGTCCGCGTTGTGCTCCTCGATCGCCTGGATCATGCCGAAGGAGGCGCCGTCGCCCTGGCCGAAGATGACGTCGGCGCCGTTGGCGATCTGCTGCTCGGTGACGCGCTTGCCGCCGGCGGCGTCGGCGTAGGCGGCGACGCCGATCACGCTGTAGAGCAGTTTGGCGTCCGGGTTGCTCGCCTTGAGCCCCTCGGCGAATCCGACTGTCATGTAGTTCCAGGTCGGCGGCTCGTCGGAGACGACGACGCCGACGGTGCCGGTCGTCGTCATCCGCCCGGCCAGCACGCCGGCCAGATAGGCGACTTCCTGCGCTTCGGTCTCGACGTCGGAGATGAGACCAGGCGTGACCGCGTTCGGATTCTCGACGACAGAGACGCGGACGTTCTCCTCCTGGGCGAACTCGGGGCAGATCGTCTGGTAGCCGCTGGCGTGGCAAATGATGAGCCGCGCGCCGTCGTCGGCCAGATCATTCAGGACCGGGGTGATGTCGTCGTACCCCGCATTCTCGACTACTGCCGCCTCGATCCCGCGTTCCTCGGCGACCGCCTCGATGGCGTCCGCCGCCTGCTGATCCCAGCCCTGGTTCGTCCGGCTGTCCGGCGTGATGAGCGCCACCGTCGTCACCGGCTCCCCCGCCGCGGGCGACGCGGACGGCGTTCCCTCTCGCGCCGCGATCCCCGGAGCGAACGCGAGAACCAAAAGCATCGGAACAATGACTCGGTACGGAATCCGCCTCGATCTCACGGTGCTTCGCTCCTTCGTCAACGTGCGCGACTCGCTTGTGCTGGCGCCATTGTCCGTCGATGACGGGAGATCGGCAAAGAGCCAATTCAGGCGTTAGGCGTTAGGGGAACGACGACGTTGTCCCTAACGCCTATCACCTCGTACATACGGCACGCCGAGCGCGGAGGGCAAGGCGGCGCGGCCGGCGAGGAGGGCCAATGCAACCATGATCCCGATATAAGGGAGCATGGTGACGAACTCACTACGGACGTTGATGCCGGCAATTTGGAGACCGTCACCCAAGGCGCGCAACATGCCGAAGAGTATGGCGCCGAGGAAGATACGGTAGGGATTCCAGCGGCCCACCATCGCCAGGGCGAGGGCGATGAAGCCCTGGCCGACGGTGACGTCGACGGTGAAGATGCCGAGGTCGGCGACGGAGAGGAAGGCCCCGGCGAACCCGGCCATTGACCCGGCGACGGCGATCGCCAAATAGCGGACGCGGACGACGCTCACCCCGGCGGTGTCGGCCGCGACCGGGTTCTCCCCGACCGCGCGCACACTCAATCCAAACCGGGTCCGCGCCAAGAGCAGCGCGAAGCAGGGCACCAGCGCCCAGCTCAGGTAGACGAGCAATTGGCGATCAAACAACGGTCCGCCGATCGTGGGGATCTCGCTGAGGATCGGGATCGTGATCTCGGGCAGGTTGAGCGACAGCGAGGGGTTCTGTCCCCCGTAAATGTCACGATACAAAAAGGCCGTCAGCCCGCCCCCAAAGATGGTGATGGCCAGCCCGACCAGCACCTGATCGACCCGCGGCGTGATCGTCAGCGCCCCGAAAAGCAGCCCGAGGATGAGTCCGGCGCCGATGCCGGCGCCGATCCCGGCCGTCGCGCTCTCCGTTTTCTCCGCGGCCAGGAAGCCGAAGAAGGCCCCGGCCAGCATCATCCCCTCGATGCCGAGGTTGAGCAGCCCAGCCCGCTCCCCGACCGCCTCGCCCAGCGCGGCCAGCGACAACGGCACGGCCGCCAATAATCCGGCGGTCAACATCGCGGCAACAAACGTTTCCAGGTCGAGACCGCCGATGGTCATGGGTCCCCCCGTGACTTGGACGGGCGCGTCGTCGTAGGGGAGGGACCCGCGCCCTCCCGTCGCGCGAAGCACGACACGCCGCGCATGCGGCCCTTGGGGCCTACGGACGACAGGCGTCGCGACGCCCATGTCCGTTCCAAATACACCGCCACCGCGAAGAAGAGGAGCATGAGCCCTTCGAGCATCTCGACGTAGTAGGTGGGGATACCGGCGCGGCGGGGCATGACGTCGCCGCCGACGATGAGGGCGGCGAAGGCGACGGCGAAGGGAATGAGCCAGAGACTGCTCAAGCGGGCGAGGTAGACGAGGGCGAAGGCGGTGAAGCCGTAGCCGGGGTTCCAGTTGCCCTGGAAGAGTCCCTTGACGCTGAGCACGTCGATCGCGCCCGCCAGTCCGGCGCAGCCGCCGCTGAGGAGAAGCGCCGCCAGCGTCAACCGCCCGACCGGCATCCCGGCGTGCGCCGCCGCGCGCCGGTTCCGGCCCAGAATCGAGAGCATGAAGCCCGGCACGGTGGCGCGGAAGAGGACGAAGACGGCAAGGACGACGAGCAGCCCTAGGACCAGTCCGACGTGAACCTCGGTGCCGGGAACGTCGGGCAGGCGATGCTCCCGCGGGATAAGCCTGGTCTGCGGCGGGACGACGTTGGGATCCTTGGCCGGGCCCCTGACGAGCCAGGCGGTGACGTTGAGGGCGACGTAGTTCATCATCAACGTCGTGATGATCTCGTTCAAACCCCAGCGCACACGCAATACGCCCGGCACGACCGCCCAGGCGAGACCGCCCGCGAAACCGGCCAGGGCGACGAGGGGGAGCATCAGCATGTTCGGCAGGTTGCCGGCAAGTTCCGGACCGACAACACCGGCGCAGAGCGCGCCGATCAAGACCTGGCCGTCGATGCCGATGTTCCAAACCCCGGCCTTGAGGGCGATCAACAAGCCGGCGCCGACGATGAGCAGGGGCGCGCTCTTCTTCAACGTCTCGGTGACGCCGTCGACGTCGCCGAACCCGGCGTCGAAGAGGATGCGGTAGGCGGCGAGGGCGTCGTTGCCGCGTGCTTCGAGGAAGAGCCCGCCGGTCAGCAGCGCCAGGGCGATGGCGACGAGCGAGCTCGCCAGCGGCAGCGTCGGGCGGAGGGTGAACGCGCTCATGCCGGGACCGACGCCGAGCCGGTGAGCATCAACCGGCCGATATCCGCGACGTTGGCTCCTTCTCGCGGCGTGACGTGGACGATCGCGCCGCGAAAGATGACAACAATGCGGTCGCTTGTCTCCAGCAATTCATCCAGTTCTGACGAGATGAGCAGGACCGCGTTACCTGCGTCGGCGTGCGCCCGCAGGGTGTGCAGGACGAACTGGGCAGTGCGGACGTCGAGGCCGGCGGTCGGCTTGTTGCAGACCAGAACGGCGGGCTCGAGCGCCAACTCGCGGGCCAGGAGGAGCTTCTGGATGTTGCCGCCGGAGAGGGTGCCCGCGGGGGCATCTGGTCCGGAGGTGCGGACGTCAAACGCCTCGATCAGCCGCAGGGTTTCGTGCTCGATGGCGCGACGCTTGAGCCAGAACCGACGCGAGAAGGGCGGCCGCCCGATTGACTTGAGG
>JBOGUF010000009.1:0-21474 GCA_050696075.1 Thermomicrobiales bacterium
CAGGGGTCAGGGACGGAATGACGTGCTCTCCCTCGCCCCTGACTCCTGACTCCCGACCCCGCGACCGAAGGGAGCTTACGTGCTGGTTGTCAAGATCGGTGGGGGCGCGGGCATCGACGAGGGCGCCTACGAGCGGTTCGCGGCGGACGTCGCGACGCTGAACGAGCCGGCGGTGCTGGTGCATGGCGGGAACGCGGAGTTCAGCCGCCTCAGCGCCGCGCTCGGCATGCCGCCGCGAATGATCGCCAACGACAAAGGGCGCGTCACGCGTTACACCGACCGCGCGACGATGGATGCGATGCTGATGGCCTACTGCGGCAAGGTCAACAAAACCTTGGTCGGCAAGTTGCACGCGGCGGGCGTAAACGCGGTGGGGTTGAGCGGGCTCGACGGGCAGATTGCCACGGGGCGCCGCAAACCGGTGCTGCGCGGAATGGAAGACGGCAAGCAGAAAATCCTGCGCGACGATCACGCGGGCACGATCGAGCAGGTCGATACGCGGCTGATTCGATTGCTGCTCGATGGGGGCTACCTGCCGGTCCTCACGCCGCCGGCGCTGAGCGAGGGCGGCGTGCCGATCAACGTCGACGGCGACAAGCTGGCGCTCGAACTGGCTATCGACATGCACGCGGACGGATTGCTCTTTTTCTCCGACACGCCGGGTTTGCTGGCCGACAAGGACGACGAATCGACGCTGATCCGTGAGATCGACGCTTCGTCGCGGGAGGCGGCGCTGGCCGCCGCCGCCGGGCGGATGAAGGTCAAGGTCGAGGCGGCGCTGGGTGCGATCGAGCGTGGCGTCGGTCGGGTCGTCTTCGCCGATGCCCGTGCCGAGCAGCCGATATCGCGGGCGCTGGCCGGCGAAGGAACCGTGGTGCGGGCGGTTGTTGCCGTCGCCGCTGGGAAGGATCACCAATGGCACTTACCGCAACGCTCGGCTTAGCCGACATTCACCAGGCAGAGCACGACTATCAACTGCCGCTCTATGCCAAGCGCGAGATCGCGCTGGTGCGCGGCGAAGGCGCATACCTCTTCGACAGCGAGGGGAAGCGCTACCTCGACGCGATGAGCAACTATGGCGTCGCCGCCCTCGGTCACGCCGACCCAGGGTTCGCCGCCGCGCTCGCCGATCAACTCGCCACGCTGACCACCTGCCATCAGAGCTTCTACAGCGACGTCCGGGCCGCCCTATTGCAGGAGATCGCGGCGATTGCTCCCGCTGGATTGTCGCGCGCCTTTTTGAGCAACTCGGGCGCGGAGGCGATCGAGGCGGCGCTGAAGTTCGCTCGCGCGGCGACCGGCAAGCCGAAGATCGTCGCCGCCAAGCGTGGCTACCATGGCCGCACCCTGGGCGCCCTTTCGGCGACGGCCGACGCTAAGTACCGCAAACCCTTCGAGCCGCTGCCGATCCCGGCGGTGCATGTCACGTTCAACGACCTCGCCGCGCTCGAAGCGGCGCTCGACGAGGAGACCGCCGCGGTCATCCTCGAGCCGATCCAAGGTGAAGCCGGCATCTATCCGGCCAACGCCGACTATCCGCGGCAGGTCCGCGACCTGACACGGTCCAGAGGCATCCTTCTCATCGCCGACGAGATTCAGACCGGGTTCCGTACCGGTGCGCCATTTGTCACGGGCGCGGCGGGAGTGACGGCGGACATCCTCTGCACGGCCAAGGCGCTTGCCAACGGCGTGCCGATCGGGTTGACGGTCGTCACTGACGCGATCAGCGAGGCGATGCCGTCCGGCGCGCATGGCACCACCTTCGGCGGAAATCCGCTCGCCTGCCGCGCCGCGCTCTATACCCTGACCGCCTTTCGCGAACGTGGGCTCTATGCCCGCTCCGCCGAGCTGGGCGACCAGATCATCGCGCGGATCGAAGGGCTCAACAGCGGCAAGGTGCGCCAGGTGCGCGGCCGCGGCCTGATGATCGGCATCGAGCTCAAGGAGCGTGTCACCCCGACGCTGCGGGCGTTGCAGGAGCGCGGCGTGCTGGTCCTGCCCGCCGGCAACCTTGCCTTTCGCCTGCTGCCGCCATTGATCTGGGAGCAGGCGCAGGTGGACGAGTTGCTGACAGTGCTGGAGGGCGTGCTGGTCTGACGATATGCCGATTACGGCTCTTCGTCGTCAGCATCCGACTCGGCGTGCTCGGCCGCCAGCGCCAGGTCCTTGAGGGTGCGACCGAGCGGCGTGAGGATTTGCCTCAACCTCGAGAATGCCTCGTCGACAGACCCTTGCTCGATACGCGAGAGGGTGCTGGCATCCACCCCGGCCGCCAGCGCCAAGTCCTCAATGCTCAGTTGATTTTCCTCACGCCAATGCCGGATCTGCCGGCCGATGCGTTCGGCAGACTTCTTCTCGACAGCGTCCAAATGGGCGGCAAACGCTGAGTCGGTGAGGTCGCGAATCGACAGCCACGAGATTTCGGCCGGGCCTTCATTGGTTGGAATGACGAGTTCGTAGGGACCAAACGTCATTCGGTCCCAGCGGACGCCCGTTCGCCTTGTGATGAGGCAGTTCAGCTTGACATCGGCCCGTGTGTGATCAGCGAACAACACGATAAGTCTGTCGCCGTCGACGCGGGCGTCGGCAATCCGCATATAGTCGCTCGTGTCCCATGCTTGCTTGGTCTTCGTCGCCAGACTCATCTCACTGGCCTTTCCGGGTTGTATTTGTTCCAGGTGTCGATAATGTCCTGTTCGTGTGCGCGAAGCAGCTCGCGCGCGCCGAGGGGAAGTGTGTCGCCCGCCAAACGCGTCAACTCTGGTAATCGAATCGACGCCGCACCACGATCCCATTGAACGTGGCAATGCGGGAGGTGGTGCCGATTTCCCTCCTCCGCATAAATCTAAACCTTGAACCGGCCGCGTTCGACAACCTTGACCACAGCACGAGCATCGGCTGACGCGGCGAGCTTGTCAACGGGGCTGGGTCAATCTCCCGGATCGGGAACTTCCTGGTGTCCGTGATCGTTGGGCATGTTGACGGGAGAAGCGTGCTCGAAGCCTCTGCCCGAGGGAGGTAGATTTGCCTACAATCAGGTCGTGCGTGGTGGCAGCGGTCGTGCGACGAACCGGCGGCGCCGTGCGGTCGCCGGGTGCGAAGGAGAGCTGGAGCCAAGGAGAGGGCAGACTCGTGACGATTGGGGTACGACAGGTGATCGTAACGGTGCTGTGCGCGCTGCTGGCGGTTGCCGGCGCCGCGGGTGTCGCGGCACAAGGCGAGGCGACACCGGCAGCGTCCGACTGTGCCGCTACAGAACCGAGCGGGCTGATCGTCTATCAAGCGTGGAACGAAGCGGACGCCTCGCTGACGGGTGAGGTGGTCGTCGCCGATCCGGCCGGCGAGGAACTTCATCGGGTGAGCGTGCCGGGGTTGACGCGCGTCTGGTCAACACCCATGCCCGGTCGGGCGCTCGTCACCGACGAGCAAGATCGCCTCCATTTGCTCGACGCCGAGGCCGGTACGGTGACAGCGCTGGCGCTGCCGGAGGGCGGAGGCAACGTCTTGCCCACCGGCGGGCCGGCATTCTCGCACGGCCAGGGCACGCGGTACGTGCTCCTCTCGAATGCACGGCAAGACCAGGCAGCGCTCGTCGATCTTGAAACCGGCACGGCGACCGACTTGGTCGCGCTCACTGGCGAGGAATTCGTCGTCTTCGGCATGATCTCAGCCGACGACAGCCACGCCGCGGTCACCTTTGGTGATAGCGCCTATCTCATTCCGACCGCCAATCCGGCTTCGTTTCGGAAACTGGGTGGTGACCTCCGGGGCGGCAACGCGGTCCTGTCCCCCGATAGCGAATCGGTGGTCCATTACCAGCAGGCGGGCGAGGACCGGTTTGAGCTGGTCGTCGAAGATCTCGATGGCTCGAACTCGCAGGTAGTCGTCACGCACGATACACCGCCGGCCGGGCAATTCGCCGGCTCGTCGGAACGCCTCTTGGTGCGCACGATCGACGAGTTGCTCGTGATCGATCTGACTACTGGAGATGAGCGCCAGTTACTCGATGAGTACGTCATGCCGTGGATCATCGCGCCCGATGGCGACAGGGTCTTGGTGGCCAGTGGCGAAGAGGTGCTGAGCGAGACGGACCTTGACGGCGCCTGGGTCTGGATCGACATCGACACCGGCGAAATGACGGTGATCGAGGAACTCGACAATCACAGGCCGGTTAGGCAGGGCGGCGACTTACGCTGGATCGTCTTGGTCGGTCACGCCTTCTATAGCGGCCAGGGCGGTGAAGAGGATCTGATCTACGGCGTCGATCTCATGACAGGCGACGTGCAAGAACTCTTCGCGGCGCCACCGGACGAATCGTACGCTCCGCCATCTATCGCGGTTCCAGACGGCCGGTACGCCCTGCTGTTGTATGTCGGCTTAGACGATGACTCTCGCCTGTACTTGCTCGACGCCGCCGCCGGAACCGCGCGGGTCGTTGCCGAAGGCGTGGGCGTGCGCGGTGGCGCAATCTCGCCCGATGGCTGCTGGATCACGGTCGAGACGACGACCGAGTCCGGCGAGGGCAGGACCAGCAGCATCGCCATCCAACCGATTGCCGGGGGCGAAGCGCGGACGGTGACCAACAGCGGATTCCAAGCGGTCTGGCTGGCATTGTCATAGTAGCAGTCGAACAATTTTTGGGGGAGACGACATGACCGCCAGCACGCGAAGGGCACGTTGCCTCGTCGCCACGACGATACTTCTGCTCGCCGCTTTGGTGGTGGGTATGGCGCCCATGGCGGACGCGCGTCAGGCAACGCCGGTTGCTACGCCGGTCGTGGTGTGCGGTGGGTCGCCTCCGGACGATCGCCTGGTCTACCTGACGAGCGGAAAGAACGGCGCAATCGCCATCGTCATCGCCGAGGCCGACGGAACCGAACTCGATGCTTTTCCGATTGAGGGTAAGGGCATCGTGTGGACCACGGGTTACCGGGGCCGCGCGTTGGTGCAAGCATATGGCGGGGACGACGGTTCACGCTTCTATTTGGTCGACGTGACGGATGTCAGCATCACGCCCGTCGACCTCCCCGAAAGCGTCGGAGATGACCTCTATGTGAACTCGCCGTGGATCTCCCAGAGTCAGGGTACGCGATGGGTGATTATCGCCGACATGCGGGGTCAGCGAATGGCCGTGATCGATCTGGAGACGGGATCGACGGCTGACCTCGCGCCATTGGTGACCGGCGAAGCGGAGCAGTGGGGAGCGGTGACGCACGATGATCAATTCGTCGTCGTCTACGCTGACGATCAGGTGCGGGTTGCGCCGGTGGACGACCTTGGCCAGGTTCGCGCGATTGGTGGGGGGGAGCGGGTCGAGAATCCGAGCCTCTCCCCCGATGGTCGTTTCATCCTCTACACGCTCGGCGATGGGAGCATCAGCCGTCTCATGAGGGAGGAGGGTGCCACCGGCGAGGCGATGGTTGTGGCCGCGTCGTTCCTCCCGCCGATTCGCGGCTGGTTTTTCGATTCCGTCGATCGTGTCATTGTCCAACGCGGACCAACCCTGGCCATCAAGGATCTGGCCACCGAGCACGAGCGCGTGCTGCTGCGTGACGCTGAGCCGATCGCGTACGCCGGGTCTCTCCTCGACGGCCGCCGGCTCTTTGTTGCCCATGCGTGGAAGAACGCGGGTACTTGGACGCTGATCGACCTCGAAAGCGACGACGTGCATCGATACGTGAGCGGGGCTCGCGGATTCGTGTTCAACTTCGCTACCGCACCGACCAGTCGCCGTTGGATCACCATGGTCAACGTCGTCCCGGACGGGCATCCGGGACTCGACGACGACAGGCTGCACGTGTCGAGCCTCGACGCCCAAACCGGCGACCTGGTGCGGCTGGCGGAATTGTCGGACATCGCCGATGCGATGATAGGGACCGGCGCCTGGACGCCCGATGGCCGGTACGCGATGGCCAGCGTCCAGACCGAGGAGGGGGCCTCACTCTGGCTGATCGACAACGAGCGCGCGGAGGCGGAACGACTGCTCGAGGGTTCAGAGGTTTTTGGGTATTTCACGCCGGATGGCTGCTGGACTGTGACGACCGTGCTAGAGGAGACCTTCAACGAGCTCAGCGTCGCGACCGAGGTTGCGCCGATACATGGCGGAGCGCCGGTGGCGACGATCGAAGGCTATTTCGTTTATTGGATCGAGTCGTAGGGTTCGTTACCTGGATCGCGCCGTTGCGTTGTTATTCCGACCTCAGCCCTGCCCCTCGCGCTTCCGCCGTCGCGAGGTCAACCAGCGTTTGTGTGATCATATTCACCGCTTCGTTGAGCGGCACGAAGGTCGCCTCGGTCGCGGCGCGGGCTTTCAGTTCGGCTTCGCCCTTGGCGAGGGTGCGCGGGCTGACCGAGAGGCGAATGGGGCAGCCGATCAGGTCGGCGTCATTGAACTTCACCCCGGCGCGCTCGCCGCGATCGTCGTAGAGGACCTCGATACCGGCGGCGGCCAGGTCCCGGTAGAGCGTGTCTGCCGTGCCGATGACCTCGGTGTCCTCAGCGGAGCCGATCCAGAGTAGTGAGACATGGTACGGCGCGACTTCGACCGGCCAGCGGATTCCCTTGTCGTCGTGATGTTGCTCGACGATCGTCGCGGTCGCCCGGCCGCTGCCGATGCCGTAGGAGCCCATGACAATCGGGTGGCTTTGACCCTGGTCGTCCAGATAGGTTGCGCCGAGCGCCGCGCTGTAGCGGGTGCCGAGCTTGAAGATGTTGCCGACCTCGATTCCACGCGTCGCGTTCATCGGCGTGCCGCAGTGCGGGCAGGGAAAGTCCTGCTCCGCCGCGGCGATGTCGGCCACGATGTCGGCCTGGTAGTCGCGGTCGAGGTTGACGTTGCGCACGTGGTAGCCGGTCCTGTTCGCCCCGGCGACGAGGTTGCGGCTGTCGCGCACGCTCTCGTCGGCGACGATGTAGGCATCCTTGACGCCGAGCGGCGAGCCGTAGCCAGGCTCCGCGCCGACCGCCCGGATCTCCTCGGCGGTCGCCGGCGCCAGCGCCGGTTCCTTGATCGCGTTGCGCAACTTGGTCTCATTGACGTCGAGATCGCCGCGGATGACGACGAAGACGAACCGGCCGGAAGCGCCGCGATAGAAGACCGCCTTGGCAGTGCGCGAGAGCGGGAACTGGAGGTAGTCGGCCAGCGCCTGAATCGTCGTCGTGCTCGGCGTCTCGACCTCCTCCATTGGCAGTAGGTCTTCGGTCGCCGGCGCGTCGCGGCGAAACGTCGCCACTTCGCGATTGGCCGCGTAGTCGCCGTTGGGGCAGAGCACGATTGTGTCTTCGCCGTTGGGGGAGAAGGCCATGAATTCGTGCGAGGCCGACCCACCCATCATCCCCACGTCCGCCCCGACGACGACGAAATCCATGCCGCATCGGCGGAAGATGCGGTCATACGCCTGCCAGTGGAGCTGATAGGCGGCGTCGAGCCCGGCCTCGTCGACGTCGAGGCTGTAGGAGTCCTTCATCGTAAACTCGCGGGCGCGGATCAGACCGCCGCGGGCGCGCGGTTCGTCGCGCCACTTGGTTTGAATGTGGTAGACGATCTGGGGCAACTGCCGGTAGGAGTTGACGTCCGAGCGGGCGAGGTCGGTGACGACCTCCTCGTGGGTCATCGCCAGGACCATGTCGCGCTCGCCCCGGTCTTTGAAGCGGGTCAGCTCGGGGCCGATCACGTCGTACCGGCCCGATTCTCGCCAGAGGTCGGCGGGGTGAACGACCGGCATGTACATCTCCTGCCCGCCGATGGCGTCCAACTCCTCGCGGATGATCTGCTCGACCTTGCGCACCACCCGCCAGCCGAGGGGCATCAGGGAGACGATGCCGGCCCCAAGCGGCCGGATCATTCCGGCCCGCACCATCAGCTTGTGGCTTGGCAATTCGACATCGCCGGGCGCTTCGCGCAGCGTCCGGCCGAACAGGTGTGACATCCGCATTGGTCGACGATCCTCAGCTTTCTCCGCGTATCGATTCGTATCGGTCCTGGTAGGCAACCGGGGCAGGATAGAGCCCCGCGCGGCTCGGCCGCAACATCTCCGCGTGCGAGCCCGCGACGCAACATTGACAGCAAGGCTGGCGACACTAGACTGCATACACACACGTAAACCGATGTCACGCACCGCCGGATCGAAGGGAACCGCGCTGAATTGCAGCAACCGGCGACGCGCCCCTGGCGCGAAACAGGTCAACGATCGGTCAAGACAGGTGAAGGAGGACGATGATGGAGGGGCATCGGTTCGATCGTTTCTCGAAGGCGATGGCGCGGTGGGTCTCGCGGCGGCGGCTGCTGGGCGGCGCGATCGGGGGCGCCGCGGGCCTGGCGGGGTCGCGGGGCGCGGGGGCGGGTGACAAGCCCGATCCGGCGGCATTGAAAGAGATCGCGGTGCGATCCGCCGATATCCTGCCGCGGCTGCCGACGGGCGACCAACTCGCGCGGCAGGAGTTCGACCCGGTTCGCTTGCCGCTTTTTACCGAACGCGTCCGCGATCTGGCGCGCGTTGGTAGCGGCGCGGAGTGGTGGACGCGCGAACAACTCGACTGCTTCCTCACGGCGACTGAGCTGATCCCGCTGGCCATCTCCGCCGGGACCGACACCTACCTGGAACGCTGGGCGACTCGGACGTTGGCGACGCTGGCGGAGCAAGGTGCTGAGGCAAACCGGGCGACGGCCGAGGAAACGTCGGACGAGCGGCCGACCCTCTGTACCGCGACCTGCCTCGACGTCTGGACCTCGAAGGTGAGCGGTTGCGGCGGCGATGCGGCCTGCCTGGTTGACGCCTTCTGGGACTTCATCGAGTGCTTCATGCTCTTCGGCAACGAGGAGAGCGTCTGCCTGGCCGGGATCGTGCCGTCCGGCTGCACGCCACAGGTGATGTGCGCGTGCGCTGGGAACTGCCACTAGGGTCGTGCCGGACGGGGCAAGATCACTCAGCAGAAGCCGTGCTTGATCGCGTACATGGCGGCAGCGGTGCGCGAGTGAATGCCCAGCTTGCCAAAGAGGTTCTGTGTGTGGGTCGTCACGGTGCGCAGGCTGATATTGAGCGTTTCAGCGATCTCCGCATTACTCTTGCGCGCCGCGATCTCGCACAGAACCTCAAGTTCCCTTGAAGTGAGGCCGATGTCGGCCGAACGATGCGATGCCGTGCGAGCCGATGGCGCCGACGCCGGTGTCGCGTCGGCAACCTGGGACGCTATTTCGGCGGCCTGATCGATGCTAAGCACGGTCCCGGCTCTCCACGCCGCATCGAATTGAGCGGTGCCCAGAGCGGTTTGAATCATTCTTATCGTTTGATCGTCCGCTGCCTGACTGGTCGGCTGAGACGGTGCGCCGAGAAGGGACCGCCAGGCACTGGCCGCGCCGAATAGTTGGGCAGCCGGAACCAGGTAGTCGAGCGCCGCGGCTGCACATGCTATTCCTTCCAGGCATTCAATGGTTCCGAGTTTTCGACCTGTCTCTCGCCAGTGTCCGAGCGCCTGCGAATCGTAGGCAATGGCCTCTCCATACGCTTGGTTGGCACGGGCCACGTCGGCGAGGCCGTGAAGCGTATAGGCCACGCCCATTCGGTCGCCGACATCACGGAATACAGCCAAAGCCTCATCCAGTAGGCTTCGCGCCTGGACTTGGTTGCCGAGGGTTCTTGCCGTGACGCCGAGCCGCCAGCGGGAATAGGCTGCTCCCAGGGCGTCGCCTTGCACGTGCTGAATATCGATTGCTTGTTGATGATGAGTCCATGCGGTGGTCACGTTGCCTTCCGCCAGCGATATCAGACCCAAGAGATGCAACGTGGACGCTTGGAGAACGTCGTTCTGAGCCGAGCGAAAGACCGACAGGCATTCCTCTGCCAACTGCCGAGCCTCAACATATCTCGCTTGATGGAAGGCAGCATATCCAAGATTGAGCCTCGTGATTGCGATATTCACGGCATCTTCTTGTCCCTGACGCAGGGCAAGACTCTGTTCATACAGTTGGCGAGACCGGGCATAGTCGTCTAAGTCGTTAGCGATGTTGCCGAGGTGGTTGAGAGCCTTCGCGCACAGAGCGGGCGGCGCCTGTTCGCCGAGCTCGAGCGCGCGTTCGAGCCATTGCTCACCCTCGCGAAGTAGACCGCGTCGCGCCCAGTAGCGCCAGAGGGCGCAGCCAAGGCGAAGGGCCGGTTCGGCGTCGCGTTGCTCAATCGACCATCGTAGGGCGGCGCGGAGATCGTCGAGGTCGGCGTCGAGGCGGGCCAGCCATTCCGCTTGTCCAGGTCCGAGCAGCTCGGCGTCGGCCCGTTCCGCCAGCGCCAGGAACCAGTCGCCGTGTCTCCGCCAGATCACCTCCGCTTCGCCGCTCTCCCCGAGGCGCTCCAAGGCAAACTCGCGGATCGTGCGCAGCATCCCGAAGCGGGGCGGATCTTCGTCCGATCCCGTCGCGGGCTGAGGCCGGAGCAGGCTCTTGAAGACGAGGGCGGTGATGCCGTCGAGAACGAAGGCGGAAGGCGGAAAGCGGAAGGCGGACGAGGCGTCGTCGTCATCCGCCTTCCGTCTTCCGTCTTCCGCCAGCGCTTCCGCCGCGTCGAGCGCGAAGCTGCCGGCGAAGACGGCGAGACGGCGGAAGAGGGCTTGTTCCGGAGCGGAGAGGAGATCGTGGCTCCAGGCGATCGTCTCGCGTAGCGTTTGGTGGCGCGCGGGGGCGCCTCGTTGACCAGTTGGAGGGAGCGGCAGGTGTTGGTCGAGGTGTTCGAGCAGGTGCGGCGGGGTAAGGACGTTGATAGACGCCGCGGCCAACTCGATGGCGAGCGGGAGGCCGTCCAGGCGCCGGCAAATCTCGGCCACGACCGGTGCGGTCTCGGCGGTGAGGCTGAATTGCGGGTTCGCTTTTTTCGCGGCGGCAACGAAGAGTCGGACCGCGGCGGTGGCGGCGATCCGCTCGGCGGTAGCCGCATCGTCGTCCGCCGGCAGTTCAAGTGACGGAACCGGGTAGCCGTGCTCGCCCTGAACGTTGAGCGCCTCGCGGCTGGTGGCCAGCACCTTGACCGACGGGCAGTTCGCCAACAGGCCGGAAATCTCCGGCGCCGCGTCGATGACATGCTCGACGTTGTCCACGACCAGCAGCAGATCCCGCTCGCCCAGGTAGGCACGGAGCGCCTGGCCGAGGTCGTGGGCGTCGGGCGCGGCGACGTTGAGCGTGCGCGCGATCGCCGGCAGCACCTGCGACGGGTCGGCGATCGAGTCGAGTGGGACGAAAAAGACGCCATCATCGAAGGCATCGACCACGCCGGCCGCGACGTGCAGCGCCAGGCGCGTCTTGCCGATGCCGCCGGGTCCAGTGAGCGTGACGAGCCGGACGTGCGGTCGCTGCAAGCGTTCCTCGACGGCTCCTTGCTCGTCGTCCCGCCCGATCAGCGACGTCGATTGGGTCGGGAGGTTGTGCGGATGCCAATCGAGCGACTTGATCGGTCGCTGGTCGGCGGGCCCGGTGGTTCCAATGAGCTGATAGACCCGCTCGGCAGGGATCAGATCCCCGAGTTGGTGATCGCCCAGGTCGCGCAACGAGAAACCAGCGAGAAGGTCTTTTCGAATCAGGCCGGCGGCAGAGGCGCCGATAAGCGTCTGGCCGCCACGCGCCGCGCGCAACAGCCGCGCGGCATGTCGCAGTGACGACGGCAGGTAACGGCCGGCCGACACGTCCGTCTCGGTTGTGTGCAACACGAGCCGGAGCCGCCGCGGCAAGTCGTCTTCTTCGCCCAATTCGGCCAGAGCTTGGCAGGTGCTCACCAACGCCGCCAGCGCCGCCTCGGCGGTGGCGAACGCGCCGAAGAGGGTGGCGCCTTCGGCGCGGAATTGTGCGGCGCCGTGCGCGTCGATCGCGCCCCCGACGATCTCACCTTGGCGCTCCAGCAAGGCCCGCCGCTCGTTGGGCGACACCGCGCCGCCGCTATCGACTCCTAGATCGGAGACGAGGAATGTCACGGTTCCGACTGGTAAGTGGGACATGCGATGCTCGCGCGTCTTCCGCTGGAAATTCCCGCCGTTTAGCTAACGCCGAACGCCAAACGCCGAACGTCGAACGCCCGACAAGGCGCATTCAAGATCCCGCCACAAGTCCTCGACCTCTTCGAGGCCGACGGAGAGGCGAAGCAGCGCCGGATCGGCGGTTTCGCCGGTCCACCTGGCGCGGCGTTCGATCAACGACTCGACACCGCCGAGGCTGGTGGCCGGCACCCACAGCCGGCAGGCGTCGACGACCGCCTGCGCCGCGTCCGCGCCGCCATGCACGAGCAGCGAAAGTATGCCGCCGAATCCGCCGTTCATCTGCCCACGCGCGATCTCGTGGCCAGGATCGTCCGGCAGGCCTGGATAGTAGACGCGCGCCACGGACGGGTGATGCTGGGCACGGGAAGCGAGCGCCAGGGCCGACTCCGACTGCCGCCGGACGCGCAACGGCAGCGTCTGCATACCCCGCCGCGCGAGCCAACACGAGAAGCCGTCCGGCTGCGTGCCGAAGCTATTTCGGCGCGCTCGCAGGCGAGCCGCCAGCTCGGCGTCGCGGCAAACGACCGCGCCCATGATCAGGTCGCTATGGCCGGCGATGTACTTGGTGACGCTGTGCATCGAGGCGGTTGCGCCGAGGTCGAGTGGTCGTTGCAGGATTGGCGTGGCGAAGGTGTTGTCGCAGGCCCAGGGAACGCTGCGGCGGGCCGCGATTTCGCCAATGGCCCGCAGATCGCTGACCGCCAGCAAGGGGTTGGTTGGTGTCTCCGCCCAGAGGAATGAGGCGCCGGCGAGCGCCCGATCGAGCGCACCAAGGTCTTGCGTGTTGACCAACCGAACCTCGATGCCGTGGCGCGAGAGGTAGTCCTGAGCGTAGACGCGGATACCGAAATAGGCGTCCTCCGGCATGACCAACGCGCTGCCCGGCGTCGCTTCCTCGAAGAGCGCCGCCGCCGCCGCATTGCCGGCGTTGAAGGCGACCGCGTCCGCACCGCCTTCGAGCTCGGCCAGGGCGCGCTCGAGCGGGGTGTAGGCGGGACTGCCCGCGCGGGCATAGGAGGGGAGACCCGGCGCGGGATCGCCGGCCAAGACAAAGGTCGACGACAATTCGATCGCTGGCGACAGGCCGTCGCCCGTCTCGGGATCGACCCCACCGCGTACCGCGATGGTGGCTGGTCCCCACATGTCGTGCGACGAGTGCGCGGTATTCACGCGCGCTCCTTTGCTCGCAGCGGCGTCACCCCTGCCTCACGGTCCTCATAGCGGGCCAGCATGAACAGCAGCGACGAGAGACGGTTGAGATAGCGCAGGATTTCCGGGTTGGTGACGATGCCGGCGTTTGCGAGCGCAACAGCCTCCCGTTCGGCCCGACGGACGACGGCGCGGGCAACGTCGAGCGCGGCGCCGGGAAGCGTGTCGCCGGGCAAGATGAAGTGCGGCGGCAGCGGGACGTCCGCCGAGAGCTGATCGGTCAACGCTTCCAGGCGCGTCACCCGCTCTGCCGGCAGGACGTATTGCTCCGGCCGGATCTCTTCGGTAAAGGCAAGTTCGGCCATGATCCGGTAGAGGTCGCGCTGGGTTTCAGTTAGCCACTCCTTAGTGCGTGCGGCCGTCGCGACCGCCCGCCCCAGGCCGATCTGAGAAGTTGCCTCGTCGAGCGACCCGATCAGCCCGATGCGCGGGTCGTCCTTGCCTACCCGCTCGCCGAGCAGGTCGGTGGCTCCCTGGTCTCCTTTGCCGGTGTAGAGGCGCACAATCTTCTCCAGACGTAGCGAGCTTGCAAGGGGCAAGGATACCGTAGGTTTTCGGCGGACGCTGGCCGAGGGGATCACGTTTCAAAGAACGTGAGCGGAGGCATCGTTGCGGTCAGCTTCCGCCGTGTGGCATCGTCCCAAGTGCCGCCCGCCGCTTCGAGTGCGATCCGCAGCGCGCCGACGACCGGCTCGAAGGGACCATGGACCGCGACCGCGTCCGGCGAGGACGACAGGACACGGGTGATGAGGGCGTCGGCGTGCAGGCGCGAGGGATGGCGAAAGACGCCCCCGGCGAGGACGAGGGTGAAGGCCGTGCCCTCGATGCCGACGCGGCGCGCGGCCGCCAAAGCGCAGTCGCCCAGCGCCGCCCCATGCTCCTCGATGATGCAGTGCGCGACCGGATCGCCCCGGTCCGCTTCCTCCATCAGTATCCGAACGAGGCCGCCGATGCGCATCGGCGACGGATCGAGGCGTCGCGTGAGCAAGTGGAGGACCGCTTCGACCTTTTCCTTGTCGTAATAGGCGAGGACGCGGGGCGTCAGGGAGGTTGACCGGTCGATGCCGAGGTCGGCGCGGTAAACGGCGCGGAGTGCTCTGCGCGCGAGATCAACGGCGCCGTCCGGGTCTTGCCAGAAGCTGGCGTGCCACAACCTGCCATCCGGCGACCGCGCCGCGGTCGCCGAGCCGGTGCCGCAGACGACCGCGACGCCGCACCCGTCCGGAGAGCCCGCGTACAGCCCGCCGACCGCGTCGTTGACGATTGTGACGCTCCGGCCGAACCGTCGTTGGCTCATCTCGGTATGGAAGAAAGCGAAGTCCTCCGGCCAGTCGGCGCCGCAGAGGCTGAATCCACCCGCGACCAGGCAGTCGGGCTGGATGCCCGCTAACCGCACCGCGATTAAGACCGCATCTTCGATGTTGGCGATGGCTTCGTCGGCGGAAGGACCGTAGAGGTTGCTGCCGCCGACGCGGCCAAAGCCGACGACCGAGCCGGACCAATCGGCGACGAGCGCGAGTGTCTTCGATGCGCCGCCGTCGACCCCTAGAACGTAGCGCGTCATCGAGCGGGAAGCCCTTTCCAGGCGCGTGCCACGTCCGATCCCGCGGCGTCGCGGTCGGCGAGGACGGTGACGTTGGCGGCAGCTTGGAGAAACGAGGCAGGCACGTTCGGGGTCATCGGCCCGGCCAGCGTTTGCGCCAGGATCGTCCGCTTGTGGGTGCCGGAGACGACGAGCAGTGTCCGGCGCGCCTTGAGCAGCGTCGTCATGCCGGCGGTCATTGCCTGGCGGGGGACGTGTTCGCGGCCACCCCAGTATCGCCCGTTGCTCTCGATGCTCTCCTCGGTCAAGTCGACGATCCTGGTCGAGGCGGCGGGATCGGTGGCAGGTTCGTTGAAGCCGAGATGACCGTTCGGGCCGAGACCGAGGATGGCGAGGTCAATACCTCCAATTTTCCTAACGGCCTCGTCGTAGGCGCGGCAGGCAGCGTCAGGATCGGGCGCGTCGCCTGGCAGGCGGATCACGTTCGCGTGCTGTATGCCAAGCGGCTCGACGAAGGCGTGCCGCATCCAGCCGTAGAGCGAACGCCGATCGTCCGGTCCGATCCCCAAATACTCGTCGAGTTGAACCACGCGCAATCGCGAGGGATCGAACGCGCCGTGTTCCCGGCGGGCGGCCAGTTCCTGATACAGACCCATCGGCGTCGATCCGGTGGCGAGCAGGAGCGCGGCAGACGGGTTGGCCGCGACTTTCTCGGCGACGACATCCGCCCCGGCTTTGCTCAACGATGCGTAGTCCTTGCTGACGATCAGCTCCACGGCTCCCGTCCTCAATGCAACAGGCGATCGGGAAGGTGGGCGCGGTGCGCCGCTGCCATCTCGTCGTAGATCGCCTCGGCCTTTGTCAAAGAAATGACGAGGGGGTTGCTGGCGAGCGCCTGGATCGCTTCGCGCCGCGTCCCGCACCAGGCGGCTTCCGCGGCCAACGCCTGGTATTCGGCGAGCATCTTAACCAGGCCCGCGACCGGCGACGGCAGTCTGCCGCACGTGACAGGCGTCACGCCGTGGCGGTCAACAAAACCCGGCGCCTCGACGACGAGGTCGTCCGGGAAGTCGGCGATGGCGCCCTGGTTCGGCACGTTGACCGGCCAGACTTCCCGCCGGTCGTTGACGATGGCGTCGAGGACATCGATCGCCAACTCAAGCTCGTGGATGCCGCCGCGGGAGCGGGCGGGGTCGAGTGTCGGCTCGTTCGACGCGGCCTGCTCGCGGTAGTGCCGCCAGTAGTCCGGAACGGCGGCCATGATGTCCTGGGCCCGCGTCGTCGGTTTCTGTTGGAGGGAGGCGAGGATTTCGTCGCGGAAGTAGTAGTAGTTGAAGTAGTCGGCGGGGATCGCGCCCATCGTGGCGGCGAGTTTCAGCCGGCGCAGCCGCCAGATGTCCGTCGTCGGATCGCCTTTAACTCGTTCGTAGGCGTCGCACAGCAGCGGCATCATCTCCTGCCCGTCGTAGCGGTGGCGGACGCTCCAACTGCCGTGGTTGAGGCCGATCATCACCGCGTCGACCCGGTCGGGGTCGAGGCCGGCGTCCTCGGCCAGGTGGCGGGGGAAGATGATCGGTCCTTCACAGAGCGAGACGGTCGGGATGCCGGTGTGGCGCGTGACCGCCTGCGAGACGATGTTGACCGGGTTGGTGTAGTTGAGGAGGATCGCGTTTGGGCAGACCGCCTCCATGTCGGCGACGATCCCTTGCATGACGTGGATCGACCGCAGCGCCATGAAGAAGCCGCCCGGCCCTTGCGTCTCCTGCCCGATCACGCCGTGCTTGAGCGGAATGCTCTCGTCGAGATAGCGCGCCTCGAACCCGCCCGGCCGGAAGCTTGTCAACGCCGCGTCGCAGCCGGCCAACCCCGCGCGGCGGTCGGTGGTCGCGGTGATTGTGAGGTCAATCCCCTTCACGCGGGCCAACTTCTCGGCGATAGTCCGCACCAATTCGAGTCGTTCCGGGTCGAGGTCGATCAGCACGACTTCGGAGCCGCGAAAGTTCTCTCCCTGAGCAATAAAGGACGCCATCGTCCCCGGCGCCCGCGTGCTCCCACCGCCGATGTATGCCAGTTTGATTCGCGCCACTCGATTGCCTCCGTCGGCGGCATCGGCCTCATGCTCGTCATGGTTGCCATGCTCGCCATGCGTGCTGGATAGAGCACCGATGGGCAAGCATAGGTGTTCCGGGCGTCCATGCCGCCCCGCGTGGAAGCATAGCCCGCCGGGCGCGGGGATGGTGCGCGGGACGGCGGCCACTGATGGGCGAGCGGCGGATCCGGGTGGCATCGGCGAGCTACTAGCACCACTGGCAGCCGCACGCGCCAGATCATCCCCTTCAGGTTTGTGATTCAAGCGAATCAAGTCGCCGAGTGTTATCCGCCATTCGCAGCCGCCTTTTCTCCAACTTGGCGAGCGCGGAGATCGTCGATCTCCCGCCGACTGCGATTGACATAATCGCGGAGTTCCTCCAAGCCATACTCCCGAGCCAGTTCACGGGCGCTGACATTCGGACGTTTTGCCTTCAACACGAACCATTGCTCGCGCCACAGGTGGCTTTCTTGAATCACGTCTTGGCCTCTTTCCTTGAGGAGTCGATCTCGCTTTTCAATGTTGAAATTTTCATGATAGATTCCTCGATCCAGGTCCAGCGTCACTCGGCTGATGTTGATGCCATCATTCCTTTCATACAGCATCTGCTCACCAGTGATGTCGTACACGATGCAGTCGCCGTCCTGGGTTGACGACACGATATAAAAGTGGTTCATGAGGGCGTGAGCCTGGAGGGTCGTGCCGGCCGAGTAGGCGCTTGGCCAGATGACGATCTCAGCGCTTTGGTCCGCGAGGCGTTTCCAAACGTCCGGGAAATTGACATCAAAGCAGATGGCTAAACCAACGCGTCCAAAATCCGCCTGGTAGACGGGAATCTCGCCACCGATAGCGACGGCCGGTTCTAGATCGAATTCTGACCAGTAGGGATAGACCTTGTCATAGATGCCAACGGTCCTACCATCACGGTCCAACAGCACCGCGGAGTTCAGGCGACGTTCCCCGTCCATGCGGTCGAGCGGGCAGACGATATAGGTCCGATGCTTCCGAGCCAGGGCTGACATGGCCGCAATCGTCGGCCCGTCGCCGGACTCCGGGTTGTCTCCCTGGCCTTGCCACGTTTCCGGTAGGGCGACAAGGTCCGCCCCCCGCGCGCCCTCTTGATCGACCACGCCGACGATCTCCGCTAGCGACTTGCCTTTGAAGCTGAAACTTACGATACGAACTGGCCGTCCGATTGCGGACACGTCGGTTTCTCCTTTGGTGCAAAGCACCATGTTCAGGCGAGGACCGCTCTCGCCAAAATCGTTTCGGCGATCTCCATTGTTTTTAGGGCATCAGAGAAGTTTGAGCTGGGCTGCCTGCCCATCTGGACACCATCGATGAACTCGCGGTTCTTGGCCTGGAAGCCGCCGTAGACAAAGAACTCGCGGCCGCCGGCAGCGACGCACGCGTCAAAGGAGACGCCCGCGGTGTCGCCGTCGGCAAACAGCCGCCCCTGGCCCTCGAGGTCAGCCTCGGCGCAGATACCTGGCGCGTGCATCTCGACCGCAAAGATGCGCCGGCCGCTCGACCAGCTATTGAGCAACAGCCCCGTGGCCCCATTGTCGAAGTGCAGCGTTGCCGCGATAAAGTTGATGTCGGGTACCAACACCCGCTTGGTCATGCTCTGGACATCCACCACGTCGCCACCGCACATCCAGCGCAGCGTGTCGATCGCGTGGACACCGTCGTCCATCATATGCCCGAGCGCACTGGAAAACGGAGCGATCTCGTGCTTGTAGAAGCGGCAGACAGCGTGAACGATCGGGCCACGTGCAAGGCACTCGTCGCGCAACTGGACCGCGAGCGGCGAGGACCGACGCTGAAAGCCGACCTGGGTAATACACCCCCGTTCCCGCGCCAAGTAGGCGAGCGTCTGGGCCTGGTGGAAGGTGATTCCCATAGGCTTCTCGATGAAGAGGTTTAGTCCCCGCTCCAAGCACCAGACCCACGGGTCGTACATCTGATGTGGCGGCCCGATCGCGTAGACCGCGTCGGGCGCGGTCTGCTCAATCATCTGTTGGAAGTTCGAGTACCGCCCTTCGATCTGGTACGTGTCCGCGGTCGCGGTCAGCCGCGCGGAATCCAGGTCGCAGACCGCCACCATCGCCACGTCATCAAAGGACGCAAGCGATGGATAGTGCACGCGGTTCGCCATCTTTCCCGCGCCGATCATCGCCACCCGCACGGTCTGTCGGCCCGCCTGCCCCTCGCCTGCCTTCGCTTCTGACATCAGAACACCTCCTTTCCGCCTAGGTCATTGCGGGGGAGGCTACCTGCGCCTCGATCAGAGCCCTAATAAACTGAAGGTCTAAGCGCGTCTGCTCCAGCACCTGCCGCAATGGCACCTCATAATGGCTGTGGAAGGAGAGCGGACCATCGAATCCTGATCGGGCGAGGTAGGTCACGACCTCGTCCCACGGAACCATGCCGTCTGGGATGCCGAGCCAATCGGACCGCCAGTGACGCTGGCCGCTTGGCGCGAGATCGGCGGGGAACCAGCCGCCGTTTTTCATCCCTACGCAGCAGAGCCAGGGCCGGAGGACGTCAAAGGTGAAGCGCCAGTCCTCACGGCCATCCTGTACCACCTGGTTGCCGGGATCGGGATAGGCGCCGATATGCGCGGGGTCATGGTCCGCCAGGAGGGCGGCTGTCTGGGCGCCCGAGCCGTGAATCGTGTTGCCGTGGAGTTGGACCGCGAGCCGGACGCCGGCTTGCGCGGCCAGTCGCTCTAGCTCGTCGAGGTGGCGGCGGGCAGCATCGAAGCAGGCAGCGTAGCCTCGTGCCTGATCGTAGCGCCAGTAGCCGAGGCGCACGAGCCCGATATCGGCCTCTGCACAGCTGGCCAAGAGTCGCTCGGTTGGCATCCGCGAGGGGTCGGTGAGGTCGGTCGTGGCCATCGGCACCGCGAGCCCAGCGCGTTCTAGCAACCGAACTCCATCGCGGATGTTCTCCGGCACGGTCGGCTCGAGTTGATGCCCTGGGCGAATAAGCAAGTCGACGCCATCAAACCCAAGTTCAGCCGCTATGACTGCAATATCCTCCAAGCTCTGCCCTCGGAAGAGCTTCGTAAAGAGAACTGCCTGCATCACCAAGGGCTCCTTTCGGTGCGTAGAAAGCGTTTGGCATTGGCATACCGCTTGGAAGGATTCATCCAGTCCTCGTCGGCACGGCCGGAACGGGCAAAGTCCGCTCGACACCCACCGCCGCAACGGCCGTCGTCATGAGCGCAACGCTGCCCAGGTTGTCCCTCCCGGAACATGGCGGCTCCTTCTCCTCGACCTGTGGCAGGGCGTTCTTCGCCCAATCCCGTCCCCAGCTCCCCATGCCAACCTGGATGATCCGAATTGCCACCGTGTTCAACTCCCTTGTCACGCCTTCACCGCCCCGGAAGTGACACCCTGAACGAAGTACTTCATACCGAAGGTGAAGACGAGCAACTGGGGCGCCGTCGCAAAGACATAGCCCGCCGTCTGCAACCCAATGTCAGGGCGGCTGCCGAACTCGCCGACCTGTGGGTTGTACTGTTCCAGCGCTAGGATCAGCGTCTGCTGGCTCTGCGACACCATCAGGCTCGGCCAGATGAAGTCGCTGTAAATAGCGAGGAAGTTGAAGATCGCCACGGTGACCAGGATCGGCCAGGCGAGGGGGATGGCGATCTGGTAGAGCGCTTGGCCCGGAGAGGCGCCGTCGACGCGCGCGGCCTCGAAGATCTCTTGCGGCTGATTGCGGAAAAAGGTGGTGATGAGGAAAACAGCGAAAGAGAGACCACTGGCGACGTAGAAGACGATCAGGCCCCAGAGCGAGCCACGCAAGCCGAGGTCGGTGGCGATGATGTAGTGCGGCGTGAGCAAGATGATGCCCGGGATCATCAGCACGGCGAGCACGAGGTAGAAGAGCGCGTCGCGCCCCGGAAAGCGCATGCGGGCGAAGGCGTAGGCGGCGACGCAGGAGATGGTGAGGATGCCGACGATCGAGGCAGCGCAAACGGCAAGCGTGCGCAACAGCGATGGGATCAAGTCGAGGACCGCCCCCTGGTAGTTGACAAAGGTCGGTGGCCAGGACAGGGACCAGAAGTCGACGTAAATCAACACCGTTGGACGCAGAGAGAGCGCGACCATCAGCAGCACGATGAAGAAGGAGAGGAAGAGGAGCAGAACCAGCAGGCCATACTGCATCCCCGTTCCCACCCGCGGCCACACCCGCGCCGACAGCGGCCGCCCTACCGTCTGCACGGTCGCCCGTTCGGTCAATGGCTGCTCCGTTACTCGCATAGCCACTTTCCCCCAACCCTGCTTACGTCGCCTCGATCGCCTCGTTGCGCCGGAAGCGGAGGATGACCAGCGTCAGAAGAAGGATCAGTACGAACAGGACGACGCCAACCGCTGAGGCGTAGCCGAAGTCGCCGGCCGAGATCCGCAAGTACATCTGGAGCGCCGGGACGTAGGTCGCGGTGCCCGGGCCACCTCCGGTCAGGATGAAGACGTTGGCAAGGCCCTGGACCGCGCCGACGACGGCGAAGAAGAGCAAGATCCGAAACTGCGGCAACAGCAGCGGCAGGTCGATATTGCGCAGCCGCTGCCACCAGCGGGCGCCGTCGACCTTGGCCGCGTCGAAGTAC
>JBOGUF010000010.1:0-62222 GCA_050696075.1 Thermomicrobiales bacterium
GTCGACCCCGCGCCGGCGCCTTGATGCGTCTCGCCCGAACGTCGCCGATGGCGGCGGCGGCGGGCGTGCTGCTGCTGGTGATTATCCTGGTCGCGCTCTTTGCGCCGGTCGTTGCGCCGTACGACCCGCTCGAAGGCGACTACTCGGCGATTCGGCAGGGGCCGTCGACGGCGCACTGGATGGGGACGGACGACATCGGTCGCGACGTCCTGAGCCGGATCATCTACGGGGCGCGGATATCGCTGATCGTCGGATTCGGGGCGGTGCTCCTCGGCGACACGTTCGGCCTGGTATCCGGGATTGTCAGCGGCTACGTCGGCGGCAAGACCGACCTCATCAGCCAGCGCCTGCTCGAAATCCTTCTGGCGTTCCCCGGCCTGATCTTGGCGACGATCTTCGTCGTCGCGCTTGGAACGGGGTTGCAGACGGTGATTATCGCCATCGCGGTGACGCGCATCCCGGCCTGCAACCGGGTGGTGCGGGCGGTGGCGCTGTCGATCAAGAACATGGACTTCATCGAGGCGGCGCGGGTTTCGGGCGCGTCGCCGTGGCGGATCATGGTCCGCCACGTGGCGCCGCAGACGATCGCGCCGTTTCTGGTCGTGGCGAGCCTGCACCTCGGCATCGCTATCACGATCGAGGCGGGGCTGAGCTTTCTGGGCATCGGCATCCCGCCGCCAGACCCGAGTTGGGGCACGATGATCGGCGGGGCAATCAGCACGCAGTTCAACCCGCCGTGGTGGCTGGCGGTCTTCCCCGGCCTGGCGATCACGATTACCGTCTTCGCGGTCAATCTGACCGGCGACGCCTTGCGCGACTTCCTCGACCCGAACCTGCGGGGTCGGGTGGAGATGAAATAGCTCGATCCAGTTCCGCTCTCGTCGGGATGCCGGCGCGGCCGCCGTGTTGTCGGCATTTGAGGGCGGCGGCCATCGCGGCGAATCGCATCGATTCTGGCAGCGGCATCCCTTCCAGATAGGCGACGAAGAAGGCGCCGTGGTAGATGTCGCCGGCGCCGGTGGTGTCGACGACGTCGACCGGGAAGGCTGGTTGGTGGTGAGTTGTGTTGCCGGCGATGGCGATGGCGCCGTCTTCGCCGAGGGTGACGATCGCGGTTTCGACGCCGAGGTCGTGGAGTTCGCGGGCGGCGGCTTCCGGGGTAAGGCGGCGTTTCTGGGCGTGGTAGGTCGAGGCGATGACGATGGTGGCGAGGGCGACGAGGTCGAGGATGTCGGCGTCGTGGCCACCGGCATCGAGGAGGACCGGGATGCCGGCGTCGCGGGCGATGCGAGCGGCGGACATCGCGGCGTCGGTGCGGCGCTCCAGCATCAACCCGGCCGATGAGCGAATGGCGGCCTCGATCTCGGCGGCGATCACCGGGTCGGTCTGCCCGCCCGGATCATGGAGGATCGATCGGGCGCCAGCGGGATCGACCAGGATCGTGCTGGTGGCGCCGCGCGCCGCCGGGTCGACGGCGATGAGTTCGGTGTCGACGCCGTCGGTTGCGAGGCCGCGAATGATCTCCTGTCCGGTTTCGTCCTCCCCGACCCGCGCGATCAGCGCCGTCTCCCAACCGAGCCGCCGGGCGGCGACGAGCGCGGTCGCAACCGGACCGCCGCCAAAGATGCCGAGCGAGCGGACGATCATCCCGGCGCCGAAGCTGGGCGTGTGCGGCACGGCGATGAGCCGGTCGACCGTTGGTCTGCCTACCCCGACGATTCGTCGCATCGATCCTCCAACCCCGCGATCAGCCTGGCGGCGACATGCTAGCATCACCGGCGGAACGAGGCTGATCAGATGGTTGATCGAGTAGGAGCGTGTGGTGGCGAGCGACGAAGCGCGACTGTCGGAAGAACGGGCGACGCAACTTGCCTGGCAGGGAGTCGAGCAGGCGGGCGGGACGCGCGGCATTTACCGCAATCCGCGCCATCCCTTCGCGCTGCATCCCTCGACGACCTACGAGATTGACGGCGTTCAGGTCGAGGTGCGCCACGGCGAGATTAGCTCGCCTGCCATCGTCACCGTCGGCGGCTATGTTTTTGAGATCCACGAGACCGACATCGACCTGCTGATCCGGCCACCGAAACCGCGTTGAGGATGGCGAACCGCTATGCGCGGTAGTAGTCCCGATACCACTCGACGAACTTGGCAAGTCCATCTTCGATTGGGGTCGCCGGTCGAAAGCCTGTGACGCGCTCCAGCTCCGTGACGTCGGCGTGGGTGGTCGGCACGTCGGCGAGCGGCAGCGGCGCCGATTTGACGATCGCGCGTTTTCCGGTGTGCTGCTCGATGACTTCGACGAGGTGGTGCAAACCGATGGGTCGACCGCTGCCGACGTTCAAGACCCGGTAGGGTGGGGCCGTGGTAGGAATCGCGTCGAGGACGCGCACGGTCGCTTCGGTCGCGTCGTCGATGTAGGTGAAGTCGCGCGTCACCTCGCCGTCGCCGTGGAGGGTGATCGGTTCCCCGGCGAGGATTGCCTTGGTGAAGCCGAAGTAGGCCATGTCGGGGCGGCCCCACGGGCCATAGGCGGTGAAGTAACGGAGGCCAGACGTGGGCAGACCGTGGGTGTGGCTGTAGGCGTAGGCCATGAGCTCGTTCGCTCGTTTGGTCGCCGCGTAGAAGCTGACCGGCTGGTCGGCGCGGTCATCGGTCGAGAAGGGGGCGGTTGCGCTTGCGCCGTAGACGGAGCTAGACGAGGCAAAGACGAGGTGCTGGACCTCCGCTTTGCGCGATCCTTCCAGGACGTTGCCGAAGCCGGCCAGGTTGGCGTCCACGTAGACTCCTGGGTTCGTCAACGAGAAGCGCACGCCGGCCTGGGCGGCGAGGTGGATGACCGCATCGGGTTGGCGCGAGACGAAGAAAGCGGCCGTCTCCTCCCGGTTCGCCAGGTCGAGCCGGTGGAACGTGAATCCCGGCTGCATGGTCAGGCGGGCAAGGCGGTCCGCCTTCAGCGTCACGTCGTAGTAAGGGGAGAGGTTGTCGATGCCGAGCACCTTGTCGCCGCGCGCCAGTAGGCGGCGGCTGACGAAGGAGCCGATGAACCCCGCCGCGCCGGTGACGAGGATCCGCGCCATCAGGCGAAGCCGACGCCCGTCGGTGCGGACGGTACGACCGGCGTCGCGGCCGGCTCGCTGCTCAGCCCGACGCCGTAGTGGGTGAACCCTTCCTTCGTCATCCGGGCCGGGTCGTAGATGTTGCGGCCATCGAAGATGACCGGTTGCTTCAGCGCCGCCTTGATCGCCAAGAAGTCGGGGCTGCGGAAGGCGCGCCACTCGGTGACGATGATGAGTGCGTCTGCTTCGTAGAGTGCCGCTTCGGCGGTCTCGCAGAGGATCAGCTGAGCGCGCTCGACCTGGGCCGGATAGTGGCGCCGGGCCTCGTCCATCGCCTCGGGGTCGAATGCCTGAATGGTGGCGCCGGCGTCCCAGAGCGCTTCCATCAGGGTGCGGCTGGGCGCGTCGCGCATGTCATCGGTGTTGGGTTTAAAGGCGAGGCCCCAAAGGGCGAACCGGCGGCCGGCGAGGTCGCCGCCGAAATGGTGGGTCACCTTGGCGAACACGACCTGTTTCTGGCGCTCGTTGACCGACTCGACGGCGCGGAGAAGCTCGGCGTCGTAGCCGGCGGCGGCGGCCGCGCGCTCCAGCGCGCGGATGTCCTTCGGGAAGCAGGAGCCGCCGTAGCCGGCGCCAGGGTAGATGTAGGCGTAGCCAATGCGCGGATCGGAGCCGATGCCGGTGCGGACGTGTTCGATATCGACGCCGAACCGCTCGGCGATGTTGGCCAGCTCGTTCATGAAGGAGACTTTGGTGGCCAGCATCGCGTTCGCGGCGTACTTGGTGAACTCGGAGGAGCGGACGTCCATCACCAGGAGCCGCTCGTGGCTGCGGTTGAAGGGGGCGTAGAGCTCGCGCATCTGCTCGATCGCCGCCGAGCTGTCGGCGCCGACGACGATGCGGTCCGGCTTCATGAAGTCGTCGAGCGCGGCGCCCTCTTTCAGAAACTCGGGGTTGTTGACGATCTCGAAGGGGATTGTGACGCCGCGGTCGGCAAGTGCGGTTTCGATGGTGGCGCGTACCTGCTCGGTCGTGCCCATGGGTACCGTCGACTTGGTGACGACGACCTTCGGTTCGCGCAGGTATTGGCCGATGGTGCGGGCGACGGTCCAAACGGCGTCGAGGTTGGAGGAGCCGTCGCCGTTGGGCGGGGTGCCGACGCCGATGATGAGGAATTGGCCGTGCTCGACCGCCTGGCGCGCGTCGGTGGTGAAGTTGATCCGGCGCGCCCGCCGGTTGCGGGCGACCATCTCCGCTAGGCCGGGTTCGAAGATCGGCACCTCGCCCCGGTTGAGGCGGGCGATCCGCTCCTCGTCGATGTCGACGCAGAGAACTTCGTTGCCGACGTCGGCGAAGCACGCCCCCGTCACCAATCCGACGTATCCGGTCCCGAAAATGGTGATCCGCACTGGCTTACCCGTCCCTACTTGCGCGACCGCTCGATCGTTCGTGGCGTGGCGGCACGCGCGGCCCCGCCGGTGAAGCGCTCATCCTACCGGCAAAGCGAGAGGATCATCCACCTTTGGCCGTCAAATGAGCTGCCGGGCGTCCATCTCCTGCTGGAGCGCCGGCAGCCGGCGATGGCGGTCCCGTAGCTCGGCGAACAACGTGCGCCAGTCGGCAACCCGGTCGGTCTTCTGGTAGAGCGACTTGACCTGGCTGAGGTACGTCGCTGCCTGTCGGTAGGAGTCGCGATTGCGACGCTCGATGAGCTTGTTGACCTGATCGAGGTAGAGCGGAATCGCTTCCTCGGGAAAATCCTTGGCGGCGGCCTCGGCTAAGCGCCGTCGATAGTGATCCAGGTTGTGCCAGGCCGGGATTTCGTAGGAGCCGCGGAAGAGGCCGTCGACCCTCTGCTTCGGCGCCGTCTCCATGCGGGGGAGCGTGTCGAGCGCCTTTCGCACCTCGCCGGCTTCGAGGTGGACTTCGAGCAGCGTTGACAGTTCCTGGCGCTCTTCCAGCGCCTGTATGAGTTCCGGCCGCGTGCGTTCCCACAGGCCGGCTTCCTGTCCGGGTAGCGTCGCCGCCTGCTTAACCGCCAGGTAGGTCGGATATCCGGGCTCGGAATCAAAGCGGCGGCGCTCCAATGCGAAGGAACGCTCCGGGCTGCCGTGCTGAGCGTACATCTTGCTCAGCCAGGCGCGGTAGGCACCGTCCTGGTTCGCATCGTTGCCCTCGGTTTCCCAGAGTCGGTCCTCGACGAAGGCGACCGCCTGACGCGGCAAATCGCCGCCCTGGTTGGACAGAAAGCTGGCGAAAGAGAGGGCGGCGTGCGCGTCGGTCAATGTCCGCGCGGCCAAAACAGTCGCGTCGTGCAGATTGCCCTGGCGGACGAGGAGGACGATGGCGTCTGCCCAGAGGTTCGCGTCCTTGTAAGCGGCTAGTCGCGCCGCGTCGTCGGTTTGCCCGCTCAGATCGGCAAGTAACCGCACCGCCGCGCGCTGGAGCTCGTGATTAACGCGCTTGCCGTCCGGCCGGATTAGCTCGCGCACTTGCTGTTCGATGCGTGTCCGTTCCTGCACGGTTGCCGACGTTGCGAAGATTGGGCCGGGCTCGAACTTGACCCACGGCGGCTCGTCTTCGAAGCCGACAGCGAACTCGGCATCGTCTTCGTCCGGATAGGGACCGATCTCGCGGAAGGCGCGGACGTCGATCGGTGGCGAGGTGGGATCGGCCGTGGAAAAACCCACGGAGCCGCCAAAGAGCATGGAGTCATCGTAGATCGGCCCGCCTCGGTCGAAACGCCAGAAGCGCAAAATCGCGTCGAGGAGATCCCGCCGGGCGCTTGCCGGCAGGCGCTCGGTATCGCTCAGGTCGGCTTGCGCTTCGAGGCAGCGAAGGAGGCCGATGCCGCAGGCGGCAAAGCGATTGAGGACGTAGCCTTCCGGATCGAACGACTCGTTGTGGTGGTCCATGATCCGCTCGGCGACCATTTCGTAAACGGCCCGCGCGTCCGCCCAGCGGCCCGCGTCAGCGTAGCGATCGCCGATGGCGCGAACCTCTTCAATGTCCGTGGCGATCTCAATCGGATTGACCAGATCGTAGGCGTAGTCGTTCCACGCATCCATGCGGAAGGGCTTGAGGGCGGCGTCCGCTTTTCGCCGGACCGCGGCCAGGTCGACCGACTTCTCCGTTCCGGCTCCTGGCGTATGCGGTGGTATGGCGATCGAGACGGGCACGATCCGGTCGAGGAGCTCGTCCGCCTCGGGTAGGCGGTCGACCAGTTGTGCGAGGAGGACGACCAGTTCCTCTCGGCTCTTGTCGGCAAGCACGTGGGCCAGGGGCGGACGCTGTTCGACGTCGTCCGGGGTTTCGATCCAGGTCAACAACAGCGCCACGACGTGTTTGCAGAAGCCGCCGCGCGGACAGTCGCAGTACCAGTCGGCAATCGGGCTGGCTCGCTTACTCTTCGGGGTGACCAGCGTCGCCTGAACGTGATACGGCCCGCCGCTCGACCCCCCGCACATCGCCCTGAGTTGCGTACCGCGCAACGACGCGTCGTAGATCATCCCGCGACGCTGATAGTTCTTGCCACGGGAAAAGCTCGGCGGATCGGTTTGCGATTTGACGTGCTCGGCGGTGATCTCCGGCAGCGGCGCGGTCGTGGAATCGATCGGGGGCGATGCGGATGGGGCGTGCGGGCGACCCATGCTCGTTTCCTTTCGCGCGGTCGGTCACGATGGTACGAGTCTGCCACGGATGGGCGCTGGGGTCGAGTGATGCGGTCTGGGTACTAGGATTCGAGCACTTCCTCCGCCGCGAGGAGATACGCCTGGAAGGCTCGGTCGCTGAAGCAGACGAACCGGACGAGCTCCAAGACTGACGATTGCGCCAGGAACCGATCGGCCTCATCCATAGCCACGAGCGCCGCCTGCTCGACGGGGTAGCCGTAGGCGCCGGTGCTGATCGAGGGGAAGGCGATGGTGCGGATGCCATACCGCGGTTGGGCGGCGAGCGCCAGCGAGTTGCGGTAGCAGCGCGCCAGTAGCTCCTCTTCGCCTTCGTCGCCGCCGCGCCAGACCGGACCGACGGTGTGGATCACCCACCGCGCCGGCAAACGGTAGCCCTTGGTGATTCGCGCTTCGCCGGTCGGGCAGCCGCCGAGCGAGCGGCATTCTTCAAGGAGTTCCGGTCCGGCCGCGCGATGGATCGCGCCGTCAACGCCGCCACCGCCGAGCAGCGTCTCGTTGGCGGCGTTGACAATAGCGTCCACCCGCTGCCGCGTCAGGTCCCCGACGACGATCTCGATCTGGTCAAAGCGCATCGGCTGCATCTGAGTCCCCGCGTTGCCATGCCGCATGTATTGTGAGCAGCAGAGGGGTCTCTCACTTGGCGGCTTGACGGGCGTGCTTTGAGGAGGGTCCTCTGCCGTTACCCACGTTTTGCAGGGGCGGACACGGCGATCCGCCGCTACACCGACGCGTGACAGTCCAGCATAAGGATAGGCTGAGTGCAGCACATTTGCGTCGAGGAAGACGCGATCGGATCTCGTCGTCGCAACCAACTCTTACTCCTTCGACGACGTAAGCACGCTCCACGGCAAAAAGTTCTATGGATGCGCACAAAACGGGCTAACCCATTTGGGGGAATTGACAATCTGGCAACAGCCCGTACACTGAAGGTCTGTTCACGAAACCGGGGTTATACCCGGATTCAAGGACAGACGAACGCCGATGAGGACAGCGCGCAAGCGCCATACTCGTCGGCGTTCTGTTTGTGTGGAAATCGTGCCTGGTGATGGAGGAAACGAGACTATGGCGTTTAGTCCGGTCGATCCGCGCGCTGACGAGTACATGCGGGCGCTCGCGGCAAAGTACGACGACCCGGTGTTGATCGAGATGGAGGAGCGGGCGCGGGAGCGCGGCTTCCCGATCGTCGGGCGACTGGCCGGCGCATTCATTGAGCTGGCAGCCTCAGCGATCGGCGCGCGGACCGTCTTCGAAATGGGCAGTGGGTTCGGGTATTCGGCCTACTGGTTCTCGCGGTCGGTCGGACCAGGGGGTCGTGTTATCTGTACCGATGGCGACGAGGGCAACCGGGTGCTGGCCGAGCACTACCTCGCGCGCGCCGGCCGGTGGGACCGGGTCGAATACCACGTCGGCTGGGCGCAGGAAGTGCTCAACGCGACCGAGGGAACCTTCGACGTCATTTACAACGACATCGACAAGGGCGACTACCCTGAGGCGTGGCAGATCGCGCGCGACCGCGTCCGGCCCGGCGGCCTCTACATTTGTGACAACGTGCTCTGGTACGGCCGGGTCGCGGAAGCGGACCCGGAGGACAAGCATCCTGAGCTCACCAAGGCCATCCAGACGCACAACGAACTGGTCTACGCCGACGCGGCGTTCGACGTGACCATCGTGCCAATTCGGGACGGTCTGCTCGTCGCCAGGCGACGCTAACGGGGCGAGTCGATCTCAAACTCCCGCCGGTCGAACGCGTCTTCTACGGCGTGGACGAACAATTCGTCGTGGTCGCCGAGGCGGGCGGGGCGGTCGGCGTCCGGGTGAGCCGGGCGCAAGGGAGAGCGGGGGTGCCGTGGTGCAGCGGCGGTGGCCACGTCGTCCGCGTCCGGGTCAACCGGCATGTCGTCTGGGTCGCGGTAAGCATCCATCGCGTGCACTCCTTCCGTTGCAAGTCGAGCATGACAAATTTGTCGCGCTCGCTTCCACTGGTAAGGTGCTCCGGTCGACTCGCCTGCCGATGAGGCAACGCTCGCGCTGGCGCGCGGTGGCGGGCGAGGACGACGCCGGAGTGAGCGGCAGTATCGACCGTGCCGGGCGCCGGGTGCAAGGTCGTTCAACCTTGCACCTGACAGCAATGCCCGGACGACGTGGAGGTCAATCGAGTCCGCTTAGAAGCGCCACCGCGTGGCGTCGCCGGGAAAGGATGCCCAGGCATAGGCGACGGTCGGGTGCAGTGCGTACATGCCCTCACCGACCGCGTCCTCTCCTTCGGAGCTCGGTCGCCAGTCGTACTTTTTGGCGATGTCGTCGTCGATCGCCTTCGATAGCGCTTCATCGGGACCGTGGACGACCTCGGCACGGCCCTGGATGATGACGACGTCGTTGCCGCTTTCGAGGTGGATGCAGACCGCTGGGTTTTCCGCCAGGTTGCGCGCGGAACGAGGGCCAGCGCCGAAGTAGAGCGTGCCGTCGACCCAGGCGCCCCAGACCGGGATTGCGTGCGGTTGTCCCTCCCCGTCGGCGGTCGCCACCCAATAGTTCTTCGCCGCCGCCAGCCGTTCGACGGCGTGGCTCCAGGGCAGCAACCCCTCGTCACTCTCCGGCACGCCGTAGCCCGGCATGACTGGCCGGCTCGCTGCCGGCGTCGTCCGCGTTTCCCTCTGCTCTGTCTGGGCCAAGTCGGTTCCTCCTCGACGCACGGTCGTCCCGGCTCCCCGTTTGGGAACGCGGACTACAGGTATAGCCGATGATTGATGACAACCTGTGTCATATTCGACAGCAGACACTACGTCCGGGATGATAGACCGAGACCAGGGAGATGGCAGATGCGCGCGGACCGGCTCCTGATGATCCTGTCGATGTTACAGGTCCAGCGGTGCGTGACCGCGCGTGACCTGGCGGAGCGGCTCGAGGTGTCGGCGCGGACGATCCACCGCGACATGGAGGCGCTCAGCATTGCTGGCGTGCCGCTCTACGCCCAGCGCGGCGCGGGCGGCGGGTGGATGCTGCCGGAGGACTACCAGATCGATCCGGCGGTCCTCACCGGCGCTGAGGTCCGTGCCCTATTCTTTGGACAGCCGGCGCGGTTGCTGGCCGATCTGGGACTCGATCGCGCTTCCGACGCCGCGCTCGTCAAGCTCTTGGCCGCGATCCCGGCGATGCAGCGGGCTGACGCTGAGCGTGCCCGCCAGCGCATCCACCTCGACGTGACGGGCTGGCGCCGGTACGACGAGGCCGTCCCCCATCTCGTGACGGTCCAGGAGGCGATTTGGACCGACCGCCGGCTGCACATGACCTACCGGCGCGGAGACGGCGGCGAAACGGTGCGCGACGTGGATCCGCTCGGTCTCGTCGCCAGCGGCAGCGTCTGGTATCTCGTCGCCGGGACGGAGGAGGGCACGCGGACCTACCGGGTGTCGCGCATCGTGGACGCGGAACTCCGGGACGAGCCAAGCGATCGCCCACCCAACTTCGACTTGGCGGCAGCCTGGGCGGCGTCGAAGGAGCGCTACGTCGAGCAGTTGCCGCGCTATCACGCGACGTTGCGCGTCGAAGCCGAAGCGGTGTCGCGGGTCCGCCGGTTTTGGCGTTACGCGCGGATCGAGCGTGAAGAGCCTGCCGGCGCCGACGGTCGCGTTCTACTCGGCGTCCGTTTTCAGTTCGAAGAGGAGGCGTGCGAGTACGTCCTTTCGCTCGGTCCGCGAGTCGACGTCCTCGATCCCCCGGCGTTGCGGCAGCGGGTGCTTACCCAAGCGCGGGCGGTCGTTGCGATCTATCGGACGGATGGTGATCTCACGGACGAGGGGTGTGTTGCGTTGGAGAGTTAGGATTGCTCGCGGGCGATCCCTGATGTGACATATGCAATCCTGCCGATATGGATCGGCCCGGTCGATGGGAACATAGAGATCGAGATAAGCGGATTGCGCTGCGATCGTGTCACGATAAGCGAAAGGTGGATGCGAGATGGTGCATTTAGTGGTGGATCAACGGCCCTCGGGGATGGTGGATATCCTGGCGAACGATCTGGGCGTCAGCCGCGAACTGGCGCGGGAGTTAATCGACTCTGGCGAACGGTTTCAGGCCGATGTGCGCCCCGTGCGGGTGTCGATGGTCCGGCGGGTGGCCGGTGCGCTCTTGATCGGCATGGGTCGCGTGGTCGGCGGGCGTGCGCTCGCGGAGGCCGGTAGCGCGGCGTAGGTCTGACAGGCGTCTTTCTGTGACTTGCTGGTCCAGCTATCAGAACGCCACGGTCCCTTCGTAGACCAGGTCCCGGCAGCGGGCCTCGACCTCGCGCGGGTCGAGGGGCACCGTCGCCAGGCCGGTGTCGACGGCGGCTTTGGCGACGGCGGCGGCAACGCGGGGTGGGACGCGCAAGTCGAGGCTGTCGGGGATGAGGTAATCGGCGGTCAGGTCCTCCGGCGTGACGAGGTCGGCGATGGCGTGGGCGGCGGCGATCTTCATCTCGTCGTTGACGCCGCGGGCCTTGACGTCAAGCGCGCCGCGGAAGACGCCGGGGAAGGCGAGCGAGTTATTGACCTGGTTCGGATAGTCGCTGCGGCCGGTGGCGACCGCCAGCGCGCCGGCCTCCTTCGCCAGCTCCGGCGTGATCTCCGGCACCGGGTTGGCCAGGGCGAAGACGATCGCGCGCGGCGCCATCGACCGCACCATCTCCGGTATCACCGCCCCGCCGGCCGAGAGACCGATGAAAATGTCGGCGCCCGCGATCACCTCCGCTAACTGGCCGCCGCGCCGTTCACGATTCGTGACGCCAGCGATTGCCGTTTTCGACCAGTCCATGTGCTCGGCGCGGCCCTCGTGGATGGCGCCGCAACGGTCGCAGATGACGATGTCGTTTGCTCCCAGCGAGAGCAGGAGTTTTGCCACCGCGATGCCGGCCGCGCCGGCGCCGTTGATCACGATCCGCGCCTCCGCAAGGGTCCCGCCGCGCAATTTGATCGCGTTGAGCAGCGCGGCGGATACGATGATCGCGGTGCCGTGCTGATCGTCGTGAAAGATCGGCATGTCGAGGCGTTCGCGCAGTTTCTGCTCGATCTCGAAGCAGCGCGGGGCGCTGATGTCCTCGAGGTTGATGCCGCCAAAGCTGGGGGCGATCGCGCTGACGATCCGCACGATCTCGTCCGGGTCCCGCGCCGCCAGGCAAATCGGGAAGGCCTCGACGCCGGCCAGGGATTGGAAGAGGACGGCCTTGCCCTCCATGACCGGCAGGGCGGCCCGCGGTCCGATGTCGCCCAGGCCGAGGACGGCCGAACCGTCGGTCACGATCGCGACGAGGTTGCCCTTGGACGTCAATTCGGTCACTTGGGCCGGGTCGTCGCGGATGGCGTGGGCGGGAGCGAGTGCCGCGGGGGGGACGTAGAGCAGGTTGAGGATGTGGTGGTCGCGGATCGGGATCTTGTTGCGGATCTCGAGGACGCCACCGTGTCGCCGGCGGAGTTCGATCGCCTCTTCGCGGAAGGTCTTGTGCTCGTCGCGCGTGCTCGGCGTCGGCGGGTGCAGCCGGCCCTCGTAGACGTAGCGTCGGGTCCGCTCGGCGACGTCGGCTGGGGAGACCTCGCGGCCGGCCTCGCCCGCCTCGGTGGCGGCGGTGACGACCGCGGCGGCCACCGCCGGCGCAACCCGAAAATCGAAGATGCGGGGGACGATGTAGTCGGCGTGCAGCTCGTCGGGCCGGACCATGTCGGCAAGGGCGCGGGCGGCGTAGAGCAATGTGCGCAGCCGGATGTTGCGCGCCCGGCAGTCGAGCAGACCGCGGAAGACGCCGGGGAAGACGAGCGAGACGTCCATGGTGTTCGGGTAATCCGACCGGCCAGTGGCGACGATCTTGGCGCCGGCCGCGCGCGCCGCCGCCGGGTTGATCTCCGGCTCTGGCACCGCCAAGGCGAAGACGACTGGGTCGTGCGCCATCTCCCGGATCATATCGTCGGTGACGATGTCGCCGGTCGAGAGTCCGATGAAGACATCCGCGCCCTTCAGCATCGTGCGCAGGGAGCCGCGCCGCTGGTCCTTATTAGTCTCCTTCGCCAGGTAGGATTTGGCCCAATTCATCCGCTCGGGGCGGTAAGGGTAGATTGCGCCCGCCCGGTCGCAGACGACGAGGCGCTTCACCCCGGCCCGCGTGAGCAAGCGGGCGACGCCGATGCCGGCGATGCCGGCGCCGCTGATGACGACGCTGATCTCGTCTAGCTTCTTGCCGACGACCTTGAGCGCGTTGATCAGCCCGCCGAGGACGAGAACGGCCGTGCCGTGGTGCTGGTTGGAGAAGACCGGGATGTCGGCCGCCTTTTCCAGGTGGTCGGCGATGGTGAAGGCGCGGGGCGAGGAGATGTCGTCGATGCAGATGGCGCCGAAGGTGGGGGTGATCGCGGTGCCGGTCTCGATGATCAGCTCGGGGTCGCTGGTGCTGAGGCAGATCGGGAAGGCGTCGATGCCGGCGAAGGTCTTGAAGATGACACTCTTGCCCTCGGCGATCGGAATCGCCGCCTCGGGCGGGCCGCCCTCGCGCCCAAAGAGATCCGAACCGTCGGTGAGGATCGCGACCGTGTTGCCGCGGCAGGTGAGGTCGAAGGAGGAAAGCGGGTCCTGGCTGATCGCCAGGCACGACTCGGCGACGCCGGGGGTGTAGATGAGCGAGAGGATCGCTCGGTCGCGGATCGGCACCTTGCTGTGGACGCCGATCATGCCGCGGTAGCGCCGACGGTAGCTCAGGCCCTCATCTTGTCCGTCGACTCCGTTGAACGCGCCCAATTGATTTCCTTACCGGCGTGCCGCGCCCGCGACCACTCGGATGATGCGGGAATGTACCACGCGCCTCGGTCGCTGTCGTACGACACCGAACGCCGATTGGATGCTGGCGTTTATGGCGTCATCGCCCGTATGATGCCGCGAGCACAATGGAACCTCGGGATGACATTCTGCCCTGGCGCTGAGGAGACCGACGATGGCGTTCTGCCCTGATTGCGGTACCGAGAACGACGACAATGCCCGGTTCTGCAAGAGTTGCGGCCGGCAAATGGCGGACGTTGCCGATGCGCGGGCGGTGATGGACCCGCCGGTGGGCGTCGCCCAGTCCGACGACGAGGGGCGCATGATCGCCGACGACGGCCTGCCGGTCGGGGAGGACCTCGACGGCGAGTCCGGCGGCGAACGGCTCCTCTGGCGCGGCCGGCCGAGCAAGGTCTTCTCGCCGCTAAAGGCGCTCACCAATCGCTACAAGCTCAGCAACGAGCGATTGATGTTCGAGCACGGCTTCATCAGCCGCTGGACCGAAGAGATCGATCTCTATCGGGTCCACGACGTCTCGGTTAGGCAGAACATCATCGAACGCATCTTCGGCTTTGGCGACATCACGCTCGAGACCGGCGACGCCACCGCGCCCGTCGCCAAGCTGATCAACGTCGTCGACCCCGACCGTGTCAAAGACCTGGTGCGCCAAGCCACGCGCATTGAGCGCCAGCGCCGCCGCGTCCTCGTCCGCGAGGAGTTCTAGACGACGGGCGGATGGCGGATGGCGGAAGGCGGCAGCCTCCCCCATTTACGCGATTGACTTTCTCTTGGGTCATGTTAGGCTGGCGGTGGTTGGGCCCAACATCATTCGGCTCTTAGCGCTGACGGGGGCGGTGGCATGGCCTTCGCTCGACGGGAATCGGCAGCCACATCTGGCGTCGAAAAGAGGGTGAATCCGGAGCGACCGCCGCGTGTCAGGAGTCGGGATGCGGAGAGACAACTGTCGTGCATCCTTGGCGCCCCGCCTCGCCATGCGCTCGCGCCGACCGCGATCATTGCTCTGCAGCGCGCGGTCGGCAATAGGGCGACGGGTCGCCTGATCGCGGGGCTTGGGAGCGGGCAGCGATCCGCGCCGGCCGGCCGTGCGGCTGGCGCCTATCCGATTCAGCGCAAGATCGAGTGGATGGGCGGCGCGAAGACGCACGACATGGATCTCACCGAGCCGTTGACGTTGTTCACCGATTTCGGCGTCACGCCAGCGCGAATCAATGTCGAGGAGTTTCCGGGCGGCAACGCGGCGAATGCCATCTTTCCGCCGGATATTCAGGTTGAGAAGACGTTTCTTGGACTTTCACGCGCGGCCGTCTTCAAGGTTCCCGTCAACTTCGTCGGCTATCGCATGCGGTTGCCAAAACCGCCCCCTTCGCGGCAGACAGTGGACACCGAGATGGTGCTCTCCGCGCTGAACGGACATGCGCCTGCTTCTGCCGAGCCAGCACTGAAGCGGTACGGGACGACCGTTCAAGGACCGACGCGGCTCGAGGCCCACGGTCTGCCCTCCGACGCGGAGTTTGCGAACCTGGTCGAAGAGCATGAAGACCACCACGTCGATGAGATCAAAGAGGGCGTTAGGGCGATCCTTCGTCCCTGGGACAGCAAGTTGGAGGCGTTCAAATCCGATAACACTTCGTTCACGAGAACAAGCCCTGAGTCCGCAAAGCAGGCGTTGTTAAAGGCGGCTGGGGGTACTCCGACGGAGATCGGTCAACGACTCGTTGACGATCTCAAGGCGCGCGGTATCGCCTTCCACGACACGCACGAGGGGAGTTCGCCCACCATCGACCGGGTGGATGCCGACGAGGCCTCCGCCAGGATCACCATCTACTGGAAGCACCCCTTGAGCTAAGCGGGCCCAGCGTTTCGTGACGCGCCGGGACCATATTGGTGACAGGCGACGAAATGCCCCGGTTCGTGTTCCACGAGTGCTGGTTTTTGCTTGTCGCAGATTCCTGGCGTCCGGTCGGGGCAGCGGGGGAAAAAGGGGCGGCCGGGGACAATGCTGACCAAGACGGCGATGTTCAGCGCCTTTCGCCTGCCTCACTTCACCGTCGCGGCGAGTTCGACGGTCTCGTCCGGGAATACGGCTGTCAAGTGCAGCTCACCGCCCAGTGCCTCGACATACTCGCGCAGGGTTTCCAGGTACGGGTTCTCGCTATGCTCGATCTTGGAGACGGTTCGCTGGTTGACGTCGAGGACAGCGGCCAAATCGGATTGGGTCTTACCACGCTGTTCACGCAGCTCCGCGAGGCGCATAACATCGTGCATGCCCCGCCGAATCTCGGCGATGCGGGCCTCGGACTCCGGATCCCGAAATCGGTCGCGGATCTCGCGCCAGGGGTGAGTCTTCATGGCAGCAATCCCTCCTTCTTGAGGATCGCGATGTGTTCGTCGTACAAGTCGTCGGCGATTGGGATCATTTCCGCGTACCACCGCTGCCAGCGGCCGGACTTATCGCCACCAATCAGGAGGATGGCGGCACGGCGCGGGTCGAACGCAAACAAAATGCGGAGATTCCCGCCACGTGGCCGCAATTCCTTCATGTTGGCATGGCGGCTGCCTTTGATCGTATCGACGTAGGGACGGCCAAGGCCAGGTCCAGTCACCTCGAATTCATCCACGGCACCAATGACGGCTTCGTGCTCAGCGCGCGAGAGACCCTCGAACCAATCGCCGAACTGATGGGTGTATTCGATCTCCCACGTCATGCCTACAGTCTAAGGCCCCGCGGGGCCTATCGTCGATGCATATCTTTGCCAACGAAGACAGGGGCAAAACAATGACGTCGCACCGCGACGCTACGACAATAGATAAAGGTGGCACGCCACGAAATGTCCTGGCTCGTGCTCCACGAGTGCCGGTCGCTGCACGTTGCATGTGCCCGGGATGCGGTTGGGGCAGCGGGGGAAAAAGGGGCAGCCTGGCGCGAGGGGGCCGCCGGTGGCGGGCTCGCCGGGAACGACGGCCCGTCGCCGAAAGCGGTTTTGGGGGTCGGGTTCCGGGATCGCGTTGATCAGCGCCTTCGTGTAGGGGTGAAGGGGGTTGTCGATGACCCTGCCGGCGGCGGCGAGCTCGACGATGGTGCCCTGGTACATGACGGCGATGCGATCGGCGAAGTGGCGGGCGCTGGCAATATCGTGTGTGATGTAGAGGAAGGTGACGCCGCGAGTATCCTGTAGGCCTCGCAGCAGGTCGAGGATTTCGATCCGGCTCGAGGCGTCGATCATCGAGACCGGCTCGTCGGCGACAATGTAGTCGGGGTCGCGCACCAGTGCGCGGGCGATGCCGACCCGCTGGCGCTGCCCGCCGGACATCATCGTCGGGTACTTCTCCCCAAACCGCGCCGCCGGCACCAGCTCGACCGCCTCAAGCGCCCGCTCGACGCGGGCAATCCGCTCCGCGCGCTCCACGCCACCCGCGATGACGAGTGGCTCCTCGATCAGGTCGCGGACGCGCATGTAGGGGTTCAGGCTGGAAAAAGGGTCCTGAAAGACGATCTGCGCGCGCCGCCGGAACCAGTCGAGGTCGCCGTCGTCGGCGTCCTGGATCTCCTTGCCGTCGAACGCGACCACCCCTGAGGTTGGCTTCACCAGCCGTAGCGACACCCGGCCCAGGGTCGTCTTGCCGCTGCCCGACTCACCGACGAGCGCGACGGTTTCGCCGCGCGGAATCTCCAGCGACACGTCGTCGAGGGCGTGGACCTTGCCGGTGCGCAGCCATCCCTTGCGCGTCGTGAAGACGACCGAGACGTCTCGTAGGGAAACCAGGGCGGTTCTATTCGTGGCGGTCGCGACTCCCCTCTCCCGCGCATCGGCGGGTACCCTCTGGGTGCGGCCGGGAGTGAGGGCAGTATCAGTCACGTCCAACTCCCGCGGCCTGCCTGAGGTGCAACTCGAAGCGCTCGGCGGCAACTTGCCGGTCGTTCAGCCAGCATCGGGCATGGCCGCCGTCCGGCATCGCGATTTCGGGCGGATGGTCGTGGTCGCACGGCTCGAACCGGTAGGGGCAGCGGGGGTGGAAGCGGCAGCCGGGCGGCGGCGCCATCAGGTCGGGCGGCTCGCCAGGCATTGGCCGCGGTCGCTCCGTTTCGTGCAAACGAGGGAGGCTGGCGAGGAGGAGTTGGGTGTAGGGGTGTCGCGGCTCAAGGAGGACGCGTTCGGCCGGGCCGAACTCGACGTGTTCGCCCGCGTAGGCGACGGCGATCGAATCGCACAGATCGCTTGCCAGGCCGATGTCGTGGGTGATGAAGATCATCGAGACGCCGGGGTCGGCCTTGAGATCTTTGAGCAGGTTCATGATCTGGGCTTGCACGCTGACGTCGAGGGCCGAGGTCGGCTCGTCGAGGATCAGCAGATCGGGGTTGAGGACCAGCGCGGTCGCGATCACGACACGCTGCTTCTGCCCGCCGCTCAGTTCGTGCGGATACCGGCTGAAGATGTCGCGCGGCAGGCCGACGCGTTCGAGCAGTCCTTCGACCTTGATCCGCGCGGCGCGCTTCTCGAACCGCCCGTCTAGGAGAAGCGGCTCGATGATCTGATCGCCGACCTTCAGCACGGGATTGAGGACGTTCATCGCCCCTTGGAAGACCATCGCCATCCGCTGCCAGCGGATTTCGCGCCGGAACTCCTCGTCCGGCAGCTCGCGCAGGTCGCGTCCGTCGAGCCGGATCGAGCCGTCGAAGCGCGCGACGTTCTTGGGAAGCATTCGCATCAAGGCATTGGCGAGGCTTGTCTTGCCGCTCCCCGACTCGCCAACAATACCGACCGCCTGACCCTTCTCCGCGATGGTGAAGGAGACGCCGTCGACGGCGCGGACCGTACGCCCGCCGGCCGCATAGTGGAGATAGAGATCGTCAACCTCAAGTAAGGGCATCGCGGTTCCAGCCCTGACGGCGTGTCAACTGCCGACCATGGCCGCCATTCTACTCGCTTCGTGGCTGACGGCCAGCAATCGGACTCATAGGAACCGTCGCAGCAGGCGCGTGGAGGCGCCGGTCGCGGCGCCATAGTCCAGATGCGCGGCCAAGCGGTGGGCGTGTTGGGAAAGCGGGTACTTGGTGGGGCCGGCGGCCAGCCCGAGGGCCGAGATCGCCAACTCGTCGCCGAAGAGCCAGAGGGCGGAACCGAACGCCGGCGCTTCTTTGACGAGTGACCCGTTGCCGTTCGTTATCGCGCCCAACAGACCGCCTTGGATCGTCCCGTAACCGTAATGCACCAGATTGCTCAGCATCGACTTCGTCGAGGATGCCCGCGGCTCCTGGCCGGCGAGCGCGCGGAATCCGATCCGGCCAATGGCAGCGGTCGACGACTCGTTCTCTTAGTGGTTGGCGCTGACCAAGGAGATGTCGTCGAGCGCATGGGGGCCGTCCTCGGCGACCGCGGTCCGTGGATCGCTACCGGTGAGCGCGCTTGCCGCCCGCCAGTAGTAGCCCATCGCGGTCGTGCCGATGGCGCCGCCGACCATGCCAAGCATCAGACCCTTGAACCAATCGTGTTGATCGCTCATCGTCTCACCACTTCGCCAAATCGCGGTCACGACGCACCGCAAACGCGTTCCCGGAACATGCAACTTCCGAACCAAAGAGCGCCCACATGTGCCGTTGGCCACCGCGTCCGCTAGAATCGAATGGCGTGACGGAAAGCTGACGCCGATGGTCGAGACCGCTGAGCCAGCCGAACCCCTCGACGAGACGCTTGTCGCCCGGGTCGCCCGTGGCGAAGTCGAGGCGTTCGCCGCGCTCTACGACCGGTACGCGCGGACGGTCTACGTCATGGCGGCCCACCTGCTCGGCGCGCAGGCGGGCGAAGAGGCGGTGCAGGAGGTATTCCTACGCCTCTGGCGACGCGCCGGTCAGTTCGATGCGTCCCGTGGCCTGTTCGCCGCCTGGTTCATGGCGGTGGCGCGGCATCATGTACAGTCTGAGCTGCGCCGGCTCGATAAGACCCGACAGTTGATGGCCGTCGCGGACGTCGAAGCGGTGCTGGCGTCGACGCAGGATCCAACCGCGGGCGTCGAGGATATTGTCTTGCAGGGCGAGCGCGCGGCCGCCGTTCGCCGCGCGTTGCGGTCGTTGCCCCCGGAGCAGCGCCAGGTGTTGGTGTTGGCCTACTTTGGCGACCTCAGCCACAGCGCGATCGCCGAGGCGCTTGGGTGGCCGCTCGGCACGGTCAAGAAGCGGATCCAGCTTGGCATGGCGAAGCTGCGCGCGGCGCTCGCGGAGCCTGATGCGCCCATCGATGACCCACGGCCGGCGAAGAGCCGACCGATTGTTCCTGAATTGGCGCACAGTGGTGGGCAGGACCGATGACCTGCGAAGTAACACGAGAACTGCTCGATCTCTATGCGCTGGGCGCGCTCGACGATGCCGAGGCGCGGAACGTTGCCGCGCACGTGGAGGGGTGTCCTGCCTGCCGGCAGGCGCTGGCGCAAGCCGAGGCGGCCGTGGCCCAGATGCCGCTCGCTTTGGCGTCCGCTTCTCGGATCCAACTCCCGCCCGATCTCCGCGCACGCGTATTTGCCTCCGCGACCGAGGCGAGTCGGGCTCCATCCGGTGCCGTCGCTTCGGCCTCGACTCTCCGCTCCAAATCAACGCCAACGGTAGCGTGGATCAACCGGCGGCGGTTGGCCGTCGCGGCAGCGGTACTGATCCTTGTCGCGTCGCTTGGCTGGAGTGTCCGCCTCAGCCAAGCACTTGACCGCGAACGGTCGGTGCGCGAGAGCATGAGCGATCTCGCCAGCCAGCAACAGGAGATCGTGATCGAGGTTCTGGACGCGCCGGACGGTGAGACGCGCTTCCTAGCGCCACTGTCGGACGAATCCACCGCCTACGGGAAAGTCTATACCCGCTCGGACATACCGGACGTCGTCGTCATGGCGAACCGACTACCGCCGCCGCCCGGCGGGATGGCCTACCACGTGTGGTTGACGGTCGACGGTCGCACCGTCTACGCCGGGGCGCTCCCGCTCAGCGACAAGGGTTTCGGCGTGCTGATCCACGAGGCGTCGCGCCCAGGGCCGGTCTACGACGCGGTCCAAATCACGCTGCAACCCACCGAGCCGAGCGAACCGGGCGGCGAGGTCGTTCTGCGCTGGACGGCGGAGTGATCGGGTGAGACTGAGACACAAGAAAGGGATCCAACCGCGGCTCGGTTGACTATCTAGTAGACGGGTACCCACCGAACGCAGCCGTCTGAGTGATGACTGAATCGAGGTGGAAGATGATCCGTCGCCGGCCGATGGGGCGTGGCCTTCCGCGCGCCCTCCTCTTGATTGCGCTCGTCGGGTCGCTGATGCAACTTGGCCTCGTTGCGGCTGCCGCCCAGGGTACGCCTGCCGCGAAGGTCAGCGGGTCGCCGCTGACCACGGAGGAAATCGCGGAGTTGTTCGCCGTTTTCGACGACGAGGTGCTGACCGGAGGTCAGGTGGCGCCGCGCGTCTCGACGTTCGTCAACCCGAACGCCTTTGTCTTCCTCCAGTTCGACGCACCCACGCCCGAAGAGGCGACCGCGCTCCGATACATTGGCGTCGGCGTCAAGAGCGTCTTCTGCGCCGAGACCCAGCCGGATCGTGCCTTTACGCACTTCCACAAGTACGAGGCGGCCGAATACCGCGAAGGGCACGGCTCGCAGCCGGGCGACCAGGGGTACTGGTTGATGTGGGTCGCCGTCGATCCGTTCGAGACGAGGGACGGTCGGCAGGTTGCGCCCGGCGTCGACTACGAGTTCTCGCCGACCCCGCCGCCCACCTGCGGCGCCGACGTGCCGGAACCGAACTTCAGCCCGCCGACCGCCGACGCCCTATCGCCAGAAGAGATCCAGGAGTTTGCGGCGCTGTTCGACGATCCGGTGCTGACGGGCGGCCAAACCGCGCCGCGCCTGTCGAAGTGGACGAGCCAGACGAACTTCATCTTCGCACAGTTCGACGACCGCGATCCGGCGGTCGCGACCGCCCTCCCCTACGTCGGTATCGGCGTGAAGGGGGTCTTCTGCGCGGAGAACCAACCGAGCGCGGATTTTCCGCATTATCATCGGGTGGTCGCCCCGGAGTACGCCGAGGGACACGGCGGCGAACCGGGCGAGTCGGAAGGCTACTGGTTGCTGTGGGTCGCGACCAACGCTTTCGAGGATCGGAACGGCCGAGCGGTCGTGCCAGGCGTCGATCGCGAGTTTTCGCCGATTCCTGCGCCGTCCTGCGGCGGCACGCCGGTGGGATCGCCGGTCGCATCGTCGTCGTCGACACTGACCGTTTCGGCCACGGAGTGGGCCTTCGAACCGTCCGAGCTACGTGCTGCCGCGGGTATGCACGTCTCGATCACGGTGACGAACACGGGCGAGCAGTTCCACACCTTCACGATCCCAGGGATCGACGTCGATACCGGTTCGCTCAGCCCTGGCGCCTCGATGACACTTGACGTGCATCTGCCAGCCGAGGCCGGGTCGCACGAAGTGCTCTGCACCTTCCCGGATCACGCCGAAGCCGGAATGGTCGGGACGTTTGTCGTCGAATAGCTAACCCCAACCCTCCACCGTCCGAGCGGACGCCGGCTCGCCCGCGCCTGCATGCGGACGCCGTTGTACCTATCGACGCCCGCGCAATCGCACCAGGGCGGACACATCGATCCGCCCCGACGAATTGCGTGATCGCCTCAGTCCCCGACCGCTGCCTCTGCCGCGTGCTCGTTCCGCGCTTGGATGGTCGCCGGTCGGATCTCGACGAGATTGCTGTGGAAAGTGCTTTGGCCGCCGAGGTCGGCAATGGCGTCGGAGGTGACCCAATTGACGTTGCGGCCGTCAGGGGAGTGCTGCCCCCAGTGGCCTTTCAAGGCAACGGCGACGCCGGGCGGGACGTCGTCGGTGACGATTGCGCGCAGGCGGCAGGAGCCGCGCGGATTCGAGACGATCACGTCGTCGCCCTGGCCGATGCCGCGCGACGCGGCGTCGGCCGGGTTGACCTCCACGCTCGGCGGTCCCTCCTTCGCCATCAGCTTTGGTTGGTTCGCCATGCTGCTGGAGACGAAGTGGTGGGCCGCGCCGGAGAGGAGGACGAGTGCCGAGTCCCGAGCGCCGAGTGCCCAGTCGGTCTGGAACTCGGCGGGTGGGACGTAGTCGGGGAGGGGGTCGACGCCGCGAGCGCGGAGAACGTCGCAGCGGAGCTCGACTTTGCTGGATGGGGTTGGGAAGCGGAGGTCCGCGAAAGGGATGCCGCCGGTTTCCGCGAAGTCAAGCGGCACCGTGCCTTCGGCCTTGAGGTGGTCCAGGGTGATGCCGCGGGCGAAGGGATTGGTCGCGCTTGTGGCGTCGAGGACTTCGGTGATGATTTCTTCGGGTTCCTGGTGGAGCCAGGGTTCGTCGTAGCCCAGAGCCGTGGCCAGGAGGCGCTGGGTGGTCCAGTTGCTCTTGGCCTCGCCGCGCGGCGGGATGGCTTGGGCGTTGTATTGGAGGTGGCGGTGGCCGTAGGGGCGGTGAAGATCGGTCTGTTCGAGCTGGGTCGTCGCCGGCAGAACGATATCGGCGTAGCGGGCGGTGTCGGTCATGAATTGTTCGTGGACGACGGTGAAGAGGTCGTCCCGCAGTAGGCCCCGCACGATCAGGCCCGCGTTCGGCGTCGAGGTGACGGGGTTGGCGCCGAAGACGAAGAGAGACATGATCGGCGGGTCGGCCACTTCGCCGGCGAGGGCCGCGCCGAGGCGGTTCATGTTGACGATGCGCGGCGCCGGCGGGCACTCGGCGCGGTGGCCGAGGGCGTCCTCGTCCCAGGCGACGTAGCCACTAGTGCTGTAGAAGAGACCGCCGCCTTTCACCCCGATTTGACCGGTGACGGCGGGTAGGCAGCAAAGGGCGCGCACGGTTTGGCCGCCGTTGCCGTGGCGCTGGATGCCGTCGGCGAACTTCAGGAGCGCCGGTTTGGTCGTGCCCCAGCGCCGGGCGAGGTCGACGATCGTTTCCGCGGAGAGGCCGGTGATTTCGGCCACGCGATCCGGCGGATAAGCGGCGGCGCGGTTGCGCAGCTCCTGCCAGCCGAGTGTATTGGCCTCGAGCCACGCCTCGTCGTGCATCCCTTCGGCAAAGAGGACGTGCAGCATGCCGAGGGCGAGGGCGGCATCGGTGGCGGGGCGCGGTTGGATGTGGAGGTCGGCTGAACGGGCGCTGAGCGTCCGGCGCGGGTCGATGACGACGACGAAGGCGCCGTTGCGCTGCGCCTCGCGCAGGAACGGAACGAAGTGCGGGCTGGTGCTGGCGGGATTATGGCCCCAGATGAGGACGAGTTTGCTGTGAACGACGTCGCGGCCGTCCGGCGCCCAGCGCGCGCCGAGGGTGGCCTCGACGGCGACCCGCGCCGCGGCGTCGCAGATCGAGCGTCTGAGCCCGCTGACCCCCATCCGGTTCCAAAGGCGAGTGCTGGCGACGCCCATCTCGACCAGGCCGAGCGTGCCGCTGTAGGAGTAGGGCAGGATCGCGGCCGGCCCGTACTGGCTCATGAGCTGCCGCCAGCGGTCGGCGATCTCGGCAATGGCCTCGTCCCAGGAGACGCGTTGCCATTCGCCGCTTCCCTTCGGCCCGACGCGGCGCAGCGGATGGAGGAGGCGGTCGGGATGGTAGACGCGGTCGAGGTAGGGCCGCACCTTGGCGCAGAGCCAGCCCTGGGTGATCGGGTGGTCCTTGTCAGGGACGAAGCTGATTGCCTGCCCGTCGCGCACTTCCGTGATGACCGCGCAGGTGTCGGGACAGTCGTGCGGGCAGGCGCCCCGGACAAAGATCGAACCGTTGCTGGCGGAGACCATGCACCCTCCGAAGAACGAGAGCCACGTCGCTATCTCAAGGATAGTACCAGACCGCCGGTAGATGCCCGGTATACTCCGGCGACGATCCGGTCACGCACCGGCCAGCCGTATGGAGTTCTTTGCATGCCGACGATCCCACTCGCCGACGCCCAGACGCCGCTTGTCCTTGCCATCGACCTAGGCACGTCGTCGTTTCGTGCCCTGCTCTACGACGCGGCGGCGCGGGCGGTGGCGCACTCCGACGTGCAGATCGGCTACGACCTGCGGACGACGCCCGATGGAGGGGCGGAGGTCGACGCGGACGCGCTCTTGGCCTTGTTGGTTCGCTGCGTCGATGGCGTGCTGCTCGGGCGTCAAGATCGGGTGGGCGAGATCGCCGCGGTCGGCGTCTCGTGCTTTTGGCACAGCCTGCTCGGACTCGACGATGCCGGCCGGCCGGTGACGCCGGTCTACTACTGGGGCGATCGGCGCTCCGGGCCGCGGGTCGCGGCGCTGCGCGCGGAACTCGATGAAGCGGCGATCCATCAGCGCACCGGGTGTGTGCTCCATTCTAGCTATTGGCCCGCCAAGCTGCGGTGGCTACGCGAGACCGACCCGGAGCGGTTCGGTCGGGTTGCCCGCTGGTGTTCGTTTGCCGACTGCGCGACGCGAGTCTTCCACGGCGAGGACCTTACCTCCGTCGCGATGGCGTCCGGCACCGGAATGTTCGACGTGCGGCGGGTCGCGTGGGACGAAGAGATGGCGCGCGCGGTGGGCGTTGATCCGGCGACGCTGCCGCGCATCGCATCCCGCGCCGAAGGCTGCGTCGGACTGCGCGAGCCGTTTGCCGGGCGATGGCCGGCGCTGGCGAGGATTCCCTGGTATCCGGGGTTCGGAGACGGCGCCTGCGCCAACGTCGGTTGCGGCGCGGTGACGCCGGCGCGGATTGCACTGACCATCGGCACGTCGGCGGCGATGCGGATTGTCGTGCCGCACGCGCCGGGCGAGCCATTGACGATCCCTCCGGATCTCTGGGCCTATCGCCTGGATGACCGCTACGTTGTGCTCGGCGGGGCGCTGAGCAACGGCGGCAACGTGATCGAGTGGTTGTGGCGCCTCACCGGCGTCGAACCGACGGGCGAGGCGATGTCCGCCGCGGCGGACCTACCGCCCGACGCGCACGGGCTGACGATCTTGCCCTTCCTCTCGGGCGAGCGGTCGCCGATCTGGAGTGACGCCGCGACCGGCGTTGTCGCCGGGCTGACACTGCATACCGGTCCGGCAGACCTGCCGCGGGCGGGGATGGAAGCGGTGGCCTACCGCCTGGCGCACCTCTACGACAGCCTGAAGCCGCTTGTTGCCGCCGACCACGAGATCGCGGCGAACGGTGGGGCCATCCTCGGCTCGCGGAGCTGGATGCGGATCGTGGCCGACACCCTGGAACGGCCGATTCGCCCCTTGCCGGCCGACGAAGAGGCGTCCGCGCGCGGAGTGGCGATTCTGGCGCTGGAGAGCGCCGGCATCATCCCGAGCCTCGACGCCGTGCCGGACCCGGCCGCGGGATGCGCCCCCATTCCCGCGGAGCCGCGCCATGCGGCGGCGTATCGTGCCGGCCGGCGGCGCCAGACCCACCTCGAATCGCTGCTGCTACCGGCCGGTCTGGCCTGGACCGATGCGTTGGACTGAAGCGAGTGCGAAATCTTGAATCACGGCGCTTGGGCAGCCGGCCCAACGATCCCGCGACAACCCTGTGCGGCCGCACCGGTGTCGTACGCGCGTGCGACCGTTAGCATGATCGAAGACGAAGGGCCTCGGGTCACCGTGGGCGGCGCTCGCGGCCGATCGCCGCCTCCGTCATCTCCTCGGAGCCATCACAAATGGACGACGCGCGGCGCGAGCGCCAGCAAACCACTGTCTACCTCACCGATGAGCTCTTCGCGTGGCGCGGCGGGCCGATCGTGCTCTTCGGTGAGCGGTCGGATGCCCGTTGGGTGCTGGCCCGGGGCTGGCCGGAGGGGGACCGCCTGACCGACGTCCGGCGCTGGCAGTTCGACTCCCGCGACCGATTCGTCGCCCAGGTGCTGCGTCTGGTGCGCGACGCCACCGGCCGGGAGCATGACGCCCTCCATGCCCGCGACGCCGCGGCGCTCTGGACGTCGCGGTGTGCTGGCGCGCGGTTCGAGCCGGTGATTGGCGAAGACCGCGCGGCCGACTAGCCGCTGGCGCCGCGCTTACTCCCGCGCGGAGTCGCCGGTCGGCGGGGTTGCCTCGATCTCGAGGGCGATCTTGACCGTGTCGCCAACCAGGACGCCGCCGGTTTCGAGCGCGGCGTTGTAGGTCAGGCCGAAGTCCTTGCGGTTGATCTGCGTCGCCGCGCTGTAGCCGACGACCTGGGCGCCCCAGGGATTCACGCCGCGGCCATTGAACGTTGTGTCGAGCGCCACTTCGCGGGTGACGCCGTGGATGGTCAGATCGCCGTAGACCTTGAGTTCGTCGCTTCCGGTCGGCTCGACCCGCGTGCTGCGGAAGGTGATCGTGGGGTACGTCTCGGTGTCGAAGAAGTCGGCCGAGCGCAGGTGGGCGTCGCGCTGCTCCTGCCGGGTATCGACGGAGGCGGCGTCGATGGTGACCTCGACCGACGAATTGGCGGGATTTTGCTCGTCGGCCGCGATTCTGCCGCTGACGTCGGCGAAGCGGCCCTTGACGGTCGTAAACATCATGTGCTTGACGGAAAACTCAACCAGCGAATGCGCCGGGTCGATGGCGTAAACGGTTTGCGTGCCGGTCGTCGGCTGAGCGGTCGTAAACATGGAAAACCCTCCTCGGTCCCTCAATGGCGTTGGTTCTCACGGCGGAGCACGAACCCTGTCCATCGTGCGTCTCGCCACCGGGGTAACTTACCCGCGATAAGCGACTATACACCTATTAGCTTACACTTGTCAAGGGGCTTACGATAGGTTAGGATAATAGCCATGAAAACGCGGGATGGTCGGAGTGGGTTCTGCCCCGTCTACCACTACGCAATTGAGTTGATTGGCCGCCGTTGGACGGGGGCGATTCTGCGTGCCCTCCACAGCGGAGAGATTCGCTTCAGCGAGGTCACCGCGACCGTACCGGGTCTCAGCGACCGGCTCCTCTCCGAGCGCTTGAAGGAGCTGGAGGCGGAGGGAATCGTGACGCGCACGGTCATCCCTGACACGCCGGTGCGGATCGAGTATCACCTGACCGAGAAGGGGCAGGCACTTGGCCAGGTGATGGAGGAGATCGCCCTCTGGGCCGAGGAGTGGGTCGAGCCGGCGCCCGCGGCGCAACAATGCGCCGAGGCCGAGGCGAAGATGGCCACGGCCGCGGCGCACGGATAGTCGCGCCTCTATAGTTCCGTCACCACCGGTAGGATCATCGGGCGGCTCTTGGAGCGGCGGTAGATCGTCTTGCCGACGATCTCCTTGGTGCGTTGCACCAGGTAGCCGTACTGCGGTTCGCCGCGCGAGCGGCGTTCAAGCATGCGCTGAAGGTCGCGTTCGGCCTCTTTGATCGCGCCGTTGGTCAGCTCTGGTCGCAGTCCCTTGTGGACCAGATCCGGCCCGGCGATCAGCTTGCCCGATTCGCGGTCGACGACGATCGTGACGACCACGAGGCCATCTTCGGTCAGGTTATCGCGCGTGCGGACCGTGACCTGGCCCCCCTCGCGCTCACCCAGCCGGTCGACCAGCATCGTGCCAGCTTGCACCCGGCCGCGCACCACGGCCTGGTCCCGCGTTAGTTCGATGACGCCGCCAATCTCCGGCAGCAGCACGCGTTCGGGCGGGATGCCGGCCTCCTGGCAGAGATCGCGGTAGAGCACCATGTGTCGGTATTCGCCGTGGATCGGCAGTGCGAACCTCGGCCGGATCAAATCAAGCATCCGGCGGAGTTCCTCGCGTCCGGCGTGACCGGAGACGTGGACGCCGCGGTCGACCGCGCTGTAAATAACCTTCGTGCCACGCCGGAAGAGATTGTCGATGGTGCGGGCGACCGTCTCTTCGTTCCCCGGCACAGGCGTCGCGGAGACGAGGACAACGTCCCCCTTGCCGACCCGGATCTTGGGGTGCTCGGCGGCGGCGATGCGGGCGAGTGCGGCCGCGGCCTCGCCCTGGCTGCCGGTGATCACCAGCACGCGTTTCTCTTTGGGCAGTTTCAGGACTTCGTCGAGCGGCAGCAGCAATCCTTCGGCCGGCGCGAGGTAGCCGAGATCGAGGGCGACGCGCGCGTTCTGCTCCATGCTGCGGCCGGCGACGGCGACCTTGCGCCCATACTTTTCGGCCGCGAGCAACGCCATGTGGATGCGGCTGATGTTCGAGGCAAAGGTGGCGATGATGACTTGCCCGCGCGCCGCCTTGATGACGCGGTCCATCGTTTCTAGGACGACCCGCTCCGATGGCGTGGCGCCTGTCGTCTCGACGCGGGTCGTGTCGGAGAGGAGGGCGAGCACGCCTTGGTCGCCGAGGCGGCGGAGCCGGCGCTCGTCGGTCGGGCCGCCCATCACCGGCGTTGGATCGAACTTGAAGTCGGCCGTATCGACGATGGTCCCGACGGGGCTGTTGATGACGATGGCAAGCGTGTCCGGAATCGAGTGAGTGACGCGGATGAAGTCGGCTGAGAGCTTGCCGAGCGAGATGCGCTGGCCGGACCCAACGGCATGACAGGTGACGTACTTATCAAGGCGGTGTTCCAACAGCTTCTTCTCGATGAAGCCGAGGGCGAGCGGCGAGCCGTAGATGGGAATCGGCGCGCGGTCGCGGAGTTGGGGGATCACGTAGGGCAGGGCGCCGATGTGATCCTCGTGACCGTGGGAGATGACGATTGCGCGAAGGTTGCGCTGACGCTCTCTGACGTAGGTGATGTCGGGGATGATAAGGTCAACGCCGCGCTGCTCTTCTTCGGGGAACTTGGCCCCGCAATCGAGGAGCACGAGGTCGCGCTCGTACTCGATCACGGTCATGTTCTTGCCGATCTCGCCGACGCCGCCGAGCGGGATGATGCGCAGCTTGCCGGGTGGCCCCTGTAGCCCGCCGGCGGTCTGCTCCCGCTGGCGTTCCGGTCGCCGATCGACGCGTTGTTGGGATTGCCGCTGCGATTGGCGGGCGTCGCCGCTCGGTCGGCCACCGTCTCGCCGTCCGCCCGGTCGCGCCGGTTGATGCGGGGGACGAGTCGGTTCGATCCGCGCGGGGCGTTCCTCCTCCCGGCGTGGTCGACGGCTCTCACGTCGACCTGGTTGGCCCGATTGGTCGGATTGGCCGCCCCGCTGTTGTTGCTGCTGGTGCGTGCGATTCTGCTGATCGCTCGTGGTCTGTTGGTCGGGCTGTTGGGTGCGGCCCTTATTGCCTGACGAGCGCCGCCGCCGGCGGCGGCGTGGGCCGCGCTGGGCGTCGGGCGATTGATCGCCCTGGTCGGGCGCCTTCGGTTGTTCGTCTGTCACGCGATTGTTCCCTCGTTAACATGAACGTGGCGGCCGCGGCATCGCGGCCGAATAGGGCGGGGTGCGGCGGCCACGGAAGGAGCGTCGCAACCGGGTCTTCCCCAACCAGACAACCGGTCGTATCGCAGCTTGCGTGCCGCTTGGGCGGGGTCTGTGCCCCGCGATGTTGGGATAAGTGTACTCTGCCGCGCTAATCGACAAAGAGCACAAAGACCGCAATGCCCAGCAGGACGATCAAGAGCGTGGCAACGGTGCAGCCGAGGGCGAAGAAGGTGCCGGTGCCGACCGTCGATTCCTCCGGGGGAGCGGCGGGGGATGGGGCGCTCTCTGGGGGCGGGGGTGGTTCGGTCACGAGGGGTGGTGCTCCGCGGTGCGGGGCCGCCGGACCGGCGGCCCCGCGTTGACACGTCAGATCCTGCCCCTTAGGCCGGGCCGTTCCACTTCCAGGATCCGTCGACCAGGACGAAGCTGAAGCGGACGAAGCTATCTTCGGGGCCGGTCTTGGAGTTGACGATCGCCTCGACTTCGGTCTCGCTGACGATTTCGAGGTCGCCTGAGCGCGAGAAGGTGATGGGCGAGCCCATGGCAATGCCGAGACCCTCGAGGAATTCTTCTTCGGACGGGTATTGCCCCGCGAGGAACTCCTGGTATTCGTCGGTGACGAGCGGAAGGAACTGGGCCGGCTCGCCAGTGGCCCAGCAGGCGGTCATTTGATCGAGCAGGGCGTCGATTTCGGCCTCGACGCCGGTTGCGGCCGGGCTGGCCTGCTGGTCGGCGCTCTCATCGCCTTCGCCGGGCGGCGGCAGGGGCGGCAAAGCGCCGGCGAGACCGCCGGGCGTTGCTTCTGGGGAGGCGATCGGCTCTGCCTCCGGTGAGGCGACCGGCTCTGCCGCGGGCGAGGCTGCCGGCGTCGCCGCCTGGACGACGGAGACCGGCGCGATCAGGCACTGGACGAAACCGATCATCTCGCGCGTGCTGAGGATCAACCGGCGGGTCGCGCAGTTGTCTTCGAGCGGCGCCAGCGAGAGATTTTCCCCGGAGAGGGTGAACTCGTAGCTGCCGGTGGAGACATCGCCCAGGTCGGCTCTCGATGCGACCGGATTGGAGCAGGACATCAGGCCGGACTCGTCGGTGATGGTAACGACGCGGCCGTCGACCGTAAAACTGCCGCTGACGACCGGGCCGATGTCGAGCCGCTCCATCTCGTAGCTGCCGTCGGCGTTGAACGAGACGCGCCACTGGCCGATCACGGTGGGGCCGAAGGCCAAGTCGCGTGGCACGTCGTCCTCGTTGAGGCCGACGGTGAAGTCGCCTTGGAGCTCCGTGGTCTGGTCGTCCTGCGCCGCGAAACCCAGCGGCGACGCCTGCCAGGCGATCGTGCCAACCAAGATGGTCAGGAGCGCCAGGGGCGCGGCACGACGCACGATCCAGCTCGGCTTCGACCTCGATTGCAGCATGGTCCAGTCGCTCCTTTGGCTCGTCCGGCTTCGTGACTCCCAGTCGTGAGTCGTGAGTTGCGTGTTTGCCGCGCTACCGGGTCGCGGCGCTGCCATGTGTGGGCAGTTTGCCAAGTAGGCGGCGGATCGGCAATGATCGAGCGTACAGCCAATTCCATCCGCTGTCATGCATGATACGTTCTACGTTCAGAAATTGACGCGCGGATACATCGGCTCTAGCATGGCCGGACACACTGGTCACCCCTTCATGGCCCCGCCGGGCTCGCACTTGGGAGACGACGATGCGGTCACCGACGACTCCTCGCAGGCGCCGTCAGACAGATGCCACCGCCGGGCGCTGGCTCGGTCTTGGGCTTGCGCTGTTTCTCTTGATCAGCCTCTCGCCACCGCTCGATGTGGCGGCCGAGGAGCCGGGGAAGAATCTGCCTATCCCGATCGCGGGGCCGACGCTCGACCCGATTATGGGTTCGTTGTCGGCCTCAAGCTGGTTGGCGGCGCAAGGGTTGGACCCTCGATTTTTCGCGAGCGGTCCCCAGCGCAATCCGGTGACCGGCCTCGATTGGGCGATGGCCGCGGCCGGTGGCGGGCAACGTACGGGCGGCTCCGGACTCAATCAGCAGGTGCCGTTCCGCAATCCCGCGCCGGCCTTTAGCCGCAACTTGATCATCACTCGCCAGGTAGGTCTCTTCCCGCTGCAAACTGAACCGCACATCGCGGTCAATCCGCTCGACCCCGAACACCTCGTGATGGGAACGATCGACTACAACTTCCCGGCGATCTCGACCTACACCAGTTTCGACGGGGGCGAGACGTGGGAAGGGCCGCATCAGGTCCGCTATTTCCGGGAGGACTTCGCGGGCGCCGGCGATCCGGTGGTCGTTTTCGACAGCCTCGGCAATGTCTATGCGACGATGATCTCCGTGGGGTTCGAGGAGTTCACGATCGGCAACCTGACGTCGGCGGCCCAGGTCTCCAGCATGGTCGTCGCCAAGTCGCTCGACGGCGGCATCACCTGGGAAGAGCCGGTATCGGCGGCGCGGAGCACGACCTCCAGCCTGAGCCAGGTCGACGACGAGGGGCGGGAGCGCGGCCTGATCACGCTCTCGTTCCTCGACAAGCAATGGATGACGGTCGGGCCGAATCCGAACAACCCGGACCAGGAGAGCATCTACCTCAGCTACACGAACTTTGACACGACCTACGGCATCCTCTACTCGGACGAGGTGCCGTTTTTGAGCACGCCCTTCACCGAGACAACGATCCGCGTGGTCCGGTCCGACGATGGCGGTGTGACCTGGACCGACCCGCTCGCGGTCAGCCCGACCGTGCTCCAGGCCGAGGGAGCGTCGCGCGGGGAGGGCGGCGACCAGTTCCAGCAGCAGCAGCAGACGGCGCAGTCGGAGTCCCGGCGAACCGTGCAAGGCTCGCAGCCGAAGGTGATGGCGGACGGCACCGTCGTCATCGCCTACCTCGACACGACAAACGATGGCATCCAGGAGGGGTTGGCGACGATCATGGTCGTCCTCTCCAAGGACGGCGGCCGGACCTACACCGAACCGATCCAGGCCGGCATCATCCGCGAGCTGCATTTCCGGACTCGCAGCGCGTTCTTCCGGTATTGGGGCGCCGCCTTCCCGCAGCTCGCGCTGGGGCCGAACAACGAGATCTATATCCTCGCGACCGGCTTGCCGCCGGAGAAGCCGACCGACGACGGCGACATCTACCTCTTCCGCTCCCTTGACGGCGGCACGACCTGGGAAGAGTCGGTGAAGGTAAACCAGGACAACACCAGCCGGCCGCAGTTCTTCCCATCGCTGGCGGTCTCGCCTGACGGCACGCTGCACGCGATGTGGGGCGATATGCGCGATGACGCGGACGAGGTGCGCTACCACATCTACTACTCGCGGTCCGAGGACCAGGGCGCGACTTGGGGATTCTCGCTGCCCGATCAGGACTTCTCCGTACCCGATACCCGCGTCACCGACTTCCCGTCCAACTCGCTGCGCGGCTTCCCGAACGGCCTCTTTATCGGCGACTACTTCTCGATCGCCGCCACGGAGGACGAGGTCTACATGGTTTGGGCGGATACGCGACTCGGTGAGTTCGGCGGTCCCAACCAGCAGATCGCCTTCGCTCGCCAGAGCGCGATCCGGGCGCCGGAACTCTTCCTCAACCCGCCGTCAGGACCGTCAGGGCGCACGATCGATATCCAAGGCTTCGGCTACCAACCCGACAGCAACATCCTGCTCCTTGTCGGCGGCGTTATCGTCGCCAATGAGCGGACGGACGACGAAGGACTCTTCCAGACGCAGATCTTCATGCCGGTAACCGGGGAGGGGGCGAGCAACATCTCGGCGTTCGATGAAACCGGCAACGCCGCGACCGCGTCGTTCTACACCGAGTTCGGTTTCGACAACATCCAGGATTCGCTTGACCAGATCAACCAGCAGCTTGGCATCCAGACGGCGGTGCCATCCGCGCCACCGGCGGGAACCCCGGTCGGAACGCCGGCCGCGTCGGCGGTGGCGACTCCAGTCGGGACGCCGGTCGCATCCAGCGCGGGCGGCGCGGCCGTATCTTCGGACACAGACGCCGTGTTCGGCGGCTTTGGGGCCGCTGGGCTGATCGTCGGGGTATTCGCCACCACCGGGGCGTTGTGGTGGCGGCGGCGGGCGGCATGACGGGGTGAGGAGGCGCCATTTGCGCCGGGAGTGAGATCCGATGGTCAACATGACTCAACTCGTGGCCGACCTCGCCGCCGGACGGATGACCCGGCGTGAGTTTATGCAGCGGGCGGCCGCGCTCGGCATCGCGGCGCCGGCGCTCAGCATGATCGCGGCCCATCCCGAGGCCGCATTAGCTCGCCCGGCTTTGCAGGACGCGCCGCCGGGACCGGCCGCCGACACCTTGACCTTCGCCTCGTTCAACGTCGATCAGGCGCCGCTCAACATCCAGAACGGCGACATGGACGTCTACCTCTTTGGCCTGAAAACGCCGGGAGCGCAGAGCCTGCAAGGGAACCAGAACGTGCGCTTGGTGGAGGCGCCTGCCTCGACCCTCTCGCTGATCCTCAATCCGGCGCCCGCGCCCGAGGGGCAACTCAATCCCTTCTCGATCGTCGACGTGCGGCGGGCGATGCAGATCCTGGTCAATCGCAACTTCATCGCGAACGACATCTACCAGGGTCGCGCTCTGCCGATGCTGACGAGCACCAGCCCGCTCGACTACGACCAACTGACGATCTTCCCGATCGTCAGTGCGACCGGGATCAGAAACGATCCCGAGTTCGCCAGGCAACAGATTAGCGATGCGATGACGGCCGCCGGGGCGCAACTTGCCAATAACATATGGACCTTCAACGGCCAGCCGATCGTCGTCAAGATCATCGTCCGGGTGGAGGACGAGCGGCGGGACATCGGCGATCTTGTTCGCGCCTCCCTCGAGCAAGTGGGCTTCCAGACCCAGCCGCTCTACCAGCAGTTTGGTCCGGCGACACTTGCCGTCTATGCCAGCGACCCGATCGCGTTCCAATGGCACATCTACACCGAGGGCTGGGGGCGATCGGCGCCGGTGCGCTACGACGACGGCGGGATCAACCAGTTCAACGCGCCGTGGCTAGGCAACATGCCCGGTTGGCAGGAGGTTGGGTACTGGCAATACCAAAACGAAGAGCTGGACACGCTCGGGCAGACGCTCTACCGCGGCGCCTTCAAGAGCCGGGAGGAGCGCGACGACCTCTTCCGGCGGATGACCGAGATTGGGCTGCAAGAGTCGGTCCGCGTCTGGCTCGTGACCGCCTTGCAGAGTTTTCCGGTTCGCACCGACGTACAGGAACTGACTGAAGACTTGGTCAGCGGCCCGAAGAACCTCTTTGCGCTGCGTGGCGCGACGATCCCCGGCCGGACCGATATCCGAGCCGGCCACCTCTGGGTTTGGACCGAGCGCACGACCTGGAACCCGGTCGGCGGGTTTGGCGACGTCTACAGCACCGACATCTACCGCAATATGATCGACCCGCCGCTAATCAACCACCCGTTCACCGGGTTGCCGACGCCGTTCCGGGCAAGCTTCACGGTCGAAACGGCCGGACCGGACGGGACGCTGCCGGTGCCGGAGGACGCGGTGATCTGGGACGCCGCGCGGAACGTGTGGGCGCCGGTGGCGGCGGGCACGACCGCGGTGACGAAGGTCACCTACGACTATTCGCGATACTTCCAGTCAACCTGGCACCACGGTCCGCGGATTGAGATGGCCGACATCGTCTACTCGATCGCCCAGGGGTACGAGATCGCCTACGACGACGCGAAGATCCAAATCGAGACAGCGCTCGGCATTACCTCACGGCCGCTGCTCGAAACGTTCGTCGGCTATCGTGTCGTCGATGACAACAACATCGAGGTCTACGTTAACTACTGGCACTTCGAGGAGAGTTACATGGCGTCGTACGCGACGCCGGCCGGACTCGGCACGCCGTGGGAATTGCTGGCGGCGATGGACGACGTCGTCTACGAGAAGCGGCGGGGCGCATATACGGATACCTCGGCTGCCCGCTTCAGCGTGCCCTGGATCAGCCTGGTGACTGAGAGCGACGCGCGGCTCGTCTTGCGCTCAGTAACCGAGTTCCTACGGCGCCGGTTCATCCCGGAGGGGGTCTTTGAAATCGGTGGGCGTTCGCTGGTCACCGAGGAGTCGGCGAATGCCCGCTATGAAGCCTGCGACGCCTGGTTCCGGGAGCGGAATCTGCTTGTCATCAGCAGCGGCCCCTATGTGCTGAACCGCTACGACCCGCCGTCCCAATTTGCGGAACTCCAGGCGTTCCGCGAGCCGAATTACCCGTTCCGGGCGGAGGACTTCCGCTTTGGAACGCCGCCCGCCTTCGCCATCGAGCCGATAACGGAGCCACAGGTCGGCCTCGGTCAGCCGATCACGTTCGACGTGACGGTGACCGGTCCCGGCGCGCTGGCGGTGCAGTACACCCTGGTGGACGCCGCGGCCGGTCAGGTCGTGGTCTCCGGCCCCGCTGAGGGGGGTGACGGCGGCGTCTTTACCGTCAACATCGACCAGTCGGTCACCGCGAACTTCTTCCCTGGTCTCTACCAAATCTACCTGCTCGCCTCGACCGATGCCTTGGCACAGGTCGCCGAGCAGCGGATCGACCTGAATATCGGCGTGTAGACGAGGCGGAAGGCGGAAGGCGTGAGCGCAGTAATCGCCAACGCGCACCCGGTAGGGGCGGACCTCCGTGTCCGCCCGCGTCCGAATGCAAACGGCGTTGGTAATGGACGCGGGCGGACCCATGGGTCCGCCCCTATATGGGTCCGCGCCACCGCCAGCCGCAATGCGTCCGCCTTCCGCCACTAGGCCATGCTTTCCCTCCTACGGCCGCTTGCGATCCGTGCTGTAACCCTGTTCGGGGTACTGATTGCCGTCCTGATTTTGCTGGTGATCTCACTCGGCGCAACCGGGTTCTCGGACAATCTGCTGCGGGCGCAAGTGACCGAGGAGTTGCGCGGGTTCCGGCAGAGCCTGGCGCAGACGGTGCGCGACCCGGACGAAGTCGAACGGGCGGCGGCGGAGCGACGGGAGGAGCTGGAGCGGTTCTACAACCTCGACGAGCCGTGGTACACGCGGCTGCCGCCGCAGGTCGTCCGGGTGTTGAAGCTCGATTTGGGCGAGGCGCGGTCGCTGCGGACGGCCGAGGGGAGCAACCGGGTTTCCGACATCGTCTTGGAGCGGCTGCCGTACACGATGCTCTTGCTGACGACCGCGTCGATCATCACCGCCGTCGTCGGCTTGACGGTCGGGGTGCGGATGGCGACGCGGGTCGGCAGCCGGCTCGACCGGGCCTTGGCGTACTTCGCGGCGATTTCGTTCGCCATCCCCGCGTGGTGGCTGGGGATCCTCTTCATCCTGATCTTCGCCTTCAAGCTCGACATCCTGCCCTCCGGCGGGATGTACGGGAATCCGCCGCCGCAAGGGCAACCGGACCGCCTCTTCGACCTTGCCAAGCACGCGATTTTGCCGATTTTGACACTGGTGCCGGTCAGCGTCGGCCCTTACATCTACGCGGTGCGGACGATGACGGTGACGGTGGCGCAAGAAGACCACGTTCTGCTGGCCCGCGCCAAGGGGTTGCCGGAGAGTAAAGTGACCTCCCGCCACATCCTGCGGGTCGCCGCGCCGCCGATCGTGACCGGACTGGTCCTCGGTCTGGCGGGGTCGCTCTCCGGCTCAATCCTGACTGAGACGGTCTTCAACTGGCGCGGCATGGGCCGGCTTTACTACGACGCGGTCTCCGGCACGCCGGACGAGGGCGTAATCGTCGCCCTGACGTACCTCTTCACGCTCCTCTACGTGCTGGCGCGGTTCGTTCTCGACATCCTGTACGTCGTGCTCGATCCGCGGGTGAGGTATTGACGTGGGGACTGGGGATGGGTGATGGCTGAGGCGGCGGTCGCGGGGCAACCAATTGCGCCGGAGCCGGAGGAGCGGGAGGAGGCCCAGGCGACGGGGTTCTCGTTGCGTGGGGCGCTACGCCTGCTGCTGGCGACAGGGTCGGGGAAGGCGGGTGTCGCCCTCTTCGTACTGATGATTGGGCTTTCGATCTACGTGCTCTTCACCTATCCGTTGCGGTTCGGGGAGGAGCGGTGGAGCAATCCCGCGATCTGGGCGGACAATCCGAAGGCCGCGCCGCCGGTATGGACTTCCTGGATCGGCGGCGGCGCCTACGAGCACACGACGCTGACCCAGAGCGAGCCGGTGGAGGTGCGGCAGGTTCCCCAGGGTGAAGGACGCATCTTTCGGTTCCCCATCTCGATTGACAGTGAGGTTCCGAGTTTCGTCTCGCTGACGCTGACCGGCGTCACCTTCCACGGCCCCCGGCCGCCCTCGGTCATCGTCACGCTGACGCGGCCGGATGGGGGCGTGGTCGGGTTGGCGAATCCGCCCATTTCCGGTCCGCGCCAGGGGGAGACGGCGCCGTACCGGCGCTTCTACGACTCGCCGGAGCGCATCCTGATCACGGAGCAGGACATCGCCGGCGACCGCCTCCAGCAGACGTACCAGCAGCTCTACCCCGACGCGCCATTGCCGGCTAACCTCGACGATCGCCTAGCCGAGGGGCTGTTCGGCATGCCGACCACTGACGGCGTAATTGTGCCGCTCGCCGGCGACTATTCGCTCGACGTCCAGGTCTTCGTGACCGACCCGGACGACGAAGTCAACGCCCTCGAAACGGTCCTCGGAGGCACGGTCTTTGGGGTGATGGGCACCGACGCGCTGGGGCGGGACCTTTTCGAGGGGCTGCTCTATGGCTTCCCGGTGGCGCTGCTGATCGCGGCCTTGGCGTCAGTCTTGTCGACCGTGATCGGGGCCAGCCTCGGCATTTTGAGCGGGTACGCCGGCGGGGCGACCGACGCCACGATCCAGCGCCTCTCCGACATCATTTCGAACGTACCGTTGTTACCGCTTTTGATCTACCTGGTCTTCCTCCTCGGTTCGCACCTGTACTTGATCATCCTGGTGCTGGTGGCCTTTAGCTGGCCGGGGTTGACGATCCTCGTCCGCTCGATGGTGCTCCAGATCAGGTCTGGGCAGCTTGTCGAGGCGGCGCAGGCGCTCGGAGCGTCGCGGGCGAGGATCATGGTGCGCCACATCTTCCCGCAGGTGGCGCCGTTCATCGTGGCGCAGATGATCTTCTTCGCGCCGGGGGCGATCCTGGCCGAGGCGTCGTTGAGTTTCCTCGGGCTGGGCGACCCTTCGATCCCGACCTGGGGTCAGATGCTGGAGCAGGGGTTCCGCACTGGCGCGCTCTATGTCGGCTACTGGTGGTGGGTGATCCCGCCCGGCGTGCTGATCGTCTTCACGGCGCTTGCCTTCATGCTGCTGGCACTGGCGATGGAGCCGATCGTCGACCCGCGGCTGCGCCAAACGAACTGAAATCGCGCATTTTGCCTATCTACCGCCCAAGTTGGCATGCCAGGAAAGATCGGCATTCTTGCCGATGAGCAAACGCGTCCCGTCTCGCAAGATAGCCACATGGACGGCGGCATGCCGCCGTCCGGATGGGCCGGCCCGGCCGCCGTCTCGGCTGGGTCGGTCGCGTCCCGCACATGGCTGGCGGGACAGTTGTTCGTCTGGCGGGCGGCGTTGCCGCCGCGGGTGTTTTGGAAAGCGGGGAGATATTCATGCGCTCGATTCGGATGGCTTGGGTTGGCGTGTTTGTGGTGGTGTTAGCGGCGCTGGCGTCATCGGTGGCGACGATCGGTGCAACGGGGCCGATTTTGACCTGCAACGGTCTGACGCCAACCATCGTTGGCTCCGGTGTGATCCACGGCACGAGCGGGAACGACGTGATCATCGGGTCGGCAGGTGATGACGTCATCTATGGCGGCGCCGGCCACGACACCATCTGCGGCCAGGGTGGCAACGACGTTATCTACGGCGGTTCCGGACACGACGAGATGTGGGGCGAGGTTCAGGGCCAGAAGGACCTGCTGATCGGCACACCGGGCATTGACCAGATCTTCGGCGAGTCCGGGAACGATCTGCTGGTCGACTTTTCGTCGGCTGACCAGCTCCTGGAAGGCGGCTCCGGTAACGACCGGATTCTCGGCGCCGGGACGCTGCTCGGCAATTCAGGCAACGACACGATCACGCTTGGCGCCAATGGTGGGACGGTTGACGGGGGCTCGGGAACTGACACATGCTCTGGCGCAAACGTGTCCGCATTCGTGTCGTGTGAGGTGCTTTCGTAAGGACCGTTCGTATTCTGCATTGCTTCGAGGCTTGGGAAATCGTCTCGCCACCTACGGCGGGACGTTTCCTTGTTTTGTTCGGATCACCGCCGCCGGCATGACCGGAACTAATCTCTCGCCCAGAATCCCCTTGGGGCGAAGAGCTCGGCGACGCAGTCCGCGAGCAGGCCTGTTTCCACGGCAAGGTCCAGGACCGTGTACCGGCGTCTAATTTGGCGGGCGGACGCGTAGGTTTCTCGCAATTGGCGCGGCGACAGGCCAATTGCCGCCGGGGAGGTTGGACACCCGGCGGTCGCGAGCATGCGCCGCAACTCGGCGGCCGGAAGGAGTTGGGCGGACAGTCTGTCGCGCAGACCCGGCCAGACGGCGCGCAAGTGACGGAGCCGATCAGCGAGTTCGTCGCGACTGGGATGCTTGGCGCGGCTTTCGGCGACGGCCGGCTCGACAGTGTCGGCGTCCGCATGTATATCCCGCACGGACTGCTCCATTTCGTTCGCCGTTGGCCAGGCCGCGACGATGCGATCGACGTCGAGTTGAGCGAGGTCGCGCGCCAGGAGCCGTTCGTAGAGCGCCGCGACGGCGAGCGAACCGACGCCGACCTTGAAGCCGTGAGAGACGGGCGTGCCGTTGATGCTGAGTCCGGACATCTCCCAGAGGTGGCTGAATTGGTGCTCGGCGCCGGAGGCGGGGCGCGACGAATCCACCGCTTGCATCGCTAGGCCAGCCACGATCAGGCCGCGAACCAGGCGCTCGATGGCGTCCGGGTCGTTGACGCGAATCAACTCCGGTTGGGACAGGGTGTCGCGGAGCGGGCGCTGCACCATGGCCCAGACGTCGGGGAGCACCGGCTCAATGCCGAGCGCATCGGCGACCAGCCAATCAGCGCCGGCGGTGACTTTGCCGAGGAGGTCGGCGTAACCGGCGGCGGTCATCGTTTGGGGCGCGCCGGCGAGGAGGTCGAGGTCGGCCAGGATCGCGCGAGGAGCGGGGCAGGCGAGGGTTTGCTTGAAACCGTCATTGACCATCGCGCCGCCGGACGCGGCGTAGCCGTCCATCGAGGCGGCGGTGGCGACGGAGAGGTACGACCGGCCGGCGCGATACGCCCCGAGCTTGACAATATCGTTGATCGTGCCCGAACCGACCGCGATCGGGACCGCCTCGTTCTGGGCGAGCCGGTCGGCGATGCGCCGCGCGTAACGAACGTCCGGCGTGAGCACTGGACGCGCGGGGAAGATCACCGCGGGCAGGAGGGCGACGTCGCGACCTCGCAGCCGTTGCGCGACCGTTCGACCCGCGATGGCGTAGGTCGTACCGTCCGCCACGATCAATGCCGGCGCGTCGCCGAACTGCTCGACGTAGAGCCGGTCGACCGACTCGATCGCGCCGCGACCGATGGCGACCGCGCGGGTGTCCTTCGCCCCGGCGAGGGATTGCTCCATGATGTGCTGATCGATCACGTCGGTCATGCTGCCGTTACCGCTCCGCGACGGGTGTCCCGTCTGCCGGGCATGCCGATGCTTGTTCGGCCAGCGACCGTCCCTGCTCGACGACGAATGTGGCCAACGTCGAAGCGGACGCTGTCGCTTCCGCTACCGTCGGCACGACGCGGAACTCGGTCTGCCACTGGTCGGGTGCGACGGTGCAAAGGACATACCCCCGGTGGTTATCGAAGAAGGTCTGGTGGGGATTGTCGGGCATGGAGCCGCAACGCGTGGTGAATCCGCCGTCCTGCATCAGCGGATCGTCCCCCTCTGAGGTGATCGACGTGCCGACGAACTCCACGGCCACCGCCGAGGCATCGTCGAACGCGTTCCAATCGGTCTTGAGCAAATAGACGCGGTTGTCGTGGACGTCGCCGGTGATGACGACTGGATTCAGCGGCCGGTCGCGGCTTAACTCCGCCATCGCGGCGAGGAGCTCGTCGCGCTCGTAGGCGTAGCCGTCCCACTTGTCGCCGATGGCGCCGCCAAAGACGACGCCCGGGCCGGCCTGCCCGTCGTGCTGGGCCATCGGCACCTGCTGGGCGAGGACGTTCCAGGTCGCGGTCGAGGATGCTAGTCCGTCGAGGAGCCAATTCTTCTGGTCCGCGCCAAGCATGGTCCGGCTCGGATCGAGGGAGGGGGCGCAATAGCCGCCGTTCTGCATGTGTTCCTCGGCCGAGCAACTCAGGTGTTGATGCGAGCGGTATTGGCGGGTGTCGAGCGCGTTGATAGTGACGAGATCGCCGAAGGAGAGGCGCCGGAAGAGTTGGAGGTGCGGTCCCTTCGGACGCGCGCGTTCACGCAGTGGCATGTGCTCGTAGTAGGCCCGGTATGCCGCCGCCCGGCGCACCAAGAACTCGTCCGAGGAATAGACCGGGTTCGGGGTCTCGCCGGCGTAGTCGTTGTCTACCTCGTGGTCGTCCCAGGTCACGACCCAGGGGAAACGGGCGTGCGCGGCCTGAAGATCGAGGTCGCGTTTGTAGAGCGCGTGACGGAGGCGATACTGATCGAGGGTGCGGGGCTCAGTGCGGACCTCGCTCGGTACGGTCACGCGCCGAACCCCGCCGAAGTCGCTCAGGCCCTGCTCATAGATGTAGTCGCCAAGGAAGATCACCAGATCAAGGTCCTGGGCAACCATGTCGCGATAGGCGACATAGAAACCGTCCGACCAGTTCTGACAGGACGCAAAGGCGAAGCGAAAGGCATCCGTGCGCGCGCCGGATGGGGGCGCGGTGCGCGATCGACCGACCGGGCTGATCTCCGACCCGGCTTTGAATTGATACCAGTACCAGCGATCCGGTTCGAGTCCGTCAACCTCGACGTGGACCGCGTGTGCCCAGGCCGGATCGGCGGTCGACGTCCCTTCGTTCACAACCTGGCTCATTCCCTCGTCGGTCGCAATCTGCCAGCGGAGCTCGATCGGCTCAGATGGGACGCCTCCGCCGACGACTAACGGCTCAGGTGCTAATCGCGTCCAGATGACAAAACCGTCCGCGGCGGGGTCGCCCGAGGCGACGCCGAGCGCGAACGGATTCGCGGAGAAAGGGGGTCCTTGCCAACTCAGGACCGCGCCGCGGGGTAAGGCGAGGCCAGCGGCCGCGGTGACGATGAAGGTGCGGCGGTTGAGCATGATTCGGCCTCTCTTGTCGATCTCGGTCGGGGCTATGATGGACCGCGCGCGGCATGGAGCTCCACCACCGACCGCGATGCCGTTACCCCTTCATGCCGGACGTGACGAAGGTCGAGATGATCTGCTTTTGGGCAAGGGCGTAGATGATGAGCGGGGGGAGGGTGGCGAGGGTGGCGGTCGCCATCATCGGGCCCCAGAGTTGGGCGGACTCGGTGTTCGCTGAGAAGAACTGCATGCCGACCGCCAGGGTCTTCGATTCCAGGTCGTTGAGGACGAGCAGGGGCCAGGTGTACTGGTTCCAACTGGCGAGGAAGGCGAGGATCGTCACGACCGCAATCGCGGGGCGGATATTGGGCAGGACGATGTGCAGCAAGATCTGACCGGTGCCGGCGCCGTCGATTCGGGCCGCATCGAGGACCTCCTGGGGCAGGGTGCGGATGTATTGGCGGAGGAGGAAGACCGAAAAGGCGGTCGGGGCGATCGAGGGGATGATGACGCCCCACGGCGTGTTGATCCAGCCGAGGTCGGAGACGAGGACATAGTTCGGCACAAAGGTGACGACGCCGGGCACGATCATCGTGCCGAGCACCGCCGCAAAGAAGAATGAACTGCCCCGAAACTGGAGCCGGGCGAAGGCGAAGGCCGCGGGAACGCTGACCGCGATCTTGCCGAGGGTGGTCATGACCGCGATGAAGAAGCTGTTCCAGAACCAGTCGGCGACCGGGAAGAAGCGGAAGGCATCCGGGAAATTCTCCAGCGTCGGGGCGGTAGGCAGGATGCGGATGTCCCTGGTGAAAATCTCGGTCGGGATCTTGATCGAGGTCGAGAGCATCCAGAAGAAGGGGAAGATCGTCAGGAAGCAGAGCAGGCCGACGAGCGCGTGCAAGGCGATGCGACCGAGTTGCGGACGGCGTCGCGTTTGGCCGAAGCCCGCGCGGGCTGGCGATGCCAAACTAGCCATAGTGGACGTGCCTCTCGACGAAGCGGAACTGGAGCCAGGTCAGCAGCACCGTGCCGACGAAGACGATGATCGAGACGGCGCTGGCGGCGCCGATCTGGAAGTAGCGGAACCCTTGCTGGTAGAGGTAGTAGACGATGTTCGTCGTCGTCTCGAAGGGGCCGCCGTCGGTCATCACGTTGATCGCGCCGAAGACGTCGTCGTTGACCGAGATGACGGTGGTGACGAGGACGAAGAAGAAGGTCGGGGTGATCAGCGGCCAGCGGATCGAGCGGATAACCTGCCAACCGCTGGCGCCGTCGACTTGGGCCGCCTCGACATAATCGACGGGCACGGCTTCGAGCGCCGCCAGGTAGAGGAGGAGGTGGAACCCGAGCGTCTTCCAGGTGGCGACGACGATGATGCACCAGATGGCGGTGTCCGGGTCGGAGAGCCAGTTGATGCGGGAACCGCCGACTTCGATGATCAGCTTGTTGAGCAGCCCTTGCAGCGGATTGAAGATCCAGAGCCAAAGGAGCGCGCCGACCGAATAGGCGATCACGGTCGGCGAAAAGAGCATGATCCGGTAGCTCGACTGCGCCCGCGACTTGCGGATCGGCCAAAGCAGGAGCGCCAGGATCAGCGGCAAGAAGACCTGGATCGGGACGAGCGCCAGAATGTAGACGCCGGTCGAACGCAGTGCCCGCTCGAAGCGTGGGTCGTCGGCCAAGCGGGTGTAATTGTCGAACCCGACGTAGGTCTTGTCGGGCGAAACGAAGTTCCAATCGAAGAACGAAAGATAGACCGAATAGATGAGCGGCCAGTAGATGAAGACGACCATCAGGACCAGGACGGGCGCCACGAACAGGTAGGGAAGGGCCGCTTGCCAGAGGCGTTCGTGGCTCCGCGCCCCGCCGCGGGCGACCGTGACCACGCCGATAGCCGGCCGCTCATGATGGGGGATGCTGGCCACTAACTGACGTCCTTGACGAGGCGGGAGGCGGACGGCAGCTACGCCGTGTTTGCGTCCGCCTTCCGCCTTCCGCCTCCCGCTACGTGCTTGGGAGTAACGGTTCGATCTCCGAGACGGCTTGGTTGCAGCCTTCCTCGGCGCTGATGTCGTTGGCCCAGATGCGGGAGACGTAGGTGCCCCAGATCTGCTGGACCTCGGCGGCGCGGGCGCCCGGCCAAGCCGTCTCGCGCGTCAAACCCTCGTCGAGTTGGAGATAAGCCGGTTCCTGGCCCGGCAGGATTTCGACCTCGAAGTTGGTGGCATTGAGGTAACCGGTCTGCATCCAGATGTCGGTCCCTTCCTGGGAGACGGCGTACTTGAGAAACTCCCAGGCGCCCTTCAACTGGTCGTCGTCCTGGGCGTAGCAGCCGATGAAGGAGCCGCCGCTCGACATCTGGCGCGGTTGACCTTCGAAGATGGGGAACGGAGCCGATTGGAGGTCGAACGCGACGTCGCGGCGCAGCCCGCCGAGTGAGGCGATGCTCCCGATAAAGCAAGCGAGCGAGCTACCGATGAAGGAGGCGCGCATCTCGCTGCCGGTCGAGCGGTCGTGCAGTCCGGCGGCATCGATGTCGGCGATCGCCTGCATGGCCGCGATCGACTCCAGGCTGGCGATCGCCAGCTCACCGGCGTCGGTCATGACCTGGCCGCCGTTCGATTGGATGATGCTTTGGGCCGGCCAATCCTTGTTGGTTGCGAAGCCGAGAATCGGGTTGCCGCCGGCCTGCTCCTGGATGCCGGGGCCAAGTTCGAGCACCGACGCCCAGGTGGCGAAGAGCGCCGCCGGATCGACGCCAGCCGCGGTGAAGATTTCGTTGTTGTAGTAGATGACAGGGCAGGAGAAGGCAAAGGGAACACCCTTCGTCATCTCGTCGACCTGGACCAGCCCGATCACCTGCTCCTTGAGGTTGCCCAGGATTTCGCTGATGTCGCCGCCGGCGCTCGTGGCGACGTCTTCCAGGTTGTTCACCCCCAGACCCTCGACCGCGTAGTTGATATTCGACCAGGGGGTGATGACGAGCGCCGGCGGGTTGCCGGCTGCCATCTCCGCTTGCGCCTTCTGCAGCACCTCGAAGTAGTTGCCGCTGTCGGTCCGGCTATTGACGGTGACGCCCGTATTGAGGGCGTTGAAGGCGTCGACAAGTTGGTCCGCCGGGTGCTGGTTTTCCGCTGCCACCTCGCCCGGCGGCGTGCCCCAAATGTGGGAGAAGTCGATTTCGATCGGATCGCTCTGGTAGCGCAAGAACGCGGGCGCCGTGACGCGGGCGCCGGAGGCGTCCGCCGACTTGACCCCGCTTGCCGCCAAGGCGGCGGCGCCCGCGGTCGCCGATGCGCCGCGAAGGAATGATCGCCGGTCGAGTTTCTGATTCTTCACTGTTCCGTCCATTCGTTGATGCATCCCGCCGTTCCTCCCGTTGCCGATGCCGCGCGCGGCACAATCCCTCCCGCGTGTCCCTATCGTTCGCCGGCGCCGAGGAGAGCGGCGGCGCCGCGATCGTCGATCACGATCGACGTCACCAGGCGGCCGGTGATGGCGGCGAGGGTCGCCGTCGTCCTGCCGGTCCCGTTCGTCACGCCGAACACCTCCGGCCGCTGCCGGAGCTGGTCGAGCTCGATGCTGATGACCCGGTCGCGGTACTCGGTGTCGCACTCGCGCCCGGTGCGGTCGTAGAAGCGGCCGCAGATTTCGCCGACGGCGCCACGGGCTCGCAGGCGGGCGAAGTCGTCGGTCGTGAGCGCACCGCGCTCGGCGAAGGCGGAATCCTCGAAGGAGCCGATGCCAACCAGGGCGAGGTCGAGTGAGGCGAACATGCGCTGGATGAGCCGGATGTGCTCGTGGGAGGTGAGGAGTTCGCGCGCCTGGCCGTTCTGGAGAAAGGCGGGGGCGTTGAGTGTGTAGAAGGTGCCGGCGAAGCGATGGGCGAGTAAGCGGCTGAGCTCGACGGCGTCGATCGCGCTCGGCGTCGGCCCGATGTTGCCCATGAGCTGGACGACGCCGATGCCGCCGACCTGTTCGCGCGGCTCCATGAAGCTGATCAATTCGCGCAGAGTGCGGCCACCGGCCAGGCCGACCGTCATCTTGGGGTCGATCAGGCCGGTGACGGCCGGAGCGGCGAAGTAGCCGATGGTGCGGCGGACGTTCTCCGAGGCGCGGCCGATCGTCTTGACGACCACGGCGTGATGGAGGCCGAAGCGCTCGATCAGGTGCTGTTCGAGGGCGCGGTCGCGGGGATCGTAGTCGTCGACGGAGATACGGACAACGCCGCGCTCGCGGGCGGCGGTCAGGAGGCGGGAAACCTTGGAGCGCGAGACGCCAAGGATGTCGGCGACGGCCTGCTGGTCGAGGCCGTCGAGGTAGTACATGCGCGCCACCGAGGTCATCAGCTCGACGCTGTCATCCGACACAAGCCCCACCCGCGGCGATCCATTGAACAAACGTGCATGGACATCTGTGCGAATCACCTGTACGATAGCATCCGCATTGTGGCCTGTCAACACATCGTTCCGTTTGCCGACGGGTTGGGATCGTTCCTCGTCGAGGCGAGAGCCGAGAGTTGCACAGACGTGCAACAGCACGGGTGCGCGTTCAAACCTAGTAAACCAGCCCGCCCGACGGTTGTGGTTAACGGGAGATGGAATCGCTCAGTCTGGAAGCAAGGAGGGAGCGTGGGAGAGTTTGACGCGGGCGCAATGCCGGTCGCTGGGCATGGTGGACAAGATCTGATTCGTGCACCGGACATCTTGTTCGACGGCTATATCTTCGATCTCGACGGCACGATCTACCTCGGCGACACGCCGCTGCCGGGCGCTCGCCGCCTGATCGCCACTCTGCGCGACCTCGACCGGCGCGTCCTCTTCCTCTCCAACAATCCGACAAAGGATCGGGCGCAGTATGCGGCGAAACTGAGTGGGATGGGGATCCCGACGACGCCCGATCAGGTGCTGAATACGGTCGTGACGATGACCGATTGGTTGCTGCGCCACCATCCGACGGCGACCGTCTTCCCCATTGGCGAGGAGCCGCTCAAGCGGGCGCTGACGGACGTCGGTATCCGCATCTCGGAGGACCCGGCAGAGATCGACGTCGTGATCGCCAGTTACGACCGCACCTTCGACTACCGCAAGCTGCAAATCGCCTTCGACGCGATCTGGTTCCATAAGCGCGCCCGGCTTGTCGCCACCAACCCGGACCGTTACTGCCCCTTTCCCGGCGGGCACGGCGAACCGGACGCCGCCGCGATCGTCGCCGCCATCGAAGCCTGCACTGGCGCCACCTGCGAACTCCACACCGGCAAGCCGAGCCGGCTCATGCTGGAAACGGCCCTCAACCTGCTGGGACTCGATGCGCACCAGTGCGTGATGGTCGGCGACCGTCTTTCGACCGACATCCGCATGGCGCACGCGGCCGGGATGCCCTCCGCCGTCGTCCTCACCGGCGAAACGACGCCCGCGATGCTCTCCACCGCCGAGGACCGGCCCGACCACGTCCTCGACCGCATCGACCGCCTTGTTCCGAGGTCGATATGGGACTCGCTTGGTTGGTCGATTTCTAATGACTCGCGACCCACGACTCACGACTCACGACTGGAGACTGACTGATGGTCATGATCTTTGGGCATCGGGGGGCGCGGGGCGAGGCGCCGGAGAACACGCTGACCGGATTCCTGTATGCGAAGGGGATTGGGGTCGAGGCGTTCGAACTCGACGTGCAGCTCTCGGCGGACGATCAGCTCGTGGTGATCCACGACCGGACGGTCGACCGCACGACGGACGGGACAGGGCCGGTATCGTCCTTGACGGTAGCGGAACTGGCCGTGCTCGACGCTCGGGCTGCCTTTCCCGATTGGCCCGAGCCGGCAGGCGTTCCGACGCTGGCCGACATTTTGGACGTGGTTGCCGACGCGGTGCGATTCGAGGTCGAGATTAAGACTGACTTGCCGGAGCGCCTCGAACGCGTGGTGGAACTGCTGCTGCCGACGCTCAAGCAGAACGGGATCGCGGAGCGGACGACCGTCTCGTCATTCGATTCGGTCGCGTTGGAGATTGTGCAGCGGCTTGCGCCTGAACAGGCGCGCGGCTTCATCAGCAGGTACGACGACATGAGCTACCTGGAGACAGCCGTCCGCCTAGGCTGTACGTGGGCCGAGATCCCGATCAAGACCGGATCGGCCGAGATCGTGCGGGCGGCCAAGGAACGTGGTTTGCGAGTCGTCGGCTGGCAGGGGAATTCCGAAGAGGACATTGACACGTTGCTCGCGTGGGACGTCGACGTGATCTGCACCGATTACCCGTCGATCGCCATGGCCTATTTGGTCAAGACACTCCCCTACAAGATGTGCTCCAGCGCGGTCAACATCGCCTCCAGGTCGTCGTGCGTGTTGTAGCCCTGGAAGGAGAGGCGGATCATTGTCCAGTCGCCCCAGGAACCGACCGGGACCTCGATGCGGAAATCGTCATAGAGGCGGATTTTGAGGTCGGCCGGGTCGCGCGCTGGGAGCGGAAGGGCGATCATCTGGCTGAACCAAGCGGGTGTATCGGGTGAGATGGGGGGAATACCGCCAAGCTCGGCGACGCGGTGACGGGCTTCGCGCGCCAGCTCGTGGCAGCGGGCGCGGACGGAGTCCCAATCCCGCTCCTGTTGGAAGCGGATGGCGTCCGGAGTGGCGAGGTAAGGGGCGAGGTCGCGGGTGCCCTGGCGCTGGTTGCGGGTGATGAAGGTGTGCTCGCCTTGCCAACCCCAACTGATCGGCAGCGACTCGATCCAGTCGTGGTGCTCCGGGCGGGCATAGAGGAAGCCGGAGCCCTTCGGCGCGCAGAGCCACTTGTGGTTGTTGCCGCTGTAGATATCGACGCCGAGGTCATCCAGGTCGAGCGGGATCTGACTCGGGGCATGCGCGCCGTCGACGACGGTCAGGATGCCTGCCTCCCGCGCCCGATTGCAAATCTCCTTGACCGGAAAGATCAAGGCGGTGGGGGAGGTGATGTGGCTGAGGAAGATTACCTTGGTGCGCGGCGTGACCGCGGACCAAAAGGACTCGACGATCTCCTCGCGTGTGGGGACGGGGAGGGGGATCGGGTGACGGACGTAGTGCGCGCCCGCCTTGCCGCACATCCACTCCCAGGTCATGTTCAGCGCGCCGTATTCGTGGTCGGTGGTGAGCACCTCGTCGCCGCGTTCGAGCGGCAGCGAGCGGGCAATGACGTTGAGGCCGGTGGTGGCGTTGGTGACGTAGACGACGGTATCGAGGGGGACGTGGAGATAGTCGGCCAAGGCTTGCCGAGCTTCGGTGAGCAGTCCTTCGGAGCGGCGACCGAGGAATTCGACCGGCTGTCGTTCGAGCTCGACCTGCCAGCGCTGGTATTCCGCGAAGACCGGCCGTGGACAGGCGCCGAAGGAGCCGTGGTTGAGGAAGATCACCTCGGGGTCGAGCAGAAACTCCTCGCGGAGCGCGAGCGCCGCCCGGTCGCCTTCTTCCCAATCCACACCCTCGGTCGTCTCAGCGATCGTCGCCGTCCCGTGCGCCATGCCCATAGCCTCACCCCACTTCCCGTCCGCGCCCAATCGGGGCAAATGAACGGCGCGACCCCGTGGGAGCCGCGCCGTCCGCCTCCACAACCGCGATTATCGCCTAATCGCGGTCGGGTGGCGCCTCGTTGGTGATGTAGAGCCCTTCGGGCACCGTGCTCATCGTCGTGAAACCGGGCCAGTGGATGGCGGCGATACCGTTGTCATCGGGCAGCAGCGCATCGCCCTTGACGTAGGGCTTGATCATCTGAACCGGCGTTCGGTAGTAGACGAAGACAGCCGGCACGTCCTCGACCAGGATCCGCTCGACGCCCTTGAACAGTTCCAGCCGCTCGGCCGGATCGCCGAGGAAGATCGTGGCCTCTTGCAGGCCGGCATCGAATGCGTCGTTGACCCAGGAATGGCGGCCACCGCTTCGCCAAACGCCGAGCATATTCGACGGATCGAGGTAATCCATACCGTAGGAGACGTACCCAAAGAGGATCTCCGTCGGCTTGGCGTTGAGGGCGTCGGTGAACGTGTTCTGATCCCTGGGGCTGACCTCGACGTCGATGTTGAGGTGTTCCTTGATCATCGCCGCCGCGGCGTTGCCGATGGCGGAGTCGGCTGGGGTCGGGGCGCGCAGCCAGAGCTCGAGCGCGGGGAACCCCTCACCGTCCGGGAAGCCGGCCTCTGCCAGTAGCTGCTTGCCCAACTCAGGATCGAACGCCTGAATATCTTTAAGGGATTCTTGGTCTGACGCGGGGAAGCCCGGCGCCAGGAAGCCGTACGACGGTTCACCGAGGGGGCCGAGGATGCTCTGCTTGATCGCGTCCCGGTCGATGACGTGGCTGATCGCCTGGCGGACAAGTTTGTTGTCGAATGGCGCCTTGGTGACGTCGAAGAAGAGGTAGTCGACGCGGAAGTCGCCGACGCCTTGATACATTTGCTCCGACAGTTCGGGATCGGATTGGATCAGTTGCAGCTCGGCTGGGGCCGGATCGCCCATGTGGTCGATTTCGCCGGCCTCGTAGAGGGTGAAGTAGGTGGCCGGCGCGGCCATCTTGACGATGATGCGCTGAATCGGCACGACCATGGGGCCGGCGTAGGTCTCATTGCGCGTGTAGGTGAGGTGTTGGTCGCGTACCCACTCTTCGAGAATGAACGGCCCGGAGGAGACGGCCGTCTCCGGCTGGGTGTTGTAGAGCGGTCCGTGGGTCTCCAGAGCCGCCGCTGAGAGCGGGAGCGAGTAGAGAAGCATCGACGGCAGGTAGGGAGCGGGGTCGACCGTTTCGAAGATGAGTTCGTACTCGTCGGCGCCCTGGCGGACGCCGATCTCCTCGGGGCTGACCGCGCCCTCGACCGCCTCGGCAAAGTTCGTGATCACCGGCAGCCAGAACCAGGAAAAGTCGAAGGCGTGCTCCGGGTCCGCGGCGTACTGGAACGTCTTGATCCAGTCCCGTGCGGTCACGGGGTTGCCATCACTCCAGACGCGGTCGCGGGCGAGGGTAAAGGTCCAAACCTTGCCGTCCTCGCTCCCATTCCATTCCGTCGCGGCCCCGGCGATGATCTGGAAATTCTTGTCGAGGCGAACGAGCGACTCGCTGAAGAGATCGGCGACCGCCGGGCGGGCGTAGACCGCTTCGTAGAAGTCGAGCACCTTGGGGATTGTCGGGTCGGAGGCTTGTCGCCAGATCTGCTGCTCGGGCGGGGCGGCGTCTTCTGGCAACTCCTGAAAGGCCGGGATACCGAGGCTGGCCAGGGAAAGCCGGCCGGCCGAGGCGGGGCCGGCGAGGGCGCCGGAGACCTGGCCGGCCAGGACGGCGCCGGCCGCGCCGCCGATCAGCTTGCGCCGCGTCGTCGTGGTGTTGATCACGCACTCGACAACGGAATCGCGTGCCATCGCGCAACTCCTCTCATGCTTGACGTCTGAGGTCCGGACCGGCCGCATTCGCGCGGCCGTCATCGCCCATTCGGGGGATGACCGCATTGTGGCGCGGTCAGCGCGAGAACGCAAGGCGGCGAGAACAACGGCCGGTCCGATACCGCGCCATTCCGAGCGCCAGCGTTGCAGCGAGGAATCGCCCCGTCGTTGCGTAACGGGGCGATTCCTCGTACTCGCGGCATGACGGGCGCTGGCTTGGACCGATGGATGCCGCTGGCCGCTACTGCCGGTTGGGCGGCGCATCCTTGCTGATGTAGAGGCCGGCGGGGACCATGCTGGTGGTGCCGAAACCCGGCCAGTGAATGGCGGCGATGCCGTTGTTGTCGGGCGCCAGAGCGTCGCCTTTGACGTACGGCTTGATGAGCTGAATCGGGGTCGAGAAGTAGGTGAAAACGGCCGGGACGTCCTCGACCAGGAGGCGCTCAGCCTCTTGGAACATCGCGATGCGATCTTCCTCCGAACCGAGGAAAATGGTCGCCTCCTTGACCTTGGCGTCGTAGTCCGGGTTCGACCAGGGGTGGCGACCGCCGGAGAGCCAGACGCCGAGCATGTTCGACGGATCGAGATAGTCCATGCCGTACGAGACCCAACCGAACTGGACCTCAGTCGGTTTGGCGTTCATCGCGTCGTAGAACGCCTGCCGGTCCATAACCTGGACCTCCACGTTGATGTTGAGGTGTTCCTTCAGCATGGTCGGGTAGGCGTTGACGACTGCCATTTCGGCCGGACCGCCGCCGCCGCGTGCCTGGAGGGTGAGCCGCGGGAATCCTTCGCCGTCCGGATAGCCGGCTTCGGCCAATAGGGTCCTGGCTGTCTCCGAATCGAAGGCCTGGATTTCCTTGAGATCCTCCCCGTTGGCGGCGGGAAATCCCGGTGCGAGGAAGGAATAGGCGACTTTGCCCTGTGGCCCCATGATCTGCTCGATAATGGCGTCGCGATCGACGACGTGGCTGAACGCCTGCCGGACCAGCTTGTTATCGAACGGCGGCTTGGTTAGGTCGAAGAAGAAGTAGAAGCAGCCGAAGTCACCAACGCCCTGGTAGACCTCGGTTGCCTTCTCCGGGTCGGCCTGCATGAGCTGGAGCTCGGCCGGAGCGGGGTTCTCCATGAAGTCGATCTCACCCGTCTCGTAGAGCGTGAAGTGGGTGTTCGGGGCGGCGAGTGTGATGACGAATTTTTGCATCGGGATCTGAAGCTGACCCGAGTACTTCTCGTTGCGGACGATGATCAGATGTTGGTCGCGCGCCCACTCCTGGAGAATGAATGGGCCGCAGGAGACACAGGTTTCGGGGTTCGAGTTGTAGAGCGGGCCGTGTGTCTCCAGAGCCGCGGCTGAGAGCGGCTGGGAGTAGAGGAGCATCGCGGGCAGATAGGGCGCGGGGTCGAGTGTCTCGAAGACAACTTCGAACTCGTTCGCACCCTGCTTGACGCTGATCTCCTCGGGCGGGATCTTGCCGTCGACCGCGTCGGCGTAGCCCCGAATGACAGGCCGCCAGAACCAGGTGAAGTCCCAGGCGTGCTCGGGATCGGCTGAGTATTGGAAGGTTCTCACGTAATCGCGGGCGGTAAGTGGGGTGTCGTCGCTCCAGACCAGGTTCTGATCGAGTTTGAAGGTCCAGACGGTGCCGTCCTCGCTGCCGGACCATTCGGTTGCGGCTGCCGGGAGGATCTGGAAGTTCTTGTCGAGCCGGACGAGCGGTTCGGAGAAGAGACCATTGCCGGCCGGCCGCTCGTATACGGCCTCGTAGAAGTCGAGCACTTTGGCGTTGGTCGGGTCGGAGGCCACGCGCCAGATCTGTTGGTCGAGGGGCGCGGCGTCCTCGGGGAGTTTCATCTCCTGATTGGCCGCGATGCGGTTGGCGGCGCGCATCGACGGACCGGCCAGTGCCGTTCCGTGTCCGAGGAGCGGGAGATCGGCCGCGAGTGCGCCCGCGCCGGCCGCGCCCTGGATCATCCGTATCAGAAACGCACGCCGGTCGAGATCAAGCAACTGCAACGCGCGAAGGACGTCCCTATCCTGCCGTTCGTTCATTTCCTCACTCCTTTGGCGGATCCGTACAATCCGGCCGCGTGGCCGGATGCTCACACGCGCGTGAAGCCTCAGGTCTGACGCGGGTCGAGGGCGTCGCGGAGGCCGTCGCCGACGAAGGTGAAGCCGAGCATGATCAGGGCGATGGCGAGGGTGGGGAAGAGGCCGAGGTGCCAGTAGATACGGATGTAGGGGGCACTGTCGGCGACCATCTTGCCGAGACTTGGGGTCGGCTCGTTGATGCCGATGCCGAGGTAGCTGAGACCGGCCTCGGCGAAGATGGCGAGCGGGACGGCGAGGGAGATCGAGACGATGATCGGGGCGACGGCGTTTGGCAAGAGATGGCGCACGGCGATGGTCCAGCCGCTGGCGCCGACGCTACGGGCGGCGGTCACGTACTCCTGCTCACGCAGCATCAGCAACTGGGCGCGCATCAGGCGGCACATCGTCACCCAGCTCGTGATCCCGATGACGAAGATGATGTTGCGTACGCCCGCTCCCGTGATCGTCATCAGGAAGATCGCGAAGAGAAGGCCGGGGAAGGCGGTCATGACTTCGACCAGGCGCATGACCACGAAGTCGACCTTGCCGCCGTAGAGCCCGGCGACCAAGCCGAGCGGGATGCCAATGACGCAGGCGACCGCGACGGCGGCGAAGCCGACGATCAACGAGGTGCGGGTGCCGTACATGACGCGGCTGAGGAAGTCGTGGCCGATGGCGTCGGTGCCGAGCAGATAGTCCCGCTCCGGGAACTTGTTCGCCGCCATCAAGTCCGCTTCGGCGTAGTGGGTTGGCGCGAGCAGCGGCGCCCCGAAACCGATCACCATCATGAAGAGAACGATGACCATCCCGACCATCGCCAGCTTTTGGCGCAGGAAGCGATGGGCCGCGTAGAAGAGAGCGGAGCGTGGGGCGCGGGCAAACTGGCGCTCTGATGCCCCGGAGAGGCCGCGCTCGGCAGCAGCGGAGACGTTCATGCTTGGCCGCCTCCTAGAGGTTCGCGGCCCGGCCGCCGATGCGAATCCGTGGGTCGAGGACGGTGTAGAGAACATCGGTCAAGATGTACGTTATGCCCCAAAAGGCGGCGACAAGGAGGACAAGAGCAAGGATCATCGGGTAGTCGCGGGTTTGGGTGCTGGTGACGAAGAAGCGGCCGAGGCCGGGGATGCGGAAGGTCGACTCGATGAAGATCGACCCGGTCAGGATGTTCGGGATCTCCGGGAGCAGGATCGTGACGAACGGGATCAGCGCGTTGCGGCCGACGTGCCAAAGGAGGACGCGGGATTCAGCCAGGCCTTTGGCCCGCGCCGTGCGGACATGGTCGGCCCGCGTCACCTCGAGGATGCTGGCCCGCGTGTAGCGGGCAACGAGGGCCATCGGCGCCAGGCTGTAGGCGACGACCGGCATGATGTAGTGCTGCGGCTTGCCCCAGCCGCCCGGTTCGAGCCATTGCAAGTAGACGCTAAAGAAGAGGATGAGCCACATCGCGATCACGAAGTTGGGCACCACGATCCCCAGGGTCGCGCCAAAGGAGACGATGTAGTCGACCCAGGAGTTCTGGCGCATGGCGGCAATGAAGCCGAGGAGTGTGCCGAGGGTGTAGGCGATCAGGATCGTGGGCACGCCTATCTTGATCGTCACCGGCCAGGTGCGCGCGATCAGGCCGAGAACCGACTCGGTTGGGCTCTGGAAGGGAACGCCGAAGTCGCCCTGGACGGCGTGCCAGACGTAGCGGACGTACTGCTCGTAGAGCGGCTTGTCGAGGCCGTACTTGCGGAGTTGGGCTTCGCGGGTCGCTTCGGGCAGGCGGCCCTTCTCGTCCGGCGAGAACGGCCCGCCGGGAACAGCGTGCATCAACAGGAACGCGATCAGCGAGACGGCGAAGAGGACGAAGACGAGACTGGCGAGCCGTCCGACGATGTACCGGGCCATGACTCCCCTCGAGGCACTTGGCTGGAACCCCATGCCCAGCGACCAGGAGACCGGCCAGCGACCACCTATCCGACGCTCGAGGACTGAGGTCCGGATTCTACCATCGAATCAGCGCACGTATCACAAACCGAACGCGGCGTGGGTTCTGCTCTTGGCGAGATGGAACGCCAAAGGTATCATTTTGGAAGTATCGACGCGCCGCTTGATGATCGTCCGGATGAGGGAAGGAATGCCAGTGTCACTTGACCCCAAGGTGCGGTCGTTCTTGGCAGAGAAGCGGTTTGCCGTCCTGGCGACCGTCAATCGCGATGGGACGGCCCAACAGACGGTGATGTGGTACGCGCTGCGCGACGGGCACGTGATGATGAACACCGCGCGCGGCCGGACGAAGGACCGCAACCTGTTGCGCGACCGCCGCATCTCGATCTGCGTCGAGGACGGGACGCGGTTCGTGACGATTGCCGGGACGGCGGAGTTGAACGACGACCAGGCCGTGGCGCAGGCCGACATCAAGGCGCTGGCGACGCGGTACCATGACGCGGCGCACGCGGAGAAGGCGTCCGCGGAGTCCTTCTCCAAGCAACACCGCATCACGATTACGCTGCCGATCGGGCGCGTGATCACGCATGGCTTTGGCGACTAACGACGATCGGCAGCTAGACTCTCGTGAATGGAGCAGTCGGGTGATCGTTGCGCTGGCGGGGGGCGTCGGCGGGGCGAAGCTGGCGCAGGGGTTGGAACTTGCCCTGTCGCCGGGGGAGCTGACCGTCGTCGTCAATACCGCCGACGACTTCGAACTGTACGGGTTGCATATCAGTCCTGACGTCGACACGGTCGTTTATACCCTGGCTGGCCTTGCCAACCCGGCGACCGGCTGGGGCATCGCCGGCGACACGCGGCACGCGCTCGACGCGATGGTGCGGCTGGGCGAAGAGCCGTGGTTTCTCTTGGGCGACCAGGACTTAGGGACTCACATCCTGCGCACCGCGCGCCTACGGGGCGGCGCTCCACTGTCCGAGGTCACGGCGGACTTTGCGCGGGCACTTGGGGTGAAGGCGCGGATTCTGCCGATGACGGATGACCCGGTCGCGACGTTGGTCGAAACACCGGACGGCATTCTTTCCTTCCAGGACTATTTCGTGCGGCGGCGGCAAACGGATGACGTACTGGGCGTGCGCTTCACCGGGATCGAGCAGGCGCGGCCCGCTCCAGCGGTGCTCGACGCGATCGCGGCGGCCGATCTGATCGTGATCTGCCCATCGAACCCGATCGTGAGTGTGGGGCCGATCCTGGCGCTGCCGTGGATTCGGCCGGCGTTGGAGGAAACGACGGCGCCCATCGTCGCCGTCAGCCCGATCGTCGGCGGCCGGGCGATCAAGGGACCGGCCGATAAGATGCTGGCATCGCTGGGTCGGGAGGTCTCGGCCCACGGGGTGGCGGAGCTCTACGCCGGGCTGATCGCCGGTATCGTCGTCGATGAGCAGGATCGGGCGTTGGTCTCGCGCATCAAAGGAATTGGCATGCGCGTCGTAGCGAGTCAGACGATCATGGGTGACGCCGGTGATCGGCGGCGCCTCGCGGAGGAGGTGATCGCCTTCGGCCGATCGCTCGCGCCGGTCGGAGTGACACCATGACGAGCGGGGGAATCGTTGCCGTCGTGCCGATTCGCTCGGTGACGGGAGGCAAGACGCGCCTGGCGGCGGCGGTGGCGCCGCGAATGCGCGAAGAGCTCGTGCGGCGGATGCTGCTGGGCGTCCTCACCGCAATCCACGAATCGCATGCGATCTCGGCGGTCGCCGTCGTCAGTCCGGATCGGGAGGCGCTGGCGCTGGCGGCAAGCGCCGGGGCGGTTCCGGTCGCACAGGCTGCATCGACGCCGGGTCTCAACGCCGCAATCGACGTCGGGAGGCAATGGGCAAAGGAGCGCGGGGCGGGCGCGATGCTCGTCCTCTTCGGCGACTTGCCGTTGCTGACCGGCGACGATGTGCGCAACCTCGTGCGACGGGATGCGCCGGTTGTGCTTGCCCCGGACCGGCACGGCTCAGGGACGAATGCGCTGCTGTTGCGACTTGGTGATGCGGAGGAAGGCCGCCACTTCCGCTTCCACTATGGCCACGAAAGCTACGCACATCACATTGACGAGGCGCATCGACTCGGCCTCGAAGTGACGACGTCGATCGCGCCCGGCACCACGCTCGACCTCGATACGCCTGATGATCTCCGCCTCCTGGGATGGGTGACCGCCGGTGACGTGCCCATTGCGACCTCGGAGGTCGAGGTCGCATGAGCGATCCGAGTGCTGAAATGCGTCTGATCGGTTTGCCGGGGCTGCCGGAGGTGCGGCCGGGAGACGATCTGCCCAACCTCATCGGCGACGCGATCGAACGTGCGGGTCTGGACCTGGAACCGGGCGACGTCCTGGTCGTGACGCAGAAGATCGTCAGTAAAGCCGAGGGGCGGTTGGTCCACTTGGCTGAGGTCGAGCCGTCGGAGCTGGCGCGGCGGGTCGCGGAACAGTATGGCAAAGACGCGCGGCAGGTCGAAGTCGTGCTGAGGGAAGCGGTCCGCATCGTGCGGATGGACCGGGGCATCATCATCGCGGAGACGGCGCACGGGTTCGTCTGCGCCAACGCCGGGGTCGACGCCTCGAACGTGAGTGCTGAGACTGTCTGTTTGCTGCCGGTCGATCCAGACGCGTCGGCGGCGCGGATTCGCGCGGCGCTGGGGCGTCGCTTTGGGCTGGTAGACCGCGAGCAGCCCGGTGTCATTGTGTCCGATTCATTTGGCCGGCCGTGGCGGCGGGGCATTGTCAACGTGGCCATAGGTGTGGCCGGCCTGGCGCCGCTCGCCGATTACCGTGGGCAGTACGACGCCGCGGGGTACGAGTTGAGCGTGACGGTGCTTGCGGTCGCGGACGAGTTGGCGTCAGCCGCGGAACTCGTCATGAATAAGCTCGACGCGCGGCCGGTGGTGCTGGTGCGCGGGTACGTGCCGCCGCTCGCGGCGACGCCGGGTACGGCTCGCGATCTGGTGCTCGATCCGGTCCGCGATTTGTTCCGATAGCAGAAAGGACAGCAACCTTGGGCATTGTTGGATACGCCGCGTCGTTTGAGCAGTTTCACCCGACCGATCTCCTTACTTGGTCGAAGCAGGCAGAGCGGGCCGGGTTCGAGGCGGTGATGGCGTCGGACCACTTTCACCCGTGGGTGCCGTCGCAAGGGCAGTCGGCCTTTGTCTGGGCGTGGCTGGGCGCGCTCGGTTCGCGGACAAACCTGCGGTTCGGCACGGGCGTGACGCCGCCGGGGTATCGGTATCATCCGGCGATCATCGCCCAGGCGGCGGCGACGCTGGAGGCGATGTACCCCGGCCGCTTCTACCTCGGTTTGGGCGCCGGCGAGGCGCTCAACGAGCACATCACCGGCGAGTATTGGCCGGAGGCGCCGGTGCGGCTCGAACGGCTGATGGAATCGATCGAGATCATCAAGGCGCTCTTCACCGGCAAGGTGATCAAGCACCGGGGAACGCATTTCAATGTTGAGAGCGCCAAGCTCTACACGTTGCCGGAGGCGCCGCCGCCGATCTACGTTGCCACCTCCGGTCCGATCATGGCCGGGCGGACCGGAAGGTACACCGACGGCATCATCACCGTGGGCGCGGCCGACGAAAAGGTGAAGATGCTGTTAGAGCGGTACGAGAAGGGCGCGCGGGAGGCCGGCAAGGACCCGGCGGCGATGCCGCGCATCCTGCAAGTCAAAGTCTCGTATGCGGAGTCGGTTGAGGCGGCGACCGAGCAGGCAATGAAGGAGTGGCCGAACGGCGGCATGAACTTCCCGAAGGGGGACGTCCGCAACCCCGAGGACTTCGAGGCGATGGCGAAGCTGGTCCGCGCCGAACACTACAAGAACCGCGTCTTGCTCACGCCCGACCTGGACGAGCACGTCGCCCACATCCAACACTTCATTGATCTCGGCTTCACCGAGATCTACATCCACAACGTCGGCCGGAACCAGGAGGCGTTCATCAAAGCGTACGGCGAGCAGGTGATTCCGAAGCTGAAGTGGATCGGATAGCGACAGCGCGGATCTAATTCGTTCGAGACCGGTACAACTTCAGACCTGGAACACGCTCAAAGTGGCGGAGATTGCGCGTCAGGAGCGTAAGGTCGCGTTCCAGGGCGGTAGCGGCTATCAGCAGGTCCATATCGGGGATCAGGTTGCCGTCCCAGCGCAACAACGATCGTAATTCGGCAAATCGTTCGGCGATGGGCTCGGTGACGTCAAGCACCGCGAAGCCGGCCAGTAATCGCCGAAACGAAGCAATACCGGATGCCGGATTGTCAAGTACGAATGCGCCCTCGTATACCTCGGCGAGCGCGATGGTGTTGACGGCGATGCCCTCTGAACGCGTCTGCTGAATTGCCTGTATGGCCGAGGCGATGCCGACTGTCGCGTCGATGATCCAATCGCTGTCCAGCAGGTATCTCAAGGACGGTCGGGCGGACGCGTGCCGGCTTCACGGGCAGCGTAGATGTAGGCCTTCATCCGCTCGCCTTCCTCTTCGGAGATGCTGCCGGCGGCGGCCAACATGCCTTCCATCAGTTTGTCCGGATCGTAGTTCGCCCACGGATCGTCGTTCTCTGTTTCTTCTCGTTCCAAGCGGTACCGGCGACCGTTGGTGATCAGCACGAGCGGTCGATCACCTGCCTCGTCGATCAGGCGGGCGACCTCGCTATTGGGCTCCACGGTGACGATCCTCGTTGCCGCGACCATGGATATCTCCTTTCCACGTCCATTTTCCCAAGTTCATTCTATAACGTGGTCGGGGCACGGATGCGAGACGACTGCAGCGGCTGCGGCTGCGTCCTAGCCGTCGCTCGGCTGGTAGAGTCTGAGATCCGGGATACGCGTGAAATGCCGGACGTTGCGTGTCACCAATGTGAGGTTGTGGACCCGCGCTGTTGCGGCGATCAGGAGGTCGAGATCGGGTATCAAGGTGCCCTGGCGCCGGAGCGCCGAGCGAAGTTGTGCAAAGTCATCGACGACCGCAAGGGTGACGTCGATGACGCGGACGCCACTTAGGAACAACCAGATCGCGGCAATCTTATCCGCGGAGTTCACTGATCCGTATGCTCCGTCCAACACCTCGCCAACTGTCACAACGCTGACGGCGAGTCCTTGGTCCGCGAGGTCGGTCCATACCTTGACGGCATCGGGCCTCCCATTGAGGCCACTTATCGTGAGGTCGCTATCGATCAGCACCGTCACGGTGGATCCGCGGGTCGGCTTCCTTCTTCACGCCACCGGTAGATGTCAGCAATCATTTGTTCCGTGTCGACATCGCTCCAACTGCCGGCGGCGGCCAAGATACCGGCTTTCGCCTTTTCTGGGTCGTAGTCTGCCCACGGATCGTCGTTCTCTGTTTCTTCTCGCTCCAAGCGGTACCGGCGGCCGTTGGTGATCAGCACGAGCGGTCGATCACCTGCCTCGTCGATAAGGCGAGCGACGTCGCTGTCCGGTTCTACGGTTACCGTCTTGACTGCCGAGACCATAGAAGTCTCCTTCCACAATGTCCACCTCTGAATTGTAGAACGCGGGCCGCGCGGCAATGCAATAATCGAATTCGAATGGGATTGACGGCCGCGGTCTACCAAGCTATCCTTTTGATAGCACAGCCTTCGGGGTTTGGTGAGGCCGCCGTGCTATGACGGCCAAGTCCTGACCGGCGGTATAGCCCGCGAGCTTTCCTGGGTTCAGGCGAGCACGATCCGGTGAGATTCC
>JBOGUF010000011.1:0-64201 GCA_050696075.1 Thermomicrobiales bacterium
TGACCATGGCGTTTGTGCGGCAGTACGGGCTCGATGCCCGCATTGCCCGCATCTTCAACACCTACGGGCCGCGGTCCCAGCCGGGGGACGGGCGGGTGGTGCCCAACTTCTGTGTGCAGGCGCTGCGCGGCGCACCACTCACCATCTACGGCGGCGGTTTGCAGACGCGCTCCTTCTGCTACGTTGATGACCTTGTCGCTGGGCTCGTGGCGCTGATGGAGACCGACGGGCTGGCCGGGGAGATCGTCAACCTGGGCAATCCGACCGAGATCACCATCCGCGAGTTCGCGGCGGTCGTCTTGCAGGTGACGGGTTCCGCCTCACCCATTGTTCATGAGCCGCTACCGATCGACGATCCGACGCGGCGGCGCCCCGACATTGCCAAGGCGACCCGGCTGCTCGGCTGGCGGCCGACCGTCGCCCTGGAAGCCGGCCTCGCCGAAACCGTCGCCTACTTCCAGGAGATCTTCGCTGTCGAGGAGGCTGCAGTCTGATGAACAAGGGACCTGTCGTGCGGCTTGGCCGCCGCCTCGGCCGCGTGGTCGCGCGACGGATACCGACCGGCACACCGATCCCCATCGTGAGCGGCCCGCTGCGGGGCAGCCGGTGGTTGGCCGGCGCCAACGCCGGCGCGGGTAAGGGACTCTCCATCGTCGTCAATCGGTACGAGCACGCGCAACTGGCGGCGGCATGGACCCTCCTCGAGCCAGGAAGTGTCTGCCTCGACGTGGGCGCAAACACCGGCCTCTATTCGCTGCTCTTTTCCAAGAAGGCCCGACTCGTTTATGCCTTTGAGCCGATGCCGGAGAACGTGGCCCGGTTCTGCGCCATTATGCGGTGGAACCGCGTCAAGAATGTGATCGTAGTTCCCTGCGCCGTCGGGGCAGAGAGTGCGTTGGTTGGGCTCACGGAGGGGATTACCCACGCCTGCAGCGCCATCGCCGAGCATGGGCGGCAACCGGCGGCCTGCCTGTCGTGCGACGACTTCTGCGAGCGCTTCTCGGTGACGCCAGGCATGATCAAGATCGACGTCGAAGGCGCGGAGCTCGACGTCTTGCGCGGGGCGCAAACGACCCTGGCCACGAGCAAGCCGACGATCCTGCTCTCGGTCCACAGCGAGGAGCTGCGACGCCAGTGCCTGAGTTATCTCTTGTCGCTGGGGTACGGTTCCTGCGCCGCCTTGGCCAATCCTGAAGATACCTCTGGGTTCGAGCGGGAGTTCGTCGTCACGACTGACCACGATCACCTCGGGCGATCGGGTCTGCGTTGGTCGTCAACCGAAGCGATGGCGGAACCCGCGCCTACCGTCGCCCATCAAGCCGTTCCCTCGTTCGAATGCGGCACGCAATGATCGGCCGGCACGGCAAAGATACGATCCTCTCCGCGCTCGCGGTGGCGACCTCGCTGCCGATCATCCGCGCGCCCCTCGGCGGGCTGGCGCGACGGGGCATCATCCCGTCGTCCATCTGGTCGCGCCTGCCTGTTCGCGGGACGTTTCGGCTCTCGCTGCCGGATGGCTCCCGGCTCAGCTATGCCTCGATGCCAGGCGACTTTGTCGGGAGGAGCCTCTACTGGCGTGGCTTGGATGGCTACGAGCCGGAAACGACGCGCGTCTTCTTCGCGCTGGCCCAGCGATCACGCGTGATCGTCGACGTCGGCGCCAATACGGGGTTCTTTACGCTCCTGGCCTGCGCGGCGAATCCGCACGCCCGCGTGATCGCCTTCGAGCCGGTCCCGCGCGTCTTCAATCGGCTCAATGCCCAGATCGCGCTCAACGGCTGGGCGGCGCGGTGCCAAACCCACCGCGCGGCCGTCTCCAACCGCACCGGCGCCATCACCATGCACGTGCCGGCGGGCGACCTGCCGCATTCGGCGAGCCTGGACCCCCACGGGTTTTACGGCGTCGCGGGCGACCTGATCGACGTTCCGGTGCGGACCATCGACGAGAGTTGCGCTGGCATCGACGGGATCGACCTCGTCAAGATCGACGTCGAAGGTTTCGAGGATAGAGTGCTGGCAGGGATGCAGGGGGTCTTGGCCGCGGCGGCGCCCGCGGTGATCTTCGAGATCATTCCCCACGGCCCCGCCGCTGCCGTCGAGACCGCGCTCTCCCGGTTCGGCTATCGCTTCTATCACCTGCGCCAGGACGGTCCCCTGCGCGTCGCGACGATCGCGCCCGATCCCGCCGGGCACGAGCGCAACTACCTGGCGGTGGCGCGCGACGACACCGACCGGCTCCTCGGGGAGGCGTACGCCGCATGCGCATCCTGATCGACGCCATGGCCGTCGGTGAAGGCCGGGGAGGCATTGTCACGTACCTGCGTGGTCTCCTCCGGGGATGGCACGAGGCGGGTTTCGACGACGAGCTCGCCGTCGTCGGCACGGCCAAACTCCCCCCCGAGATCGACGAGGCACTCGGCGCCCTCGGCACGACCTTTCGCCTCGGCGGCGCGTATCCCGGGTCCCGATTCGTGGCGCAACACGTCGGCATCCCCGCCCTGGCCCGGCGTTGGCAACCCGACGCCATCCTGGCGACCACGCCGGTCGTGCCCCTGCTCATTTGGCGCCGCCCCGTCGTCGCGATGGTTCACGACCTCCGGTATCGGCACCGACCCGCCGAGTTTCGCCGGGTGCAGCGGTGGTACCGCACCGTCACGTACTGGTGGGGGATTCGGCGTGCCCAGCGATTGGTGACCAACTCGTTGATGACCCAGCAGGACATCGTTGCCGCCTACCCCGACGTCGCCGCCAAGATCGAGACGATCTACCTTGGCTGCGATCTGTTTGCGTGCGACGCTGCTGCCACGGGTTCGCATGCGCTGGCATTCGCGCACTGGACCAACAAGCAGCCGGACGTGTCGATCCGTGCCTGGGCACTCCTCAACTCGACGATCGACGGCTTCAGCAACATCCTTCATATCGTCGGGGTGTCTCCCCACGACCGGCCACGGCTCGATGGTGTGATCGACCAATGCGGTGTCAGGCATCTGGTCCAGCTCCATGACTTTTTGGACGATGCAACCTACCAACGGCTCCTCTCCTCGGCGCGCCTGCTGCTGATGCCATCCACGTTCGAGGGGTTTGGCCTGCCGATCGTCGAAGCGATGCGGCTCGGCGTCGCCGTCGTCGCGTCGGACAACGCGGGGATGCAGGAGGCTGGTGGGGCCTTTGCCTTGTACGCGCCGGCTGATTCGCCAGAGGCGTTCGCCAAGCAGTGCGCGCGCCTCCTGCGTGATGACGCATTGCGCCAATCGTTGGTCGCGGGCGGTCGTCGCCATGCGGAGCAATTCACCTGGCGGAGGACCGCCGAGCAAACACGGGAAACTTTAGGCCGTGTTGGCACACCGTCATGCTGAGCGCATGCGAAGCACGCCCTGAGGCACCGAAGGGCATCCCCGCGCGAAGCGCAGCGCAGCGGCCGTGGCCGACGGATCGGCTTCGCCGGGGGATGCTTCGTTACCTCAGCATGACGGGGCTTGGCAAACAGGCCCTAATGAGCGCGATGGCGCCACGGAAGGCGGAGGGGGTTGATGCTGCTTAAGCGAATCGTCGCCGGCGGGCCGCAACGAAAGACCCGATTCCACGATGAAGAGGGGAACCTCATCGAGCTGGCCGGACTGGCCTATGCGCCGCTGGCCTGGGTCCAGGGTCTGGGCCGGGTCGCGTTCCACCGCCGCCCGAATACGCCATGGCTCTCCCACCGCGCGATCAACGAGCTCGATCGCTTGATCCAACAGGATTGGTACGTGATCGAGTTCGGGTCGGGCATGTCGACGCCATGGCTCGCGGAGCGCTGCGGATTTCTGTATAGCGTCGAGAGTGACCCGGTCTGGTCCGAAACGGTCCGCGCCATGATCAACGAGCGCCAACTCACGAACGTGCGGTACGAGCAGCGCCCGTTGGAGACCTACGCCGATTTGACGGCGTTCGACGACGACTATTTCAACCTGGCGCTCGTCGACGGCGAGATTCGATCGTCCTGTCTGCTCAGCGTGTTCGACAAGCTCAAGCCGAACGGCTTCATCTATCTCGACAATAGCGACTGGTTTCATGCCAAGGATCTGGAACGTGGGATCAATCCCAGGCCGAAGGAGGTCTTGTTGCAGGCGGTAGAGGAGCGGGGCGGGACGGTCCACTACTTCGTCGATTTCGTGGCCAGCAATTTCATCGTCGGTCAGGGCATGCTCGCCCAGCTACCGTAGGAAGCCTGCTGATGCGACACCTTGGTTCAGCCAACACGTCGACCCCGCGCGCAATCGAGGATGGGGAGTTGCGCACGCTCCTCGCCTGCCCGGCGTGCCACGGCGGACTCGTCTTCGCGCCGGATCACATCCGCTGTCGCGACTGCGACACCCGCTACGCGATCGTCGAAGGCATCCCGCTGATGCTGGCGGACGCGCCCTTGGCCGACGCCACGACGTCAGAGGCGGACTCGCCAACGCGCGGTTTGGACGCGCACAAGCAACGGCAGATCGAGTTCTTCAACGAGGAAGATGCCGAGTTCGAGATCACTCGGCCCCATGGCACGGCGCGGCTTTACCAGTGGTTCCTCGGCGAGAAGTTCCGCCGCGGCGTGCGGGCACTTCCGGCGGAGCTCGCCGGTCGGACCGCGCTCACCGTCTGCGGCGGCTCCGGGATGGACGCCGAGTATCTGGCGCGCGCCGGCGCGGCGGTTATCGCCTCTGATCTCTCCCTCGGCGCTGCCCGGCGGACCCGTGAGCGCGCCCGCCGCTATGGTCTGCCGATCACGGTCATCGTCGCCGACGTCGAGCGCCTGCCCTTTGCCGACGGCGCCGTCGACCTCGTCTATGTCCACGACGGGCTGCACCACCTGGAACAGCCCACCCTTGGTCTGGCCGAGATGGCCCGCGTCGCCGGCCGCGCCGTCTCCATCACCGAACCGGCCCGCGCCGCGGCGACCGCGGTGGCTGTCCGCCTCGGTCTCGCCCAGCAGGTAGAGGAGGCCGGCAACCGCGTCGAGCGGCTCGAACCGGCCGCGATCGCGACCCTGCTGCGGGCGCGCGGTTTCGAGGTCGTCCATGCCGAGCGCTACGCCATGCTCTACCGCCACCGGCCGGGACCCATCTTCGCCGCCCTCAGCGCCCCCGGCCTCTTCGCGCTGACCCGATTGGGGTGGCGCGCGGCCAACCGGCTCCTTGGCCGCATCGGCAACAAGCTCACGGTGCAGGCAATCCGCCTGCCGGCCACCGACGCGACCGATCGACAGGACGGGAGGTGATTCGTGCAACGGGTCCAGGAGCTGGCGCACCACGCCGACTTTGACTATCGCGCCGGATCGCCGCACCTGAAACACGGGCAGGTCTTTGATCTCCTCGTCGGGCGGCTGCGCGATGTGCTCGCGGAGACGAAGGCGCGCGGGCTGCCGCCGACGCTCCTCGAGATCGGCGCCGGCGACGGCGCCTTCGTCGAGCCGGTCCTCGCCGCCGGCTATCGCGTCACCGCCACCGAGATGGCCCGCCCCGCGATCGCCAGGCTGGAGCAACGCTTCGGCGGCAACCCCGGCTTCACCGCCCGCTTCGTCGAAGACGACACCGCGTACCCCATCGTCGAGGGGCGGTTCTCGGTCATCCTCTGCGCCTCCGTGCTGCATCACATCCCCGATTACCTGGGCACGATCGAGCAGATCATCTCCCACCACCTCGAACCCGGCGGCGCCTTTATCAGCTTCCAAGATCCGCTTTGGCGCCCCAGCCTGCGCCGGAGCACCCGCCTCTTCAGCGAGGCCGCCTTTCTCTCCTGGCGACTCGGTCAGGGCAACTACCGGCGAGGGTTTCAGACGCGGCTGCGCCGCCTGCGCGGCGTCTACGACGATACCAACGTCTCCGACACGGCCGAGTACCACGCCGTCCGCCAGGGCGTCGACCACCAGCGGCTCGTCGCTGCCCTCGCGGACCGGTTCGACGAGGTCACGCTCGCGCCCTACTGGTCGACCCAGTCCGGTCTCTGGCAGCGGGTGGGCGAGCGGATCGGGACGAAGAACACCTTCGCGGTCGTCGCGCGTGGATACGGCCGGCATCCCTGATCTGCCGAGCAGAGCGAAAGAACGACAGTTCTATCAGGAAAAGCAATAGGTCGTAGAACTCTTCCCAGGGCACAGGCGAAGCAGTAGGCTGGCGACAGATCGCCCTAGGACGATGGTCCTAGTGTATGCCTGGCGTCCCGAATGCACACCGGGACGAACGTTTGCGTGCGGTTGGGAATGGGATGGTCGACCGAACAGACGACGCCTGGGCGCCGATTGCCCTGTTCCTCTACAAGCGGGCCGACCACGCCCGGCAGACCATCACGAGCCTGCAAGCCTGCCCCGGTTTTGCCGAGAGCCCGCACTACGTCTACGCGGACGGCCCGCGCCACGAGCAGGACGTTGACGACGTGCGCGCCACCCGCGCGGTCGCCCGTGAGCTCCTCGGCGAGCGCGCCGTCTTCATCGAGCGGGAGCACAATCTCGGCCTCTCCGCCTCGATCATCGCCGGCGTCACCGAGCTGTGCGACCGATACGGCAAGGTCATCGTCGTCGAGGACGATCTGGCCGTGGCCCCGTCCTTTTTGCAGTTTCTCAACGATGGCCTCCACCGGTACGCGGACGACGCGAGGGTCATGCAGCTCAATGCGTTCACCTTCGACGCACCCGCGCTAGCGCGGCAACGGGAGGCGGTCTTCCTGCCTCTTACCGCCTCCTGGGGATGGGCAACCTGGAAGCGCGCCTGGGACCTCTTCGACCGCGACGCGAATGGATGGCAAGACCTGATGGGCGACAAACGTCTCCGCCGGCAATTTGACCTGGATAACCGCGCGGACAAGAGCAAGATGCTGGCGCTCCAGATGCAGGCCGAGCAAGGCGGCTGGGACGTCGTCTGGTACTACACGCTCTTCAAGCGGCGCGGCCTGGCGCTCTTTCCCCCACGCAGCCTGGTGTTCAACATCGGGCTGGATGGGAGTGGGGCGCACAGCCGGCTGGCGCTCCCGGCCCGTCAGGCGCCGCTCGCGGTGGGCGAACCCTTCACCTTCCCATCGCGCATCGAGGAGAGCCCGGCTAAGGAGCAGGTCTTCGATGCGATCGCCGCTTTCCAGCCGCGTGGCACGAGGGGGAAGGCGCTTGCGCTGTTGAAACTCCTCCTACGGCGGTGGGGAGGCATTTCGCGGCGAGCGGAGTCCGAGTTCACGCCGGTGACAGTCGGAACCGCTGCCGGCGGCCAACAGCCGCGGACAACAACCGCTGTCGCGACGAGTGGTGGGGAAGGTGCGGGAGGAAGGGGCGGATGACCAAACGCGACTTGATCGACGCCTACGTTGCCGGCCGCCTGGAGCGGCGGCGCTTCGTGCGCGGGTTGACCGCGCTCGGCGTTTCGGCCGGGGCCGCCTTCGCCTACGCGCGACAGCTCGACCCGACGGCCGCGGCCGGGCTGGGCACGAACGCCGCCGGGTTCGTCGTGCGGGCGCAGGTCGACGATGGGGAGTACGCCACCGCCTGCCAACTCGCCAGCGACCTCGACGGGGTGCTGGCGGCGCTCGCCGCCCTCGCCTTGGTCGAAGCGGTCCTCGCCCGCGGTCTCGCCGACTTCGCACTCGCGTTGGACGAGCTGCCGCCGCTCGAGGACCTCGGTCTCAACACCGCCGACGTCCTACGCACCACCCGCGCCCAGGTTGGCGAGCAGATCGCGGCGCTCGAAACGTTGGTTGCCGACCTGGGGGGAACGGCGACGACCGGGACGGTGACCGTGCAGAACTTTGCCTCGGTCGATAGCTTCCTGACCGCGCTGGCCGGGGTGCTCACCGCGGCCGCCGCGCGCTTCGCCGGCATCGCCCCGGCGATCCAGAATCCGGAGATCCGCCAGACACTGACCAGCGTCGCCATCGTCGTCGGCCGCCACGTCGGGTTCGCCAACGTCCTGACCGGCGATACGCCCGCCGCGACCGCCTTCGAACAGCCGACCTGCCCCTAGCCGTCACCCAACCCGCCGGATCGGTTACAATCGGCCAGATACCATTTGCTGAAGGAAGGGTCCGCTTCCTGCACGCTCTGGAACCGCCGATCCCGCGGGACTGGGACAAGAGACGGGGGCCGCCGGGTGGAACTCGAACTGAGACAGCTCTTTGGGTACATGCGCCGTTGGTGGTGGCTGCTGATCCTGCTGCCGGTCATCGCCGCCGCCGCCGCCTATGTCACCAGCTCGCGCCAACCCGACATGTTCCGGGCGACCGCGACCCTGTTCGTGCAGCCCTCCAGCCAAACCGCGGACGCCTACACCATCGTCTTTGCCGGTCAAAGCCTGGCGGCGACCTACCAGGAACTGGTCGACACCGACCCGATCCTGGCGCCGGTCGAGGACCAGTTCGGCCCGCTCGACGGCCATGTCTCCGCCGGCGCCGTGTCCGGCACGCAGCTTCTGCGCGTCTCCGCCACGGATACCGATCCGGAGCGGGCCGCCGCGATCGCCAACGCCGTCGCCAATCAATTTGTGACCTTCATCTCCCAGCAGGAAGCCTCCGACACCAGCACCTCGCAATCCGAACTCCGAGAGCGGCTCGACGTGGCGCAACAAGCGTTGGAGTCGACGCGGGAACAGATCCGCGAGCTGGAGGAGTCAGGCGCGACGGATCAGATAGCACTGAACGAGCTCGATCGCCTCCGCAATCGGCAGGACCAGCAGGACGCCTCGGTGAACGACCTGCTGTTGCGGATGCGGGAGATGGAACTGGATGCGGCCCTCGCTCAGAACGAGGTCAAGCTCTCGGTGCCCGCCGAGGCGCCGGGCGATGCCTACGCGCCGCGCACCCTCTTCTTCGCTATCTTCGCCGCATTCCTCGGCGGGCTCTTCGCCGTCGGCGCGGTCGGCCTGATCGAGTACCTCGACAACACCGTCAAGCCGAGACTCGACTTCGAGACGGCGTTCGGCGCGCCGCTGCTGAGCGTTCTCGGCGTCGCGCCCAAGGTACACGGCGGCCACGACCAGCTCTTCGTCGTCGAGCGGCCGCACTCGAACATGGCCGAGGAGATCCGGCTCCTCCGCGCCAACGTCGAATTCGCCGCCGCGACCACCGAGATCTCTTCGCTCGCCATCACCTCGGCCGGACCCGGCGAAGGCAAAAGCACCATCACCGCCAATCTCGCCGTGGCGATGACCCAGACCGGTTTCTCGGTGGTCATCCTCGACGCGGACCTGCGGCGGCCGAGCCAGCACCGCATCTTCGGCGTCGGCAACGACCGCGGCCTGACCACGCTGCTGACCCGGCCGAACCACACCTGGGATTGGGCGGCGCTCGACGTTTTGCCCAACCTCAAGCTCATCCCCAGCGGCCCGGTCCCGCCGAACCCGGCCGACCTGCTCAGCCTGGAGCGCCTGCACCACCTGATCGAGGAGTTGACGCACGCGTTCGACGTCGTGCTGATCGACACGCCGCCGGTCCTCGCCGTCAGCGATCCGCTCGTCGTCGCGCCGCACGTCGACGCGGTCTGCCTCGTCGCGCAGTCCGGGCGTACCCGCGTCGACGCCCTGCGCCGCGCGTCGGCCTCGCTGCGCCAGGCCTCCGCCCGCATCGTCGGCATCGTCCTCAACCAACAGAGTGGCCGCGACGCCTCCGGCTACTACTATTACTACGACTACTACAACACGAACACGCCCCGCGATCCCCCCGGCGACGGCGACACCACCCCCGGCCCGGCGCGCTCCCGCGTCCCGGCCGCGGCGACAAAGCCCTAATCGCGCCGCCGCCCCAGTAATCGGCCGAACGCCCCCAGCCGGTGATCCGCCCGCCGCTTCGGCAGGGGCGCGAGTTCCGGCAGCGGCGCGTCCGCCAGGAGCGCGCGGGGCACGCCGTCCGTCAGTTGGGCCGCGCGTTCCTCACCGATCAGCTCCCGCAGCCGATGCAGACCCTCGACCGCCGTCGTGAACCGCCGTCCGGCCGAGTGCGCGTCGGTCGCCACCAGTTGCGCCGCGCCGGAAAGGATGAGCGTTTCCGCGGTCTGCCGCCCCGCCCGCCCAAAGAGACCGACGAGGCTGCCGATGGTCACTTGCAGCACGATCCCGCGCGCGGCCATCTCGATCGCCCGCGTGGGGTCTTGTTGGACCGCCAGGTAGCGTTCCGGGTGAGCCAGCACCGGCCGGTAGCCGTCGAGTTGGAGTGCGAAGAGCGTCTGCTCCGCGTAGTGCGGCCAAGCGCTAAACGGGACCTCCACCAGCACCGCCCGGCTCCCTGCCATCGTCACCGCCTCCCCATTCGCCAGTCGAGCGGGAAGATGCGGACCGAGCATGATCTCGTACCCCAGCCGCACCTCGATCCCCGCCGCCGCGGCGACCGCTTGCACCTCCGCCAGCGCCTCCTCAACCCGCTGCCGGTTGGCGGGAGCCAGGGGATCGCGCAGATGCGGCGTCGCCACCAGCGTCCTGAACCCGACCTCTCGCGCGCGCGCAATCATCTCGCGGGCGACCTCCATCGAGCCCGCCCCATCGTCGATCCCTGGCAGCAAATGGATGTGCGTATCGATCACTTCGCCCCCGCGAACCATGATAGACCAGCACCCATCATTTCGAGCGCCCCCGCCGTCATTCCGATCGCCCCCACTGTCATTCCGATCGCGGAGAGGAATCCACCCGTTCTCGTCACGACGGGACGATCCCTTGCCATACATACCCCAACGGGGTATAATCCCCTCATGAACACCGACGAGCTGATCCAATCCACCGCCACCGAGGACCGCCGTTCGACCTCCTACGCCGACGACAAGGCCAAGATCCTGGCCCGCCTGCGCCGGATCGAAGGGCAGGTGCGCGGCGTCGCCCGTATGGTCGAAGAGGACAAATACTGCGTCGACGTCCTCACCCAGCTCTCCGCCGCCGTCGCCGGTCTCCGCGCCACCGGCCTCCTCGTCCTCGAGGACCACATCCGCGGCTGCGTCATCGGCGCCGACCCCGCCGACCGCGAAGCCACCCTCGACGAACTCATGACCGCCATCGAACGCTTCAACCGCAGCGTCAGCTAGGCTAAGGGTGTATCCTATTGGCCGAGCGTGTGAGCATAGAATAAGGCTCCATGCTAGGAGCGGCCATGGCAACGCAACGACTCAGCCTTGAACGTATCGGCAGCGACGCGTTCGCTTCGGTCCGGGAGTTCCTGGCTCGATTCGGCATCGCCGATCGCGAGGATTAGGGGCCTGTTGAAGAGGACATCCTCAAGGCGATCCGCGCGCGTGGATGGGAGCCATTCATCGAGCGCGAGACGGATCCGCCCGGCTGGATAGCCGAGATCACGGAGTGGCGCACGGTCTCTCAGTCGCAGACCGCCGTTGCCCACGATGCTGATCGGACAACGGCGCTGCTCCGCGCGTTGCGCATAGCCCTGATGTGGCCAAGCCCCGAGGAATCTGCTCAGGCGTTCGAAGAACAAACGCGGTCTCTGCTAGGGCTGAGCGCCGACGAGTTCTTGGAGAAGTGGCGCTCCAACGAACTTTCTGCCGACGACCCGCGTGTTGTTCATCTCCTGATCTCTCGCCCCCTTGGCTGGTAGCGGCTATTGGGAGAGCATTCAGCTCTTCCAGGACGCCTTGCAAACGGTCGTCGCTCGTTTTACACCGGCCATACGTTTGCGGGAGGGTCCCTTCCCCCGGCCGAGCACCGCGGACGACTCTATCTCAGTCAGTCCAGAGCGCCGCTTGGTCGAACCGGAGCGTATGCGCTCTCGATTGCCCCGCGGTTTCGCGTCGAGCCCGCGGCCGAAGGAAGAGATCGGTGGGAGATACGAACCTTCGCCTAGTCCGATCTCCTCTTCCGTGACGATCGCGAAATCGTCGCCGACCACTGGGACTACGAACCCGCGAGTCTTGGTGCGGTGCGCACGCCACACATGCATCTGGGCAAAGATCTGCCACACGCCGGGTTGCCGTTCGAAGATCGCGAACGCATCGGTTCACTGGCTGCCGCGCACTTACCAACCGGGATCATCCCGTTTACCCATATCCTCCGTACCGCCATCCGCGATTTCAGCGTCGGACCTCTCCGGCACCAGCGCGAGCGCCCAGACGACGCACAAGCGGCCGCCAAGCGGAGCTTCGCCGAAGCAGAGTCGGCCCTGCTGGCATCGTTCGCGTGGTGGCGAGACCAGGAGTTTGAGGATAGACAGGCTAGGAGCATCGAACGTTTCAACAGAAGCGTCAACTAAGCTACAATCAATTCTTGTTCCGGATGGGGATAGCGTTGGACTTAGGGGGAAGCGGTTGTGGATTTCATGCAACGCGTCGCTCAGATCGACGACGCCTTGGCTCAAGGACGCCTCGCTGAATCCGCGTGGTATGAGCAGATCCGGGACCTCGTCGAAACCGCATACCTCGCCGAAGAGACGCCCCAGGCACAGTCCGGTCTGGGTGGCGATGCCGCGCACTGGGAGCGGCGCCGTCGGGTCATCGCCGATACCCTCGATCGGGACGGCACATTGCTCGACGTGGGATGCGCCAACGGCCTCCTGATGGAGACGCTCGTCGAATGGGCCGGGGAAAGCGGCGTCCGCATCGAGCCATACGGATTGGACATCTCGCCAAAGCTGGCCGCGCTCGCCCGCGCTCGGCTACCGGGATGGGCCGACCGTATTTGCGTGGGCAACGTCATCGCCTGGGAGCCGCCAAGACGGTTTGACTACGTGCGGACCGAATTGGTGTGCGTGCCGGACGCGAGACAGCCGGAACTGGTCGATCGCTTGCTGCAACAGGCGGTTGCGCCCGGTGGGCGTCTCGTGATCTGCGCCTATCGACCACGCGGAGTCAGGGATGCCGCACCGATCGGACCGCTCCTGCAATCTTGGGGTTTCGCGGTGAGCGGCGAGGCAACCGCAACCGACATCAACGACGGCGGGGCGGCCACTCGCGTCGTCTGGATCGAGGCCGCCCGCTGACCGCGCCCAGAAAACACCCGGTCCACCCCTCCTGCGCTCCGTCGTCCCTGATCCCCGACTCCTGACTCCTGACCCCTACGAGGGCGGCAACCGGTTCCAGTCGATGCGCGAACATCCGCCCCAGGAGATTGTTCGTTAGTAAGGTATGCTCCCGCGGGTACCCACGGCCACGGCGGGATCTGTTCGACGTGCGTTGGATCGAGGAAGGGGAATCGCCATGCGCCACCCGTTCGCGCTGTTGTCCGTCCTGCTCTTGCTCGTCGCCGTCGCGGTCGCCCCGGCCGCAACGCTCGCCCAGGACGCCACGCCCGCTCCGCCGACCGAGGAGGTCGTCCAGTTCGCCGACGATACCTACGCCTTCGTCAGCGGCGGCTACGTCTCCCTCTTTATCGTCACCGACGAGGGAGTGATCGCCACCGACCCCTCTAGCCAGTTCGACACCGAGCGGGCGGCCCGCTACGAGGCGGCCATCGCCTCCGTCACCGACCAACCCGTGCGCTACCTGGTCTACTCCCACGACCACGCCGACCACGCCACCGGCGGCGACGTCTTCGCCGACACCGCGACGTTCATCTCCCATCGCAACGCCGTCGCCAAGATCGCCGCCCTCGCCGACCCCCGCACCCCCGTGCCGACCATCGCCTTCGACGACTACCTGATGCTGGAGCTCGGCGGCACCACCATCGAGCTCTACTACGCCGGCCGCAACCACTCCGACAACAGCGTCGTCATCCTCAACCCGGCCCAACGCATCCTCTTTGCCGTCGACTTCATCCCGGTCGACTCGCTCCCCTTCCAAACCCTGCCCGACTTCTACATCGACGAGTGGATCGCCTCGCTGACCTGGATCGAAGAGAACCTCGACTTCGACACCCTCGTCATCGGCCACCCGCCCGTCTCCGGCACCAAAGCCGACGTCGGCGAGGTCCGGACCTACGTCGAGGACCTGATCGCCGCCGTGCAAGCCGCCCAGGCCGCCGGCCACGCCGACAACTCGCCCGAGATGGTCGAAGCCGTCCGCGCCGAGCTCGAACCCGCCTACGGCACCTGGGCCAACTTCGAGGAATGGCTCCCCCTCAACATCGAGGGCCTCCTTCGCATCTGGGCGGAGTCTCCCGCAACCCCAGCCCCTTAACGGACGCGCGGGGACGATGCCCCGCTCCGATATATTCGGCACACCCAGCTCGATTGCCAGCCGGCTTCCAGCCGACGTCCGTCCCTGAGCCCGGACCGCGGTCCAGGGCGGGGTGCGCTGGCCGCATCGGTCCGAGTATTGCGGGGAACGCCTACCCAGAATCAGAATACCGATCACTCAGATTCGGCGTGGTTGTTTCTTCCGTGGACACCGAGTACAGCAATGGAACGAATCGTTCCATTGCTGTACTACCAACGGTGGAACGGAACCGGCCGTTCATCGATCGAGATGGCTCGGGTAGACCCCGAGAAAGGAGTCCTCGTTGGCCGACGTGGCAACCACCAGCACCGGCGCTGGGCGCTCAAACGCCGACATCCGCCCCTTCCGCATCGACATTCCCCAAGCCGCCCTCGACGACCTCAACGATCGCCTCGCCCGTACCCGCTGGCCCGCGGACCTGCCCAGCGTCGACTGGAGCCGCGGCGTGCCAACGAGCTATCTCACAGGATTGGCCGACTACTGGCGCACCGGCTACGATTGGCGTGCCTGGGAAGCGAAGCTCAACGCCTTCCCGCACTTCACCACCGAGATCGATAATCAGACCATCCACGTCATCCACGCGCGCTCGCCCGAGCCCGACGCCCTGCCCGTGATCATCACCCACGGCTACCCTAGCTCGATCGTCGAGTTCCTGGAAATCATCGGCCCACTGAGCAACCCCCGCGCCCACGGCGGCGACCCCGCCGACGCCTTCCACGTCGTCGCCCCGTCCATCCCCGGCTTCGGCTTCTCCGTGCCGGTCCGCGAGACGGGCTGGCAAATGTCGCGCACCTGAGCAACCTTCGCCGAGCTCGCCGGCGTCGCGCCCGGCAGCGTCGTCGGCGTCCATCTCAACGGGCCGTCGATGTTCCCCTCCGGCGAGCCGCTCGAGGTGCCCGACCTCTCCCCGGCCGACCAGGTCCGCCTCGACCGGTTCAACGCCTTCCAGGCTGAGGGCATGGGCTACCTCCAAATCCAGTCCACCCGCCCCCAAACCCTCGCCTACGCCCTCACCGACTCCCCGGTCGCGCAACTCGCCTGGATCGTCGAGAAGTTCCAGGAGTGGACCGACCCCACGGCCGAACTCCCCGAGGACGCCGTCGACCGCGACCAGTTCTTGACCAACGTCACCCTCTGGTGGCTCAACAGCCTCGGCGCCTCCGCCGCCCACTTCATCTACGAAGGCATGCGCTCCTGGGCGGCCGAGGCCGGCGGCGAGGGCAGCCAGCACGACGAGGCCGATCCTGCCGGCGGCGCGTCATCCGCGCCGCCGATGGGCGTCGCCGTCTTCGCCGGTGACAACAGCATCCGTAGCTTGGTCGAGGAATACGCGTCCACCATCGTCCACTGGTCGGAGTTCGACCGCGGCGGCCACTTCGCCGCCATGGAGACACCTGACCTCCTCACCGGCGACATTCGCGGCTTCTTCCGCCGTGTCCGCTGACGATCGCGCGCCCTCGCGAACGGCATCCGAAAATACGTCATTCAACGGAAGCGCCGGCGCCAACCCCGACTTTACACTCTGCCGAGGGCATGGCCAGTCGTTCGCGCATCCGTCTCACAACCGGCGACCTCGCGTGTTTTAGCAAGGGTACGTGTGGATTCTAGGTGTTTGAACGAGACGAGGCCCGCTCCCGGCGGCGGGCATCCGCCAAATAGATCGCCACCAGCAGGCGACCAATGACCACACCCGCAATACCCGCGTCGTGCGCTACCGCCACGCGCTTCAGCGGACGGTAGCCGGCCCTGCACGCGAATGACAACGGATCCGGTGTTCCGCCCGGGGCGAGCGTCGCCCAGTGGCATCCCGACCGCGGCTTCGCCGCCGCGCACTACTTATAGAAGGAGTCGCCATGACGTCGTTGTCCTCGACCGCCCGGTTGGCCCGCATCAGCGCGCGCCACCCCTGGCGCACCGTCCTCGCCTGGGTCCTCGTGCTCTTCGCCGCCGTCGCCGTCCAGGGTATCGCCCCGCTCAACAGCACGCCTGAATTCGTGATGCAGAATAACCCCGAATCGCAGCGCGGCTGGGATCTCCTCCAGGAGCACGGCATCCGCGAGGAGCGCGCCGGCGCCGAAACCGTCGTCGTGCGCTCCGACACCACGACGGTCGACGACCCCGCCTTCGAAGCGGCCGTCCGCGGTGTCACCGACGCGCTCCGCGGCGACGCGGAAGGCGTCGCCGGCGCCACCAACTACTATGAGCTGAACGCTCAGAGCCCCGAGGACGCCGCCGGCCTCGTCTCTGCTGACCAGCACACGACGATCATCCCCGTCACCCTCGTCGGCAACCTGGAGGACGCCATCGACCACGGCCCCGACTTCCTGGCGCTGATCGAGGAGCAACGCGCGGCCGTACCCGCCTTCGAGATCCTCGCCGTCGGCGACGCCAGCCTCAACGAGGAGATCAACACGCTGGTCGAGGAGGATTTGGCGCGCGGCGAGGGGATCGGCGCCAGCATCGCCTTCCTTATCCTGCTCGTCGTCTTCGGCGCGCTCGTCGCTGCCTTCGTCCCGATCATCCTGGCGGTGATGGCGATCGCGATCGCCTTCGGCCTCACCGCGCTCGTCAGCCAGGTCGGCGAGCTCTCCTTCTTCGTCACGAACATGGTCACCATGATCGGCCTGGCGGTCGGCATCGACTACTCCCTCTTCGTCGTCGACCGCTTCCGCGAGGAACGCCGTCGCGGCGCCGCCAAGCTCGACGCCATCCAGATCGCCGGCAGCACCGCCAGCCGCGCCGTCCTCTTCTCCGGTCTCACCGTCATCTTCGCCCTCGCCGGCCTCTTCATCGTCCCCAACAACATCTACCGCTCGCTCAGCATCGGCGCCATCCTTGTCGTCGTCGTCGCCGTCGTCGCCACCCTCACCCTCATCCCGGCCGTGATCAGCCTCCTCGGCGACCGCCTCGACTGGCCGCGCCGCCGCAAATACGACGCCGCCACCGTCGCCCGCCAGGCCGCCTACGACCACGAGACGATCCACCGCGGCTTCTGGGGCACGATCACCCGCGTCGTCATGGCGCGCCCGATCGTCAGCCTGGCGCTGGCGGTGGGGTTCCTCCTCCTCCTCGCCCTCCCCTACCTCGACTTCAAGGCCGGTCTCGGCGGCGCCTCCTCCCTACCCGACGAGCTGGACTCGAAGCAGGCCTACACCGTCCTCGCCACCGAATTCTCCGCCGGCCTCATCTCCCCGGTCGAGATCGTGGTCGAAGGACCGCTCGACGATCCCTCCGTCCAGCAAGGCATCACCCAACTCCGGGACGACCTCGCCGCCGCCACCACCACCGGCGGCCAGCCCCTCTTCGGCCCGTCCTCGCTCAGCGAGAGCCCGGACAACCGGGTCGCCCTCATCTCCGCCCCGCTCAAGGTCGCCCCGGACGCGGCGGCCGGCTACGACGCCATCGATCACCTGCGCGGCGAGGTCATCCCGCCGATCCGCGGCGCCATGACCGACACCGACATCCTCGTCACGGGCGTCACCGCCAACAACGTCGACTTCCTGGAGATGCGCGACACCTACACGCCGATCGTCTTCGCCTTCGTCCTGGGTCTTAGCTTCCTCCTCCTGCTCGTCGTCTTCCGCTCGCTCGTCGTCGCCGCCAAGGCGATCCTGATGAACCTGCTCTCGGTCGGCGCCGCCTACGGCCTCCTCGTCCTCGTCTTCCAGAAGGGATACGGCGCGGACCTCCTCGGCTTCCAACGTGTGGATGGCATCGAGGCCTGGCTGCCGCTCTTCCTCTTCTCCATCCTCTTCGGCCTCAGCATGGACTACCACGTCTTCCTCCTCAGCCGCATCCGCGAGCATTACGACCTCTCCCACCGCAACGCCGAATCGGTCGCGGTCGGCCTCCAGCGGACGGCGCGACTCATCACCGGTGCGGCGCTCATCATGGTCGCCGTCTTCGGCGGTTTCGCCGCTGGGCGGCTGACCTTCATGCAGCAGATGGGCTTCGGCCTCGGCGTCGCGGTCCTCCTCGACGCTACCATCATCCGCTCCATCCTCGTCCCTGCCGCGATGGCGCTGTTGCGCGACTGGAACTGGTATCTGCCGAGCTGGCTCTCTTGGCTCCCCAATGTCCACGTCGAAGGCCCCGCCGCCGACGCGGCCATCCCCGCGACCGAGTCAGCGGCGGCCGATTAGCCGCGAAGGCGTTAGGCGTTAGAGGTTAGGCGTTAGGGACAACGTCGTCGTTCCCCTAACGCCTAACGCCTAACGCCTACCGCCTGGAGAGTTCATGGCGAACGGCGTCCTCTACCTGTTCCATCAGACCCCCGGCTGGAAAACGGCAGCCGAGTCGCGCGCTTTTACCGATCAGGTGACCTGCATCCTGCAGAACCACGGCTTCTCGGTCACCGCGGTCTCCCACAAAAACCTCCGCCCGGCGCCGGCCGTGTGCATCCGAGCCGAGGCCAAGTCATCTGCAACACACTCGATGGAGATCAACAGAACTTGGCGCCACAACCATTAACCAAACCGGCAACCACGCGCGGCAAGACCGGCGCGGCCGACGTCCTCACCAAGCGCGCCCTCAACCGCGCCCTGCTCGAACGCCAGATGCTCCTCCGTCGCTGGCAAATGCCCGCCGCCGAGGCGATCGAGCATCTGGTCGGCATGCAGGCCCAGGAACCGAACAACCCCTATTTCGCCCTCTGGTCCCGCCTCGACGGCTTCCAACCCGCCGATCTCTCCCAACTCATCCTCGACCGCGCCGCCGTCCGCACCCCCGTCATGCGCACCACCATCCACCTTCTCACCGCTCGCGATTGCCTCACCCTGAACCCCCTCCTCCTGCCCGTCCTGGCCCGTGTCCTGCGCTCCACTCCCTTCGGTAAGGGCACCGCCGACGTCGACGTCGAGGCCCTCATGGCCGTCGGCCGCAAGCTCCTCGATGACCAACCGCGCACCATCAAAGAACTCGGCGCATTGCTGCACGAGCAGTGGCCTGACCACAAACCCACCGACCTGGCCTACGTCATTCATTACCGCTTGCCGCTGGTCCAAATCCCGCCTCGCGGCGTCTGGGGCGCCACCAAGCAGGCTACCTGGACCACCGTCGAAGCCTGGCTCGGCCGACCCCTCGACCCCGATCCTTCGGTGGACGAGGTGGTGCTGCGCTACCTGTCCGCGTTCGGTCCTGCCTCCACCTCCGACGTTCGCACCTGGTCCGGTCTCACCGGCCTGCGCGAGGTGATCGAGCGCCTCCGCCCCCCTTTGCGCACTTTCCGCGACGAACAGGGCCGGGAACTCTTCGACCTCCCCGACGCCCCCTGGCCCGACCCCGAGACCCTGGCCCCGCCGCGCTTCCTCCCCGAGTACGACAATCTCTTTCTCTCCCACGCCGACCGCGCCCGCATCATCACCCCCGATCACCGCCAGCGCCTTGCCACCGCCAACGGCGTCGGCCCCAGCACCTTCCTCGTCGACGGCTTCATCGCCGGCACCTGGCGCCTCACCACCACCAAAACGACCGCCACCCTGTTGCTCGATCCCCTCGAACCGCTCGCGGTTCAAGGCCGCGTCGCCCTGGCCGAAGAGGGAGCCCGCCTCCTCACCTTCGCCGCCCCCGGCCTCGCCCACGACATCCAATTCAGCAAACCCAATTGAGTGCACCAAATGGGCCGTATACTTGGTACGATCGGTGTGCGCTGTGGGCGCAAGGAGGCGGTGGATGGCCCAAAGACATCATGATCGCGAGGCGGAGCCCGCGAGCGAGATCGACGATGCCTGGATCGAGCGCTTGCGCCATGACCCAGACGTCTTTGTCTATCGCCGCACGACGGACGAACCGTTTGTCCCAGCCCTTCGCGTCATCGAACCCGTCGACGTGCTCTAGTTGCTTGGACGAGGCCGCACGGACGATGAGGAATCCGCGATCGAGCCCTGGCCTCGCCGGTGAGCGATCGCCCAATTCCGCGCCGCGTCTATCTCGACACGAGCGTGGTCGTCGGAGCCGTCATCACCGGAACCAAGAACTCGGCCGCCTGTGCAACGTTCTGCGAGCGCCTCATCGAGGCGAACAGTCAGCACTTTTTCTCCGAGATTCTTCTCCTCGAACTCTCCGAGGCGGTTCGTAGACTCGCCACAATCCCCGGCCAGATCCCCTCTGAGCTCCGTCTGGCGTTCCAATTGGACCAGTGGGAACGCAGCCTCTTTGTCCGGCAGCGGTGGATGACCATGGCGTGCAGCAGTTTGAGTCGTTGATGAGTCGATTCTCAGAGGCGTTCGTGCTGCCATTTGGCCGGTCAACCTGGCTTGCCAGCACGCGCGTGATGGCGAATGAGCAATTGCGTTCGCACGATGCCGTTCACGCGGCGACCGCCCGCGAGCACGGCTTGCTGAGTCTCGCCACGGCCGACGAGCATTTCCTGAAACTTCGTGATCTCGACATCTGGATGATCCGCGATGACGATCCGGGATAACCAGGAGGCCAGCAATAGGTCTCATTTCCAATCCGCCTTCCGCTCTAACGATTATCAACATTGCCCAAGGTCGTCGACTGTGCTGCCCGCCTCCACGCCCCCGACCACCACGAGCAGCTTGCGACTTCCTATGCTACCGGTTGGGATTGTAATGACTTGACTTAGCGGCTATACTTCGTCCTCAGGACGAAGTATAGCCGCTAATGTAAAAGAACATGGCATCTAGATGAGAATAACCACATCGCACGCCATCCTTGAGCAACTGGCCAACGAGTCTCACCACATCCTCTCCGGCTGGCGCGGTCTTGTCCTCCTGCGTCGCGCCACCTTCGCGCTCGCTCCCGCCCAGCGCCGGTGGAACCACCTCCCCCACGACGTCGATGACCTGACCCCCTTGTTCCGTCAAATGCGAGGCCGCGGGGAAATCAAGCCGATCAAGGGATTCCGGCGCCTGTACGAGGTGACGGTCCCGTACGCCCGCCAGGGGTTCCTCGACGAGCGCGAGATCCTGTTTGAGCTCCACCCCTACGCTGTTCTTAGCCATCTTTCCGCCTTGGTCTTCCACGGACTGACCGAAGAGCAGCCCAAGAACATAACGGCAACCATTTCGGCAGATGTGAGCGGTGGGCTCCTGCCGATCGGGACCGAGCCTCGCGATTGGGAGGGAATACCGCGGCCAAGCGGGCGGACGCCGGCAACGATTCTCGGCCGACCCGTGCAATGGCTGCGCACCAAGCCGGAGCGCTTCTTCGGCTTTGCCGACTACCAGCCCTTGGGATACCGCATGCGGTACACGACGCCGGAACGGACGCTTGTCGATGGGCTGCAAACCCCCGACCTGTGCGGCGGCATCGCCAACGTGCTCCGGGCATGGGTTCTTGCCCGGGACACGATCGACCTCGATGTCCTGGTCTACCAGGTCGAACGATTCGACGTGGCGGTTCTGCGCCAGCGGGTCGGGTACGTCCTCGACCAGATCGGACTCTCCCACCCGCTGGTTGAAAAGTGGCGTGATTCGTCGCATCGGGGCGGATCCAGTCGGCTGGTCGCATCGGCGCCGTTCGCGTCAACCTTCGACGAGCGCTGGAACCTCTCGCTCAATGCCCCGGTGGATCTATTGCATGAGTCTGCAGCGTGACTAACGGCTACCCGCGATCGACGGGCGACCTCGCCGCCTGGGCAGCGTCCAACGGGGTTCCCATCGATGAGGCCCGCCGGCGTTTCGCCCAATACGTCGCGTTGTGTGGAATCGCCAGCGTCCGTCCCTTGCGCGAGAATCTCGTCTTCAAGGGCGGCAACGCCCTCGACTTTGTTTGGCAGCCCAACCGCAGCACCACGGACCTCGATTTCTCTCTTGACATGACCGGGACTCATTTCCAGGCCCACCCCGACACCATCCGCGCCCTGTTGGGGAGCGGTTTCAATCTGGTAAGTTCCCGGTTCGGCGTGGCCTTTGCCATCTACGCGGTACGGCAACAGCCGCCGGGGGAGGGCAGGACCTTTATCACCTACGAAACCAGCGTCGGCTACGCCCTCCCCGACGAACGGCAGCTGCTGATCCGGATGGCGAACAATCAACCCAGTCCGCACGTCATCCGCATCGAGATCAGCATCAACGACCCGATCTGCGATTCCACGGTCTTCACCATCGACGAGAACTACCCGCGGCTCCGGGTGAGCACCCTCGAAGACATCGTTGGTGAGAAGTTGCGCGCCCTGTTGCAACGGAAAGAGACGATCCGCAAGCGCACCCGCCGCCAAGACCTGCTCGACGTCGCCGTCATCCTCCGAGCACACCCCGACCTCGATCGCGAACAGGTCGCCGCCTTCTTGCAGATGAAGGCAGCCGCTCGGGCCGTGCCAGTCTCCCGTACGGCCTTCCGAGATCCAGAGTTGGCCGAGCGCGCGGGAGTGGACTACGAGGCGCTCGCTGCCACGACGAGAGTGATCTTCATCCCCTTCGGTGATGCGCTCACGACGGTCCTCGCCTTCGTCGACGAACTGGCCATCCCAGACGAATGATCACGAGGGGAGCAACTCGCCAGAGTCCCGGCAAACGCTTGTCCTACACAGATGCGTCGCCAACCTGTAGCGATTCTACCCCCAACGCACACCTAGTACACTGAAAACGTGCCGTTACCGGATGCCTGGCCATACCGTCACCGCGGCGGTGACGCGGCCGAGGCCGCCAGCCGTCAGCGGCGAGGAACCGATGTCTAACGCTGACCCGTTCGTCAAACCGATCGTCTCGCCGATCATGGTCGGGCGCGACGCGCACCTCGCCGCGCTCCGAAGGTGCCTCGACGAGGCGCTCGCCGGCGCCGGTCAGACCGTCCTCGTCGCCGGTGAGGCGGGCATCGGCAAGTCGCGTCTCGTCGGCGAGGCCGCGGCCTACGCCCGCGACCGCGGCATGCGCGTCCTCACCGGGCAATGCTTCGAACCCGATCACGCCCTGCCCTACGCGCCCATTCGCGACCTGATCCGCTCCCACCTGCTGCGTCAGCCGTGGGCGAACGACATCCTGGCCGCGATCGCGCCCGATCTCGGCGGTCTCCTCCCCGAACTGTCACGGCTCCAGCCCGGCAGTAGCCCAATGCCCCAGGCTGACGCGGACCAGGACCGGCGGCGAATCGTCCACGCCTGTACCCGCCTCGTCGACGGCATCGCCGCCGAGACACCGCTGCTCCTGATCGTCGAGGACGCGCACTGGAGTGACGAAGCCAGTCTCGATCTCCTCATCCACCTCGCGCGGCATCTGCGCGGAGGACCTGACTGCTCAGCGGCCCTGGTCGTCACCTACCGTGGCGACGAGGTCTCGCCGCAACTCGCCGCGACACTCGCCGCGTTCGACCGCGAACGGCTGGCGGCGGAGGCACGGCTTGGGCCGCTCCCCCGCGCCGAGGTCCTGGTGATGCTGCGGGCGATGAGCGACCACCGCGGCACGGTCAGCGCGGACCTCGCCGACGCGATCTATCGCCTCTCCGAAGGCAACCCGTTCTTCATCGAGGAACTGCTCCGCTCGGCCCTGGTGACGGACGAACCATCCAGCGACACGAGGACGGCGGCCATCCCGCTTCCCCGCGGCGTCGCCGAATCGGTCCGCCGTCGAGTCGACCGCCTCAGCGACGGCGCTCGCGCGACCCTGACCGTCGCCGCCATCTCCGGCCGGCGCTTCGACTTCGCCCTGCTCGAAGCGCTGAGCGGCTGCACTGAAGCTGATCTCCTCGACCACCTCAAGGAACTGATCGCGGCCAAGCTCGTCGTCGAAGAATCGGCCGATCGCTTCGCCTTCCGCCACGCGCTGATGCGCCAGGCGGTCGACGACGGCCTCCTCGCCCGCGAGCGACGGGCGCTCCACCGGCAGGCGTTGGAGGCGATCCCACGGGTCGACCCGCACGCCCGCGACCACCAGGCCGCCGACCTGGCGCGGCATGCCGTCGAAGCCGGCGCCTGGGCCGAGGCGCTCGAACTCGGACAACGCGCCGGTGAGCAGGCCCTCGCCCTCTATGCACCCGGCGCGGCGATCGAGCTCCTCGGCTACGCCATCGACGCCGCCGCACGCCTCGGCGTCGCACCGCCTTCGTCCCTCCGCCGGAGCCGGGGCCTCGCCCACGAAACGCGCGGCGACTTCGGGGCGGCCCGCGCCGACTACGAAGCGGCCGTCGCCCTGGCGCGGGCAGCCGGCAACCAGGCGGACGAGAGCGAGGCGCTCCTCTCCCTGGGCGGCCTCTGGGCCGGGCGCGACTACGAACAGACCGGCCCCTACGTCCGCCAAGCGCTCGATCTGGCCCGGACCAGCGGCGACCGGGCGCTTCTCGCCCGCGCCCTCAACCGCCTTGGCAACTACCGCCTCAACATGGAGGAGGCGACCGAGGCGTTTCGGCTCCACGAGGAGGCGCTGACCCTCGTCGAGCAGATCGGGGACCGCCGCGGCATCGCTGAGACGCTCGACCTCCTCGGCATGGCTCGCTACCTCGCCGGCGACCTCATCGGCAGCGCCGCGGCCTGCCGGCGCGCCATCCCCCTGCTCCGCGAGATCGACGACCGGCGCACGCTGGTCAACGCGCTGGCGACGCTCTCATTCACGATGGACTACCTCGACGTCCGCGTCGCCATCACCGCGACCGCCAGCCACGAAGAACGCCAGGCGATTGTCGAGGAGGCGATTGCCCTTGCCCGCGAAATCGACGGGCGTTCGGAAGAAGCACTGGCGCACTGCTGCGCCGCGCTCCTCGTCGGCGAGCGCCGGGTGGACGACGCGCTGGATCACGCCGGCCGCGCCTTACGAATCGCGGAGGAGATCGGTCATCGGCAGTGGAATATTCTGGCGCACGTCGCCCACGAGGAACTGTTCGAGTCCCTGCTTGATCTGGACGCGGCCCGACGTCACCTCGACGCCGCCCTGGCAATCGCGCGCGATGCCGGCTCTTCGTTCTGGGTACGGGGCGCGCTGTCCTGGCTCGCCGCACTCAAAGTGCGAGCCGGAGATCTCGACGGCGCCGAACAGACGCTCGCTGAGACGCTGGACGACGACCTGCCGATGCTGACCGCGTTGCAACGCGAGGCGTGGTTCGCCCGCGCGCGGATCGTGCTGGCGCGGCGGCACCCGGCGGGCGCGCTTGCCATCGTCGACCGGCTGATTGCCGCCGCCACGCCCGAACCCGCAACCGACCTCGCGCGGCTGCCCCATCTGGCGCAGCTCCGCGGCGAGGCGCTCGCCGCCCTCGGCCGCCCGGACGAGGCGCTCGCGGCCCTCGACGCGGCGCGCGACGGCGCGGCGGCGTTGGAGCATCGCCCCCTGCTCTGGCGCATCCACCTCTCGCGGGCCACCTTCTTCCGCGACTTGGGGCGTCGCGTGGACGCCGACGATGCGATCACCGCCGCCCACGCCGCCGTCGCCTCCTTCGCCGCCGATATCGCCGACGTGCCCCTGCGCGATGCCTTCCTCCAACGGGCGAACGCGCACCTCCCCCCGCCGCGTGTCCCAACCCCGCGCCAGGTCGCCAAGGCGGCCTATGGCGGCCTCACCGCCCGCGAGCGCGACGTCGCCGCCCTCATCGCCGCCGGCCATTCGAATCGCCAAATTGCCGACGCCCTCTTCATTAGCGAGCCGACCGCCGCCACCCACGTCGGCAACATCCTCGGCAAGCTCGGCGTCAAGACCCGCGCCCAAGTCGCCGCCTGGGCCCAGGAGCGCGGCCTGACCAGCGAAATCTCCCTATCTCCCCGCTAGGAATATCCACAGACCTGACGATCCGCGCCGGTCCTTCCGGAGGGCATGATCGCCCCGACGCCACGGTTGCCACAGGGGCAACCGACCGGACACTGGAAGGAGAGAACACCATGGGTTACTTCGCGCTCCTCGTCTCGAGTCTCGCCGTCGTTGCGATCGGTTCGCTGGCCGTCACCCACATGCAGGGAACGGCTGCTCAGGACGCCACGCCGGACGTCTCCCCCGCCGCTCTACCTCCGTTGTTGCAGCAATTGGTGGACGCCGCCAACGCCAACGACGGCGCGGCCATCGCCGCCCTGTACGCCGAGGATGGCACCCACGAGGACGTCCCGGCCGGCGTCGTGGCGCGGGGCCGGGAGGAGATCGCCGCCTATGTCGACGGGGTGGGCGAGCAGGTAAGCGACATAAGCTTGGAGCCGGTTTTCGGCCGCCTGGCCGACGACCTGGCGGTGCTCGAATACACCTTCTCCGCCACCGACCTCGCGACCGGGCGGCCGGTCGTCTACCGCGGGGTCCTCGTCTTTGAACTCGATGGAAACCTGATCCGCCGCGGCGCCGACTACTACGACTTCGCCGCCGTTCTCCGCCAGCTCGGCCTGTTGGAGACAGACGAGGCTACCCCGGAGGCCACGCCCGCTCCGTAGGGCGCACGCATCAAGGGGTGTGCGGTGGGCTCCTCGCGCGTAATCTACGTATCGACTCGCTAGGAATATCCGGAGACCGAACGATCCGCGCCAGCCCATTCACTGCCAATCTGGGTACGTGGGCACGTCGCCCAGAAGGTCGCTCAACCAGGACTTGTTACAAAAGGAGTCTGGACGTGGACACCACCCTCGTTGCGCCGCCGCCAACGTCGCGCCTCGATCCGGAGGCCGTCGAAACCCTGCGCGGTCAACTCGGCGGGAGCCTGCTCCTGCCGCAAGATGCCGGCTATGACGACGCCCGCCGGGTCTGGAACGGGATGATCGACAAGCGCCCGGCACTCATCGTCCGCCCATGCGGGGCCGCCGACGTGCAGCGTGCCGTCACCTTCGCGCGGGAACACGATCTAGCCGTCTCGATCAAGGGTGGCGGCCACAACGTCGCCGGTCACGCCGTCAGCGAGGACGGGCTGATGATCGACCTGGGGGCGATGCGTGCGGTCTGGGTCGATCCGGTGGCGCGCACCGCCCGCGTCCAGGGTGGCGCGCTCTGGGCCGACCTCGACCGCGAGACCAACGCCTTCGGCCTCGCCACCACCGGCGGCGTCATCTCGTCCACCGGCGTCGCCGGCCTCACCCTCGGCGGCGGCATCGGCTGGCTGGTCGGCAAGCACGGCATGGCGATCGACAACCTGCTCTCCGTCGACCTCGTCACCGCCGCCGGCGAATTCGTCACCGCCAGCGTCGAATCGCACCCTGACCTCTTCTGGGCGCTGCGCGGCGGCGGCGGCAACTTCGGCGTCGCCACCTCCTTTGAGTTCGCGCTCCACCCGCGGGGGGACGTCCTCGCCGTGCTTCTCATCTACCCGGTCGAGCAGGCGCGGGAAGTCCTCGCCTTCTACCGCGAGTTCACCGAGACGGCCCCAGAAGAGCTGACCATCTACGCCGAGATCGTCAACGACCCCGAGTCGGGCGCCCGCGTCATCGCCATCGGCGGCTGCTGGCCGGGCGACCTGGCCGAGGGCGAGCGCGTCGTGGCGCCGTTGCGCGCCTTCGGACCGCCCCTTCTTGACCTGTCCGAGGTGATGCCCTACGCGGCCTGGCAAGCGGCCTTCGACGCCGAGTTCCCGCACGGCCGCCGCTACTACTGGAAGGCAAATCTGCTGCGCGATCTGACCGACGAGGTCCTCGACGCCGTCGTCGAGCACGCGGCCGATCCCCCACTCGCCACGAACATGATCGCCATCGAGTGGTACCGCGGGCCGATGAATCGCATCGACCCGGCCGCCACCGCCTTCGCCCACCGCGACGCCCGCTACCAGTTGGTCACCGTCGGCGCCTGCGACGACCCGGCAGAGGACGAAACCGCCATCGCCTGGGCGCGCGGCCTGTACCAGGCGACCGAGCGGCACGCGCTCAATGGGGGCTTCCTCAACTTCAACAACCTCGACGGCGCCGATCGGCGCGACCGCGTGCGCGCGGGCTATGGCGCGAACTGGGACCGCCTCGTCGAGGTCAAGCGCCGCTACGACCCAGGTAACCTCTTCCACGAGAACAACAACATCGCGCCCTGAGGCGTGTTTACACACCGTCATTCCGAGGTAACGAGGAAACGTCCGCGTCGTCCGCCTTGCGGGAGAGATGCCTCTCTGGGACTCCGCGATCGGCATGACGGGGATAGCGATCGGCATAACGGGGGTTTCAATCAGGCCCTAGCAGGACTACCGCACTCAATTGAGGAGGTTCCCATGGCTCAGCAATTGGAGCAGACAGTCGCCACCAACCCGGCCGAGATGTACGAGAGCTACTTCGTCCCGGCGATCTTCCTGCCGTGGGCGGAGGAACTGCTCCACCGGGCAGCGCCCAAACCGGGCGAGCGGGTGCTCGACGTCGCCTGCGGCACCGGGGCCGTGGCCCGGCAGATCGCGCCGCTGGTCGGCGCGAGCGGATCAGTTGTCGGCCTGGACCTCAGCCCAGGGATGCTGGCCGTCGCCGGGTCACGCCCCGCGCCGGCAGGCGCCTCGATCACCTGGCAGCAGGGGAGCGCCGACGACCTTCCCTTCCCGAACGAGGCGTTCGACCTGGTGCTCTGCCAGCAGGGACTCCAGTTCTTCCCCGACCGCCCGGCGGCGGTGCGGGAGATGCGCCGCGTCCTGGCGCCGGGTGGTCGGGCCGCCCTCAGCGTCTGGCGGGGACAGAAGCATCAGTCGCTCTACGATGCGTTCGACGCCGCCGTCGAACGCCACCTCGGGGTCGCCGAAGAAGGCGGGCCATTCTCGTTCGGCGACGCCGCGGACCTGCGAACGCTGCTCGACGAGGCAGGGTTCCGCGACGTGTCCATCAAGTCCGTGACGCGGACGGTCCGCTTCCCGCGGCCGGAGCAGTTCGTTCGGTTGACGATCCTCGCCTACGCGGCGGTGGCGCCGGACTACGAGCAGATGGACGAGGCCGCGCGGAACGCCCTCATCGAAGCCGTTCGCCGGGACATCGACGGCACGATACGGATGTACCAGGACGGCGACGCCCTGGCCTTCCCCATGACATCGCACCTCGTCGTGGCGCGGGCCGAGCGCCTGTGCTGAACGTCCGCATCTACTATGGCGGTATCCAAGACGATATTGGAGGAAAAAAGATGATGGCATCAACGATAACGTCATCGCGGATCAAGACCGCGGCCATGTCGGATGAGGCACGCGTCGTTGGCGCATTGGTCCTGGCGTTTGGCGCGGACCCCGTTGGGCGGTGGCTCTACCCGGATCCCCAGCAGTATCTGTCCTACGCGCCGGACTTCATTCGGGCATTCGCCGGTCAGGCCTTTGCCCACGAGACCGCCTACTACGTTGACGGCTACGCCGGCGCGGCACTCTGGCTCCCGCCCGGTGGCCACCCTGACGAGGACGGACTCGTGGCTCTAATTGAGCGCAGCGCCGCCGGGCGCGATCAAGCGGAGCTCTTCGCCGTGCTCGAGCAGATGGAGGGCTACCATCCGAGCGAGCCGCACTGGTACCTGCCGCTCATCGGGGTGGATCCGACCCAACAGGGCAGAGGCTACGGCTCGGCGCTGCTGCAGCACACGCTGGCGCGCTGCGATCGCGACAACATGCTCGCGTATCTCGAGGCGTCAAGCCCGAGGAATCGGCTGCTCTACGAACGGCACGGGTTCGAGATGCTCGCCTCCATCCAATTCGGAAAATCGCCGACCATTTGGCCGATGGTGCGCCAGCCACGGGCGCTCTAACGTGGAGACAGGTCGCCATCCGGTCGATGGCAAGACCATCAGGCCGCGCGCCGGTCACGCTCCTGCGCTCGATCGATCGATGCCACGGGCGTGGTCAACGACGCCCAGAGGTGCATCGCGGCGTAGGCGCGCCACGGTCGCCAGCCGTCCGCGCGCGCGAGTAGCTCGGCTGGCGTCGGCCGCCGGCCGGATGGATCCGCCAGCGCGCGCAGGAGACCCGCATCGGCGGCCGGGAAGGCATCGGGCTCCCGCAACGCCCGCATGGCGATGTACTGGGCCGTCCATTCGCCAATACCGGGCAACGACCGCAGTTGCGCGACCGCGCCTTCCAGGTCGCGGTATGGGCCGAAGAGCGCCGGATCCGCCGCGACGGCCCCGGCGAGTGCCGACAAGGCGGTGGCGCGTGCCCCCGGCATCAACCCCAACGCGGCGATATCGGCGCCGGCGAGCCGGTCGGATGACGGGAAGAGATGCGTCAGCCCGAGCGCGTGGGCGGCGGGATCGTCGACCTCGATGCCAAACTCGGCGACGAGGCGGCCGGCAAGATTCGTCGCCGCCGGCACGGCGATCTGCTGGCCGAGAATAGCCCGCACCGCGAGCTCGAAGCCGTCCCACGCGCCGGGCGCCCGCAAGCCTGGTCGCGCCGCGATGAGCGGCGCCAGCAACGGATCCTCCGCCAGATGGGCGTCGATGACTGTCGGATCGGCGGCCAGGTCGAAGACACGGCGCACCCGCCCGATGATCCGCGGCAGCGCGTCGAGCCGCGGGAAGCGCACGCTGACCCGGAGGGTGTTGGCGGCGCCCGGTTCGACCGCGAGCGTGCCGGAGCGCGCCCCGAGCGTGATCGTCCGCGCATAGTGGTCGGTTGCCACTGCCTCGACGCCGGGGATCGCCCGCGCGGCCAGAAAGGCGAGCATCAGATCCCAATCGTAGGGCGGCCGGTAGGGGAGCCGGATCGTCACCGCCGCGGCCTCAGGCGCCTCCGGTCCCCGCGTGCGTCGCAGCGATGCCGGTGGGCGGCGGAAGAGACGCTGGAACGTCTCGTTGAAACGGCGCACGCTGCCGAAGCCCGATGCGAACGCGACGTCGGTCATGGAGAGATTCGTCTCATGGATGAGATGCTTGGCCAGGAGCACCCGCCGCGTCTGCGCGACTGCCACCGGCGACGCCCCGATCTGTTGTGTGAAGAGGCGTCGGAGTTGCCGCCCGCTGACGCCGAGGCGCTGGGCCAAGTCCTCGACGTCGCCGTCGTCGAGCGCGCCCGCCTCGATCAGCGCCAGCGCGCGGGATACCGTGTGCGACGAGCCGTTCCAGGCGGCGTGGTCGGGCGAAAGCTCCGGCCGGCACCGCAGGCACGGCCGATACCCGGCCGCTTGGGCCGCCGCGGCGGAGAAGAAGAAGGTGACGTTTTCGCGCTTCGGTGTGTTGGCCGGGCAGATCGGCCGGCAATAGATGCCCGTGGTGCGGACACCGGCGAAGACCCGCCCGTCAAAGCGGGGGTCGCGGGCGGCAAAGGCGCGGTAGCAGGCGTCTGGGTCGAGTTCCATGCCCCGCATTATTACGCCTCGGACGTCTCCCGTCTCGCGACTTTCGGACGTCATCGCCGACGAGGTGAACGCGTGGCGCGCGGCCCCCTCGTCGCATCAGTAGCGGGTGATCTGGGCCGAGACGGCGACCCAGCGCCCGTTGCGGCGTGCCCACACGTCCGTGTAGCGGCTGGCCCCTGGCCGACCGTCCGGCCCGCTGAAGGTGGTCCGCGCGTGGATGATCGCGACGTCCCCCATGAGGCGCACGTCGACGTCGTGGGCCTCCAGGTTCGAAATCGTGGCGGGATGCGCGGTGTGCTCCAGGAAGGCGCTCCGGTCGAGCAAGGACCCGTCGGAGGAGGTGCACAGGAAGTCGTCGGCCAAAATCTCGTCGAACCGGCGGACATCCGAGGTCTGCACCGACTGAATGTAGTCGTGGTTCAGGTCGCGCAAGGCGGCGAGATCGGCGTCGACGGCGGTGTCGGTGTGCATGTGGCGTTCCCTCCAGGAGCGTCGGGTTGGGAGTTTCGAGCGGCAAGCCTGCCCCGCATTATTGCCCCTCGCACTCCTCCCGTCTCGCGGATTTCGGACATCCCGCCCAGCGTCACGACGGATCAGCTGCTGCCTCGTGGGCGAGGCGAGCCATCAAGGCCGCCGTCGCCTTTGACGGCACGACCGGGACGATATCGAAGTCCGCGAGGTCGCCCCATCGCATCGTCCACTCCTGGAAGAGCACGGGGTCCGCGCACTCCATAAGCTGGAAGCAGACGGTCAGATCGGCGGAGACCCAGGAGTCGACGTAGCCGAGCCCCTCGGGCAGCATCCGGCCGCGCTCGCGCACGATCCGGTAGATCTCAGCCTGCCGCCCGGACGCAAACCGCTCGACGACCATAAACAACATCCGTCGCCCCCTGCCAGGTGTGCCGTACCGAACCGGTTGACTTCTTAGAACACCAACACGTTGGTCGCCTCGGCGCAGCGGCGGGCGAAGTCGACCTCCCGCGTGTTGAAGGCGGCGGCGCTGGAAGCGGACGGCGCGTCAGCAAACGTGTCGTAGCGATGGGGCGAGAATGCCACCGCTGGTCGCAACTTCGACCAGGAGCGCCTCCACCTACCCCGCGCGGAACTTAACGTTGGTGAGGCGAAATTGAAGCATTGAATGTCGGAGTCGTCAAGACGCTGGCGGCGAGTTCGATTGGCTAGGGACCGTGCGATGAGCTTCGGCTACGCGATTCGATCCGCTGAGTCGCCGAGCACCCTCTGGATGAACACCTCCTTGCCCTGGTTGTACTCGTTGGCGTCGCGTACGCCGCCGGTCAGCACGGCGCGCTTGCGGGCGACGTATTCGGCCACCAGCGCCGGGTCGGCCCGCAACCGGTCGCGGAACCCAATCTGATCGGCGGCCTCGGGCGCGTCGGCGGCGATGACGTGGACGTGGAGCCGGAACGTCTCCCCGTCATGCTCGATCGTGCCGATCCGCACCGGGCGCTCCTCCGTGAATGACCAGGGACGCTCGCGCTGCCGCTGGAACCCCAGCCCGTCGAGGGCATCCCGCGCCTCGCTCAGACGACCAGGCGGGTAGACGAGCATCAGGTCGACGACCCCCTTCCCGTCGCAGCCAGGAATCGCCGTACTGCCGACGTGTTCGACCCGCGCCTCCGGCATCCGCCCTCGAATCAGCGCAATCACCCGCCGCGCGACCGCGGGGCAGCGCGGATCGTACGGCCGAAACGCCGCCGCCGGATCCTCGTACCGGATGTACTCGTACGTACCGATCGCGTCGTCGTCAGATGTGGTATCCATCGCCATCTCCTCCAGCTGCCGTCCGCGAGAAAATTGGGCGACTGTACCACACCGCTCCCATTGACCCCGAACCCCTAACGCCGAACGCCTCCGTTGGCAGCCATGTTGCGATAGTGCGCGCTTGGGTGGCACCGCGGCGGCGTGGAAACCGCCCGCGCTTCGCAGACGTTGTAGTGTTGAGATGCCGATGATGTTCGCGTACGTTCAACCCGTCTCCCAGCACCTCAGCCACCCAGAGCGACTGCTCGTCTGGTCGGCCGACGGCCGCTGGTACCTTTGGTTCGGTGACCGCGACGGCACCCCGCTGGAAGAGATCGAGCCGCCCGTTGCCCACTGGCTCCAACACCAGCCGAACCTCGCCCTCCTCCCCGAACCCCACTTCTGGCTCCACGTCGACGATTTGCCCTTGGCGCCGGAGGCGGCGCGACGCCGCGGCGGCGAGGGCCTGTCTCGGTCGTAGAGCGGGGCGGCACGCTCGCCGGCACGTTCGGCGTTAGGACGACGGCGCAAAGACCAGCCGGGCAAGGGCGTCGAGGCGATCAGCCTGCTCCGCGAGCGATTCAACCTCGTCCGGGATTGCCAACCATGTTGGGAAGGGCGGAGCCGAGCAACGGCGCGTCTCATAGAGCGTACACACGCGCAACACGTCGCGCGCGTCTTGGGTGGACGTCACGGCCTCGCCGACCCGCCGTCGCGCCCGCCACGAGCGATCATGCCGCTCCCAAACCCACCACGGCGCCGCCGCCATCCTCCGCTCGACAGAGGCATCGTCCAGGTCGTTGAGCGCGCGCAGCGCATCGACCAGATCGGACCGACCACGAGCGGAGGCCAGCGCTTCAAAGCGCGTCCCGACGCGGGCCTGCGAACTGTCACGCTCGCCCCACGACTCCAGCAGCCGGACTTGGATCCACTTCGCCGCCGCGCGCACCGCCGTCGTCGCCCCCAGCGGATCCTGACGGGCCAGAGACGTCCGGACGAGCCGTTGCGCCTCGTCAACCTCTCGACGTTCCCGTGCCAGCCGGAACTCCACCACCGGCGTGCTGAACCGGTGATCCGTAAACCAGCCGGCGAGTTTGGCCGCCAGGCCCGTTGGGTCGTACGCCGCCCGTCCGCCGTATCCCTTATCCAGGCTGTGGTACCAGCGGTCATCGGCCAGCAGCGCCGTCAGGGCCGACGCGTCCACCTCGAGCGCCCCCACGACCTCACCGCGGCTGAAAACCAGCCGCCCGACATCGAGCCCCGTCCACCACCCTTCTTCAGTCCACCGTGCCAGGATTTCGACCCGTCGCCGTTCGATCTCGGCTCCCGCCTCCTCAACCCGGTCGTCGTCGTAGATCGGCAGCAGATCGATGTCCGACAGCGGCCACGACTCCCCCCGCCCGACGCCGCCCGCCAGCACCAAACCGCGGACCCCCTCGACCGTGGCGAAGGCCGCGACCGCCTCCTCCACCCGCTTCGCCAGCACCGCCTCCCAATCGGCGAGAAACCCCGCGAACCGCCCCGGATCGCCCCGCCCTCCCAGCACATCCTCCACGCCATCTCCCCGTTCCAGGAATACACCCACAGAGGCCCACAAGAGTCCCAAGCCTGACGGCCGTCAGCCGGCAGACTGCGTGATCCGCAATGAATGGCAGACCCGGTCCGCGGTCAGTCGGTTTTATCCGACTTCCGGGAATGAGGCCGGGAATTGATTCCCGGACGGAGCCCGATGGCCAGAACGATCCGACCATATCCACGAACGCCGAGTGCCGAACGCCTACGCCTCGGTCCACGCTCCGATCCGGCGGAACTTTGCATAGCGCGCCGCGAGCAGGCGGTCGATGGCGGCGGGGTCGGCTTGGGGGTAGCTGTTCAGCAGGTCATCGAGGTTGCGGGCGATCGCCTGGCCGACGGCCGCGATCGTGTCGTGGGGGGCGTCGTGGGCTGGGACCGGTTCCGGGATCACCTCGTCGACGATACCGAAGCTTAGGGCGTCCGTCGCCGACATGCGCATCGCCTGGGCGGCTTCGGGCGCTTTGGCGGTATCCTTCCAAAGGATGGCCGCGCACCCCTCCGGCGAGACGACCGAGTAGACCGCGTTTTCCAGCATCAGCACCCGGTCGGCAACGCCGATCGCCAGCGCACCGCCGCTGCCTCCTTCGCCAGTGACCGTCGCCACGATCGGGACGCGCAACGCGACCATCGTGAGCAGGCTCTCCGCGATCGCCGTGCCCTGGCCGCGCTCCTCGGCGCCAATCCCCGGCTCCGCCCCCGTCGTGTCGATGATCGTCAACACCGGGATACCGAACTTCTCGGCGTGGCGCATGAGACGGACGGCCTTGCGGTAGCCTTCCGGCCGCGCCATGCCGAAGTTGCGAGCGATGTTTTCCCGCGTGTTGCCGCCCTTTTGGTGGCCGAGGACCAGCACCGTGCGCTCGCCGAAGCGGGCGAGACCGCCGATCAGGGCGTGGTCGTCGCCGAAGGCGCGGTCGCCGTGCAACTCGACGAAGTCGGTCACGAGATCGTGCAGGTAGTCGAGCGTGTGCGGCCGCTCCGGCGTCCGCGCCAGCTTCACCCGTTCCCAGGCCGTCAGCGTCGCCGTTTCAACCATTCCCAACCTCGATCACGACCGCTTCCTCTGCCGCCTTGCCGCCTTGCCGCCTTGCCGCCCTCCCGTAGTGCCCCAGCAGCGTCACCAGCGTCGTGCGCAGCGAGCCGCGCTCGACGATGAGATCGATCATGCCGTGTTCGAGCAGAAATTCGGCGGTTTGGAACCCCTCCGGCAGCTTCTGCTTGGTGATCTGCTCGATCACCCGCGGCCCGGCGAAGCCGATCAGGGCGGCGGGTTCGGCCATGATCACGTCGGCCACCGTGGCATAGCTGGCGGTGACGCCGCCGTAGCAGGGATCGGTCAGGAGCGAGAGGTGCGGCACGCGCGCCTCGGCCAGGCGGGTGAGGCCAGCGATCGTCTTCGCCATCTGCATGAGGGAGAAGAGGCCCTCGTGCATCCTGGCCCCGCCCGAGGCGTTGACGGTGAGGAGCGGGATGCGGCGCTCGGCGCAGCGCTCGGCGGCGCGGGTCAGCTTTTCTCCGAAGACAGACCCCATGCTGGCCCCGAGGAAGGCGAAGTCGGCGACGACGAGCGCCAGGGGTAGGCCGTCGACGGTGGCGGCGCCGGCAACGAGCGCCTCGAGCTCACCGCTCTTTTGCTGGGTGCGGCGCAGCTTATCGGGGTACGGCCCGGAGCCGTCGGCGAAGTCGAGCGGGTCCTCCGGGCGCAGATCGGCGTCCCACTCCTCGAACGACTCGTCGTCAGCGAGGAAGGCGATCCGCTCCCGCGCGCCCATGCGGAAATGGTGGCCGCACTTGGGGCAGACCTGGTGGTTGTGTTGGAGCTCCTTCGAGTAGACGAGCTCGTTGCAGTTGGGGCACTTGACCCAGAGATCCTCCGGGATCTGCTGATCCGGCCGTTCGTCGTCGATCGCGACGGGCTGGAATTTGCCCTGGCGGTGGAAAAAGCCGCGCATCGCCGGTCTGCTCGATCTGCCCCTGCCTGGGGCGCTGCGGTGCGGCGGAGGATTTGCGTGGAAACCGGGACCCTGGAAGTTTAGAAGCATGCCGCAAGGATCGCCCACCCCCCACGCCGGGCGCCCACGCGCGGCCGTCAGCATACGCGTTCGCGGGCGGTGGTTCAAGACCGACGCGGAGCGAAATCAGCCCTTTTACTCCGATCCGCCCGTCGCACATGCACCGTGCTACCATCTGCTTAGGTGTTCGACTGGAGGCATGATGATGGCGGTCACGCACACGCCCGTTCGGATCGAAACAGACGGCAACTTCACGATCCCCGCTGAGGTCCGGCAGCGCCTCGGCATTAAGGAAGGGGATGTCGTGATCGTGACCGAAACGCCGGACGGCATGTTGGTCGCACCCCGAATCGTTGCGGTTGAACGAGCGCTGGATGAACTTGGTGAAGCAATCCGCGAGGCCGGAGTGACGCTGGAGCCTTCAACAGACGCCTCGGGCAACGAAACGACTACGACCACATCATCCACAGCGACCACGAACTCGGTCGTGCGCGGGCCTACTTCGAGGCAATTCCCGCCTGTTGGCAGGACGATCCCGAGTATCCGCTACGCGTCGAATCCTCCTGATCCCGGATTAGCGCGTGCATTCCCGCATCGGATGCACGACAATTGCAGCGATCTCCCCAGCCTGTCCGCGCGTCCGCGATCCGGCCAAGGAGCCCCGCCGTGACCAAAGTCGGCCGCAACGCCCCGTGCCCCTGCGGCAGTGGCAAGAAGTACAAGCACTGCTGCCTGCCGAAGGAGGAGCACCATCCTGTCGTTCAGTCCGACCAGGAGCCGGCCTTCCCGCTGAGTCTCGACCCGCGGGCCAGGGAGCGCGACGAGCGCACCGTGATGCAGCTTGCCGGCCGCGAAAAGTTCAAGACGGACGAGCAGTACCAGGCCTTCCTCGACTTCCTGTGGAGTTCGCCCGTCCTCCCGGCCGCGGTCCCGCCCGATACCCCGCTCGACCGCGCCCAGGACAAGGTGTACGACGCCTTCGGCGCGGTCGGCGATCAGCGCGCCACGCTCGCCCATGAGGCTCTGGCGATCTCGCCGGATTGCGCCGACGCCTACGTGTTGCTGGCCGAGGAAACGGACGTGGCGGAGAAGGCGCTACCGCTCTACGAGCAAGGCGTCGTCGCCGCCGAGCGCCCTCGGCCCGGATTTCCGCGAGCGGTACGCGGGCACATTCTGGAGTGACCTCGACACGCGGCCCTACCTGCGCGCCCGCTTCGGAATGGCCGCCGTGCTCTCTCACCTCGACCGCCGCGACGAGGCGATCGCGATTGCCCAGGATGTGCTTGCGCTCAACCCGATTGACGACCAGGGCGTGAGCTACTTCCTGCTCAATCAGCTCCTCCTCGCCGGCCGCGACGAGGCGGCGGCGCGGATCGTCGAGGAATACGCCGACGACCCGTCGACGCTCTGGCGCTACAACGTCGCGCTGGTCAAATACCGCTCCCTCGGCGATACCATCTTCGCCCGGCGGGCCCTTCTCGACGCCCGCGCTGCCAACCCGCTCATCATCCCGTACATCCTCGGCGACAAAAAGCCGCCAAAGAGGCCGCCGAAGGATCTCGATCGCCTCATCGACGAGTACGACGCGATGCTCTACACGTCGACCATGACCGACGCCTGGCGCAACACCCCCGGCGCGATCAATTGGGTCCGCCGCGCGATCAAGGAGGCGGACCATGTCCCGCCCGAGCTTGCCGCCCGCCAGACCGGCCCGCGTTTTTACCTCAACGGCTGGGACGAGGTCGATGCCCGTCGCTGCCCCGATTGCGACACGCGTACCCGCGCCCGCGACCAGTTTCTGGCAATCTTGGTGGAGCCAAAGTGGCTGCTGGTGTCGCAGGTGCCCGGCCGCTGCTGCGCCTCCTGTGGTCTGCTCACCGTCCACGAATGGGATGTGCAGGGCGCCGTTACCGACAAGCTGAGCCAGGATGCCCCCGCCGATGCGGACAAGCCGTTTGTGGTGCTCGGCGTCATCGCCGACGAGCTGATGCGCGACCGCCTCGACGCCCCGCTCGATCCCGAATGGGCGATGACCCACGTCGAAGCCTTCCGCGAGTTCTTCCAGCCGGAGGACGATGGGGATCTCGACCTCGACCTTGGCTCGACCAGTCCCAGGACCTGCTCGGACCGGTTATGCTCCTCCCGCCCGGCCGCCCGTGAGCCGGTGAACGAGGGGAGAAACGATGAGTTTGATCGGGTCGACCAGCCTCGGATGGGGCGACGCTTCGCTGCGCGAGGTCTTCCAGAACCTCAGCGAAATCGGCGCCGAGTGCGTCGAACTCAACGCCAAGCCCGGCCACCACGGCGGGCTGACACTGGACGACGAGACCATTCCGCGGGCGCGCGCCTGGGCGGACGAGGCAGGGCTGGAGATCGTCAGCGTCGCCGGCTACAACGACTTCGCCCAAACCGACCGCGCCGCGCTGCAACCGGAGGTCGAGCGGCTGCTGGATGCCTGCCGGATCGCGTCGGCGCTCGGCGTGCCGCTGGTTCGCGCCTTCGTGGGCGACGCCAAGCCCGGCGTGACGCTGGAGAGCGCCTGGCCGGCCTTCGTCGAGGGTTTTCAGCTAGCCCTGCCCGAGGCCGAGCGGCTGGGTGTGACGCTGGCCGCGGAGAACCACGGCCGTCTGCTCAACGACGGCCCGACCCTGGTGCGCTTGGTCGAGGAGGTCGGTTCGCCCTCCTTGCGGATCACCATCGACACCGGCAACTTCTGCTGGGCTGGACATAACCTGGAGCAGGCGAAAGCCGACTACGCCGCGGTGCTGCCGCATGTGGTCAACGTCCATATCAAGGATGGGGTCTGGCACGACGGCGGCTTTGCCTTCGTCCCGGCCGGTGACGGCGAACTGCCCCTGACTGACCTCTTCGCCGACCTTGCCGCCCAAGGCTACGACGGCGCGGTCTGTAGCGAGTTCGAAGGCGCCGGCGACTTCCGCGAGGGCACCCAACGCGGCATCGCCTACCTGAAAGCCGTGAGCCGTGAGCCGTGAGCCGTCAGCCGTCAGCCGTTAGCCATTAGGCGTTAGGCGTACGGACTGATTGTAGGGACGTGATTCATCGCGCCCTGGTTCGAATGCACCGGCGTCGGCAATCAGATCAGGACGCGATGACGGCGTTTCCCCAATTATTCCGCATATGCGGTTCGCCGTCAGTCGGCTTGAGCCGACTTCCGTCACTGAGCCCGGGAATTGATTCCCGGGCGAGGTCCGATGACCGCCATGGTCCGATCATTTCGAAGAGCGCCATCATCACGCCCCTACAAAATCGATATCCTCTTGGGTTATCATACAACCGATTTTGCCTGGGAATCGGGAAGGAACATCCTCCGCATGTCGTATGACGTCGCCGCCCTCTATCGATCGGCGAATGGCCGCCGTTTGCACGAACGGGTCGTGCAGCGGGTGGCGCGCCAGATCGTGCGCGGCGAGCTGCAACCGGGAGCAACCCTGCCGCCCGAAGCGGAATTGGCACTGCGCTTCGACGTCAGCCGGACGGTCGTCCGGGAGGCCGCCCGCATCCTGGTCGCCAAGGGCCTGGTGACCGTCAAGCACGGCCGGGGCATGACCGTCCAACCCCCGGATCGTTGGGACTACCTCGATCCCCTCGTCCTCTTCGAGCAGGTCCGCGGCGGTCGTGGTCAGGATCTGCTCAACGAGTTGCTGGAGGTGCGGCGCCTGCTCGAAGGCGAGGCGGCCGCGCTCGCCGCCCAACGGCGGACCGACCAAGACGTGGACGCATTGCGGCAGATGCTGGCGGAGATGGACGCGACGCTTGATGACCCGGACCGCTTCACGCGCGTCGACATCGCGTTCCACGACGCGATCATGGCCGCGGCCCAGAACCGGCTGCTGCGAGAGGCGCTGCGGCCGGTGGCGGGCATCCTCACCGTCGGGCGGACCCTGACCTCGCGGGTGCTGCCCGGCGCGCCCGAGCGCTCCCAGCAGGGTCATCAGGAGATCCTGGCCGCCATCGTCGCCGGCGACCCCGAGGTCGCCCGCCTCTCGATGCGCCGCCACATCCTCCAGTTCGAGGACAACATCCGTTCGGTCTTGCAACAGGATGGACCGCCCGAACTCGAGCCGCTGATCGACGCTCTGGCCGACGGCGTCTAGGACCCATTCCGCCCCCCCCTGCTGCGCCATGCCGCGCACCGACATCGCTCATCGGGGCCGCACCTCCGCCCGATCGCCCTCGTCGATCAAAGAAGAACGGGCGTTCTATTGACGCAGTCGCCCTGTTTCACTACAATTGTTATATAATCACCATATAACTGCCATGTGAATCTCTCCGGCGGCACGAGGCCGAGTTCATAGTAAGCGCAATCCTTCGGGTTGGCCGTTCAGCGGACGATGAGCGAGCAGGGGTAGGAACGTTGTCCACGCTCAGGCGGGTGGCTCAATCGGCGGATGCCCGGCTCGGTGCTCTCAGGACGGGTCACGGGTTCAAGGCGCGTCAGGCGCTTGACGGCTACCTGTTCGCGGCGCCCGCGATCCTGGGGCTGCTGATCTTTACCGCGTACCCCATCGTCTACACGTTCTACCTAAGCTTCACGGAGTACAACATTGTCGATCCTCCGGACTTCGTGGGCCTGCGGAACTACCGCAAGCTGCTCGGCGAAGACCTGTTCCAAAAGGCGCTGACGCTGACGATCTACTACAGCGCGCTCACCATCCCGTTGACATTGGTCGTCGGCTTCTTGGTCGCCATCCTCATGAACCAGAAGGTGCGCGGGATTGCCTTCTTCCGCACCATCTGGTACCTGCCCAGCCTCGTTCCCGCCGCCGCCGCCGCCGCGCTGTGGCGCTGGGTCCTGAACTACGACTTTGGGCTGCTCAACAACGTGCTCCTCGACCTCGGCCTGCCCGCTCCCGGCTGGTTGATCGAGCCGAGGTGGACGATCCCTCTGCTGGCGTCGGTCAGCCTCTGGACGGGCCTGGGCGGGGTGATGCTCATCTTTCTCGCCGGACTGCAGGGAGTACCGGCGCACCTGTACGAGGCGGCTCAGCTCGACGGCGCCAATGCGTGGCAGCGCTTTCGCCAGGTTACGATCCCGATGATGTCCCCGGTCATCTTCTTCAACCTGATCCTCAACATCATCGGCTCGTTCCAAGCGTTCACCATTGTCTACCTGATCTATACGCCCACCGGAGGCAGCGGCAGCGTCGGTCCGAGCGACTCGGCGATGCTCTATCTGGTCTACCTGTACCGGACCGGCTTCCAATATTTTCGGGTGGGCGACGCTGCCGCGCTCTCCTGGATGCTCTTCCTGGTCATCGTGGCACTGACGCTGGTGACGTTTCGGTTCCAGCGCCGATGGGTCTATTACGAGGCGGACGTGAGGTAGACCGATGCCAGCCGTGCCGATGCTTCTGCCGCAGGAACGGACACGGGCCGCGCGCCGCAACCGGTTCGGGCAGCGGGCGCGCCAGCGCACCGGCCAAGCGATCGCCTATGCGCTGCTGACGCTAGGCGGTGCGGTGATGCTCTCCCCCTTCGCCTGGCTGGTCAGCAGCTCGCTGAAGGGTCCGGAGGAGATCTTTCTCCTTCCACCCGAGTGGATTCCGCCTTCCCCGCGATGGAGCAACTATTCGGAGGTGCTCTCGAAGCTCCCGTTCTTCCAGTACCTCCGCAACACGCTCGTGATCACCTTCGGGGCCATGATCGGTCAGGTGCTGACGTCCGCCATCTGCGCGTTCGCCTTTGCCCGGCTCCGCTGGCCGGGGCGTGATCTGCTGTTCGCCGTGCTCCTCGCGACGATCATGGTGCCATACACGGTGACGCTGATCCCCACGTTTATCCTGTTCAAGACCTTCGGCTGGCTGGATACGTTCCTGCCCCTCATCGTGCCGTACTGGTTCGGCGGCGGGCCATTCTTCATCTTCCTGCTGCGGCAATTCTTCCGCACCATTCCAATGGAGCTCGACGAGTCGGCACGGCTCGACGGCGCCAGCTCGTGGCGGATCTTCTGGGAGATCGTCCTGCCGCTCGCCAAGCCGGCGCTCGCGGTCGTCACCGTCCTCTCCTTCCTGGCGCACTGGAACGACTTCTTTGGGCCCCTGGTCTACCTCTCTTCGGCCGACAACCGGACGCTCGCGCTCGGCCTAGCGGCATTGCAGGGCCTCGCCTGGGGGCGGGACATGACCCACCTCGTGATGGCGGTTTCCGTCATCATGATCACGCCGATCATCGTGCTCTTCTTCGTCGCGCAGCGCACGTTTATCCAAGGGATCGTGCTCACGGGCATCAAGGGTTAGGTGGCCGGGGGAGCTTCCTCCCCCTGTCGGACTGAGAGAGGAGTGAGGACATGGGTACATCCAGGTACAGCCGACGCGGCTTCGTCCAGCGCGCGGGAGGGCTTGGTGCCACCCTCGCCGCCGGAGGGCTGCTCGGCGCGGGCGCCTTCCGGGCCCGCACGGCTCACGCCCAGGAGAGGACGGTCGACTTCTTCGCCCGTGGGGACGACGCGATCTTCGGCGTCTTCAAGAAACTGCGCGATGCATTCCAGGAGCAGGAACCCGACATCGAGGTGGTCATTGAGGAGGTGCCGGGCGACTACTACCAGAAGTTCCAGTTGAAGCTCGCCAGCGGTACGCCGCCCGACTGCCTCTTCGAATGCGATTGCTCCATCACGTCATCGATCCGTGCCGGAGCGCTCGAACCGCTCGACGACCTGATTGCCGCCGACCCCCGGTTCAAGAAGGAAGACTACCTGGACATCGCGTGGTACACGTCGCAGTACGAGGGCAAGACGTACGGACTCCCCTACGACGGCGGCGCGGTGGCGGTGTACTACAACCTGGACCTGTTCGAGGCCGCGCAGCTCGAGCCGCCGAACCCCGCACAGCCTCTGACGTGGGACCAGTTCCTCGAATACGCCCGGCTGCTGACGCTGGACCGCGACGGCAAGCATCCGGGCGAGGACGGGTTCGATGCCCGGAGGATCAAGCAGTACGGGTTCAACCCCGGCGCCACCTGGCTGCCATGGCTGTGGGTCTGGGGCAACGGCGGCGAAGTCATCACCGAAGACGGCCAGGTCCCTCTCGACGATCCGACGGCGGTGGAAGGATTGCAGCTGCTCGTCGACATGAACCTGAAGCAATCCATCGCGCCCAGCCCGCAACTGCTCCTGACCGAGACGATCTCGTTTCTCACCGGCCACGTGGCCATGGTCTACGCCGGCGTCTGGTCGATGGTCCGCTACCGAGATGCCCCGTTCAACTGGGATGTGATGCCGTTCCCCCAAGGAAAGGTCCCGGTTTCGACCGGCTGGTATTCCCCACTCTCCATCACCGCGGGGGCCAAGGACAAGGAGGCGGCCTGGAAATGGATCTCCTTCTGTACCTCTGAGGAGGGACAGACGATCGTATCCCAGCTTGGCCAGGCCGTGCCGCCGCTCAAACGGCTCTCGGAGAGCGAGCACTTCCTCGATCCGGCAACCAAGCCGGCCAGCAAGCAGGTCTTCCTCGACCAGCTCAACCCGGCCATCTTGCGGACGCCGGGCGACAAGATGGGGAAGTACTTCGGCGGCTACGTGCGGGAGTTCCGTGACGTCTTCAATCCGATTTGGGAGGCGGCGCTAAGAGGCGACAAGCCGGTGGCGGATGCGATGGCGGAGGCCCGACCGAAGCTCGAGGAGCTCTTGAAGACCGGCAAGGTTTCCTAGGGGGCTGAGCCTTGGAGCGACGATCAGCACCGGTATGGGCCCGAGCCGACGATGAGGTCGGCCAGTACTCCGTCGGCAGCGAGCAGATGACGGCACGGTGGCAGCGGACGGCGGACGGGGAGGTGATGCTGACCTCCCTCTCCGTCGCCGGGAGCGAGTGGATCGGACAGCCCTGCCGGCCCGTCGGCCTGTCGGTCGACGCCGACGTTGGAGTCAGCCTCCGCGACGTGACCGGGCGCGTGCTGGACGACGGCATGGGCGTGCGCTTGGAGGGCAGGCTTCACGGGACGGCTCTTCGGGCCGTGCTAACGTGGCGGGCGTACGAGCATGCGTCGGTCTTGGGCTGCGAAACGGGTGTCATCAACGGAGGCGACGAGCCCGTCACGGTGCGAGATCCCGCCTCCCTCTGGCTGCGCATCGGGCTACCCGAGGGGAGTCGGCTCGGCATGCTGAGGGGCGGTGCATGGGACGCGGCCATGCCTCCCCTTGGCTACACGCTCCAAATGATCGACTTGCCCGACCCCTCTGGCTCCAGCACGATCGCCGTCGCCGACGACGGCCGATCCTCCGGTACGCACGTTCCCTGGTTCGCCCTGTTTGGCCCGACCGGTGGGCTGGCAAGCGGACTGGTTTGGTCAGGGCGCTGGCGGTTGAACTCGCGGTTAGCCGGCCGCGTCGGGACGCTGGCAATCGGTCTGTCGGATTTCGAGCGGGTGCTGGCGCCCGGCGAGCGGCTGGACGTTCCCACCGTGATCCTGTGCGGCTTTCGGGGCGAACTCGACGACGCGGCAGCCGCGCTGCACGAGTGGGCGCGGCGCTACCACACGCCGCCGGCTCCCGCGGACTGGCCGTGGGTTCAGTACAACCACTGGTACGCCTACTTCGGCGACATCGATGAGGCCCGTCTGCTCGAGGAGGCGCGGCTTGCGGCCGCGGCAGGCTGCGAGGTCTTTGTCATCGACGATGGCTGGTTTCGCGGGCGCCGTCCCGACTCGTACGTCGCCGGCTGGGGCGACTGGCGGGAGGACCGCGGCAAGTTCCCTCGGGGGTTGAAGGCTTTCGGGGACGAGATCCAGCGGCTTGGCATGCGCTTCGGGCTCTGGGTCGAGCCGGAGCGGGTGGATTTGGCTGGCGAACTCGCCACCCGGCGCCCGAAATGGGTGGCGCAGCGAAACGGGCAGCCGATCGCCCGCGGCTGGGGCGACGACACTGCGGCGCATCTCTGCCTAGGTGTGCCCGAGGTCCAGGAGTGGATGGTTGGCGAGATGGTCCGCGTCGTGCAGGAGTACGGCGTCGATTGGTTGAAGTGGGACTACAACATGGGCTACGGGCTGGGGTGCAACCGCCCCGACCATGGGCACCAGGTCGGCGACGGCCACGTCGCCCACACGATCGGCCTGTACCGGGTGCTTGAGAACCTGGTGCGGGCATGCCCAAAGCTCGTGATCGAGAACTGCGCAAGCGGGGGTCATCGGGTAGATCTGGGCATGCTCCGGCACACCCACACGCAATGGCTTTCGGACTATACCCACCGGGCGGCTAGTTGCCGACACCATGCCCAGGGCGCCGGCTATTTCCTTCCTCTGCCTTATCTCAACACCTGGGTGCTCGACCGCCGCGGCCGGTACGAGTATCGCAGCCGGATGGGAGGGGCATTCGGCGTGTCTGCCCGTCTGGGGCGCTGGTCGGACGAGGAGCGCCAGGAGCTGGCACGGGCCATCTCCGAATATAAGCGGCTGCGCCCGCTACTGGCCGGCCGCCGATACCTGCTCACCGGCCCCTGGCACCAAGGCTGGGACGTCTGGCAGCTTGGAAACCCGGCGGACGGCCGGTTCGCCGTGCTGGCGTTCCGCGATGCGGACAGGACCGAAGAGGTTCGGGTCAGGCTTCGAGGACTGGACGGTCGGACTTTGTATCGGCTCGAGTGGTCCGATGCGGTCGGGAATCCGCAGGCGAGCGGACAGGAGCTCATGGACGATGGCTTGGCGATCCGCTTGCCGACGCCAGCCGCCAGCGTGATCGTCTGGGGCAGCCTCCTCGAGGCGCGATAAGGGCAACGCGGGACGCCCTGGGGACGCGCCACTTCGTCGCGGCTTGACAACCGGGGTGGTCACGTATGGCTAGCAATCGGTCGATTGATCCTCTTGAGGAACACCGCAGCATTTTCGCCCATTGCGGATCATGGAGGAGCGAAACCAATGCCTCAGCCTGCGCGCGTACTCGTGTCGCTCAATGATGATTGGCGTTTCCTCCCCGATCCAGATGGCTTGGGGGAGGCGAAGGGCTGGTACAAGAACGCCCTGTCGGTGCACGCCCGTCCCATTCAGGTGCCGCATACCTGGAGCGTCGACGACGACACGGAGTCGTTTGTGGGACGCGGCTGGTATGCCCGCACGCTCACCGTCCCAACTGAGTGGGCGCACAAGCTCATCCGCCTGCACTTCGGCGCGGTCTACCGCGACGCCGTCGTCTGGATCAACGGCGCGCGCGCGGCCGACCACTACGGCTCCGGCTACACCCCCTTCGACGTCGACGCCACGCCACATCTGCGGCCGGGCGAGACGAACCTGCTCGTGGTGGCGGTCGACAATAGCTTCAGCCATACGGCCCTGCCGTATTTGCGCCACTTCGACTGGGCGAACGACGGCGGCATCATCCGCCCGGTGCGGGCTGTCGTCTCCGGCTCGCCGGCGGTCGCCGTCGCGCGGGTGACGGCGACGCCCACCCTGACCGGTCCGGGCAGCGCCATCGGCGGCCGGGTGGGGGTGCGCGTCGAGCTCACCGGTGAGACGGAACTCGCCGATCTGCGGGTGCGCCTCGCGATCTCTGGGCCGGAGGAGGGACACCCGGTCTGGGAGGACGAGCGGCCGGTTGCGGTCCGTGACGGGGCGTTCACGATCGACGGGATCGCGCTCCCCGACGTTCGGCTCTGGCATTTCGACCATCCCCACCTCTACACCCTCCGTCTCTCGCTGACGCACGCTGGCGAGGAGACCGACGCGGTCGAGACGCGGTTCGGGTTCCGCGAGGTCCGCGTCGCGGGGCCGCGCATCCTGCTCAACGGCGAGCCGGTGCGGCTGATGGGCGTCGAGTGGATGCCCGGCTCCGACCCCGCGGTCGGCATGGCCGAAGACGATGCCCGGATTGACGCCACGCTGCGGGCGATGAAAGACGCCAACTGCGTCCTCACCCGCTTCCATTGGCAGCAGGACGAGCGGGTGCTCGACTGGTGCGACCGCCACGGCATGTTGGTCCAGGAAGAAGTGCCGCTCTGGGGATCCCCCAAGGAGCCCGGTGAGGCGGCGATGACGGTTGCGCGGCGTCAGGCACAGGAAATGATCCGCTGGCATGGTAGCCACCCCTCGATCATCGCCTGGGGGATGGCGAACGAGCTGGATGGGCAGTCGCCGGTCACGCGGCAGGCCATGACCGACTTTCGCACCTTCATCAGGGAGCTCGACGACACCCGCCTGGTCAACTACGTCAGCAACACCTTCCACAAAGACCCTGCCCGCGACGCGACGGTCGCCGGCGACGTGCTGATGTGGAACGGCTACGCCGGCACCTGGCTGCCCGATCTCGATCTCGTCGAAACGCTCGACCGCATCGCAACAGCGCTGCCCGACAGGCCGCTCGTCATCTCCGAATTCGGTCTCTGCGAGCCGGCCCTCCCCGGTGGCGATCCGCGCCGCATCGCCATGCTGCGCGAGCAGATGCCGCCGATCGGCGCTTGCCGCACGGTGACCGGCGCCATCTACTTCAGCCTCAACGACTACCGCACCCACATGGGCGAGGAGGGGGATGGGCGCCATCGCCGCCGCGTCCACGGCGTGACCGATCTGGTGGGGCAGCCGAAGCCGTCCTATGCCGTGCTGCGCGAGCTCTCGGCGCCGCTGCGGGTCATCGAGGCGCGGCGGGTCTCACCCACGGAGATCGAACTCGCCGTCGCCGCGAATCGACCCAAGGAGTTCCCGAGCTACCGCTTGGTGGGCTATTGTGTAATGGTCAGCGCGGTCGAAGAAACGCTGTCCGACCGAACCGAGGTCGCCCTACCGGACCTCGACCCGGGCGATCGCGCCACCGTGGCGATCGCCGACGGCGGCCGCGCGGCCGGACAAATCCGCGTCTGCATCTCGCGGCCAGACGGCGGGACCGCGATCGATATCGTCGTGCCGATCGGAGAAGGTGCTGCATGAAGATCACGCGGGTCTCGACTCGCATCGTCAACGCGGTGATGCGGAACTGGGTCTTCGTCAAGGTCGAGACCGACGAGGGAATTACCGGCTGGGGCGAGGCGAGCCTGGAGTGGAAGACGCGCGCCGTCGCCGGCTGCGTCGAGGATCTGGCCCCCTTGATCGTCGGTCAGGACCCGCGACGTATCGAGCACCTCTACCAGATGATGTACCGGCACTCCTTCTATCGCATGGGCGTCATCGGCATGAGCGCCCTCTCCGGCATTGAGCACGCCTGTTGGGATATCTGGGGCAAGAGTTTGGGCGTACCGGTCTACCAGCTCCTCGGGGGCGCTGTGCGCGACTCCATCCGCGTCTACGACCACCTCGGCGGCGGGGAGATGAACGCACTCTACCTCCAGGACCAGCCGGAGCGTATGGCTGAGCGGGCGCGGGAGTCGGTCGCCGCCGGCTTTACGGCGATCAAAGCCCTCGTCGTGCCGATGACCGAACCACTCGACGGCGCCGCCCCACCGCGCCACGCCGACCGCTGCCTAGCCGCCATCCGAGAAGCGGTCGGCGACGACGTCGACGTCATGATTGACCTCCACGGCCGCACCACCCCGGCAATGGCCATCCAGTACGGCCACGTGCTCGCTCCATACCGCCCCTACTTCTTGGAGGAGCCGTGCCCTGCGGAAAACGAGACCGCAATGGCGCAGGTGGCGAAAGCGCTGCCCGGTATCCCGATCGCGACCGGTGAGCGGCTGGTGACGCGCTTCGCCTTCCGCGAACTTTTCGAGCAGGGAGCCTGCGCGGTCGTCCAGCCGGACCTCTGCCACTGCGGCGGTCTGTGGGAGGCGCGCAAGATCGCGGCGATGGCCGAGACCTACTACGTCGCCATCGCGCCGCACAACCCGCTCGGCCCGATCGCGACGATGGTCAACGTTCACTTCGGCTTCGCCACCCCGAATTTCCTCATTCAAGAGGCAATCCGGTCCGACGTCCCCTGGCGAAACGAGGTCGTGACTAACCCCGTGCCGGTGGTCGACGGTCAGGTCGGTTTGCCGACCGCTCCCGGGCTCGGCATCGAGGTCGACGAGGAAGCCGCCGCCGCTCATCCCTTCGCGCAAGAGGTCCTGATGCAGTCGTACCACCGCGATGGATCGGTCGCGGACTGGTAACGTATCGAGCCGCGTCAAGCCCTGGTCCGCGGCGGTTCCGCGGCGTCGTTCGCGAACTGCCGCAGTCGCGCCAGGAAATGGCTCAGGTGTTCGTCGGAGACGCCGTCGAGCAGTCTGAGGACCGTCTCCAGTCGCTCCCCCTCGATTTCGCGCACGAGATCTCGCCCCTCGCCCGTGATGCGAACGACGATGGTGCGGCGGTCGCTGGGGTGGGGGGCGCGTTCGACCAGATCGAGGTCAACCAGGCGGTCGACGACGCTGGTCATCGAGCTCGCCGGCGTCAGCATCGCCTCGCCGATGGCGCCGATCGGCATCTCCGGTCCCTCCCGGTCGAGGATCCAGAGCGCCGAGAACTGGAGCGACGTCATCCCGCGCTCTGCCAGGCGCGCCGCGGTGTCGTGCCGGTGCACCCAGGTCATCCGCTGGAAGATCTGGCTGATCTCCCGCACTACGGCCCGGCGTTCCTCACGCATGCCCGCCCCTCATCCCGTCGCCCACGCGCCGGTCTTCGTGGTCGGAAATGATAGCCGGGTTCTCTGGGTCGTCTGGCCACCCCGTCATCCCCCACCCCGTCTCATCCGCGATCGCCAGCAGCCGGTTCCACTTCGCCAGGCGCTCCGACCGCGTCACGGACCCCACCTTCAGCGCGTCGGCGGCCCAGCCGACGGCGAGGTCGGTCAGCCAGTCGTCCTCGGTCTCGCCGGAGCGGGCGCTGACGACGACGCGCCAACCGGCGGCGCGGGCCAGCCGGCAGGCGGCGGCCGCCTCGGTGAGGGTGCCGATCTGGTTCACCTTTAAGAGGAGGGCGTCGGCGGCCTCCGTCGCGATCGCGCGGCGGATACGATCCGGGTTGGTGGTGGTGAGGTCGTCGCCGAGGGTCAACGCCCGGCCGGCCAGGCGGCGGCGCAGGGCCGGCCAGTGCGCCCAATCCTCCTCGGCTAACCCGTCCTCGACGCTCACGATCGGGTATCGCGCGACCCAACTCGCGATCGTCTCGATCATCTCCTCGGCGGACAGCGGATCGCCGTCCAGCGCATAGCGGCCATCCTGGAAGCAATGGCTCGCCGCCACGTCGAGGCAGAGCGCCACGTCCCGGCCCGGCTGGTAGCCCGCGGCGCGGATCGCCGCGACCGCGTCCGCGAACGCTGCCTCGATCGAGGGGAAGGCCGGGGCCAGCCCACCCTCGTCCGCCACCAGCAGGCGCATCCCGTACCGTTCGTGAACCAGATCGGCCGCTGCCTGAAAGACGGCGACGACGGTTGCCATCGCCTCGTCCGCCGTCTCAGCGGCGACCGGCGTGATCAGCACGTCCTGGATCGGCATCTGCCCACCGGCATGCTTGCCGCCGCTGAAAAGGTTCACGGTTGGTCGCGGAAGGCGGAAGGCGGAAGGCGGAAGGTCGGGATCGGTGCCGGAAAGGAGGGTGGCGAAATGGAGGTACAGGGGAATGCCGCGTTCGGTTGCGACGGCGCGGGCGAAGGCGAGGGAGACGGCCAGGATGGCGTTGGCGCCGAGTCGGGACTTGTTCGGCGTGCCGTCGAGGACGATCATCGCGCGGTCGAGGTCGTCCTGACTCGCGAACGGGCGCGCGGCCAGGGCCTCGTTGAGGGGACCAGCGACATTGTCGACGGCTTGGCGGCAGCCGAGGCCGCGGTAGCGCGCCGGGTCGCCGTCGCGTAGCTCGTGCGCCTCCGCCGCCCCGGTCGATGCGCCCGAGGGGACGGATACCGTGCCCCGCGCCCCGCTTTCCAGGTCGCAGGTCGCCTGCACCGTCGGCCGCCCGCGGCTGTCCAGGATCTCCAGCGCGGTCAATCGGCGGATCACGGACATCGCGTGCCATCCCCTTCCATCCGCTCGATCTCGCCCAGAAACCGGTAGATGAGCGCGGCGACGGTCGTCACCGAATCGTCCATCAGCACGCGGAGGACCGCCGCCCGCTGCCGCGCCCGCTCCGTTGCCTCGAGGTACTCGAGCGGCGACCGCCCAGCCACCCGCGCCAGCAGACAGCCGAGGGTGTGGCGCACCGCCCGCGGCTCCAAGTCGTTTGCCCAGGCTGCATCGCCCACCGTCTCCCGGTAGGTGCGCCAATACTGCCCCGCCGCATCCGCGAAGGCGAGACGGGCGGACGGCAGGTGGTGCGCCTTGCTCAAGAAGTGGGTCAACGAGAAACCGAGGTCGAAGCCGGGATCGCCCCAGTGGATCACCTCGTGGTCGAGCAGGATCAACTGTTCCTCGTGGACCAGGACGTTCTTCGGGCTGTAGTCGCCGTGGACCAGCGTATCGCGGCGGGCGCGCGTTTCGGCGATCAGACGCTCCAGGAACGGGGTGGCGTCGGCCACTTGGGTCGCGGTGTAGGCGTAGTACGGCTCCAGGCGGAGTGATTCGAAGTAGCCGCGGTCGGCGAAAACCGGCTCCACTTCGATGCGCGCCTCCGCGCTCCGGCGATGAATCGTGCCGAGCAGGCGGGCGAACTGAGCGACGTGATCGCGTTCGATCCGTCCGGCGAGCAGCAGCGCCTTCCAGCTCTCGTGCGGTTGCGGCACCGCCGCCATCGCCAGCAGGTGGTGCTCGTGGTCCTCGAAGATCAACGGCGTCGTGGCGCCCGGCGGCGCCAGACGAGCCAGCCAACGCATGCCGAGGCCCTCGCGGTGGATTCGCTCCGGCGGGCTGAACCAGTCAACGGCGACTCGCAGCTTGGTGAGCGCCTGCTTGATCACCCACGCCTCGCCCGACAGCCGCTCCACGAGCACCGTCCGGTTCGAGACCCCGCCGGTCAGCACCCGCACCGCCGGTTCCTCGTTCGCTCCAATCCGGCCCGCTTGCCGCAGGTACGCGACCAGCGCGACCGGTTGCTCGATGTCAAGTCCATCCGCCATCGCGTTCCGTCCTCCCCGGCGCGCCACGTGCGGCCGCATCATACGCGGCCGCGCCGGCATGCCCAGACGGCGGCCCCGGCAAGACGCCCGACGGCACGACGATCACCGCGGGCCAGGCAGCGATCTTCGAGCGTGTCTTGTGGAGATCGGTGCTACACCGTTTCGCCGTCCTCCGGTATGACCACGTGGTCAAGCAGTCCCTCTACCCGCAGCGTCTCCCGCAGATCGGCCCGCGTCAGCAGGCAATGGTTGAGCGCCTCCAGGTGGACCGCGATCACCCGCGTGGTCGGGAGGGCGCGACAGACCCGCACCACATCCTCGGCGGTCATCACGATCGGGTCGCCGGTCAGGAAGCGTGCCCCCGCCGCGTTGACGACCGTCACGTCTGGGTGAAGCCGATGCAGCACGTCCGCGACCTCGGGGCACCAGATCGTATCGCCCGCCACGTAGAGGGTCGGTTCCCTGGCGGCCCGTAGGACGAAGCCGGAGACCGGCGCCATCATCCGACCAGTCTCCCCGGTGCCGTGCTGCCCGCCCGTTCGAGTCAATGCGATCCCGTCCCACGTCAGCTCATCGACGACCGGTCGCACGTTGGAGAAGCCGTCGCCGCGAATCTTTGCCTCGTCTTCCGGTTGGCAGAAAACCGGCGTCTGCTTCGGGATCAAGTCGACGGCCCTTGCGTCCCAGTGGTCGCGGTGCGTGTGCGTGACGAGCACCGCGTCGATCCGCGCCAGCAACCGGTCGAGTTCCGCGTTGTCGAACGGCAGCTCCACCAGCGGATTGCGCCGCGGGTTCGGCGTGTTGGCGATCGGGTCCATTGCCCCCGCCGGGCTCAGCATCGGATCGACCAGAATCGTCCGCCCACCGAGCGCGATGACCAAAGTCGCGGATCTGATGAGTTGAATCTGCATAGCATTTCCTCAAGGGATGTCCCGTCATTCCGAGCAGCGCGAGGAATCGTCCCGCGTTCTTCACGACGGGACGATTCCTCATTTCATTCGGAATGACGGGCGGCGCGTAAATCCACGACATGCACGAACGGCACGTTTTCCCAATCGAACTCATGCATCCGCCCGGCGCCGAGCGCGACCATCCGGTCCAAACATGCCTGGCTCTCGGCGACGAGGCGGACGGTGTCGATCCCCTGGCAGGTTGGGATGAAGCGGGCGGTCTTCTCGATGCCATCGGTGAGGAGCAGGATCGCGCCTTTGTGGTTGCCGGCGCGCGCGTGGTGGAAGCCGACGCCGATCTGGAGAATCCCCTGGTAGAGGGCGCGGATGGGGCGGCGCTCGGCGTGCCACTCGTGCTCGATCTCCTCGTGGCACTCGTAGAACTGCCGCTCGTTGAAGAGGCGGATGCCAGTCAGCACCCCTGCCGGCGGCGCGTCCTGGCAGGGATCGTCGTTGATCGCCAGCGAGCCGAGAATTGGGGTGAGCAGCCCTCGGACCCGCGCAAACGCCTCTGGGTCCTGGGTCAGATGCGCCTCGATCATCAGCGGGCCGCGGTAGCTGCCGGCGACGGCGCGCAGCAGGGCGGACCAGGGCAGGTCGCCCGCGCCCGGCGGCAGGCGACGTTCGCGTGATTCCCCCTCGCGGTGATCGCTGAGGTGGACATCGACCACCCGGTCTCCCATTGCCGCTAAGACCATGAAAGGGTTCGCCCCGGCCGAGGCGGCCTGGAACGGGTCGAAGGCGAAGCCGACCCGTTCCGGCGGCCCGATCTCGCCCAGCCGCGCGGCGAAGGCCATCACGTCGCGCACCGTCGGCAGGGCGCACCAGGAGACGTTCTCCAGCGCCAGAGTCACTCCCGCCTCGCCACAGGCCGCCGCGAGGTCCGCCGTCGCCGCGATGAAGCGCTCCCAGCCCTCCGGCGTCTCGACCTCCCGTCGCCGCGGCCCGTGCCAGACCAGCACACCGGCCCCCAGCGCGGCCGTCGCCGTGATCACGCGGTCGAAGAAGCCCCGCGCCTCTGCCGCCCGCCTGCGATACGGCGACGTCACCTGGATCAGACTCTCGAACGAATGCACCGCGTGCACCCGGCAGCCGGCCGCCCGGCAGGTCATCAACAATCGGCGGACGAACCCCGCCTCGTACTCTCCCGGCGTCTGCAGCATCAGTTCCAGGTCGCGGACGCCCCACCGCGCCGCGATTGCCGGCACATCCTCCGTCAGCACCTCGGGATAGAGCGCGCCGCTCGACAGGCCGAGGCGTAGGTCTGTCGCGCTCGACGTTTGCTTGACTGGTTCCGTGACTACCTTCATCCATCGCTCCCGCGTTTGTGTCGGTCTTCCAGCCGATGGTACCATCGCTCATCGCCGCCAGCGTTCGCGGAGGGCGTCGTGCGCCCCGCGAATGCGCGCTCTGTGCGGCGTGTTCCTGAACCCATGCCATCCCGTGTCGTGCCACAGATGACTATTCGCCCGGCCGCGCCCAATCGAATCCCCGACCTTCACGCCCGCGTTGGAGGGGCGGACCCGCGTGTCCGCCCGTCTACCATACCGAACCGTTGCGGTTGGAACGCGGGCGGACACATCGGTCCGCCCCTACCGTTGGCCTCATCATGACAGACGCCCCCGTTCTTCCCCGCCTGACGCGGCTCGACCTGCACGGCTTCAAGAGTTTCGCCGTCAAGACCGTCTTTACCTTCGAGCCCGGCATCACCGCCGTCATCGGGCCGAACGGCAGCGGCAAGTCGAACATCGCCGACGCCGTGCGCTGGGTCCTGGGCGAGCAGAGCCACGGCGCGCTGCGCAGCAAAAAAACCGAGGACGTCATCTTCGCCGGCGGCACCGGCCGCGCCCCCTCCGGCATGGCCGAGGTCGCCGTCACCTTCGACAACTCCACCAACTGGCTGCCGATCGCATTCAGCGAGGTCACCGTCGCCCGCCGCGCCTACCGCGGCGGCGAGAACCACTACCTGATCAACGGCCGCCGCGTTCGCCTCAAAGACGTCACCCACCTAACCGCCTCGCTCGGCCAGAGCCACACCGTCGTCGGCCAGGGACTCGTCGACGCCGCCCTCAGCCAGCGGGCGGACGAGCGGCGTGCCCTCTTCGAGCACGCCGCCGACCTGACCGGTCTGCGCCTGAAAGCGGCCGAAGCCGAGCGCAGCCTCAACGAGGCCGAGGCCAACAGCGCGCGCCTCACCGACCTGCTCAGTGAGATCGAGCCGCGCCTGAAGACGTTGGAGCGCGCCGCCCGCCAGGCGACGGAGTGGAAGGGGCTCCATGACCGCCTGCGCGAATTGCAGCGTGCCCACTACGGCGCTCTGCTCGCTCAGGTCGCGCGGCGATTGGACGCGGCCGAGGCGGCGGCCTCCGGCGACGAAGTCGCGCTCGCCCGCCGTCGGGATGAGGTCGAGTGGCTCGCCGGCGATCTCGCTCGCGCCCGAGCCGCCGCCGAGGACGCCCGTGCCGCGCTCGCCCAGCACGCCGCCCGCCTCCAGGCCACCATCGACCAGGAGCGCCGCGTCGGCCATGAGCGCGACCTCGCCGCCGAACGCCACACCGCTCTCACCCGGCGCCGCGAGGACATGGCCGACACCCAGGCCGGTCTCGACGAGCAGACCGCCGTCGTCCAGCGCGACCTTGCCTCCGTCGGAGACGACTTACGCGCTGCCGAGACCGAAGTCACCCAGGCCCGCCAAGCCGTCGCCGCCATGCAGCGCGAGGGAACGTCTGTCCGCGCGGCCCGGCAGGAGCGCGAAGGGCACGCCAACCGCCTGCGCGTCGCCATCGCCGACGCCGAGCGCACGCTGGCCGATGTCGCCCGTCGCCGCGCCTTGCGTGAGCAGCGGCGGGAAACCGACGCCGCCGAGCGCGACCGGGCAGCCCGCGAGCGTGCCGAACGCGCCGATCGCATCGAGCACCTTACCGGGGAACTGACCACCTTCGACCGGGCCGAGGAAGCCGGAACCGTTGAATTAGCCGCGTTCGACGAGCGCCTGGCCGCGCTGGCGACAGAGATCGAGACGGCGAACGCGGCGGTCGCGGCCGCGCGGCAGCGCGTCGCGGAGGCCGAACGGAATCTCGACGGGGCCAAGACCCGCTTCGAGGTGCTCCAGCGGCTGCACGAGAGCGGCGCCGGTCTCTTCACGGGCGTCCGCGCCGTCCTCCACGCCGCCCGCGATGGCGCGCTCACCGGCATCACCGGTATGGTCGCCGAGTTGATCGACGTCCCCGCCGCCTACGACACCGCCGTCGAGGTCGCCCTCGGCGGGCACGTGCAGGATGTCGTCGTCGCCCGGTGGACCGACGCCGAGGCTGCCATCGCCCATCTCCAGCGCGCCAGAGCCGGCCGCGCCACCTTTCAACCGCTCGATACGGTCAAGGCGAGCCGCGAAAGGGGACTCCCCGCGAAAATCTTGCGAATGCCCGGCGTCCATGGCATCGCCGCCGACCTGATCGCCGCGCCGGACGAGATTGCCCCGGTCGTTGCCGCGCTCCTTGGGCGGACGCTCATCGTCGACGACCTGCCGGTGACGCGACAAGCGCTGCCGCACCTGCCGCCGGGGTGGAGCGTCGTCACCATCGGCGGGGAGATCGCCCGCACCGGCGGGTCGGTCACCGGCGGCGCGGCCGTGCGCGAGAGTGGCGTGCTTGGCCGGGAGCGCGAGCTGCGCGAACTGCCGAAGGAGATTCGCGGACTCGACCGGGCGCGGACCGAGGCGGTCGCCAAGCTCGACGAAATGATCGATACGCCCCGCCGCCTCGCGACCGAGCGTCAGGAGGTCGATTCTGCCCGCGCCGGGCTGCTGGCGGCCCGCAAGGAGCGCCAGGGGCAGCGCGACCGCCTCACCGGCTGGCTTGCCGACCTGCGGACCGAGCAGGAAGCCGCCGACCGGCGTCTTGCGACCCTCGCCGACGCCGACGTCACCGGCGAAAGGGACCTGGCCGCGCTCGACCGCGAAGCCACCACGGCCACCACCACGTTTGACAAGACCCACGCCGAACACGCGGTCCTTCAGCGCGACCTCGCCCGCGACGCCGCGGCGATCGCCGCGGCCGAGCAAACCCTCGCCGCCGAGCATCGCCGCCTGGCCGCCCTCGAAGAGCGCCTCCGCTCCGAGCGCCGCCGCGAAGCCGGTCTCCTCGCCCAGCAACGCGCCTTGGCCGACGAACTCGCCCTGCGTATGCAACGCGCCGCCGCCCTCGACGGAGAACTCCTCGCGGTCGCCGCCCAGCGGGAACGCCTCGTCAAAGAAGTGGAGACCGTATCAGTCGCCCGGCAGGCCGTCGCGCGGGAGCGCCCGCCGTTGGAGGCGGCCGTGCGGCAGACCGAGGGCGACGTTTCGCGCCTTGACCGTTCCCTCGAAGCGGCGCGCACCGCGTTGCTCGAGGCGGAGCGGGCGCACGGCGCGCGCGGTCTCGACGTCGAGCGTGCCCGTGGCGAACTGGCGACAATCCGCCAGCGCATCGCCGACGATCTCGAGTTGGACGACCCCAATATGCTCATGGCGGGCGCCGACCCCGACGCGCCGCTCGATCCGCGGGCGGAGCGGGAGATCCAGCGGCTGCGAGAGCGCCTGCGCCGCGTCGGCTACGTCGGCGAGGACGTCGTTGGCGAGTACGAGCGCGAAGCCGAACGGCTCGGTTTCCTCCGTACTCAACTCGCCGACGTCGAGGGCGCCAGTGCCTCACTCCGCGGCCTGCTAGTGGACTTGCACCGGCAGATGCGTGAGCGCTTCGATGCCACCTTCGCCCGCGTCGCCGAGGTTTTCACGGAGATGTTTACCGCCCTCTTCGGCGGCGGCACCGCCCGCCTGGTGATGGTCGCCCCCGACGACGGCGAGGAGCGTACTGAGGCCGGGATCGACATCGTCGCTCAACCCCCCGGCAAGCGGTTGCAGAGCCTGGCCCTCCTCTCCGGCGGCGAGCGGGCGCTGACGGCGGTCGCCCTCCTCTTCGCTATCCTGAAGGTCAACCCGACCCCGTTCTGCTTACTCGACGAGGTCGACGCCGCGCTGGACGAGGCGAACATCGTCCTCTTCCGCGACCAACTCCGCGCCCTCGCCGCCGAAGCCCAGGCGATCATCATCACCCACAACCGCGGCACCATCGAGATCGCCGACACCCTCTACGGCGTCAGCATGCGCGACGACGGCGTCTCCCAAGTGCTCTCGCTGCGCTTGGAAGAGGCGGTAGTGGGGTGACGTCAGTCTGAGGACTTAGGGGTGGGCCGCCGACGTTGCAACGGAGAGGCGTTCTCGCAATGCGTCAACATCAACCTCGATAGTAGCGATCTCCGCGGCTCCGCCGGTCTCCGGAACCTCGTCGTCAGCATCCATCCAAGAGAGAATCAATCCCTCAGCGCAATCCTGGGCCATCGCCAGCGCCTCTTCGCGCGTGGCGCCGAAGGTAACGAGCTCGGGGATATCAGGGCTTGTCACGTTATACGCTGAGCCGTCCGGCTCGGGCGTCAAGACAACCGAATAGCGATGCTTCACGGTCGCCCTCCTTCTTATCGGAACTCTAGGAACTCATCGACGTCCATGCCGGATAGTCGAATAATACTGCGTAGCGTGCCCCTTGGGACATCACCGGGGTGGGTCGGAACCGGGACGGTGCGGCTGCCTTTGCGGTAGATGGCGTGGCCAGTCTCACGCACCCTAACGAATCCTGCACGCTCAAGTATGGTCATGACCTCCGATCCCTTCAACGTCGGAAGGTGCGTTCCCATCCTCTCCACCCCGCTCGAAGACATGTCGCGAGTAGCCGGCAACGGCGTATCTTACCTGAGCGTAGTGGTACGCTAAACCTATGGATCTCGACATCCGTTTCACCATCTGCTTCTGCGTCCGCGGCGATCTGGTGCTGCTGCTCCATCGCCGCAAACCGCCGCATCAATCCTGCTGGAACGGGATCGGCGGCAAGATCGAGCCGGGCGAATCCCCGCGCGGCAGCGTGCGCCGGGAAGTTGTCGAGGAGGCCGTGATCGATCTCGATCACGCCGCCGATCTTCGCTTCACTGGCGTTGTCTCCTGGCGCTTCACCGACCGCCCCACCGTCCCACCCACCGGCATGTACGCCTTCGTCGCTACCTTCGACGACCACTGGCCCATCTGGACCGGTCACCGCCCCACGCCCGACGGCGACCTCGCCTGGCACCCCATCGCCTGGGCCTGCGATCCCGCGAACCCCTCGGTCGCGGAGAACATCCCCCATTTTCTGCCGCCGATGTTGCGGCCGGGTACTCCCATGCTCCATGCCTGCACCTACCAGGACGGTCAGCTGCTGGGGGTCGAGGTTCAGACGCTGGCGGAGGGGATCGTCTTGACGGTGTAGAGTACCCCGTGCCCCGCCGCGACAAGCGCAGATCGTCACCGAGCGGCACCCTCGGATGTGCCGACTCGCGGAGGGAGTACCCACCAATGGTTGTTCAAACCCACACGGATACCCAGGTCGTCCACAATCTGATTCCGTACGCCCACGTCGCCGACCCCGCCCGGTCGATCGACTTCTATCGCCGGCTCGGCTTCGTGGTCGAGGATACCAACGAATACAAGGGTCGTCTGAATTGGGCGTCATTACGTAGCGGCGAGGCACGCCTGATGATCGCGCTCGCCACCGCGCCAATCAATCCGCACCAGCAAGCCGTCCTCTTCTATCTCTACACGCGCGACGTCGTCGCGTTGCGCGAACAATTGCTGGCCGACGGTATTGCCGTTGGCGAGATTCAATATCCACCCTACATGGCGTCCGGCGAGTTCCGGGTCGAGGACCCCGACGGCTACTGCCTCCTCATCTGCCAGATCGGGTAGCGCGTCGCGGGTGAGCGGGCGAGTCGCCGACTCGCGCGCTCCGATCTGACAGGTCTCTAGCCGACGGCTGACGGCTGACGGCTGACGGCTTCGCTCGGCAACGCCTGCTCCGTCGCGCCGTCGAAGAGGTGGATGCGCTCCTGGTCGAAGTCGACCCAGATCGGGTCGTCGAAGGTGGCGCGGAAGTCGGGGTCGGTGCTGGCGACGATGTTTAGTTCGCCCAGCAGGACATGGACGTAGGTGATGTCGCCCGTCGGCTCGACCGTGTAGACCCGGCCGAGGATCGCGCCGGGCCGCTCCTCGCTCGAGAGCCTGATGTTGTTGTGGCGTACCCCCAGCACCACCTCGCCGCCGCTGGCCAATGCCCGCCGCCCGTTCGCCGGGGAGAGGACGTAGCGCCAGCCGCCCGCTCCTTCCAGCGCCACCTGATCGCTGGCGCTGACCACCTTGGCCCGAAGCAGATTCATCGCCGGGCTGCCGACGAACCCGGCCACGAAGATATTGACCGGGTGGTTGTAGATCATGTCTGGCGTGTCGTACTGCTGGAGTACACCCAGATTCATCACCGCGATCCGGTCCGCCATCGTCACCGCCTCGAGTTGGTCGTGCGTGACGTAGACGACGGTGGCGTTGAGGTCCTTGTGAAAGCGCTTCAGCTCGGCCCGCATCTGGACGCGCAGCTTGGCGTCGAGGTTGCTGAGGGGCTCGTCCATGAGGAAGACTTGCGGGTTGCGGACCAGCGCCCGGCCGAGGGCGACGCGCTGCTGCTGCCCGCCGGAGAGTTCGCGCGGTCGTCGCTGCAGCAAGGGTTCGATGCTGAGCATCCGGGCCGCCTGCTGCACCCGCTGCTCGATCTCTCCCTTCCTCACCTTGCGCATTTGCAAGGGAAAGGCGAGGTTCTTGTAGACCGACTTGTTGGGGTAGAGGGCGTAGTTCTGGAAGACCATCGCGATGTCGCGGTCTTTCGGGTCCAGGTCGTTGACGACCCGGCCGCCGACGTAGATGTCGCCGTCGGTCAGCTCGATCAAGCCGGCGATCATGTTCAACGTCGTCGTCTTGCCGCATCCCGACGGCCCGACGAGCGCCACGAACTCCCCGTCCTCGATCGTCAACGACACGTTGTCGACCGCAACCACCGAGCCGTAGGTCTTGACCACGTTTTCGAGCCTGACATCTGCCATTGACATTCCCTCATTGAGGCGGAAGGCGGAAGGCGGAAGGCGGCTAATGCAGCGTCTTCAGCAGACCGCGTATTAGCCAACTCACCTCTTTGGATAGGTCCAGAAGTTCTTCAAGCGCTTCCTGTTTGACGTATTTTCTCCGGCGTGCGACGTGCAAAAGTGTCTCCGTTTCCCACGGGGAGCCGTGGGCAATGGAGAGGTGATGTGCCCACTCCCGGGCGCCGGTCCGCTCTTTACCTTCGGCTATGTTGGCCGGCACTGAGACGACGGCTCGCCGGGTTTGGCTCCGGAGGCCGAAGATCTCGTCTTTCGGCCAACCTTCGCTGGCGTCATACACGGTGTCGACGAGATCCATCGCCTTTTGCCACGCGATGTTACCCTGATAATCCCCATCGCGATCTGCCTCGTTCCGCCTTCCGCTCGATCACGTCTTGATCGCCCCCTCCGTCAGCGCCCGCACGAAGTGCTTCTGCAAGACCAGGAACAAGACGACGACCGGGACGCTCATGATGAAGGCGGCGGCCATCAGGCCGGGCCAGTTGCTGACGTACTCGGTGAAGAAACGTTGCAGGCCGACCGGCATGGTCAGGTCGTGCTCGTCGTTGAGGAAGACCAGGGCGTAGACGTACTCGTTCCAGGCGAGGATGAAGGCGTAGATCGCGGTGGCGATGATCCCCGGCGAGGAGAGGGGCATCACGATCCGCCAGAAGGCTTGAAAACGCGAGGCGCCGTCGATCCGCGCCGCCTGCTCCAACTCGACCGGGATATTGTCATAAAACCCCTTCAGCAGCCAGATCGACAGCGGCAGGCCGAAGGTTAAATAGGTCAGAATCAGCGACCAATGAGTATTCACCAGCCCCAACCAGCGCATCATGATGAAGAGCGGCATCAAAAAGACAACCGCCGGGAACATGTTGCGCACCAGCACCGAGAAGAAAAGGAGATCGCGGCCGGGGAAACGGAAGCGCGAGAAGGCGTAGGCGGCCGGCACCGCCACCAGCACGCCGAGGATCGTCGTCGCCGTCGAGACCCAAAGGCTGTTGACCAGATAGCGCAGGAAGTCCCGCCCGATCTCGCTGCCGGGCGAGAGGAGGTTCTGATAGTTGGCGAAGGTGATGTTGCGCGGGATCCACTCGGGCGGTTGCTGCAACGCCGCGAATTGCGTCTTCAACGACGTCGAGAGCATCCACGCCATCGGCACGACGCTGAAGATGAGCAACGCCACCAGGTAGACCCAACCCAGCACGCCCCACGCATCGAAGCGCCGTCGCCGCGAGCGGGCGGTGGTTCTGGTGACGCTGGCGGCCCTGGCGGAGGTAGCGGTCAGCTCCCGGCTCATGCGGGCCTCCTTTTATCGCCGCGGGTCAGCGCCTTCACGTAGAAGTACCCCAGCGACATCATCACGATGAAGAGAATGACCGAGTAGGCGGAGGCGAGCCCGAAGCGGGTCCGCCCGAAGGCGATCTGGTAGATCTCGGTGATCCAGATCTCGGAGGCGCCGGCCGGGCCGCCGCCGGTCATGATCCAGACCGTGGTGAAGGAGTTGAGGTTCGTCACCAGCAGCAGCAGGGACGTGATCAGGATCACGCCCTTCAGGTGCGGCACGGTGACGTGCCAGAAGCGGCTCCACGTCCCGGCGCCGTCGATCATCGCCGCCCGGTGGAGCTGCTCCGGCACGGTCTGCAACCCGGCGAGCAGCATGATCATGGCGAAGGGGAACTCCTTCCAGACGTTCGCCACGATCAGCGACGCCATCACCCGGTCGACCGAGTCGAGGAAGATGATGCGGTCGTCGATGATGTTCATCCGGATCAGCATGCCGCTGATCAGCCCGAAGTCGCTGTGGTAAAGCCAGCGCCAGATGTAGCCGGCGGAGACGGCGCTGATGACGTAGGGGATGAGCAGGATGCCGCGCACGATCCCGCGGCCGATGAACTCGCGGTGCACCACCAGCGCCGCCGCTAACCCGAGGACGAAGGCGAAGAAGGTCGAGAAGATCGTCCAGATGAGGGTATTCTGGGTGACGTCGCGAAAATTCTCGCTGCGTAGGATGCGGTCGTAGTTGTCGAGACCGACCCAGATCTTGTCGGCCATCGCCAGGCTGGCCGGGGTGTTGAAGAAGCCGAGGTAGACGGTGTAGTAAATCGGGTAGCCGATGACGGCGAGCATCACCAGCAGGGCCGGGGCAATATAGAGGTAATCAGCCCAGTGCCGGCCCATCTCGCGCAGCAACCCCTTCTTCCGGCGGGTTGCTGGTACGTGGGGACCGGGCACGACCCGCGATGTCGTTACCGCCATAAGCTAGACGCCCTTCCTTATCTGGTCCTCGGTCCCGGTGTACCGGTCAACCAATGGGTGAGGTGGCATGAAACCAAGCCCGGCCTTGCTTGTCAAGGATAGGAGAGAGCAACGGCCACGCATCGCCGCGTGAATCGTGGCAGCTATTGTCACCCCGTTGCGGCCCGCTTGGCTTGACGGACGTGGGCTGTCTCATCAAGATTGCGTGCCGAGCGCCGAGGAGTCGCGGCGGGTCGAACAACAAACGCGAACGGAGGGACGTTGTGCGCGAACCGGAAACCGAGGGGCGACAGGGCAGCCGGACCGCCGTCGCCGACGCCGCGCAGGCACGGGCGTTCCCCTGGGGCAGCATCCAGTGGCTGTGCAGCGGCGACCGCCTCGCCGACGCCGAAACCACCTTCGGCTATGTCGAGATCCGACCCGGCCAGAAGAATCCCAAGCACCTCCACCCCAACAGCGACGAGGTCCTCTACCTGATCGACGGTGAGCTTGCCCACAGCCTCGGTGACGAACTCCACCACCTCACAGCCGGCATGGCGATCCACATCCCCCGCGGCGTCG
>JBOGUF010000012.1:0-10032 GCA_050696075.1 Thermomicrobiales bacterium
GCCTGAACGACCTGGAACTGGTCGAGGCGGCCTCCGACGCGGACTCGACCCTACAGATGCGGGCGGTGCTCCCCATCTACGCGGCCAAGGGCGCGACCAGCTCCGCGGTCGTCTACTTCGAGATCGAGCCGGGCAAGCGCGTCGGGCGGCATACCGACAGCGCCGAGGAGATCGTGCTGGTGTTGCAGGGCGAGGCGGAGGCCTTGATCGACGGCGAGCGGGGGCGGCTCTCGAGCGGCCAGATGGCGCTGATCCCGGCGATGGCGCCGCACGATGTCGCCAACGTCGGCCAGGAGACACTCCGCGTCGTTGGCTTCTTCGCCGGCGCCACGCTCGTCCACACCTTCTACGAACCGTACCTCCCCGGCTCCGAGGTCGCGATCTTCGTCAACGGGCGGGGCGCCGAGGAGGTGTTCGCCGCTTCCCGCGTGGTCGCGTCGGCCGAGCCGTAAGCCATACCTGGAGATGCTGCGATGACAACGAACCGAATCGAGTCCGTGAAAACCCGGGCCGCCGCGCTGGCGATGGTCCTGGCGCCGATCCTCTTGATCGTCAACGAACTGCTGACCCCCGTCAACCATGAATCGGACAGTGCCGCTGAGCAACTGGCCTCAGTCGCCCGGGAACCGGGCCGGTATGGCCTCCTGATCCTGGGAATGCTGGCCGGCATGGTCCTGATGATCCCGGCGACGCTGACGCTCATACGCCACGTGCGCGAGCGTGGCGCATGGTGGGGATTGATCGGTGGCTACGCGGTGATTCTGGGACTGGTCATGTTCTGTGTCAGCATCGGCGCGATGGCGCTGACACTGACCGTCTTCGCCGACTTGCCCGCCGCGCAATGGGTCGCCATGGAACCCGGAGTTGAGGCCATCAACGACGGGAAGGGCGTGCTCTGGGTTTCGCTGTTCGGCCTCTTCTTCGGCCTCACCCTTGGTTCAGTCGTCCTAGCGGTCGGGCTCTGGCGCTCGATGGCCGTGCCCCGCTGGGTGGCCGTCGCCTTCCCACTCGGCTGGTGGCTCTTCCTCCTCGGGCCGAATCAGGCGGTCCGTGCCCTTGGGCCGACTGTGCTTCTCGTCGTGCTGGGCCTGGTCGCGTGGCAGTCGTTGCGGCGTGACGCTCCCGTGGCCGGGCGGCAACTCGGTTCCCTCGACGTCGAGCGCGCGTCGTCGTAAACGTTCGATTTTGGGACAGGAAAGGAGACATAACCATGCGCCATTTTGCCGTCGGCGCCATCGCGTTCTTCTTCGTCGTCGCCGGCGCGCTCCCCGTCGTGGTTGCGGCCCAGGACGCGACGCCGGCCGCGTCCGCATCGCTCCTGGCCGGGATTGGCTATCCCGAATTGCTCATCACCGTCACCGCCGACGCCGTCGATGCGCCGTCGGAGGTCGCCGCCGGTCGCTACCTCGTCGTTCTCGACAACCAGAGCGAGGGCTTCGTGCAAGCAGATTTCACGCAACTGCCAGCGGGGGTCACGCTGGAGGAGATCGCGGCCGCCGATGAATCCGAGGAGTCCGATGACGGCGATGACGGCGATGATGCCGACGAGGAAGAGGACGCGCCGATGGATTGGTACTACGAGGCGATCCTGCCGGGTGGCGCCTCGGCCTTCCCCGGCGCCACCGGCCGGGCCGTCGTCGATCTGACCGCGGGCGAGTGGTTCATCGACATCTTCCGGGAGCCGGAGCACGACGCAGCGGACCCGCCGATGCTGACGGTCACCGGCGAGGACGGTACCCCGATCGACGCGCCCGAACCGGAAGGCGCGGTCGAGATCGAGATGCAGGACCACAGCTTCGTCATCCCGGAGAACCTAACCGCCGGTCCGCACATCTGGAAGGTCACCAACACCGGCGCCCAGCCGCACACAATCAGCATCTCGAAGGGACCCGACACGCTGACGCAGGAGCAGTTCCTGGCCATCGTCGAGTCCTCGATGACCGGCGAAGCGCCGCCGGTCGACGGCCCGAACCCCGAAACCGACTTCGAGGAGATCGGCGGCTCCGCCGTCCTCTCCGCCGGCCAGACGACCTGGATCGAGGTCGACCTCGCGCCCGGCGCCTACGGCGCCGTCTGCTGGGTGCCCGATCAGGAGACCGGAACGCCGCACATGCTGCTGGGCATGACCGCCGTCTTCACCGTCGGCGAGGGGTAGGTACGCTGGCATGTCACCTCACGCCGAGCCGCTCACCCTCATCGTCATGCTGAGCAAACGCGAAGCATCCCCCGGCGAAGCCGATCCGTCCTGTCAATGCCGGTGCGCTTCGCGCGGGGATGCTTCGTTACCTCAGCATGACGACGGTGAAGTGCGCTGGTTGGGCAATCACAGAAGGAGTAGTCACATGGCTGTCATCGCAATGGCCCTGCCGATTCTCCCTGGCAAGATCGATTCCTGGCGTCAGCGGATGGACGAGATCACCGGCGCCCGCTGGGGCGATTTCGGCGCGTCCCGGACGCGGCAGGGCGTAACCCGACAGCGACTCTGGCTCCAACAGACCTCCGCCGGCAACATCGAAATCATCGTGTTGGAAACGGACGACCCGGCGCGGACCTTCGGCGACATCGCCACTTCGCAAGAACCGTTCGACGTCTGGTTCCGCCAGTTCGTCCTGGAGCACTACGGCCTCGACCTGACCCAGCCGGCGCCCGGCCCGCCCTCGGAACTGATCTTCGACTGGCCCGCCCAGCAGTGACGTCGAGGCGAGGGCGCCCCATCGAGGCTCCGGGTAGGTGCTCCGTTCTGGTGACTCCGCGGAAGAAAGGGAAGAACGGTGAGCACGCAAGACAACGTCCAGGTCGTGCAGCAGCTCTTCGCGGCGTATGAGCAGGGTGACATGCCGGCCGTGCTCAGCACCATCGTCGCCGACGTGACGTGGCAGGAACCCGGTCCCGCGGACCTCGTGCCGTGGGCCGGCACGCGTCGCGGCCGCGAGCAGGTCGCGGATTGGTTTCGAGTGCTCGGCGAGGCGGAGGAGATCCTCGAGTTCGAGCCGCGAGCGTTCATCGCCCAAGGTGACAAGGTGGTCGTGCTCGGCTTCGAGCGCGTCCGTGTCAGGGCCACCGGCTGCACGTATGAGAATGACTGGGCGTTCGTGTTCACGGTGCGCGACGGGAAGATCGCGGGACTCCGTACCTACCACGACACCGCCGCCATCGTGGCGGCCTATCGCCGCACCTGAGACATCCATGCGATCCCGGCTCGGATCGCGGCGCGGAACATGACACGCTTGCTATGCTTGATGCGCGACCGTCTTTGTCCACGCGTCCAGGATGCGGAGGGGCCGGATGAACCGGCCGGATCGCCCGACGTTGATCGTCCTGTTGGTTGCCCTCGCCGTGCTCGTTCCGGCCGCGGTTCTCCTCGCGCTGCACCTGACCAGCCCGTTCGACGGCGCGATCTTCGATGAAGGGCGGCCGGTCTGGACGTCCGAAGGCGTGATCATCACCGCGTTGCAGCAGCGACCCGGCGGGCTGCGCGATGATGATCTCGTCGTCGCGGTCAACGGACAGCCGTTCGAGGCGTGGGCGCGTGATCTGTTCCATCCCGGCCGCTGGCATACCGAACTGCGAAAAGGTGTGCCCGCGACCTATGTCGTCGAGCGGGACGGCCGGCGCCAGGATCTGACGATCGAGCCTGGCCGCTACCCACTCGCCAGCGTGTTGGCGCGGAACTGGGGCATCGTGCTGACCGTCGTCGGCTTGCAACTCGTCGGCGCCTTCGTCTTCATCAAGCGCCGCGCCGAGCCGGCGGCCGGCGCACTCTTGTTCATCGGGTCGGCGGCAGTCGCCTCGACGGTCCACTTCATGGGCTCCCAGGTCAGCGACGTCGTCAACGGACCGGGTTTCTGGCTGCACGAGTGGCTCGCCTACGCCGGCTTCACACTCATGATCGGCGCCTTGCTCCACTTCACCCTGGTCTTCCCGCGCCCGCAGCCCTTGGTGCAACGCTATCCTTGGGTCGTTCCGGCGATCTACGCGACCCTGTATGGCTCCACGCTCATCTGGATCATTGGCAATCGCCTCGTGACGGCCGAAACGATCGCGTGGATCGCCCGCTGGAATCGCCTCGGTCCAGTCCTGACGGTCGTGACCTTCGCCGCCAGCCTGGTCGCGATCGTGACCGGCTATCGCGCGGCCTCCGATCCGGTCAGCCGCCGGCAGATCCGCTGGGTTGCCTTCTCCCTCGCCGTGGCGATTACCTTTTCCGTGGGGTTCTCGTTTGTGCCGACCATTCTGCTTGGTCACGCGCTGGTCAGTTGGAACGTCCCCGTCGGGCTCATCGTGCCGATTGCCATCGCCATCGCCATCTTCCGCTACCGCCTCTTCGACATCGACGTCATCATCAGCCGCACCCTGATCTGGGGAACGCTTTCGCTCTTCGTGATTGGCGCCTATGGCCTGGTGGTCGGTCTGGTCGGGCAATTGCTCGACGTGCGCGAGAATCTTGGACTCTCGCTCGTCGCCACCGGTCTCGTCGCCCTCCTCTTCCAGCCGTTGCGTGCGCGAGTGCAGCGCGTCGTCAACCGCTTCGTCTACGGCGACCGCGACGACCCGTACGCCGTCGTCTCCCGCCTCGGCCAGCGCCTGGAAGTGACGTTGGCGCCGGAATCGGTTTTGCCGACGATCGCCGAGACGGTTGCCCAAGCCTTGAAACTTCCCTACGTCGCCATATCCCTGCGGCAGGGCGACCTGCTGACGGCGCACGCCGCCTATGGCGCGCCGGGTGGCGATCTGCTGACCCTTCCCCTCGTCTACCAATCGGAACCGGTCGGCGAATTGGCGTTGGCCGCCCGCGGGCCGGGCGACGCCTTCTCCACCGCCGACCGGCGGCTACTGGAAGACCTCGCCCGTCAGATCGGCATCGCCGCCCATGCCGTCCGCCTGACCGAGGATCTCCAACAGTCCCGCCAGCGGATCGTCACCGCCCGCGAGGAAGAACGCCGCCGCCTCCGCCGCGATCTGCACGACGGCGTCGGCCCCTCCCTGGCCGGCATCACCCTCAAGCTCGACGCCGCGCGCAACCTGCTCGCTCGCGACCCCACGGCGGTCGACGCCCTCCTGGCCGAGCTGAAGGCGCAAACCCAGTCCGCCATCGGCGACGTGCGCCGCGTCGTCTACGACTTGCGCCCGCCTGCCCTCGACGAGCTTGGACTCGTGCTGGCGCTCCGCGAGCATGTCGCCCGCCTGGCCGGGAGCGGGTTGCGCATCACCGTCGAGGCGCCGGACGATCTGCCGGCGCTTCCTGCCGCCGTCGAGGTCGCCGTCTACCGCATCGCCCTCGAAGCCCTGACCAACGTCGTGCGCCACGCCGCCGCCCGCCGCTGTGTTGTCCGACTCGCCCTCCGCGACGCCTTCGTCGTCGAGATCGTCGACGACGGCCGCGGCTTGCCCGCCGACCCCCGCGCCGGCGTCGGCCTCACCGCCATGCGCGAACGCGCCGCCGAACTCGGCGGCGCCCTCACCGTGGAATCGTCCGCGGGGCATGGCACGCGCATCGAAGCCCGCCTGCCGCTCCTCAAAGATGCTGAAAGCTGAAAGCTGATGGCTGATAGCTCGTCGCCCATTCGTATCCTGATCGCCGACGACCACACCCTCTTTCGCGACGGGTTGCGCGCGCTCCTTGGCTCCATTTCCGACGCCGAAGTCGTCGGCGAAGCGGCGACCGGCGCGGAAGCGGTCGCCCAAGTCGCCGCGTCGCAACCGGCCGTCGTCCTTATGGATATTCAGATGCCGGACATGAACGGCATCGAGGCAACGCGGCGGATCGTGCAGACCAATCCGGATGTCGGAATCGTCGTCCTCACCATGTTCGAGGACGACGACTCGGTCTTCGCCGCGATGCGGGCCGGCGCGCGCGGCTACATTCTGAAAGGAGCAGACCAGGCCGAGATGCTGCGCGCCATCCGCGCCGTCGCCAGTGGCGAAGCCCTCTTCGGCCCGGCGATCGCCGCCCGCCTTCTCGGCTTCTTCGCCGGCAAGTCGACCACCCCCCCGGCCCCCTTCCCGGACCTCACCGAGCGCGAGCGCGAAATCCTCGACCTGATCGCCGCCGGTCAAAGCAACGCCGAGATCGCCGACCGCCTCTTCCTCAGCCCAAAGACCGTCCGCAACCACATCTCCAGCATCTTCAGCAAGCTCCAGGTCGCCGACCGCGCCCAGGCCATCGTCCGCGCCCGCGAAGCCGGCCTCGGCCGATAACCGTCAGCCGTCGCGTTGGTCGTCGTCGCATCGTCCCACCCTGATCAACTAGCGTTCACCGTAGGGGCGGTTCGCGAACTGCCCTCAAGGCGCACCACCCACCGCGCGCACCGCCCAGGTTGCAATCCGCGCCAGTCATGAACGCCCAGGTTGGCCACCTGGCCAACCTGGGCAACCTGGCCAATCAGCCCGCCGCCTTCCGCCTGTCGCCGAGCCGCCTACCGGTGCCGCAGCCGGGGGTCGAGCGTGTCCCGCAGGCCGTCGCCGAGTAGGTTCAGCGCAAAGACCGTCAGCGTCAGTGCCGCGCCGGGCGCGAGCATCGTCCACGGCGCCTGGCTCAGGAAGAGTTTCGATTCGTTGAGCATCGTGCCCCAGGAGGGTACGTCGGCGGGCGCCCCCGCGCCCAGGAACGAGAGGGTCGCCTCGCCTAGCACCGCCTCAGCAAAGACGAAACTGGCCTGCACGATCAACGGCGAGAGGCAATTCGGCAAGATGTGGCGGAGGAGGATGCGTGGGCCGGTCAGCCCCGTCGCCCGCGCCGCTTCGACAAACTGACTTTCGGCCACGCCCAACACCACGCTGCGGACGATCCGCGCCATCCGTGGCGCGTTGACGATCGTCAGCGCCAGGATGATGTTCGATATCTGCGCCCCCCGCACCGCCATCACCCCGATCGCCAGGATGACGCCGGGGAAGGCCATCATGCCGTCCATCACCCGCATCACCACCGCGTCGACGCGCGGGTAAAAGCCGGCGGCAAGTCCGATGAGCGTCCCGGCGACTGACGTCGCGATCGCCACCGCGAATCCGACACCCAGCGATAGGCGCGCGCCGTAAACCATCCGGCTGAAGACATCGCGCCCCTGGCCGTCGGTGCCGAAAGGGTGGTTCGAGGTGGGTTCCAGCAGCCGTTCGACCGGCGTGATCAGGTTCGGATCGTGCGGCGCAATTTGCCCGGCGAAGATTGCCACGATCACGATGAAGCCGAGCGCCACGGCCCCGACCGCAATGTTCCGCTGCCGCCGCATCGTGACGCCGAGACGGCGAAGGCGGATGGCGGAAGACGGAAGGCGGGAATCGAGCGGAGGGATGCGGCCCTCGTCGGCAAGAGGCGAGGTAGCGACTGTCTGTGACGAGCGGCCCGTCGGTCTCACGCCTTTCGCCTTCCGCCTTCCGCCTCACGCATGACGAATCCGCGGGTCGATCACCGCGTAGAAGAGGTCAACCGCCAGGTTGATCAGCACGTACATCGCCGCAATCACGAGCACGGTTCCCTGCACAACCGGAAAATCGCGCCGCCCGATCGCCTGGATCAACAGTCGCCCGACGCCGGGGATGTTGAAGATCTGCTCCGTCACCACCGCCCCGCCAATCAGCACGGCGAAGGTCAGCCCGATCACGGTCAGCAGCGGGATGAAGGCGTTGCGCAGCGCGTGGCCATAGACCACCCGCTGCTCGGTCAGCCCCTTCGCCCGCGCCGTGCGGATGTACTCGGTGTTGAGCACTTCGAGCATCATCGAGCGGGTCATCCGCGCCAGCAGCGCGCCTTGCGCCGCACCCAGGGTCACGGCCGGCAGGATCAGGTAGCGCAACGACTCCCAGATCCCCTCGGAGATTGGCGCGTACCCCGCCACCGGCAGCCAGCGCAGCTTGACCGCGAAGATCAGGATCAGGTTGAGCCCGAGCCAAAAGGTCGGCATCGAAATGCCGAGGATGGCGAAGCTCATTGAGCCGACGTCAAGCCAGCCGCCCCGCCGCCGGGCGGCGAAGATGCCGGTCGGCAAGCCGATGGTGAGCGCCACCAGCGTCGCCAGCACCGTCAGCAGCAGCGTCGGTTGCGTGCGATCGAGGAGCGCCTCCGCCACCGTTTGGTCGAGAAAGATCGAATCGCCCAAATCGCCGCGGACCAACTGTCCCAGCCAGCGCAAATACTGCTCGGGGATCGGGTCGTTCAGCCCCAGCCGTTCCCGCAGCGCCAGCCGTTGTTCCTCCGTCGCGTCCGGCCCCAGGATCACCCCCGCCGGGTCCCCCGGCGTCATCTTGAGCAGCAAGAAGACGCCGGTCGCCACCAGCAGCATCACCGGAATCGTCATCAGCAGCCGCCGGATGGTGTATGCCAGCATCGCTTTGAGCCGTCAGCTATCAGCTATCAGCCGTCAGCCGTCAGCCGTCAGCCGTCAGCTTGTGGCGCCGAATCTTGCCTCACCCCCCGTCATTCCGAGCCCGCGAGGAATCTCTTGCGTCGGCCTTGCGAGGCGAGAATCCGACCTTCGGTCGGAATGACGGTGGAGGACGGACGACATGCCGAAAAATGCGTCGGACTGAACGTGAGAGCTAGGCCATCCCGACGTTCCAGAAGAACCAGTCGGGCGGGTTGGTGTAGCCCGTCACCTCGGAGCGGAGCGCGCGCAACAGGAAGTTGTCGCCGCATTTGACGAATGGCATCTCGCTCCAGATCAGCGTCGTGTACTCGTCGATGATCCCCTTCAGCGCCTCCGAGTCGGTCTCGGCGACCATCCGGCCGATGATGTCGTCCTTCGCCGCGCTGTCCCAGAACCCCGGCCACTCCTTGTCGTTGAAGGGATGCGTCGTCGGATGGACGTAGCTGCTGTGGCCGGTCAGGAATATCTCGTACGCCTCCGGCTTGGCCCGGTTCTCCACCAGCGTCGCCCAGTCGGAGACGACCAGCTCGACCGTCATCCCGATCGCTTCCATCCCCTGCTTGATGAAGTCGGCCATGTTGAAGTTGTAGCTGTACTCGCGCGTGGCTAGCCAGCGCACCGTCTCGCCCGCGTAGCCGCCCTCTTCCAGCAGCGCCCTGGCCCGCTCGACGTCCGGTTGGTCGTACGCCTCGGAGCCGGCGGTGCTGTGCCAGACCGTTTCCGGCGCGCTCACCGACGGATCCGAGCGGACGAACTCCTGCCGCCCGAATCCGGCCAGCATCGCCTCGGACTGGTTGAAGGCGAGCTGGACGGCTTGGCGCAAGAGCGGGTTCGTGAAGAGACCCTGCCGCTTGTTGAAGTGCGGCGCGTACCAGTAGTACGGCTCGACGATAATCGGCTGGACGCTCGAGTCGCTTTGCAGCGTCTCGTAGAGGTCGGGCGGCACGGTGTCGGCAAAGTGGTATTCGCCGGTCAGCACGCCGTTCGCGCGGACCGAGTCGTCCGGCACCGGAATGATCTCGAGTTCGTCCAGATAAGCGACCTTCTTGCCGGCCCAGCCATCTGCCGCTTCCTCGCGTGGCGCATAGCCGTCGTAGCGGCCGAAGCGGATGTACTGGTCGACCTGATGCTCCTGGAACATGAACGGACCGGTGCCGATGAGCATGTCCTCCGGCATCGCCTCGGCCCCGGCCGCCTCCGCCGACTCCGCGGGCGAGATCAACGCCTCGGACCGGGCCAGGAAGGAGAGGAGGACGCCGGTCGGCTGGTTGAAGGTCATCGTGATCGTGCGGGCGTCCGGCGCCTCGATCGTGTCGAGCCGGCCGAAAACCAACCGGCCGCGGCCGTTGATCTCCCCCCAGCGGTTGAGCGATGCGAGCACGTCGGCCGAGGAGAGGTCCTTGCCGTTGTGGAATTTGACCCCCTGGCGCAGGGTGAAGCGATACGAGAGGCCGTCCGGGCTGAGGTCGTACGACTCGACCAGCATCGGCTGCGGGGTGTACTGGCTGTCGAGGGCGAAGAGCCCCTCGAAGATCTGGGAGGAGACGTTGTTGGTCAACGTCGCGGTCGTGAAAACGGCGTCGGCGACGGCCGGCGGCTCGCCGATGACGGCGACTTTCAGCGTCCCTCCTTGCTGAGGTTCCTCTTGCGCGGCGGCCGGCGCGGCCACCGC
>JBOGUF010000013.1:0-47744 GCA_050696075.1 Thermomicrobiales bacterium
GCGATGCCGATGCGCTGGCGCTGGCCGCCGGAGAACTCGTGCGGATAGCGGTTCCGGAAGTGCGGATTGAGGCCGACCATTCGCAGCAGCGATTCCACCTGTTCTTCGAGTTGCTTTCCGCGCGCGATCCCGTGGACGCGCATCGGTTCGGCAAGCAATCGTCCCACCTGCATGCGCGGATCCAGCGACGCGTAGGGGTCTTGGAAGATCATCTGCAGCCGGGGACGCAACCGGCGGAGGGGCTCCCCCTTCAGGCGGCAGAGATCCTGGCCGCGGTAGCGCACCGCTCCCGCCGTCGGTCGATAGATTTGGAGCAGGGCACGGCCGACGGTCGTCTTGCCACAACCGCTCTCTCCCACGAGGCCGAGCGTTTCGCCTTGGACAATCCGGAAGCTCACGTCGTCGACCGCACGCAGCGGTACGGTCTTCCGCAGGAGCCCACCGGCCACCTTCACGGGGAAATGCATGGAGAGGTGCTGGACGTCGATGAGTGGTTGCTCGTCAGCCATGCTGTCGCTTGCCTCCGCTGACCGCCTCCGTCGCACCGACCGGATGCGCCGTCTGACCATCCTCGTCGGTTGCCCAGTCCGCGAATATCGCTTCGGTCCGACGCCAGCAGGCGGCAAGATGGCCGGGTTCGATCTCCTCCAGTGTCGGGATGGGTGGCTCTTGGCAGCAGTCGACGCTCCAGCGGCACCGCGGGGCGAAGTGACAGTGGTTCGGCAGACGCGCCAGATCGGGCGGCAAGCCCCGGATCGCCTTCAGTCGGGCGTTCCGCTCGCCATCAAGGCTCGGCAACGAGGCCAACAAGCTCCAAGTGTAGGGGTGGCGCGGATTCTCAAAGATCTGGTCGACGCTGCCGATCTCGACGATCCGTCCCGCGTACATGACGGCGACCCGGTCGCACAGACCGGCGGCGATCCCGAGGTCGTGGGTGATCATTACGACGGCCATGCCCATCTCCTGGCTGAGCGAACGGAGCAGATCGAGGATTTGAGCCTGGATCGTCACGTCGAGCGCCGTGGTCGGTTCGTCGGCCAAGACGAGCCGTGGCGAGCAGGCGAAGGCCATGGCGATCATCACCCGCTGCTGCATGCCGCCGGAGAATTGATGGACGTAGTCCCGCAGCCGGCGCTTGGGGTCGGGAATGCCGACCTGCGTCAGGAGATCGACCGTTCGGCTGCGGGCATCCCCGCCCGTCAGCCCGAGGTGCACCTCCAGTACCTCGGCAATCTGACGACCGATCGGCATGGTCGGATTGAGCGCCGTCATCGGCTCCTGGAAGATCATCGCCATCTTGCGCCCACGCAGATGCTGCATCGCACCCTCGGGCAGCGTCAGCAGGTCGCGCCCCTCGAACACGACCTGCCCGTCCCTCGCCACGCCACCCGGGGGAAGCAGCCGCATAATGGAGAGGGCCGTCATCGACTTGCCGCAGCCGCTCTCTCCCACGAGGCCAAGCGTCTCTCCCTCGTGCAGCGTGAAGCTCACGTGGTCGACCGCCCGCACCAACCCTTCACGGGTGGGGAACTGCGTACACAGATTCCGGATGTCCAGCAGAACCGGCGCCGACCCGGTCGCCTCGCCGCCGCTCCGTGGTGGGTCAGCAGGTTGCTCCGGTGATTCCAACGGCCGTTACCCTTTCTTAGCGTTGTCGCCGACGCGGGTTGAGCGCGTCGTTCAGCCCATCACCCAGGACGTTGAAGGCCAGCACGGCGACGGCGAGCACCAGACCCGGCATCACGACGAGATGGGGCCTGTACCGCCACATCGGCAGGCTCTCGGAAATCATCGCACCCCAGCTCGCGCCGGGCGGCTGGATGCCAACGCCTAGATAGCTCAGCGAACTCTCCCGCAGCATCGCGTTGCCAAATCCGACCGTGATCGCCACGACGACCGGACCGAGCGAGTTCGGCACCAGGTGGTGAAGGACAATTTGCCGGGTCGGGATACCCAGCACCTGCTCGGCCAGGATGAATTCCTTCTCCCGCAAGGAGAGGATCTGACCGCGCACCAGGCGGGCGACGACGTACCACTCGACGAGCGCTAGCGCCCCGAAAACGACCAGGTAGTCGACGAGGGCGCGGTTGGTGAGGAAGCCCCACCCGGTCCGCTCGTAAGCCCATGTCATGGCGGCGGCCGTCGGCTGCCTCACCGTGGCGCTGATAAAAACGGCCAGCAGCAGATGGGGAAAGCCCATGAGCACGTCGGCGATCCGCATGATGAGGTTGTCGACCACTCCACCCAGGTAGGCGGCCAGCGCGCCAAGGATCAGGCCGACGATCGTCGAGACGCCGGTGACGATGGTCGCGACAAGGACGGCGGTCCGGGTACCCCAGAGCAAACGGCTGAGCACGTCCCGCCCCAGTTGGTCGGTGCCAAAGAAGTGCTGAGCGCTCGGCGGCTGCTCCACGTTCGCTAAGTCCTGCCAGAAGGGGTCGTAGGGCGTCAGCATCGGTCCGAAGATCGCGATGAAGCCCAGCAGTAGCGACACCACCAGGCCGAACACCGCAAGCCGATTGCGCACCAACCGCTCGAGCGCATCACGCCAGAGACCGCGCTGGGCAATCGGGACAAACCCCGCATCCAGCTCGTGGTCGACGGCCAACCAATTCGCGCGGCTCTGGGCCACCGATTACTCCTCGTTACTCATAGCGTACGCGTGGGTCCAGAACCCCGTAGAGGAGATCGACGAGCAGATTGATCGAGACAAGGATCACGGCCGAAACCAGCGTCGTACCCATCAGGACCGGATAATCGTACTGCCTGATCGCCTGATAGTAGAGTTGTCCGAAGCCCGGGATCGCGAAGATGCTTTCGACGAAGATCGACCCGGTGATGAGGCCGGCAAAGAGGAAGCCCATCAGGGTGACGACGGGTGTCAGCGAATTCTTGAGGATATGACGCAACACCACCATGCGCGACGGTAGGCCCTTGGCGCGGGCGGTTCGCACGTAGTCCTGCGCCAGTACCTCGATGACGCTCGCCCGCGTCTGGCGGACGATGCCGATCAGCGGGGTAACGGCCAGCAGCGTGGCCGGCAGGAGGACCTTCGTGCTGAACAGGCCGTCCCAGCCGGTGGGGGTCGCCATCAGCTGCAGCTTGAGCACGACGAGGATGAGGAGCATCGGCGCCAGGACGAAGACGGGGAAGCTGTGGCCGACGACCGAACTGACGACGATGAGATAGTCGAGCCAGGTGTTCTGGCGCAGCGCCGCGAGGACGCCGAGCCCCACGCCGCCCACAGCAAGGATCACGAGGGCGACCAGCCCCAGTTGAATGCTCACCGGCAATGTCTTGCTGATGAGCTCGTTGACGGTCAGCGAGCTTCCGGACAGCGAGCGGCCGAGGTCGCCGTGGCCCGCGCTGACAAGGAAGTCGCCGTATTGCACCAGCAACGGCCGATCGAACCCGTACTGATGGCGCAGTATCTGATACGTCTCCTCGTCGGCCCAGTTATCGCCCATCAGGGTGCGGACCGGATCGCCCGGCCCGTAGTGGCCGAGCACAAAGGTAATGAAGCTAATCACCAGCAGCGTCGGGACAAAGAGCATCAGCCGCCGCAGCACATAGCCTGTCATCGTCCCCTTTCTCTCCTTCGCCACGGGCGTTTGACGCCCGGATCCACGCCGGCCATACCCGTCGATACGCACGGGGCGTGAGCCTCGGCTGCTCGTTTGCAGCACGAACTCGCCACGCGTCAGCCCGCAACCGCCAACGCGCCCACGTCGACCAGAAGCTGGCGCAACCGATCCTGAATCTCGGGTGTGACCGCGCTGTCTCGGGACGGCAGCCGGGAATGTCCTCCATCGAGGCCAACCGCCGCCATCATCGGCCGGACGAAGACTCCTTCGCCCGCGGTCTCCGCGGTGATCTTGGCTACCAGTTCCTCGTACGGCGCCATGGTGCGGTCGAGTTCCTGCTGGGCCTGTTCGAACCGGCTGGATTCCATCAAGTCCCACAGGCGCCAGCACCACTCCGGGTGGAAATTCGGCCAGTGGCTGACGAAGGCTGAGCACCCCGCCAGATGTCCCAGGACGGTCTGAAAGGTGTTGTTGAGCACCGTCACCTTGGGAGCGAAGCGGCGGATGCCGGCCAGGAAGATGTCGGCCCGCGGCGATGCCCACTTCACGCCGACGCTGTTCGGGATCTCGAGCAGGCGATCGATCAGATCGAGGGGCATGTCGTAGCCGGTATACCAATTGTTGTAGATCGCGAAACCGATCCGCGTCTGTCGGGCGACCTCATTCATCCAGGCGAGGACATCGCCTGGACGGCCGTCGTAATAGAACGGCCCCGAGATCTGCACAGCGTCGATCTCGCAGTGCTCGCAGAACTGGCAGAGCTCGATGCACTCCCGCACGTCCAGGCTCTGGGCACCGGCGATGACCGGGGCGCGCCCGGCCACGGTCTCGGCGATCGTTTGGATGACTTTCTTTCGTTCGGCAAGGCTCATCGAGGTGAAGTCCCCACCGGACCCGGCGGCGAGCACGACCGTGTTGCCGTGGCAGGCGCCTCGGTCGAAGAGCCACCCCACGTTCCGACCGAGCGCGTCCAGGTCCAGAGCGCCATCTTGCTTGAATGGGGTCACGATTGGGGCGAGGACCCCCCGCCATCGCGCCCTGGCCTCCTCACGCGTGATCATCCGGTTGCCCCTTCGTCACTCATCACGAGACCGGCGCGGGCGTCGAGGCGACCGGCCAGCCGATGCCGGCCAGGATATCGGCCAGTTCAGCCAGCTCGCCCTCGTCCAAGGGCAGCGTCGGCGGCCGCGGTGGACCGACCGGGCGTCCCATCGCTGCCATCATTCCCTTGAGCTGACGGTAGCCGCCGGACCGCCGCGTGGTCTTGGCCCGGAACGGGGCCAGCGGATTGTTGACGCTCTGTTGCAGCGCCTCGACTTCGTCGTAGCGGCCGGCCTCCAGCAGGTCCCAGACCGTCAGGGCGTGCCGTGGGTAGACCGCCGTCGTCGGGTCGATGTAGCCGCGCCCCCCGTTCTTGTGGCAGCGGATCGGCTGGTTGCTGTTGTCGATCACGTTGAAGATGTGGGCGAACCGGCGCATGTCGTCGTAGTCCTGGCCCTCTGGCACCGCCCACTTGATCGCGACGACGTGCTCGGCGTCGGCCAGCCGCAGCATCGTCTCGGCCGCCATCGACTCGGTGCCGAACCAGAAGGTGTTGTAGATCATGATGCCGATGTCGACAGCGTCGGAGATGTCGGCAAAAAAGCGGAGCAGGTCGTCCTGCGTCGGGTGGTGGAAGATCGGCAGGTCGATCTGGAGACCGATGGCGCCGAGGTCTTGCGCCCGCTTGGCGTCCTCGATCGTGTGGAGCGTGTTCTTCGGTTTCAGGGCGCAGACGACGGCCGCCTGGCTTCCCGCGGCGTCGACGACCGTCCGGAGCACCCGCGGCCATTCATCGTCGCTCAGATCGGGCCCCTCGCCCATCGCCGCCGCCACCTTCAGCGGTGTCCGATCGGCGGTCAGACCGTTCGCCACCCACCATGCGGACAGCTCCGCCATCACGCCCAAGTCGACGTTGAACGCCTCGTCGAAGGCGGTCGGCAGGGTCGCGATCGGTCCCTGGATGAGCCGCTTCAGTTCGTCCCGATTCATGGTCGATCCTTTCCCCTGTGGCGTCCCTCATGCCAAGGGCAGATACTGCACGCGCTCCGGGTTCCAGCGCGAAAACTGCTCGCCGTAGCCCCAGCCACCGGCAGGGTCGGTAAAGCCATGCGCGTACCCCACCGCACCGTCCCCCCGCTCCAAGAACACGCGGATCCTCCCTTCGTAGTCCTCGTCTTCCTTGGTCTGTGTCGAGCCAAACTGGAACATCGCCGCGCGCTTCTTGTCGATCACGGCGGTGGTGTCGACGATCACTTCGGGGGCGTGGCGAGCGGTACCCATGAGTTGCTCGGTGCGGAAATCCGGGTAGTAAAACATGAAGAGGTTGGGCACTGTATGCGGGGCGAGCGGAGAGGGAAAACCCTCGGCCCGGGCGTAGTCAACGGCCGCGATCGTCAGTCGACCGCTGTCCATGTGATCGTGCCGCCCGACCTCGACCGGGTGGGGGCAGAGCACGACGTGCGGGCGGAACTCGCGGATGAGGTTCACGATGACGACGTATTCGTCGAGGCCGTAGAGCAGCGGACTCTCTGGAAAGTCGAAGATGCGCGTATCGGTCACGCCCAGGATCTCGGCGGCACGATGGAACTCCGCGTGCTTCGCCTCCTTGATCCGCTCGATATCGCGCAGTTTGTTCTCGCCCGTTGCGGGAAAGGTGTTGAACGCATGCGTGACGACGCCTGTGGTGTACGCGACCATCATAGCCTGGTCGCCACGAGCCAGATGTTTCGCCATGGTCCCGCCAGCCCGCTCGACCGGGTCGGCCGGATGTGCGCCGACCGCCACGATCCGAACGGATTCGCCTGCCATGTGACAGCCTCCTTCTTCGGTAGATCCCATCTCACGCTCAGCCGTATTCACCCGGGTGTCACGAGCTCAGCCGCAATCGTGCCCACCGAGCATGGGTGACGCAGGATTCGGTGCACCAGAAGCTCGCCATGACGTCCCCGTCGCTGGTCCGTATGGCCTGCGGCTTGCCGAAGGCGATGACGTCGTGGCTCTGGGGATAGGTTGTCGTGGAGGCGACGCCGATCGTCTCGCGACCTCCGGCGTCCCACAGCCGGACTTGGTGGTCCAAATCCCACGTCCTGCCACCGTCGAGCGAGGCGACAGCATTGATTCCCGGCTGCTTGCCGTCGCGGTAGGTGTAGATGGCGACCATCCGACCGTCGCCCACGTCGACCGCCCAGCTCGTTTGGCCTGGGATATCGGTCGGCTCCGGTGGTGACCAGTTGCGGCCGTGCGGATCGGAGACGGTCCGGTGGATGGAGAGAAACTGGCCGGTCGCGCGGTCGGCGGTCCAGAGCAGCGTAAACAACCGGCCGTCGAGCAGCTTGACGACGCGACCGTGCCAATAACCCTTGCCATCGGCCGTGCCGTCTGCCAGCGTTACCCGGTTGCCCCAGGTTCGGCCTCCATCAGATGAAAAAAGCCCAATCATCACGGCGCGGACGGGCCGAGGATCGTCATAGGCTTTGCCCAAGTCGAAGGGCAGGAACCAGCGACCGTCGTTCAGCTCGACAACCGGGCCGGAGATGTCGACGATCTGCCGGCCCGGAATCTGGATGACTTCTGGCGCCGACCATGTACGTCCGCTATCTGAGGAACGGAAGAGCAGCGTTTCCACCGGCAGGAATCCGCCGGTGTCGGGATTGACCGCAAGCCTGCTGGGATCAGAACCGTCTCTACGGATGGCGGTCAGGACCAGTGAGCCGTCCGCCAGTCTGGTGAGGCTGGGCGCACTGTAGGAGTATGGCCGGTTGTCGCGGTCTGGCCTCCAGACAAGGCCGACCTCCTGCCAGGTCTTCCCACCGTCGGTGGAACGGACCGTCTCCAAGACACCGTCCGCGGCGTAGAAGGCCGAACCCCGTCGGTAGACGCAGAGGAATTCCTGCGGCGAGAGCTCGAGGACCGAGGGTACGCTGGCGTGGATAAGCTGGTGCCCCGGGAGCGGATTACGGTACAGCGTGCCGCAATCGACCAGGTCGAGCGTCGGCATCTCACTCCCCCTTATTGTCCGCGTACTCGATGCGAACGGTGTCGAACTGGACGTCTCCCTCAGGAAGGTAGCGCCGGTCGACCTCGTAGTCGTGGTGCGGCCGGCTAAGGTGGAGCTCCTCGACCGGGCTGAGCGGCACGATGGTCAGCGGGAAGAGGACGAAGATGATGTTGACGTTCACGTCGCGCAGCGCCTCAGCGATCTCCCCACATCCATAGAAATCGGCTCGGTTGTGGCGGGAGCCCAGGCAGACCCACTGGGTTGGGTCCGGCGTCAGCACGACCGTCTGCTCGCTCCAGTCACGCGTCACCTGGAACGGCTGACCCGTGAGGACGAAGTTCGCCCGGGTGGCGGGCAGGTCAATCTGCGCTAGCAGCACCAACTGGGCGCCACGCGGTTCGAGGTCGCCTCGCAGGCGAACAGTCACGCGCGCGTCGGTCAGATCGCGGCTATACCCTTCCTCGACAAACCGGTTGGATTGGCAGAGGTCGGGGCGGAGATCCGGCCGCATATCCAGATATGCGAGGAGATGGAGATAGCCGGCGCCAGGGGGGGCGTGGTTCGGGTCGACCCACCACGGGCTTCGGGTGACGAAGACGCCATCTTGCACCTCGGGGACTTCAGCGCCGTCGAATCCCCAGGCGAGCCAGCCGCCTGCGCCCTCTTCGAACGTCTCCACATAGAGCGTCCGGCGCGTTGCCACGGAAGACGATCTCGTCACGATAGACTCCTCACATGCTGCGATGCACCCCAGCCGATGTCGGACTATGGCTGGAAGCGGAAGGCGTACAGGTCGGCGTCCGTTAAGGCGAAGCGGAGGCGCACGGGCCGTCCGGCGACGGCCGAAACGTTGCCGTTGCCCTGCCAGGTCACGATCCGATCGAGCTCGTCACCGTAGATGGTGGCACTGTCGTCGAGTCCGTAACCCGGCAGCGCGTTGCCGGCCTCGTCCTGGATCTCGACCTGCACCGCGCCCATGATCGACGTGGAGTAGTTGATCTCCATCGCGACACCTTGGAACGTCAGGGGCGGTGTGGTGATCTTCCCGCCGGCGAACGGCGCGTTGACCGAGCCGAAACCGTCGAGGCGGAGAGCGGCGCGGACAAACCGCAACCGCGGCGTGCGGAAGCGGTCGACGAGATAGAGCGAGAGCTCCTTCGGGCCGGTCTGGACGAGGCCGAATCCAATCGCCATCGAACGCTCGTGCCAGTTGTCGTCGTCCAGCCCTGGACGTAGCCAGGCGTCCCGGAAACTCCGATCCCAATGGATACCGTCTCGACTCGAGAGGAAGCTGACGTCCGACAGGCCGGGCAGTGACCACTCCGGCGGGCCGTTCCTCTCGTGGACGTAGCGCATCGGGAACATGAAGTAAACATTGCGAGCCCGCTCGTACGGGATGGTCGCGTTAGTATAGAACTGTTCGCGCGGCTGCGCCGCGAGGTCCAGGTCGAGGTAGTCGAGCGCTGTCCAATTGCGGAAATCGGTCGAAGTCGCTCGGCGAACCGTGCGTGTCTTCGCGTGTTGCGGGCGATCGTACTGATAGTCAGGCGACAGCGCTTCCGGTGGCGCCGCGATCCACCCCCGTGTGTAGGCGACGTATTGACGTCGCCAGGGATCCCAGAAGGCGATGTTCGGTGAGTCGAACATTGGGTCGGATTCCGGCGGCGGGATGATCGGTTCCGATTGGACCGGCCGCCAGTGGATGCCATCGGCCGAGACCAAACCCACGATGCCTCCCCGCTTCGGCGCCTTGGCGATCGCCTTGTACCGTTCGTCGGCCGGCGCGGCCGGGTTGGCGTCCCGAAAGACGCAGAGGTTGGTCCCCACAGTATCCGGCAGCGTCCAAACGAGATTGTTGGCCCGGGATCCGTTGAACTCGATCAGTCCCAGATTCGGCCGCTCCCAGTGAATGCCGTCGTCGCTCTCCAGGTACGCCGTCAGGTCCCAGCCGACATCCGACTGCTCGGACGACTCAGCCCGGTACCACATGCGGTAGCGATTGCCATCTTGCATCACGTTGGGGAACCAGGAGGTGTTTTCCTCCCAGGGCCGCTCCGGCACCCAGATCGTCTCGCGCAGGGTCGGCGGGTGGACTTTCAGACAGGCGTTTCGCTCGTCCGCTACCAGATAGCGGTCGATGAAGAGCTGCCAGTCGCTACCGACGTCAATCACGTTTCTTCATCCTTTCACGGAAATGTCGTGACACGAAAAGAGCCAGCGGCGGCCGCCCGGGGCGCCGTTCGGGGGTCGTACACGTGGAACGGGGATCGGCTCGGGCTGGCGCTCGGATTTGGACTATCGGCTCCATGGGAGCTGTCTCACGTCCTTCGAACGACCCTCTAGCGCTTTGCGACGTAGGCGGCCTCGAAGGACCGGTACATGCTGTCTTGGTAGATGCTGAGATTCCGCACCCAGGGCTTCACGAAGTAGTGGCCGCGATAGCCGAAGAATGCCAGGTAAGGGTAGTCGGCCAGATGGAGCCGCTCGGCCTCAGCCATGGCTTCGCAGCGGGCTACCTCGTCGGGGTTCGACAGGGCTTGATTGACCAATTCGTCCACGGAGGGGTTGGCGTAGAGGCTGGCCCGGTTGACAACGGCGCCGCTGAGCAGATATTGGCTCAGCCCGGCGGCATCGGGGATAGGACCGCCGATGCTCGCCCGGAACACCTGGCCGTTCTGCTGGAGGTATTCGATGTCCATCGAGGCGTCCCGTTGCTGCACCTCGATCGTTACGCTCAGGTTCTCCTGGAGCATCTGTTGGATTGCTACCGCGGTTGTTGTCCAGGGTCCGGACGTCTGGCCGCCCGCTTCGGAAACCAGGATCGCAATCGGCGGTAGGCCCTGGGCGTCCTTGTAGCTCGATTCGGCCAGCGCTTGCTGGGCGCCGGCCGGATCGTAGGTGGGGAACAGCTGCTCCGGCTGGTAGCAGACCATGTTTGCCTCCATCAGCCGGTCGGCTGCGGGATACATCCCCCTCAGCGCCACCTCCGAGAGGCTGGGCACATCAACCGCTTTGGCAAATGCCTCCCGGACCTTGATGTCGTCAAACGGCGGGTTCTTGACGTTGAACCCGAAGTAGAAGGCGCCGGACGGCGAGTCCATGACGAGCTCGGAGGTCAGCTCGCCGCCGGCCAAGGCGGCGCCGATGTCGGCGGTATTGGGGCGCCACAGTACATCCAACTCGTTATTCTCGTACTGGATTAGGGCCGTGCCGGGATCGCCGATCTTGACGACCTCGATCTGCTGGATCTGTGGCTGCCCACCCCACCAGTGCAGGCTCGGTACCAGCACCATGCGCTCGTTGACCGTGTACTCTGACACCATGTAGACCCCCGACGTCACCGGTGTCCGCCACCACTCCTCGCCGCCCTCCAGCACATTGTCCCGCTTGACGATGGACCCGGCGGGTTCTGCGACGACGGCCGGGAAATAGGGCCTGGGAGCCTTGAGCCGGATCCGCACCGTCTGGTCATCGCCTACCTCGATGCCCGACAACTCGGTCGTCTCGCCGCTCCGCACCTCCTCGTACCCAACGACATCTTGGAGCGTGCTTCCAGCGAAGCTCTTGGTATTGGGATCGGTGAGTCGGCTGAGGCTGAATTTGACATCAGAGGCAGTGATTGGGCTGCCGTCGGAGAACTTGGCGCCCTTATTCAGCACGAAGGTCCACGATGTTCCCCCATCCGTCGTCTCCCATGTCTCGGCCACGCCCGGGACCAACTCGCCCGCGGCGTTCATGTGGGTGAGCGGGCGGTAGACGGTGTGGAACGTGCGCGCGATTTGGCCGCCGTTGAATTGGGGGTCCATGTTCCAATCGGCGTAGATGGCCGTGCGGAGCACCTGCTGGTCGGCGGGAGCGGCCTCGGGGCTCTGGGCCGTCGCCGCGCGACCGCGGGCGGCCAACGCCGGCGCCGCGATGACCCCACCCAACCCAATGCCCACCGCCATCGATCGTTTGACGAAGGCCCGTCGACCGATCCGTTCCGTTTGTGAAGTGATCGAGACCATGGCTTTGCTCCTCTCATCCGTTCTCGACTGCTAGCCGTCGGCCGTGACGCCGGGTTGTCCGGAACCGGGAGGCGCGTGAGCACGCCCGCGGTTGGCCGGTCTGCCGCGACTGCCCGGCGTGAGCAGGTTGACCCAGCTCGGTTCGCCCTTGGCTCCAAGGACCTGAAAGGAGTAGAGGGCGGCATGCCTCAGCGAGAACCGAAGCCGCATCGGCGTGCCGGCCAGGCGACCCAGATCCGACGCACCGTTCCACGTGACGACGTGCCGCACGGCGTCGCCGGAAAAGGGGTCGCAGTCGCTCTCCTCGTAGCCGGCCAGCGGACGGCCCTCTGCGTCCAGCATCGCGACGCGGAGCCGTCCGAACGCTTCCCGTGAGGGCAGTGAAGAGCCGAAGCGTTGGCTGGGTGCCCGGGCATTCACGACGAGGCGGTTCCCCTCGAAGATGAGCGGCCGAGTCGTGAGCGTTCCCCCGGGGTCATGCCCATCGATGGAGGCAAAACCGTCCAGCCGCAGCTTCGCCAGCCCGATCGCGTACGCCAACGGCTGCCCGTCGCGCATCATGCCGAGGAGGTGGCGTTGGCCGTGACCGACGATCTGGGCGCCGCACGGAACGTTTCGGCCCGTGTAGTAGATGAGCACCTCATCGTTCCGCACGATCGGCTTCGAGAGTGCGACAAACTCGCTGTTCCAGGCGCCCCAGAGACCGCGTCGCATGAACTCCCAGTGGGGCGCGACGCGCGTCCAGCGCCGGCCGTCGCGACTGATGACGAGCTCGGTGCGGTGCTCGGCATGGTCGTGTTGGTAGATGCCCCACAGGTTATCCGGCACATCGGCCACGTCGTGAGGCGTGCATGTGTCCAAAAACCCGATGTAGAGGTCGTCGGTATAGAGGATCGCCCCCAACAGGCCGGCATGGCCGAAGTCCCACAGAGGCGGATCGATCTGCTCGTCCCTGCGGAGCACTTCCTCGGTGTCGCCCCAATCCTCAAAATTCGAGCTAGTCGATCGCATCAGCGCGGCCTCGGCACGAACGCGCCGACCGTCGACGTCGGACGGGATGCCTGGGGTCATCTGCCGATGGAAGTGGACGTATTGCCCCAACCTGGGATCCCAGCCGAAGAGGATGCCGAGGGGGGACAACGGCGGCGGGAAGAAGACGGGATCCCCGACGCTCATCCGCCAGCGGATGCCATCCGGAGAGAAGGCCTTCTCCAGCAACCATCGCCCGTCGACCTCGGTCGCGTAGACCATCTTGTAGCGTCTGTCGGGATCCGGCTCGTCGTAGTCCTTGACGAGGTTCGGGCGACGGATGTACCGGCGACCGCCCGAGCCGGGCGGCAGGATGTTCGTCTCCGGCACGTCGCCGTACGCCACCATCCTCAGGTTCGGTTTCTCCCATTGCAGTCCATCCTGGGAGACCGCGTAGCACGACCGATAGCCTCCGTCCGGCACGTCGCCGATCGGACCATTCGCCTCTGCGGCGGCGACCTCCGACGAGCGATACCACATCCTGAAAAGCTGCTCTTCTTCGTCGAACAGCACGGTGCCGCCGAACAGGTACACGCCGTTCCTCGCGGGCCCGAGCTCCCAGGGTCGATCCGGCGCAAGAACCGGATTATCGGCGTAGCGGGTCGGACGGTGGAGCTGCCGGTGGCAGTCCTCCATGCGGTCGATTACGAGATCGTCGAGAAACAGTTGAGGCGTCGTGCCGACATTTAACATGGCTCGTTCCCCTTCCTCGACGGCTGGTCCCTAACCCAGGGGACTTGGTTGGGGCAAGGATTTGGTGGTGACCGGCCCAACCGGGAGCGGGCCACCTGCCCGGTGACGCTCGGTCAGGAACCGCTCCCAAGAATCCATCGCCGGTTCCGCGGGAGGGACATCGACCGCGCTGCCCGTCGCAAGCGAGCGCGCGACGGCCTCGCAGAATGCCATATAGTCGACTCCGTCCCGGAAGGTGGGCGAAACCGCCGTCCCGCCGCGAATCGCCTCGATGAACTCTGCATCGGTGGTCTGAAAGCGTTCCTCTTCGGGCGGGATCGGGATCGGTCGGAGGTGCTCGTCGTCGGCCGTCGCCCCCAGCAACTCTTCGACGAAGAACCGATAGATCAGTGCGCCCCGCGAGCCGTAGATCTCCATCGCGTTCCCCGGACCAAAGGCGGCGCAACTCGAGAAGTGCAGACTAGCCGTTGCGCCACAGGCGAGATCCGCGGCGATGGCAAGCGAATCCGGGACGCGCGCCTCGACCTCGGCGCCTGCCGAATTAGTGCGCTGGCGACGGTGGCTCCTGCCGGTGGCAACGACGCGCGTCGCCGGCCCCACCCAGCGATGCTGCACCTCTACCCACAGGCCAAGCGCCATCGCGTTCACGCCGACGACGTCCGGATCGGCCGTCCAGTCATAGACTGCCTTCGGCTCGGCGAGGGTCATCCCGGCGACGCGCACCTCTCGCACGTCGCCGAGGAACTCCTCCTCGTGCAACAGACGGCGGACGACCCGATCCCCTTTGAGGCCGGGACGCGGCGGGTAGAGGGCCGCGATCACCCCCGCGGTCTCCGCATCGCGCAGCATCTGCTGTGCTTCGCTGAGATTGCGCGCCATGCGGCCTTGACAGAGGACATGCTTGCCGGCTGACAGCGCGGCCCGCGTGACGGGACAATGCAGGTTCGGCGGCGTGGCAACGATGACTGCGTCGACGTCTGGAGACTCGACGACCGCTCGCCAATCCTGGGCAACTCCCGGGATTCCGAAATCGGCCGCCACCGCGCGCGCGTTTTCGAGACGACGCGACCAGATCAGTTGGACGTCCACGCCGGGCAGATGCCGCAGACCAGGCAGATGCCGATTTTGCGCGACCCACCCGGCACCGACGATTCCGACGCGAACGTTGTCCACTTCTTCCCTCTCTCCAAGGCAGCCGCTGTTGGCGACCGTGTAGCGCTAGCGACCGGTGACAGCACGCCCCGCGGCGATCGGGACGATACCGGCGTGACGGCGAGATGCCTCCGCCGCCGTTGCGCACACGAGTGAAACGATGTCCTCTTCCCAGCGCTCCGGCAATTCTTGCTCGCGCATCGTGACGCTGATCGCCGCGACTGTCTCCCCCCCGGGCCCCTTGATGGGAGCCGCGACACAGTTGACCTCGGTGACAAACTCGCCGCGATCGACCGCGTAGCCATCCTCTTGTATCCGCAGAAGGATCGACCGGAGCGCGTCCAGGGAGGTGACGGTGTGTGTGGTTGATGCGCGCAGGCTGAGGCGGCCGAGCACGGCATCGCGTTCCTTGGTGGGAAGGTGAGCCAGGAGCACTTTGCCAAGTGCCGTCGCGTGAGCGGGAGCTCGGAAGCCGGGTGGCATGAACAGCGACGGCGAATGGTTCGGTACGAGACAGTCGAGATAAGTCACCTGGGAGTCGCTCAGCACGGCAAGGTTGACGGCGTGCCTGACCTGACTGCGCAACTTCTCCAGACACGGCCGCACGTTCTGGACGAGTCGGAGTTCGGTGCTGAGCGATTGGGCGAGGGTAACAATCTGCCAACCCAGCGCGTAGTCGCCATTGTGCGTACGCTGCTGGACGTAGCCCCGCTCGGCCAAGCTGGCCAGAAGGCGGTGCGTGGTGCTTTCCGGCAAGCCCAGGTGAAGGGCGATTTCCTTGAGGCGCAACACGCCCTGGACCTGTCCGAGCAAGTCCAGGATCTCAAGCGCCTTGGTGACCGAGCGGTTGACACCAGGCATGCCGCTCACTCCTCACCGCCCGCGGACCGACCGCTACTCGTCGGCGTGCTCGCTCTCCCCATCTAAGACGCCCCGTCGTGTACCGTCGGATTCGCCTTGCAGGTTATTCCATTATTTGGAATTTTACTTCTACGATTAGTTACAGAATATCCCTCGTGCGGCGTGCTGTCAAGAGCTTGTTCTCGTCCAGGCCCTACGTTGCAGCAATGTCCGCCTGGGAGCGCATGGCCGAGGCCTACCGCATCCTGGGGCTCTCCCCGCACGTCCACCCGCTGGGACTCCTGCGCAGCAAACTGCCCGCCGGCTACGCGACTTCGGCGGATCTAGAGCGGCTGCCGGACGGGGCGGCGGTGCGGCTCGCCGGCCGGGTCGTCTGCCGGCAGCGACCGGGGACCGCCAAAGGGGTGACCATCCTCTTGGTGGAAGACGAGCTGGGGCTGGTCAACGCAATCGTCTCCCCTACCCTCTACGAACGGCGCCGCGACGTCGTGCGGGGCGAGAGCTTCGTGGTACTGATGGGGCGGTTACAAAAGCGCGGCGGCGTCATCAACCTCCTGGTGCGGGCAATCGTGCCGCTGGACGTGCCATGCCTCCTGGCCCAGGTCGCCGCGATCGACGTGCCAGACGCCGCGCGGGTCGCGCCGGCATCGCACAATTACCGCTGATGCACGCGGATCGTCCACCCCAAGGCGGTCCGGCGCAACGCCGGTATGCCTACGTGCGTGCTCGGTCCCGACGCAGCGCCAGCGCGATGTCCCGCTCGACCGCAGACCGATCCCCGAACACGGCGTCATGCCGCCGCGTCCCCGGTGGGATCGCGTCAAGCGCGCTCCCCATCCGTCGCAGGCGGTGCAGATCATTGAGGCCGGCGAGCTGATCGATCCGAATGGTGCCGACCGAGACGCCGAACTCCTGGGCCAGCTCCTCGGCGCTGGCCGGCGTGCTGTCGACGACCCGCCGCCAGAGCACGTGCGTGCGGCGGTAAGCTGCTCTGCCGGGCAGGAGCGCACTGGGCATCCAATGGTGCGATGCCATCCCGTGGTCGCGCCCCTACGATCCCACCCCTTGCCGACGTCGGACGCAGATGCCAGCCCGCTGGCCGAAGGTCCCACCAGTTCTGAGTTGAGGGCAGTTCCGACGAACTGCCCGCAGTTCCCTTTCCCCGGGGTCGTGGCTGTCACCCGCCGGGAAGGAGCGCAGCGACGCAAGGCGAAGCCTTGACGGCCACCAGGGGCGAGAGCCCCTGCCCCTGGCCAGTCTCGGCGAAGCGATCGCGAGGATCGAGCGCGTAGCGCTTACCTCGCGGGCGCGAAGTCGAGTCTGGCCCTTCAGTTCTTGGATCCACGCTTTCACGAAGCAGACGATCCGCGCGAAGCGACCCCGGAGCGAAGCGGGGATGGTCTGCGGGGTGTGTGGTGGACGCTTGGTTCGACGACAGGACGCCCGGAGGCGCGACGGGTCACCTAGGCTGGGTCGTCGATGGTCGCCGTGAGGAGATCAAAGAGATCGCCCGGATGGAGGATCCGTAACCCCGCGTAACTGCCGAGCTTCAGGAGTTGCTTGTCGCGCGTGGCGAGGTGCGACGCGCCGGCGCTCAGGCCGGTTGCAAGCACGAGATCATCTTTGGGTTGGGTCGCGATGCCCGAGACGGTCACGGTCAAGGGGGTGAGGCGTGCCTCAGTACGCAGGAGCTCCAGAATGCGGGTGGCTTGCTCAGCCGAGACGCGGGCGCGATAGTACGGATCGGTGAACGTCCGCGCGAGCTCGCCCAACAGGTGCTCAGAGACGGCGAGCTCGTAGGCCCCGGCCCGCCACAGGTCGATCAGGCGGACGGAAACGCTTGCATGGCCGACGAAACCGGGCGCAAGGACGTTGGCGTCGAGGACGACGACCGTCATCGCTCGCCGGCGGTCACGGTCGGCGACGCGGTATCCGTGTCCTGGTTGACGCCCAGGATGCGGTCGGTCTCCCGCTCGATCTCCGCGGCCGGCACGCCGCGGAAGGCCGCGCGCACCTCGTCGATCACCGCGAAGCGCTCCGCGCGCTCGCGGTCGAGCCGGTCGAGCCGCTCGAGATCCTCGGTCGAGACGATCGCGGCAACCGGGATGCCGCTCTTCTCCACGACGACGCGCGTCTCCTTGTGGTAGACGCGGTTGACCAAGGTGTTGAGCTGGCCCCGCACGTCGGAGATCTTCATCGTCTGGGTCATGGGCTGCTGCTCGCGCATGGCACCCCCTCTCCCGAAAGCGTGATGTGTACTGAATAGGCCATAATGGTGCGAGCTTAGCGCAATCATGCGCTTATGTCAATGAGCAAAGGCGTCTTCTGAGGTCATTTCGGGAAGGGCAAGAAAGGTGTAAGAGAAAACTATAGCCATTGACGCCCCAGCAGACCCCTGCGCTATGATGGATGCCTTATGTCAACATCCGTCCAGCCGCCGACGCCCGCCGACGAGCCGGTGCTGCGGGCGCTCGCGCGCTACCACTACCTGACCGCCGAGCAGATCCGCCGCCTGCTCTACGGTCCCGGCGTCATCACCTACGCCCGCGCGCGGCTCAAGGCCCTCGTCGACGCCAAGCTGGTGCAGCGGCTGGAGATGCCGCATCCCTCGCGCACCGGCTCGGCGCCCAACGTCTTTCGCTTGGCAACCCGCGGCTATCGCTTCTTAGAAGAACTCGGGCAGCACCCGATGCGCCTGCCCGGTGAGCGACCCTACTCCTACCTTTACTGGCGCCACACGCTGGCCCTCAACGACCTCCTCATCGCCGGCGAGCTGTTGACCCGCGGCCACCCGCAATTCAGCCTCGTCCGGCTCCTCCACGAGCGTGACCTCAAGCGCCAACCAGCGGCGGTGCGTCTGCCCGACGGTTCCCGGGTCGGCGTCGTTCCGGACGCCTACCTCCAGCTCCGCGAGGCCGACGCGGCGGGCTCCTGGCAGTACGATCTGGTCGTTGAGCTCGACATGGGCACGACCGAGCAGCGGGCCTGGCGGCGCAAAATCCAGGCCCTCCTCGCGTACGCCGACGGCCCCTACCGCAAAGCCCTCGGGGCCGATTCGCTCACGATCGCCGTCCTCTCCCCGCTCGGCGGGGAACGGGCGGCCGAACTCGCTGCCTGGACCGAGGCGGCGCTGGCCGCGGCCGGGCAGGCGGTCGCGGATCGCGGGTTTCGGATCGCCGGGCTCGACCCGGCCACGACCGCGCCGGATAAGCTCTACCTCGCCTCGGTCTGGCGACGGCCGTTCCGGCCGGAGCGGGTGTCGCTCCTCCACGGCACGGAGGGCGTCGCCTGATCTCCTGGCCTCGCCGCGGCCCCCGCCTGCTCCTGGGGCACCGCGCCCATCCGCGCTTGCCGCTCCCCCACTATCTCGGTCCGCGCGAGCGCGCCACGCACCGCCACGTCCTCGGCCTCACCGGCCAGGGCAAGTCGAAGCTGTTGGCGCACCTCTTCGTGCAGCTGCATCTGCAGGGCGTCGGCGTCGCGGTCGTCGACCCCCACGGCGACCTCGCTGTCGACTGCCTGCGGGCGCTGGCCGACCACGGCTACTTCGCCCGCCCCGACGCCTTCGACCGCCTCTGGTACGTCGACTTCGGGCGGCGCGACCGCTTTCTGCCCTTCAACGTCCTGGCCCAGCCCTACCCCGACCATGTCGTCGTCGACGCGCTGACGGAGGTCTGCCTGCGCGCCTGGCCGGCGCTCGCCGAGGGCGCCGGCCCCACCTTCGAGAACATTCTTCGCCATGCCGGCCTCGCCCTCGTCCAGGCCGGTCGGGTTCCCTTCACGCGGCTGGCCGATGTGCTGACCGACCGCGCGTTCCGCGACCGCTTGCTGGCTCAGGTGCGCGATCCGCAGGTCCACCGCTTTTTTCGCGCGCGCTACGACCGCTGGGGCCGGGAGGCGGTCCTCATCCGCGAGTCGACGCTCAACCGCGCCGATCTGCTCACCTTGTTCGCGCGCTGATGGACCGCGGGATCTCGCTCGTCGTCAATCTCAGCCGGCTCGACGAGCAAACGCAGAAGCTCCTGGGTGCCTTTATCTGCCACGGCTTCGAGGTGGCAGCCCTCGCCCGCGCCGCGGTCCCAGAAGAGCGGCGCACGCCCTATGAGCTGATCATGGACGAGTTTGTTATGTTCAGTAGCCGCACCGGCGAAGGGCTGGCGCGCATCCTCAGCCTGACGCGCAAGTACGGGCTCACCCTCACCCTCGCCCACCAGACCATCTCCCAACTCAGTCCCCGCCTGCTCGGCGCGCTCCAGAATACGATCCCGATCGCCTTCCGGCTCGGCCGCGATGACGCCGAGTGGGCCGCCCGCCGCTTCGGCCGCTTCGATCCGACCCAAATCAAGCACGTCGTCGCCGACCCGGCGCAGCAGGCGCGCACCCATCCCCTCTTCGCGCCGCTCCCGGAGCAGTGGGAACAGTGGGCGGACGCCCTGGAACGGCTGCGCCCGGGCGAGGCCTTCGTCAAGGCGGGGACGCAGACGACGAAGCTGCGCACCGTCCTCCCCCGGCTTCACTCGACGCGTGAGGACCTAACGCCGATCATCGAGCACTACGCCCACCGGCTGATGCGACCAGCCGCCGAGGTGATGCCGGCCGTCGACGGCCGCGCCCCGATAGCGCCAGCGCCCCTGCCCCGTCGGACGCGGGTCGGAGAGGAACCACGCGGGAGCTAACGAGCCGGTGACGTGGGTCGCCGCAGCCGCACAGGATGCGGCGCAGGCGTCTGGCCGGCAGCTCCGTCAGAGCCGACAGGTGAGACACCGCGCCTTGTCGGATCTGTGCGAGGGGTGTGCCATCCGTGAGTCGTGTGACAGGTATGATAAGTATGAGTCATCCGACGGGCATGTGGTGCCACGACGGCCGACGAGTGGTCATACCTGCAACGGCCGCGCCAACGAGTAGGGTCCGAGGTAGGGTCTCGGGTAGGGCGCGGTGCCCGGCAAACCCGCGGCCGTGGGCCGCGATCAAACGGGCCGGAGTGGTCCGCGCAACGCCCTCCCCCGGTCCGCTTTGCGTGTGCTGCCCAGCCCCGCACTCCCCCTGCCCTCCTCCTCCGCTCGCGCACATTCAGGCTGTGCGCTCGCGTCGTCGTCGGACATCCCTCTGTGCGACGCGCTCGGCGGGGCGGCGGCCGACGGGTCATCGATCACCCTGGGGCAGCTCGATCAGCGGGCGGGGCGTTTGGTCGAACGGTCGCACCCAGCGCGCGGCCGCGTAGAGTGCGCGGGGGTCGGTCGTCTTGGGAATCGCGTGGGTGAACCAGAAGAACTCGCGCCAATGCCGCCTGCCGAGGTCCGCCAGTTCCTGCTCCGTCCAGCGCACGATCTCGGCCAGCCGATGCGCCCCGCCCGTGGCGATCACGGCGACGGTCATCGAGTCGGCGGCGAACGCCTCGCGGTACGGCCCCGCACCGAGGGCGACGAGCCCGGCGACTTTGCGGCGCCACTGCGCGTCCCGCTCCGTGCCGCGATCGAGCTCGAGCGCGATCCCCATCGGCTCCCCCGCCAGGACCAGATCGATCCAGGCGTCGGGGACGACGGAGACGGTCGCCCCGTCCGCGAGCGTCACCTTCGCCGGCCGGCGCTTGAGCAGCCGCTCGTGGTGGACGCGCAGGAGCGTGACGCCCGGGAGGTCACGGGCGAGCAGTTCCAGGGCGATCAGGGCGTCGTTGAGCTCGACCGTGTGGAGTAGGTAATAGGTCGCGTAGCTGGGCTTGTGATGCAGCCGCGGTGGCAGCTCCATCGTGGGCCGCACGAAGCGCCGTCCCTTTTCTGTCAGCACCCAGTAGCCCGGCGTCCCGCCGAACGGAATCGTGAGCGGGACGCGGTGCATCTCCAGGTACCCGTGGCGGGTGAGGGCGGTGAGGTGCTCTCCGACGAAGGTGCCGGAGGTCGGGCGGTACAGGAGCCGCGTCAGTTGCTCCCGCGTGAGCAGGTGGTAGCGTCCAACGGCGCGGAGGATCTTGTCCCCCGGCACGCCCGGAACGTACGGCGTGCGTGCCATGATGGCATCCTCCCCGTGCGCGCGACCGGGGTTAGGAGGCGGCGGGCAGCCGCTTCCCTTTTCGCGGTGGCGGTTGGTCTGCCGGCGGCTTCTCGCTGGGGGCGATCGGTTCCCTGGAGAGCGCCAGCGCGGTCGGCCCCCGCCCAGCGATCTCGCGCATTACGACGTCGACGGGAACGCCGTCGCGGCGGCTCAGGGCGATCCGGATTTCCTCGAGGGACGCCGACGGCGGAAAACAGTGCTGAGCGAACGGGCCGAGCGCGAACGGCTGCAGCGGCGCGGGCGGCTCGCCCTCCTGGCTGGTGCGCGAGACGAGGAAGCGGTACTTCGGCAGGGTCGCCAGCCGCTCCCGCGTCAGCTCCCGCTGCTCGGCGAGCGAGTACTCCTCGACCCACTCGCCCACCTTGTAGACCTGGCCCCGCCAGGTGCTCAGCCGATCCCGCCGCTGCTTGACCAGGTGGGGGTCGTAGTCGGTGTAGCGGTCGGCGATGAAGCGCGTCGTGTCGTAGTCGGTCATGCGGCCGAAGAAGTGGGTGCCCAGACTCAGTAGCGTCTGGCGCATCCCCGACGGCAACTGGAAGAGCTCCTGGAACGAGCACGTGACGTGGAGGTTGTAGTTCCGCGAGAGGCGGTTGACGAGGCCGTCCAAATCGCGCAGCAGCGGACTGCGCTGCGGGCCGCTCTGGTCGAACAAGAAGGTGATCTCGTCGATGATCAGAGAGAGGGGCTGGGTCCGATCGCCGCTGTGCGCCGCGCCCCAGCGCTTGACGTAGTCGATGATCGCCAGGAACAGCCACAGGAGCTTGAACTGGCGCACCTCCCAGGTGTGCTCGTTGCGCAGGTCGAAGAGCCACAGCTGCTGCTCCGCCCGCAGTTGGTGCCAGTCCAGGCCCGGCGCCGGCGCGCAGAACTGGGCCTTGGTCACGTCGTCGGCCAGGAGCGTCAACTTGGTCAGCAGCGCCTTCGTCCGCGCCCGCCGCTGCTCGGGCCTGAGGGGGATGTACTCGTCGCGCAAGTAGTCGGCCGCGGCAGCGACCCGTGGGTCGCACCGCACGGCCTCGGTCAGTAACGCGCGCCAGGCCTCGGGCCGGCGCAGCAGGTCGGGCAGCTCGCTGACCTGGTAGCCGAGAGCCAACAGAATGGCGCAGCCGTGGGAGGCGACCTCCCAGAGCGAATTGAACCCCTCGATGCTGGCCTCCCGGAGCTTGGGGTCGAGCCGGGCGAGGGCGTCGGGGAAGCGCTGGCCGGCGAGAGGTTGACGTAGCGGATGCGCCGCCAGAGCCGGCGCTGATCGTCGGGATGCAGATAAGGGATCTGGCCGAGGATCCCATCGGTCGTCGGTCCGACGGGATCGACGACGATTGTCGGGACGTCGTGGTAGGCGAAGTCGAGCCAGGCGATGAGGCGCAGGAGCTGGCTCTTCCCGACGCCACGGGTGCCGCTGACCCCGATCCCGAGGTTGCGGGCGCAGTCCAGCAGCGGCAGCAGCCGCGCCCAATCCGCCGGCGGGATCTCACGGGCCAACCGCCGGTGCGGGGCCGGTGGGCGCTTACGGTTCGTCATCGGTCAGTCCCATCGGCTGCCAGTACACCGGTGGCGCCTCGGCGCGCTTGCGAGCGCGCTTGGCTGCCCGCCACATCTGGCGCAGTTCCTCGTAGGTCGGCTCTGGTGGAGGCGCCGGCGGATCGATCGACGGTGGGGCCACCTGCCAGTGGAGGAGCTCGAGAGTCCGGTAGGCGGCGTCCCAGATAGCGAACAGGGCCTCACCCTCCTGTGGCGCCTGGTGAAGGGCTTGGCGGTAGTGCTCGGTTAGATGCAGCTTGCGCAGGCTGAGGGAGCGGACTGTTGGCGCGTTCCCGGCCTCGGCCATCAGCCTTTCGGTCCAGGCGCGGAAGCGGTCAACGACCGCAGCTCCATCCCCGGAAACCGGCGAACTGGAGTCGCCGCTCACCCGCGGCACGACTTGCAGCCGCGGCTCCCGCTCCCCCGCCCAGACTTGCTCGAAGCGACTCATGACTAGTCGCCCAGCACCAAGCTACGCAGGCCTCCAACGCGCTCAACGTAGAGTTCGCGGTCGACCTCTTTGGCGATGCGGTAGCACGTTGCTTCCAGGTTGCCCAACTGGTGGCGCCGGTACATCGCCTTTTGCTCAGCGGTCATCTCCGCGATCTCCACCTGATCGTCCGGGTTGGTGATGCTACGCACCCTGGCATTCATACTCAGGACACCCGCTACCAGGCACTGATGCGTGTGGTCGTGCGCTCGCCCGATCGCCTCGGCCGCCTGCCGCCCGAGCAACTCGTGTCCCCGCTGCACCGCCACGCGGTAGGCGATCTCCTTGCCGACCTGCTTTTCCCGCCGCGTCACGCCTTTGGGGATGAGCTGCTTCATCCGGGACGACGCGAGCGCTGGAACCGACCCGTTTGGCGCCTCAATCACCTCCAGCTCACTGGCTTGGATCGCCACCGGCAGGTTCGAGATCTTCGCCGTCTGGTTCATCGCCCTACCTCCGTGTACTCGACGTCCTGCGCTCCGTTGCGGGTTCGCGTCAATACCTCCTCGATCAGCTCGGACACCGTGTCCTCGCTCACCTCAGCCGCAGCCTCGACTTCCGCCGCCGCGGCTTTGGCCTCCAGCTGGGCCATCTGCTCAGCGATGGCCCGGGCGAACTCCGCTTTGCGCTCGGCGATCTCCTGGCGGTCGTACTCATCGCAGATCCGCTCCACAACGCCCCCGACGACGAGTTGCTTGATGTCTTGCCAGAGCCTGAGCTGCGGTGTCCCCGGCCGCAACTCAAGATCGGCGTAGGTGCCCCGCAGCACCGCCCCAGCGCGATCCTTCAACGTCAGCCTGACGAAAGCCGCATTCGGCATCGTCGCCAGGCGCTCTCGTCCCTGTTGCCCAATCGCCGCGATCTCCGCTGCCGCTCCCTGCGCGTCCCGCAGGATCAGCATCGCGGCGTTGTTCACCCCAATCGTGGCGGCCTGGACAACGTTGTCGTCGATCGCGCGCAGACCGATCTCGTGTGGCTGGATCGCGTTGTGCAGCGAGGCCGCCTTCGCCACGCCGCCGACCGTCACCTGCCTAATCGACTCGGCCGTGACCATCCGCAGTTGCTCGACAGCCACCATGCGTCCGAGGATGCTACGCACCTGGAGTTGCGCCGGGGCTCCCATCGCCTCGGCGGTGATCGCCCCCGGCGCGTCGATGATTTCGTCAGGGATCAACGTCTCGCGTGGCATCCTGCGCTCCTCCTAGCACTCCTCATCCAACAGCCGGTCTCGCGTGCGCCCCTCGCCCGCCGGGTCGGTCAGGGTGAATGTCACGCTGGTTCCCGCGCCCATCGTCAGCTCGCTCGCACCCGGGCCGACGATCGCGTACGAGCGGCAACTAACCATGTCCTCGACCACGTAGACGAGTACCTGATCGTCCGCCAGGTCGTAGGTGAGCGCCTTCGACCCGTTATCCAGCCGACGCAGGGTGACCGGCCCGTCCTCCAGGTCACCCTGGGCCAACAGTCGGTGGCCACCAACCATCAAGCCGGACAGCACCACGATTCCAACGACCAGGACCGCCAATGCTCGGATCATCACGTACCTCCGTCTGGTTCCGCTTGCCCGTCGGCGCCGGAGCCCCGGGACGCCGTGCTGACATCGACCGGGTTGGGGGCCGACGACGCGGTCGGCTCAGCAAGTGGCTTAGGGGAATGAGGGATCTCGGCCACCTGAGAGGGCCCTTGCACTAACGTCGCGATTGGCCTGGGGACGGGATCGAGACACGGGGAGAACGATACGGGCAACGGTTTCCTGCAGCTCGGACATCGGTGTCGACAGCAGTCGCAGCGGCGGTCTCTCACTTCAGGCGGAAACAGCACATTCACCACGATCACGACGATGCCAAAGACGGCGAAGAAGCCGAGCGCATCGATTAGGAAGGTCATCGTCCTGACCTCTCTACGACGAACCCGCTGATGACTACGGCAGACTTCCTAAGCAGAATCCCCCGTCGTCAGCCCATCGCTGCAAGTCCCGATCGAGTTCGAGGATCTCGACCTCTGACAGCCAGGCGGTTCGCGGATCCGACGGATGAGCGATTGCTGCGCTAGAAGCCGGGACGTCAGTTGTGAGATCGGTGATGCCGTCGATCACCGCACCGGCAGAGCAGTGCCCTGCCTTCTCGAAGTCATTCATGGCTGCCTCCGCGCGCACCGAACCACTCACGCCACTGTGGCAGCCCGCGGGGTGACCAGGAAAGATCGTCAACGCACGGACTTCGCAATTTCCGCAATTTTCTGTGGCACCCGTGCGGGTCCCTGGCTATGCTGCGGGAGGGAGGGGGCAGAAAGGAGACGTCTGCCATGCCTAATTGCACGCAGCCACAGTTCGGAATCGAAATCAGGCATCTGCGCCGACGGAAGGGGATCAAGCAATATGAACTTGCCGCAGCGGCTGGTATCAAGCCCTCCGGCATGAGCCGCACTGAGCGCGGCAAGGAGTGCCTGGGGGAGGCTCCGACCTATCGAGTGATCGATAAATTGGCCGACACACCGATCACGCGACGTCGGCTCCTCGAGCTAGGCGGCATCAGCGCAGCGGTCCACATCACGTTGGGCTCGGAGCGACGCCCCGCCGAGGCCGTTGACGGAGCGCAACACTGGCTGGACGTCGGCCGTGAGCACACTCGGCTCGGTCATCACGCGAAGGCGGCCGAGGCCTACGGGATCGCCGCGCAACGGGCCGAGGCAGCCGGCGCGTCAAGCGTCCATGCCCTAGCGCTGGCTCTCCGCGCCCAGGCTGGATGCGAACTCCACGAACTCGACGGAGTTGAGGCAGACGCAGCAATGGCTTTGAGGAGTCTCCGCCTGCCCGCGCACTTGGCACCGATCAAATTTCCGATGGCCGCGCTGCCCGGAGAAGAGCCGGCTCGACAATTCATTGACCGCCTCAGCAAGGAGTTCGTCGACGATCTGGGGCCTGAGGCGTATGCCATTCTGGCCAAGGCGCAGGGCCGGGTCTGGCAGCAGAAAGGGCAAGGGTGGTATGCGGATGCCGACGCAGCCTTCGGAGCCCTGAGCGCGATCGGTGCCATGCGAGGAGATCATCGGTTGGAGGCCGAGGGCTACCACTTCCGCGGGCACAACGACCTGCGGCGAAGCACGGTCTTGGCGCCGGACACCGTGCCCGAATGGCGGGCAGTTAGAGATCGGGTCGGCGTTGATCTGGGGCGTGCGTGGTTTGGGGTCGCCCGTGAGTGTCGTCCGCCGGATGATTACGTGGCGCTGGGCTACGACTGGCGGGGCGAGGCGATAGCATGGCACATACTGGGAATGGACGACAGCGACGAGGCCAGGGAGGCCGTCGCGAACGCTCAGGCACTGCTGGGCGGCGGTCCGGGGCTGGCATCCCTCCTGGTGGATGAGGGGCGCCGGGATCGGTCGGCTGGCGACGACGACGCGGCAGCCAGGGCGCTCCAAGAGGCGCTGGGGCTGGGCTGGGAATACCAGTCATTCTTCCTGGTCGCCGACGCCTGTAGCAAGCTGGCGGAAGTCGCCGATGCCTGGGATCACAGCAGCCCTGATGCGCTCACCTATGCCGCCGCCGCCGCAGTCGCGTGGCCACAAAAAGCCTACCCCGCGGACTACGTCAGAGTTGAGCGGCTGTTCGCCCGGCTCAACGCCTCGCCGGAGCGGATGAAGGATGGAGTCACGGAATTGGTGACGGGAAACAATCTTCCCTTCACCATCCTCCGGTCAATGCCGGGTTTCAATCAAGGAGACGCGGTGATTCGGCTCGAAGAACTGGCACGGGGCCTCCAGTAGGGACGAAGCGAATTCCTCGTTCTCACGTGTAGTACAGATGGGCAAGCTCACGCCGGCGGCGTCGCCGATTGAACTCGCGCTTGCCCAAGACCGATTTCAGGCGATTGCGTTCGATTCGCTGCTCTTGGATGCGGGCACGGTAGCGCTCGTGCATGATCTGCTCGAGAATGGATATCTCATGGTAGGTCAGAGAATCAAATATGGGGTCTAGAGAGTCGATTCGCCCTTCGTCAACGGCACGAATACGATCAAGGAGGCGCTCCCTGAGTTGTTCATCATCGGGTGAAGCCTCGGGGTTACTCGCGGGATCGACTTCAGCGCCCCGTGGCTCTGATACCGACCTGGAGTCTACGCGCCGCTCCGATCCGGCCTGAGTTCGATCTTCTCCCAAGCCGTGGATGGGTAGAGCTCGCTCGGGCGGCCCGTGGATCGGTTGCTCATCGCGCTGAGGTTCATTCTTCGCGCCGCCGAACGGCTGTTGCCCTTCATCTGGTTGCCTTGGACGTCGTTCGATTGACATAGGTAGGCGGATTCTAGCAATGCCTTTACATTGTGTCAAATTTAGTTTATGATTCCGCTATTCTATGCCACGCGACGAATACCAGTTCGGCCGCGGCCCCACACCAGAGGGGCCACTCCATCCAATCATGCTGCCACCCGAATTGGCAGATTTTCTCCGGGACCAGGACCTCACCGCGCTCTTCCACGCCTCGGACACCGGCACTCTCGTCGTGGTCAAGGTCCCATCCGTCGACTTGGTGACTCTACGCGGACCGGTACCGATCGCCCTGGTTCACGAGCTCTACGACCATCCCCGCTCCCCTGTCGTCCGCACGCGCTTTGGCGCGCTCGCGCAGCAGGAGCAAATTGCCCCCCTGTTTTATGACGAGTTGCTGCGCCACCGCCTGAGCAAGCGCCTGCGCAACCGCACCGCCGAGCAGATCCCCCAACTGCTCACCACCGCCAACCGGTTGCTTGCCGCCATCCCGGCCAACCAGCGCGACTTCGACCACGCCAAAGCCGAGGCGATGGAGGTGACCAGCCGATGAGAACGTCTCATGAGCTGACGGACGACGAACTCTTCGAACTCTGCCGCCTCCATGGCATCCAGCCGACCATCCCCTACTCGCAGCTTGAGGCTGAAACGGTGCATCGCGGCGTCGGCGTCACGACCATTGCTCGAGAACACCTTATCGGCCGACTCCGGGAGGTGGGGGTGCTGTGAGCGAGCGTCGCAGGGCTCAACCTCCTTCCCCACCCGAGCGCGAGACGAAGCGCTGGGATACCGAGGCGATCGCCGACGCCTTAGGCGTGCCCATTGAATCACGCGTCGACCAGCTCTACGGCCAGGGCGTGCGCTTTCGACTGGGACAGTCGCCAGGCACAGAGCTGGAGCTTTTTCCCACCAGTCGCACGGTGCGGGTCACGAGCGAGGATATGCAACTGAGCCTCTTTCGCCAGGATCCACCCCAGCTTGCAGACGAGGGCGTTCTCTTCGAGCTGCCAAGCCGCGCCAGCCGCCGCTGGCTCTCTGTCTCACCCGACGGTGTTGCAACCCTGTTCTACGAGCCTGCGACGTCATCAGAGGCCACAGAATCGGCGTCACAGACGCCTGACACCGTCGAATACCCCAATAGTCGCCGCGCGGATGACGACGCCGTCTCAGACGATTCTGCGGCGCCACACGCGGTCTCTAAAAGCCTGTCGCCCGACTCACCAAGCAGCCAGGAGCAGGAAGCGCGGGTTCGTCTGGCCGGCCGGCTTGGCACCGACGTGCGCTACCGCACAACCAGAAACGGCAAGCTCGTCGCCTCGTTTCCTCTGGGGATCAAGGAGGAAGACGGCTCGACCCGCTGGCAGGATGTCTTGGTCTTCGGAGAGCGCGCGGCCAACCTTCGCGCCGGCGCAGCGCCGACAAAGGGTCAGTACACCGAGGTTATCGGTTATGTCCACCAGCGCGAGGTGACGGGCAAAGACGGCCAGCGCCGGACCGTCGAGGAACTCTATGCGGTGGTCGTCAAGGCACGGTAATCGATCATCCGGCCAACCGTCCATGCGGACCGCCAACCAAGCATTATGACAAACGAACGTGAGCCCATCCGACTCCCCACCTACAAACCGGTGCTGCGCGCCTACGAGCGGCTGGTCGAGGCGTACCTGACCAACCCGACGCCGGCGCACCTGGAGCGGGTCTGGCAGCAGGAACTGCGGTTGCGCCAGGAGCTGGTCAAGCCCGGGCGCTTTCAGCTCGGCCGGATGGTGCAGACAATCGGCGCCCACAACGCGCTCGCCGAGGCCTTCCACCTGCCCGAAGAATTCATCCTCCGCCACATGCACGGCGACTGGGGCGACTTGCCGGCCGAGGACATCCAGGCCAACGAGGACGCGCTGCGCCACGGCGCTCGCCTCCTCTCTGCCTACCGCACGCGCCTGGACAGCAAACTTTGGGTGATCACCGAGTGGGATCGCAGCGCAACGACGTTGCTGCTTCCCGAGGAGTACTGACCTTGGACGCATGAAAGAGCAACAACCGGGGAAAGAATCCCAATCCGAACCGATGACGCCCCGCGAGGCGGCCAAGGACCTGATTCGCAAGCAGATGCAGGCCGGGGCCACCCTAGAGACGTTGCTCAACACACATCCATCCGCCTGGGACGAGCGCTATTCGGCGACGGTGGGCGGCACGATCTGGCGCGGCGCGGGAGCAACGCGCGAGTACCGAGCGTTGGAGGTCGACCAGGTCGGCGTCCGGCAAATCGACGGGCAGGAGTGCTGGGGGATCTTTCCCCTGCGCGAGATCTACGCCGAGGTCTGGGAAGAAGAGCACCCGGACGAGCTTCCACCCGGCGAGCTATTGCAGCAGAAGCAGCTGCTCTAATGTTCGCGGGGCTGCGGCCGACCAGCGTGATGATCGCCCGTCGCACGATGCCGCAGCCGTCGGCCGCGCCTCCGTTCCGATCGTTCTGTCTCGACCAGCCTCCCCTCCCCCACACGGTGCAGGGCCGTATCACCCGCAGGGCCACAGCAGGCGCGAAGGAGCCGCAGGCTTGACGCCGGCCGCAGAAGTCGTGTGACACGCTGAGGAAGCTGGGCGACGCAGCGAAACGTACGTCCTTCTCGCCTCGCAGGGCTCTCTGCCAGCTGACGGGGGGTGTCTGCCGCGGTTGCCCCTGCCGAACACAGAAGGTGTTCGAGCAACTCCGGTGTGCGCAGCACACCCCTGCGAAGCAGGCTTGGGGCGACCGCGGAGGACGGGAGGTGGCCGGCAAAACTCGACGACAGGAGCGGTTGAGCGAAGCGGTGGCGGCCACCCCCCGTCCGGAGGACCCACCCCGCCAGGGCGGGGTTTTTCCCTCCAGCTCCTCGGTCCGTGAGGACCCATCGTAGTAGTCGTTCGGGTAGTCGGTCGTGTGGACGATCGGAAGGCAGGAGAAGAGCTAGGAGACCACCTAGGCGTTGATCGAGCGATCGGGGACGAAACGTCCTCGATCACCGGTCGTGTTCACTGCGATGCGGGCGGACTCGCCTCGTCGTCCCGCAGACCGACCAGATCCTCAAGCACGGCGAAGAAGAAGGCCATCTGGGCCTTCACCGGCAGCCCGAAGTCGTTCTCCCCTGCCCTGCTGCGAATGCTGCCGGTGCGTTCCTTGGTCAATGCCCGCGCCTGATACATGCGATCCAGAAACCCATTGCGGTCCAGTGCCGAGCGCTTGAGCAGGTTGTAGGCCCGAGTAACCGAGGATGAGAGGGGCGCCTGGTCGTTGAACTCGCGAGCAAAGTCAGTGATGAAGGCCAGGAGGACCTCGCGATCCTCGTCGTAGACCGGCTTGGCTCGTCGGCCCCGGCGGCGCGGGGCGCGTGCATCAACCTGGTCGCTGGCGCCGCTGGTCGGCTGCGGCGGAGGTAGCATTGGCTGAACCTGGCGGCGGCGCTGCCAATCGGCGATCGCTTCTCCAAGCGGCACGGTCTTGGCCGGCTCGCCGCTTCGCTGGCGAGCTGAGTTGGTGCTAGAGGTCTCGAATTGCTCAGGTCCCGTATGCCTGAAGACCGGCACGGGCTGCTCCGTCGTTTCGTTCTCTTTCTCGTGTGATGTCCTTCGAATTTCGAAAGTATTTTCTTGTTTAGAAGACTGGTTCTTGTTAGTGTCAAGCGGCACCGTGACGGTCTGGCTTGACACGGTGGGCGTGTTTTCGCGAGCCGTGTCAAGAAAACTTGACACGGTGGATGCATCGTGAATTTCGCGCTCAGGTGGCCCGTTTTGCCCCGTCTGATCGACGGGCGCGTGGTCGTAGATGCGAAGATTGGAGACGGGAAGGACGCGGTAGCCGTTACGCGCCCACTTGCCCGACTCCCGCCGGTTGCCCTTGACGACGAGGAGCACCGGCTGACCCTGGAAGCGGAACTCCGCCAGGCTCTTGACCCGCTCGTTGGCCATCTGGCGTGAGCAACCCATCGCCCGGGCGAGCTCGGCTTGGGACGGGTAGCAATAACCCTCCCCGTCCATGTAGGTCGCCAGCGTGCAGAGCGTCTTCCAATCGCGATCTGAGACGGACGCCAAGAGCCCCGACGTCCGCGCGGCGAGGTACAGCTTGACGAACAGCCGCTCGGTGACGTGGCCGGCGAACAGGTCGAATTCGCGCTGAAACTCGACGGTGAGAAGCGTGTCCGCTTCCCGCCGGTCCGGCACAGACTGCGGCAAAATATTATGTTGATCTGGGTCTCTGCGTTTTTTAGCCATAGCGACTCCGCCGGCCTTGACTGGCTCCGGAGGGTCTGCTAGGCTCGCACTGGACAGGGAGGCGGTTAGCAGAAGGTTCCTGCGGGGACAGTCTGGTGACCGTCTTTCTTTATGCAGTTGTCAAGATTCAGCATAGCAACACCGGGTGGAGTGTTGTCAATCCACCTCTCCGACATCTCATAACGTGTGAGGTGTCATTCCCGTCGGATGCGTCGGATATGTGTGAGAGGTACGAGCATTACGAGGGATCATCCCCGGTCGAGACTTCGGACAGCAGGGGTTTGAGCTCGTCCAGGTGCTCCAGGCCGTACTCGATCAGCGTCTCCAGAAAGAGCGACTTGTTGACCGAGCTGGGGTAGAGCGCGTGGTTGATGTCGCGGTAGACTTGGTCGATCCGCTCGGAGAGATCGGTGGCAATGTAGTAGCTGCGTCGCTCACGGGTGCGAGCAGTCGTCGGCTTGCGGCCGACCGCGTGCCGGGTGAACCGCTGGCTCAGCTTGGCGATGCGATCCTCAGCCACGGGGCGTCCCTCCTTGGGTCTGGTCAAGGACGAAGCGGCCCAGGTCCCGGTAGGCCTCGACTACCTCGCGCTTGGTCTTCTCGTCGGCGCTGGAGCCGACCTCGTGGGCAAAGATCGAGCACCCGGCCGCCCAGGCGTTTTGCAGCATCACGCGCTTCCTGAGTTCCAGGGGCGCCAGCATCGGGACGGAGCCGCGCAGGTCCTGCAGGATCTTCCTGGCCATGGCCGAGTCCTGTACCAGGTTCGGTACGACCCCGAGCACCTCGATCTGGATGTTGAGCCCGCGCTCGACCGACTCGATCTGGTCGAAGAGCAGTTCCAGCGCGCGCACCGACGTCGCCTCGGCCTGGATGGGGATGAGGACCTCGCGCGCCGCGTTGAGCGCGTTGTCGGTGAGGTTGCCCAACACCGGCGGGCAGTCGATCAGGATGTAGTCGTAGTGGTTGTTCAGTTGACCCAGCAGGTTCTTGAGCTTGTGCTCGCGGTTGCGGGCCAGGTAGAGCGCCTGCTCGGCGAGCATGAGCTGGTAGGAGGCGGGGATGACGTGCAGCGGCTCGGCGGCCTTGGTCTGGCGTTGAATGAGGTCGACGAGTCGCACCGGTTCCTTGCTGGTTAGGGCGTCGTAGAGCGTCGGGTGGGCGTTGAGGTAGCATTCCTGCAACCCCAACCCCTCGGTCAGGTGGCCCTGGGGATCCAGGTCGACGAGCAGCACGCGCTGGCCCAGGTCGGCCAAGGCGGCGCCGAGGTTGATGGCCAAGGTGGTTTTGCCCACCCCGCCCTTCTGGTTGCAAATGGCGATCGTGTGTGTCATAGCGGAGACGTCATCCGGTGCGCTGGTGTCATACATCTCTCACATATCCTACATGAATGTACGTACACTGTCAATGACCAATTTGCGGGCGCCTCGTTGGCCTCGGAACTATGCGACATATCCATGGAGGCACACCTGACCACCGAGGAGTAGGAGAGTGGTGACGCCACGTACACATCGGAGAAGTACGACATGTAGGACATGTAGGATAACTGCGACACGTACGATATGTCATTGTTGACGCTTGAGCCGCTTGCCTGGTCGGTAGTGTCGCTCGACCCAGGGTGCTTGTTTGATTGCCCGGGCGCGCAACTGCTGAAACTGCTGAAGGACCTCGACGGGAAGGGGAGTCGGTTCACCGGCAGCGAGGATGGCTGAGAGGTGCTGCTCAAGATCCGCCGGCGGTGGCTCGCCGAGGACCAGGACGTGCCAGATACGATCAAGGTGAAAGCGAGAGGCGGAGAGGTCACAGTCGGGGCGGGCAAAGAGCGCGTACGCTGCGGCCCAGGACGCGCTCCCGGCCGACCGTTCATTCGGGAAGCGAGCGGTTTGGTGATGGCTGGGAAGGTTCTGCTCGGGGGAGGGTGCCTCGCGGTCTCGTTCGGGATGCGGCATAGAAGAGCAGCATAATCTGGAATTGACATAAGATGATAGGGGATAGGTAAGGAATCTGTGAGAACGCGGAAAGTGCGGAGAAATAGGAGGTGTACGAGGTGCCTGCCTGGTGTGATAAGTGTGACATGTATGATTAGTGTGAGTGAAACGAGTTGGGTGTTGTCGCTCAAAGGGATATGTCGGCGAGAAGGAGAGGGCAGGTCACAGGGGTCCGCAGGGCGGTTGAGAATCGGCCTACGGCTCATGAAGTTCCACGTCGGCATCATCCAACTTCTTCACAAAGCAGCCGGGGGAGAAGGGCTCGTAGCCCCGGCCGGCCAGAAACTGCTGCCAGGCAGGGCGCTCGTAGATGTCTTCCCACGAGGGCGTGGCAATGCGGGCAGCATCGGGGAAGCGGTTCAGCAACGTCTCCTCGAAGCCGGTCCAGACGAGCCGGAGCGCCGTGTCGCCGATCGGCTCTTTCTGGCGGGCAAAATCGAAGAGGTAGCACTCCCAGAGCACGAGGAGGTGATCGGCCGGGTAGTACCAGGCCTGGGCGTTGCCGATCTCGCGGTGACGCATGCCCTCCCACTCGGAGGAGGCCACTGTGCCAACGGCACCGTCTTGCGTCGGAGTCGGGTAGAGGTCGACGGTCAGCCGAATCTCCGGCTCGAGGACGTACGGACGGCCGTGGACATAGGCACGATCACCAGACTTGTGCCTGAGGGGGAGGAGCTCTTCGCGGAGATAGTAGGGCTCGTCGGAGACGTGCAGGTGCATGCGCACCGTTGAGGTCTCGCGCCCGATACGCGCCTCACCGAGGACCACGTCGTGGCCCCAGTAAGCGTCGTCGTTGTCGATGATCGGTTCGCGTTCGGTCATAGGCTCCTTATAGCACCTCCTCAGTATTCCCCTGGCAAGAGCAGCGTCGTCTCGCTGCGGTCGGCCTCGGTGATCACCCACAGGCGCTCGCCAACCCGCGTCGCGTAGACGGACAGGAGGCGATGGCCCAGCCGCAAGGCCTCCGCGTTCACCCGGCGGTCGTGGGCGTCCAGGTCGCCCCAGTCGCCGTGCTTGTGCCGCAGCAGGAACTCGGGCGGGATGTGCTCGCCGGCGTCCATCGCGTCGAGCGCCCCGGGCGTGGTGAGCACCTGGCCCAACGGAAACCGGCCGGGCAGGAGCAACGCCAGGTGCAGCGCGTGGGTTTGCTCGAGCCAGGCGTCGAGGTGCGCCCGCGAGGGCAGTTGCTTGTAGCGCTGGTAGGCCTGCTCGTAGGCATCGAGGGTCGTCCGGTAGTTCGGCAACCGTCGCTCGTGTTCGGCGGGGGACATATAGAGCGAGTATGCCCGCGTGGCCCGGCAAAATCAGTGAGGTAGCTCACGTTTCTTCAGACGCGCAGCAGCGCCGCGAAGTGGAGGGGGGTGTGAGATGTGTGACATGTCTCCCATGTGCGATGCGTCCGACGCGTACGACATCGGCGACAACGATGGCAACCGTGCGCCGGTGACAACGAGCGGAGGCAAGGGAAGGTTTGGTAAACGGCTCTTCCCCGGATTGGACCGCTCTCTATATTGACATAACGGAATGCGATGTGGCACAAGTGAAGTACGGACAGGAAGCGACGAGAGGGGTGATGGCCATGCCAAGGCTATGGCAACGCCAGCCGACCAACCCGCGCCGGACGCGCGAAACAACGGCGGTGAGTTTCTAGGTCGCAGACCTCGTCGCGCTGGGGCGATTGATCGCGACGGGACAGGCCGTGCTTCAGGAGCGCCCGCCGGTCGTGGCGCGTCTCAAGGCGGCGATGACCCGCCTGGGGGTACCGATCTCGACGGGACTCTAGCGCCTCAGGTGGCCGCGCATAGCGCGCGGATCTGCGATCGCCTCGACACTCGGGGCGTTGCCTTGTTGCGGGCAATCTGCATTACGCGCAATCGCCTGTCATCGAGGACTGGAAAATCGGTGGCTAAACGTAGTCTTCCAGGCCCTCCTCGCAGAGCCGATATCCGCAAAGAATGCGTTACTGCGCGACGAGTTGGCCATCCCGGCAATGGAGGGCTAACCTGGTCCATAGCCCAAGCGTTTCCTTGAAGATGGTGTTGTAGAGGTCGGCGGCAGTGTCGCAGGCGATCAAGCCCTCTCGCACGGCCCGCGCGAGGAGGTCGCTGATCCGCTCGACCGGGTGGCCGGGGTGGAGCGCGGCGAGGAGGTTGACGATGGCCGCGTCGTCGCTCCACAGCGTCCAGCCGCGCGCGATCGCCACCGCGGCGCACTCCGCCTCGCCGCGGCCGATCTTCTTCACGCGGATCGAGGGATCGGTCGCCCCCGCCTGCCGCCACGTGGTCGGATCCATGAGCTCGTCGGTTCTTCGCAATTCCGCGTGCGAGAGCTCGACCAGCCGCCAGCGGCTGTTCACGTCGAGATAGAAGGCCACCCGGCGTTGAAAGCGCACGGCGTCGAGCGGCCGGCCCAGCCGCTGTTGCAGGTAGAACGCGCCCTTGGCAAACTCGGCCGTCGGCTGCTGCCCGAACGGCGGGATCTCCTCGGGGTCGATAATGGTTGGCGGCACGAAGATGGGACCCCCGGCGAGCGCCGAGAGGAGCGGCACCTGATCGGCATCGACGAACATCGCCAGCACCATAGTGTCGACGACGCACGGGGCGGCCGCCGAGTCCGGCGAGCTTACCAACCCTCGCCGCTCCTCGCCTTCGTTCGGGGCCTTGTCGGCTCCGGCAGCTCGTCGAATTCGCGCGACTCCGCTTCCTCGGCGGGCGCAGGCGTTGCCAGCAGCTCGCCGAGGACCTCCTCCAGCGACACCCGAAGCAGATCGGCAGCCGCGGCGGAGCTCAACTCCTCGTCCTCTACGAGCGCGCACACCCGATCGAGCACCGAGGTTGGGTAGCAGCCCAAGGAGAGGCCGCCAAGGCGAGCCGTCGGGTAGTACTCGTCGCGACCGAGCCCGAGTCGGGCCGCGAGGTGACCGGGGCTGTATCCCCGGTACTCCTCGTAGCGCTCGGGGGACAACAACCCCTCGCTGCGCAGCCGGATCAGCATCGTGGCGTAGCTCACCCGGAAGTAGCGGTGCAGGTCGATGACGTCCAGCGGGCTGACGATCGTCCTGTCGGGGCGCTGGGCCACGTGCTCGCGGAGCGCCGCGCCCGGCACGAGGAAGTGGGCGGCGAACGCGTCGGCGAAGCGCTCCCGCCGGTCGGGATCGCCGGCGCGGCTGACGAGCCCCCGCTCCTGGTAGTGGAAGAGGGCGTGGGCGAACTCGTGGGCCAGCGTGAACGCCTGGCGCCCCCGCGTCGTGGCGGTGTTGACCAGGATGCAGTAGCCCAACCGCGGGTGGTTATAAAAGACGCCGGAGACCCCCACGCCCTCGCCGATCCGATCGAGCGCGACGCGGTAGACCAGCACCCCCGCGCGATCGAGGAAGGCGAGCAGGTCCGGGATCGCGTCCGCACCCAGGCCGTAGAAGGTGCGCACGTCTTCCGCCAGTTTCGGCGCGAGTCGGGAGTCCATGATGGCGCGCGCCGCCCGCCATTCCGTCTTCGGCGGGATGGCGCGTCCCGGGGGGTTGACGCCGCAGGACTCCAACAGGTCGGACCACTCGTCGAGGAACGCGATCCAGCGCCGAACCGCGGCCTTCGTGTGCGGCGGCTGCGCACGCAACCCGCGGTAGACGAACTCGTGCTCCTCGGCGGAGATCGGCGCGGGTTCGGTGCCGAGCAGGCTACCGGTCGTCGCGCCGTAGGCCTCGGCGAGCCGGGCGAGCTGCGCGTAACTCGGGACGCGGCGGTCGTTCTCCCAGTACGAGACGACCTCGCGGACGACACCGACGACCTCGGCGATCTCGTGCTGACTGTACTCCGCCAGCTCGCGGGCCTGGCGGAGGCGGGCACCCAGGCCGGACATGGCGATCATCAGTCGCTCCTTGCCCTAGCGGTCCATCCAGAACCGAGTAGGGGCCTTGTTGTTACATCCATTGCTAACTGTAACACGTATAGTGTAACATCCCGGCGGTGCCATGTGGGCAGCTCGCTCTACACGGCTGCCAATGGTACTTCGGGTTGATTGTCCGCGCCTGGGAGGGATTTGCAGCGGCCAGCTTGGGTTGGCGAGGTTCGTTCGCTTGCAACTTCGGAGGGTCGACGTGGCCAACATTCAGCGGCAGTTCGAGCAGTTCCACGAGACAATCAAGCTCAAGCGCTTCGGGGAGAATGAGATCCTCCGTGAGAAGCGCGACATCATTCGCAAGAAGCTAAAGGACCGACTGCCGGACGTGTTTGCGGCGCACGGCGAAGCGTGCCCGACGTTCCGCTTCCGCGACCAAGGCAGCTACGAGATGGACACCGGCGTCAAGCCGCTCAACGACGACTACGACATCGACCAGGGCCTCTACTTCGCCGTCGGCACGGACGCCTACCCTGATCCTGTCGTCCTGAAGCGGCGAGTACGCGAGGCCCTCACAGGCCACACCAAGGACGTGCGGATCCGCCGATCGTGTGTGACTATCTTCTACCAGCGCGAGGGCGAGCCGATCTACCACGTCGATGTCGCCGTGTACGCCGACGGCTCCCACGAGGCGGACGGCAAGGCGCGGCTCGCGAAGGGTCGGGAGAGCTCGGAGACGGAGCACCGCATCTGGGAGATCTCGAATCCCCAGGCGCTGACAGAGAAGATCGAGGGGCGATTCGCCGGAAACGACCGCGCGCAGTTCCGCCGCGTCGTACGCTCCCTCAAGCGCTGGAGCGACAAGAGCTTCCCGAAGGACGGCAACGCGGCCCCGCTGGGGATCGGCCTCACGGTCGCCGCATATTACGATCTCCAGTGCGCCTACACCGACGTCATCGCAGGCAAGCCGGACGACCTGCGAGCGCTCCGCGATCTCGTGCGCGCTATCCTCGGGCGGTTCGTCATCACGGGATTCGACTGGAGCACGCTGCGGCCGATCCGCCGACTGTCCGTGAAACTGCCTGTCGAGCCGTACACCGATCTCTTCGCGCGGATGAGCGATAAGCAGATGGTGGAATTCGAGGATAAGCTGAAACGGCTGCGGGATGCACTCGACGCGGCGTCATCGGTCGTCGACCCCGTCGAGGCATGCCAGGAGCTCCAGAAGGTGTTCGGGAAGGATTTCCCCGTGCCCGCGCCGGAAGACACGGCACGGCGGCACGCACCCGCTATCGTCTCCTCAAGCAGCAGCGCGTAGGCCAATATGGAGACCGGCGAGCGATTCGCCGAGCTGCTCGGCGTCGTGGAAGGGCTCGATCTCTTCCGCAATCCGCGCCGCATCGAGCGGCCGCTGGGTCGGAGTGGCGCAGCACTCGAGGGCGAGGTCGACGTCGAAGGGCAAGAGGTCACGCTCCGGCTTGTGCTCGACCAATCCTTCCCACTTACGCTCCCCATTTTCCTCCTCCGGCCGTGGGACGCCCTCGGCTTCATACCGCACGTCAGCCAAAGCGGCTTCGTCTGCTTCCTCGACCGCGAAGGCCTCGTTCTGGACCGGCGCCGCCCGGTGAGCGTCATCGAAGACGCCTTCTGTCGCACGATCGGCGTCTTGTCCGATGGCATGAGCGGGCGGAATCTGGCCGACTTCGCGGACGAGTTCGAGGTGTACTGGTCGTCCCTGCCTGGGGACACGACGGCATTCTCCGTCCTCGACGCCGACGACAACATCAGCGAGGTCGTGCTCGCCTTCGCCAAGGACGAGCTCCGTTGGGTCGCGCGGGAAGAGGGCGACGTCGCCGCTTTCTATAACGGGGCATGTATCGGCGGGAAGTACACCTTGCGCAACGCGCTGTACCTGCCCTTGGAGCCTGGGACGCTCCTTGTCCCGCCGCGACCTGACGGCCCAATGTGGACCGCGCAAGACGCCCGTCGAGTCCTCCTGCCCGGGTTGGCGGAGGCGAGCCGCGCGCGGCTCCGAAGGCTGATCAAAGGGCGGCCGCGCGCGAGGGAGTACGTCATCGTGAAGCTGCCCCGTCCGTCAGACGGGGCCTCCCTGTTTGGTCTTCGGTACGAGGGGGTGAGCAAGCGGCATCCTCTTCACGAGGAGGGAACGGCCGAGCGCCTGATCCCGATCCAGATCAGACGCCTCGATCGGGCTTACCTCATCGGCCGCGGGGGAGGTGACGCGGCGCTTGGCGCGAAGCGTGTGCTCCTCGTCGGCTGTGGCGCGGTCGGTGGGCATGCGGCCTTCGAACTCGCCCGCGCGGGCGTGTTCACTCTGACACTCGTCGACCCCGACACGCTCTGGCCCGAGAACACCTTCCGGCACGTCCTCGGCCATCGCTACTGGGCCAAGGCGAAGGCCGAAGCGCTCAAGGAGGCGCTCGCAAACCGGGCGGCCTTCGCCGCGCCGGGGCAGTTGTTCGGTCGGGCGCTCTCTGGCTGTGGCAGTCTCCACACGCCGTTCGGGTCGGTCGACGCCGTGCGAACGGCCGCGCTGGCCGCGCGACTGGCTATCGACGCGTTGACCGGCACGGAGCCGGGCAACCCGCTCCGGTCGTGGAAGGGCGACGCCGCTGCGTTCGAGGCGGCCGGCTTTCGCCCGTCGCCCCGCTACGGCGCCTCGCGAGACGAGCTCGACCGCCAGCAGTATTCGTATCGCAGCGTTCGATGCCCGGTCTGCGGCGCCCTCGCGCAGGAAGGCGCTCAGTGAATAGTGTGAATAGGGGAAGATCCGGCGAGCGTCTGACGTTCGCCCGGTCCGACGGACGCCACTTCCAGATCGGTCCCATCGCGCTGGAGACGCTCCTCGGCTACGCCCAAGACGAACCATTCAAACCCGAGGCCGGCGGCGTGCTCTTGGGACGCCACCTCCTCGACACGAGGGACGTCGTCGTCGACCGGGTGACGACGCCACAGCCGGGAGACCGGCAAGCCCGCCTCCGCTTCTTTCGGGCGTGCCGGCGGCACCAACGGTTGATCGACCGGGCGTGGGTGGAGAGCGGCGGTACGTGCACCTACCTCGGCGAGTGGCATACCCACCCCGAACCGAATCCGACTCCCTCATGGATCGATTCGCTCGATTGGCGGCGTAAGCTGGCATTCGACCGGTACACGGAACCGATCTTCTTCGTCATCGTCGGCACCGCGGAGATGCGCGCCTGGGAAGGTCGACGGTACGGCCACCTGGCGGCCCTTCGACGAATCGAGGAACGGTAGGAAGAGCGCATGGCTAACATGCGGCAGCGCCCCAAGATCCCGGACCAGACCCAACGCGAGCTCTGGGCTCGCGCCGCCGGGCGGTGCGAGTTCCGCGGGTGCAACGAGCTCCTGTATCGGGATGGCCTGACGCAGCATCGCTCGAACTTGGCGATCATCTCCCACATCGTCTCGTTCAGTCCCGACGGTCCCCGCGGGGATCAGATCCGCTCGACGCAGTTGGAGAAGGACATCCGCAACCTGATACTGACGTGCCGCGACCACGGCAAGATCGTCGACGACAAGGCGCTCGAGGCTGCCTATCCCGAGGACCTATTGCAGGAGTTCAAGCGCGAGCATGAGGCGCGAGTCCGCATGCTGACGGAGATCACGGCGGATGCGCAGACCCACGTGCTCTTGCTCCAAGCGTCGATCGACGCGCGGGACTTCGAAATCGACGAGCAGGCGGCGTTCCGGGCCATCCTCCCGAAGTACCCGGCTGAGGAGAGCGCGCGGGTCATCGACTTGACCGGCGGCAGGGCTTCGACCGAAACGGACGGGTTCTTTTCAATGACGGCAGCGAGCATCAGCGAACAGACGCGGGATCTCCTGCGGCGACGCCCCGGTGGACGCCGCATCACGACGCTCTCCGTCTTCGCGCTCGCCCCTGTCCCCCTGCTCGTCCACTTCGGCCACGAGCTCGGCGACATCGACCACGTCGACCTGTACCAGCGGCATCGGGACGGCCAGGACTGGATGTGGAAAGCCGAGGAAGAAGCCGACGAGTTCTACGAGGTGCTTTGCCCCGAGACGGCGGACGACGGAGAATCGGCGATCGCCCTGGTGTTGTCGGTGAGCGCCCCAGTCGGGCGCGACAAGATCACAGTTGCTCTTGGGAGAGATGCCATCCTCTACGAGATCCGCGCCAAGGACCCGAGCTTCGATTTTCTCCGCTCGCGGAAGCGGCTGGAGGTGTTCGGCTATGAAGTCCGTCGGCTGCTTACGGACCTGCGCGAGGCCTACGGTCACGACCGCATGATCCACGTCTTCGCGGCGACGCCGGCACCCGTGGCGATCGAGTTCGGGCGGAGCATCAAGGACTACGACCCGCCGTTCCTCATCTACGAGTATCGCAAGGCCGACCGGCTGTACGTCCCGGCCCTGACAGTGAACTGCCGTTCGAGGTAGCGCGATGAACGAGCCACACCTCTTCACCCTCATCCGCCGCGCAGACGAGAGCGGCGTCAGCGGCACCGGTCGGGTGCTCGACGGGGTGGTCTTCCACACCGGTCAGGTCGTCGTCTGCTGGCGGTCGGACCTCCGATCCGATGCGGCAGGCTTCAGTAGCCTCGCGATCTATCCGTCGTGGGAGGCATTCCTCCACGTTCACGTGCGCCCGCACGCAGAGGACGCAACGGAGATCCGATTCGCCGCCGAGGCGAACCTTGAGACGACTGATTGATGGACTCGTCAGCGTCTCCACCGACGACCAGACCCTCGACCTCCAGCGCGACGCATTTCCGGGCGGCAATCAGCCCTTCCAGGTCTCACGATGCTCCCCGAAGTGCGGGAGAGTCTCCATTTCAAGACCAGGCCTGTGGCATACCGGACCTAGGTCGCGATCCTGCCCGCCTCAAACTCGACGAACTCACCAGCGATCATGTCCAAGACGAGTAGGGCAATGACCGAGAGCTTGGCACGACCGTAAGCCGTCCGGCGACCGTGAAGGATGCCGTTGCGATCGTGGATCAAGCGGTCGGTCGTGACTTCGACCAGTCCTTCCAGCACCGCGTGATCCTGGAAGTCGGAGTGTTGAACGAGCTCGCCCAGCCCCCGGAGTTCGATACGATCGCCTCGCCGATTCAGTTTCAGGTTGCCGTTGGTGTCCTTGGCGTAGAGTCGCCGGCCGACCGGCCGCACCATTCCCTTCAGAATGAGGGCATCGGCGACAATGCCCTCGATCTGGGCGAGGAGGGGAGGGGTAGACAACAAGTAGTTCCGTTCACGATGCGCCTTGATCGCCCGCTCCACGATTGGCCAGCGCCGACCCAGCACCGCCGATCCCTCAAGGTGTCGACGAAGCCTGTCCTCGAAGTCTCGGCGCCGGGTGAGGGCGAGCAGCGTGTTGGTGACCGCGGCACCACGAACCCGGGGTTCAACCTGGGCAAACTCGGCGAAGGCGCTGGTGAGAAACGTGAAGCCCAGGAAGCTGTAGCCGGTGTCATCGAGGACCTGTTCACCCTCTTCGTGCGCCTTCCGGATCTCGGCCAATCGGCCGAGGAGCCCGGAGAAGTCCGGTAGTGCACGGAAGAAGTCACCGACCTGGTAGCTGGGGATTATGGGTCGGCGAATGGCGTCGAGAAACCCGTTCTCCAGCGCGGCAACCGAGCGAACGAGGTCCTGCGCCGCCTCTTGGATCCCTTCAAGGATGGGTGAGACCAGGGTGCTGGGCCAGTTCGCAACCGGGTTCACTGCGATGCTCAGCGGCGGGGTGATTTGGAGCAGAGGTGGGGTGAATGGAACGAAGCTTCGGAGTTTGATCGCGTCGAGCAGGAAGGTCTGCTTTCGCAGCGCCTCCAACGTAGGCGAGAGGAGGGCCCTGACCCGACGCTCCTCCTCCTCGCGGAAGATGATGGCTTGCTGCTGGAATGCTTCGAAGACAGGGAGGTTCGAGTCGAGCGGCCTACGAAACCCGCCCGCATCTGCTGCCCACGCCTGGACGACTCTTCCGAGGAGTTGGTCAGCCCAAGCGCGAACCGTTGCAAGATCAAGGGACGGGCGAGTGAGCTGATGATGGATGAGGCGGGCCGCGAACTCGCGCGGCGGAAGCTCCTGTTCCGCCAGCTCGGCAACGGCCTGCGTGTCGCCGACCGTCAGGGGACGCAGGTGAATCGTGCCGAAGCGGTGGCTCCGCACGCGAATCGGCCTCATGAGTCGGCTGACGCCGATCCCTCGGCGCTGCTGCGATGGAGGCGCGGACCGGTCGTTCTCAGGAGAGACCACGTCCTGCGGTTCATCCATCGTCACAGCGCGTGCTCCTGCAACTCCTTGTCCATCACGTCGCGAGCCAGGTCGACGTAGATCGACGTCGTCGCCAGCGACTCGTGCCCCAACGCCTGCCGCACGACGTCGAGCTTGGTGCCTCGTCTCGTCTGATGCGTCGCGAAGGTGTGGCGCAGCGCATGCACCGAGGCGTTGGGGATCCCCGCCTCCTTGACGTATTTCTCGATTACGCGCTGGATCGCCCGCGGCCCCATGCCGCGGCGGAACTTCGTCACGAACAGCCGGTCGTTTTCGGCGTCGTCCGGCCGTACGGCGAGGTAGGCCTTGATCGCCTTGCAGGCCTTCCAGTTGAGGGTGACGGTGCGCTCCTTGCGCCCCTTGCCGTGGGCGTGCACCGCGCCGACGCTGCCCGGGTCCTTCGCCGCCGCATTGGGGCGGCGGATCGTCGGTGGCAGCTCGACGTCGCCGATGCGCAGCTGGCTGAGCTCGGAGAGGCGCAGGCCGGTTTGCAGCAGCACCTCGATGATCGCGCCGTCGCGGACCTCATGCCGCACCGCGTCCAGCAGGCGCTTGTACTCGGCCTCAGTCAAGACGCGCGGCTGGTAGCGCGCCCGCGCCGGCGGAATGAGCTTCTCGGCGGGGGAGCGGGGGATAAACCCTTGCTCGTGCAGAAAACCAAAGAAGGAGCGGATCGCGGCGACCTTGCGCCGACGATACGAGCCGGCCAGGCCCAGGCTGTCCATGTGGGCGAGGTAGCGCTCCAGGTGACGACGTTCGATCTTGTCGATCGCCGTTGGGATCCCCGCCGCGGCGTGTTGCTCAACCCAGGTGATCAGCGCCTCCAGGTCCCGCGTGTAGGCGGCCCGGGTCAAAGGCGCCAGATTGCGCCCGGCCAGATGCTCGACCTTGTAGAGCGTCAGCGCCTCGGCCAGAGTGGGGGAAACGGCTTTGTTATCCATAGTCAGTAGATCCATCATAGCACCGACGTAGAATCACCTGTCAAGACCCCGGTTCTTCGGAGCAAAAAGGTCCGCCTGTCACTTTCAATGCTTGCTGTCGCTTGTCTTCAGAGCTAAGTGTCGTAGAGGAACGTGGCCTACGGCCCGATGACGAGGTTCTCGCGGGCGGTCTCGACGACCTCCTTGGTGATCGTCCGCAGCCGGTTGATCTCCAGCACCCGCTCGATCTGCGCGAACAACCGCTGCACCAGCCGGAAGTTGCCGGCGGTGATCCGCGCGATCGCCGCCAGCGCCTCGGCATCGGTGTAGTCGTCGGGGAAGAACGTCAGCCCCACCTCCTGCCACTTGTGGGCCAGGATGAAGCGCAATTCCTCCTCGCTCAGGGGCCGGACGTGGTGGACGAACCCGACCCGGGAGTAGAGCTGGGGGTAGCGGGCCAGGCGCTTCTCGATCCCCGGCAGGCCGATCAGCACCACCCCGACCCCATCCGCGAAGTTGGCGCGGTCGTAGCGGTCGCGGACCTCCTCCAGCTCCGGCATCTTGAGGCGGTCGGCCTCGTCGACGATCAGGAGCTCGACGACCGAGCGGCGGGTCGGGGCCGCCAGCCCGGCTGCCTGACGCGCCGACCGCACGAGCTCGTTGAAGGTGCGGACGAGGGTGCCCAGGTCCTCGCTCAGCCGTCGCGGCGTGGTCGCGACCTTCGGCGTGTAGACGAGGGTATGGCAGTCCGCGAGGTCGGGCGGGATGTCGGCACCGATCGTCGTCCGCTGCTCCGTCAGGCCGTCCTCGATGTCGTCCCAGCGGGCGAAGTGGCGGGCCGAGAGGGTCTTGCCGACCCCGGGCGGGCCGTAGCAGATGCCGATGTAATGGTCGCGGCGGCAGGCGTCGGCGAATTCCGCGAAGCGGCGGTACTCCTTGGTGATCAGGAAGGTCGGCCGCGGCGGGGCCTTGGGCTCGTCATCCGGCTCGGGCTCGTCACTCATTGTAGTACCGCTTCAGCCGCGGGGTCGGGGATGACGGCGCCTCCTCCGCCGGCGGCACTGGCAGCGGCGCGTCGGCGTGGACGCCAATGAGCAGCTCGACGAGTTTGGCCCGCTCGGTGATGCCGCCGCGGAGTTCGCGCCGGCGGGCGGTGCGCGCCCGCACCAGGTCCTTCAGGCCGATCGTCGCCCCCGCCAGTGCCGGGCAGACCGCCCGGCACAGAAAGCGGTCCTGGTGGTAGACCCGAATCTCGGCGAGGTCGCGCGGGTCGTAGCGGATGGTCACCGCCTCCCCGACGTAGGCGGTCAAGGTGAGGTCGAGGTAGCGCAAGCCCTGGAAATGGATCCCATCCTGGTGGACGCGCCGGGCCTTGGCCACGGTGAGCAACAACAGATCGAGTTGCTCGGGCGACTCCGGCAGCCGCGGCAGGAAGCCGCTGGCCTCCCAGCGTGCCTGTGGTGCCATCGCCGTCTCGCCGTGGACGCGCTGGTGGCACTCCTCGACAACGAAGCAGTGGAATCGCTCGTCCAACTCCGCCAGCGTCACGACCGATTCGCCCGGTGGCGGGGTGCCCGGTGGCGCGTAGCCGGGCAGCGTGCAGAGGAAGAGCTGGGTGACCGTCTGGAAGAAGCGCTCGATCCGGCCCCGGCCGCGCGGTTGGCCGACTGTCGAGAAGACCAGGACCATCTGGAGGTCGGCGGCGACCTGTTCGAGATGGCGGGAGGTGAAGTCGGATCCATGGTCGGTGTAAAACGTCGCCGGGATGCCGCAGACGTGCCAGTGGGGATCGGGCTTGCGGCCGATCGCGTCGCGGAGCGCCAGTGCCGTCTGCAGCGCCGAGGGCACCGAAACGCTCAGCCGATACCCCGCCACGGCGCGGCTATAGTCGTCGAGGATGACCGTCAGCCAGGGCTTGACGGGGCGGTTTCGCTCGTCACGAATCCAGGCGTCGAGCTGGGTGTGGTCGGCCTGCCAGATCGCGTTCGGCCCCTCAGCTTCGCGCCGGTGAATCAGGTCAAACCGCTCGCCGTAGGCCTTGGCGCCGTCGCGGGCCAGCGTCACCAGCCCCGGGTGCAGGTGGCGGACGACGGCATAGACGGTGCTGTAGCTCGGAGTCGGCCAGTCCTGCGCCTGCGCCACGGTCGCGACCTGGCGGTGGATCGCCGCGACGGAGAGCGCTGGCGTGCGCAGCGCCAGGCCCTCGATCAGGCGAACCACGTCCGGGGGAAAGGTGCGCGTGCCGCAATCGCCGCGGGGGCGGCGTGCCAACCCGGCCAGACCGGCGGCCCGATAGCGCCGGAGCCAGCTTTGGGCGGTGCGCAGCACGATCCCGTGCTCGCGGGCGATCCGCGCCAGCGGCACGCCCTCCTCCAGGTGCGGTTGCAGGAGCCGGTAGCGGTCCATCACCTGGGCACGCTGCCGGTCGGAGAGCGACGTCAAGGGGGTGGGTCGGCCATCGCGGCACCTCCTACCCGGCGGGTGGCCGTTTACGGGTGGGCGGCGTGACGTAGCGGTAGAGGGTCGCCCGCGAGATCCCCAGCGTCTGGCAGATCGTGGCGACGTCGTGGCGTCCGTCGGCGTAGAGGGCCTGGGCGAGCTCAATCTTCTTCGGGTCGGTCAGCGCCTTCGGCCGGCCCCCGACCCGGCCCCGCGCCCGCGCCGCAGCCAGGCCCGCGTGGGTGCGTTCGCGGATGAGGTCGCGCTCGAACTCGGCCAGCGCCCCGAAGACGTGGAAGACCAGCTTGCCGCCGGGGGTCGTGGTGTCGATCTGCTCGGTCAGGCTGCGGAACCCAATCCCCC
>JBOGUF010000014.1:0-6144 GCA_050696075.1 Thermomicrobiales bacterium
GTCAGCCAGTCGTCCGCCGCCTTCCGCCTCCCGCCTTCCGTCCGATGGCATCACGTCGGGCCAGCAGCGCCATCGTAACGGCGGCGGCGATGGCGACCTGGACCGTGGCCAGCAGCGCGAAGGCCCAGCTCTCCATGATCTCGCCACTGATCGTGGCGACGAGCACGCCGACGGCGAGGCTCATCGACGACACCGCCGCCACGCGCATCCGCGCCCGATGCACCTGCCAGGCGACAAGACCGACCAATACCCCGGAGAGCAACGCAAGGAACTCGTACACCGTGAAGGCCCCTTCCCGCAACGACCCCGCTTGCCGTCGTCGCTCCGCTGCAACGGGGAGCGCGATGCGCGCCCCGGACCAACCGGCAAGGCACGGCCGATGATAGGCAATCGATGACCGATTGTCCAACCGCGCACTGGCTCCGCCTCAGGACCGCCGCGGTGAAGGTCGTGCCTCCTCGTCACGGCTAGCCGTCGCCCATCGTCGCCAGCCGGTGAATAGGTACTCCTGCCGATGCGCTGATGCCGACGATAGGCGATGCTCGGGCGTATGATCGAGCCGTCATTCCACGTCGTCTGCCGATACGCCCGCGCGACGGCGTATCATCATGGTGGTTGGTCCCTGGGTCAGCGGAGGCGCTTCCGCGGGCGAACAGATCGGCAGGTCGATATGACAAGCGCGCCTCTAGCTTCCACACTCCATCGGTCGCGTGGCGCATTGACGATGGTCGGTGACGCCACGGACGAGGCCGGTTGGCTGCCTATGCCGCTCACGCCCTTAGTGGGGCGCGAGCGTGAAACCGCGGCAATCGCCGCTCTCCTGCTCCGCGCGGAGGTCCGGCTCGTCACCCTCACGGGTCCGGGCGGCGTCGGCAAGACGCGCCTGGCGGTGGACGTGGCGACGGCGACCGAGCAGTCGTTCGCCGACGGCGCCCGCTTCGTCTCGCTGGCCCCCATCCGCACGCCGGATCTCGTTCTGCCGGCCATCGGTCAGGCCCTTGGGGTCCGCGACGACGGCAGGCGTCCGCTCGACGAGCGCCTACGGCGGCGCCTCAGGGATCAGCAACTGCTGCTCGTGCTCGACAACTTCGAGCACGTCGATGAGGCCGCGCCGGCCATCGCGGCGTTGCTCGCGGCCTGCCCTCGGCTCACGGTCCTGACCACCAGCCGGTCCGCGCTCCATCTCAGCGGCGAGCACGAGTACCCGGTGCCGCCTCTGCGGGTGCCGGACGCGGCGCCACCGCCGGTTTCTGATCTGGTGCAAACCGAGTCGGTCGCGCTCTTCCTCCAGCGGGCGCACGCGGTCAATCCAGACTTCACCATCACCACCGACAATGCCGCCGCGGTCGCCGAGCTTTGCCGCCGCCTCGACGGGCTGCCGCTCGCCATCGAACTGGCGGCGGCCCGTGTCAAAGTGCTGTCACCGAAGGCGCTGTTGACCCGCCTCTCCAACCGCCTCCAGGTTCTGACGGGCGGTCCCCGCGACCTCCCGATCCGCCACCAAACGATGCGCGACGCCATCGTCTGGTCCTACGACCTCCTCTCCGCGGCCGAGCAGACCCTCTTTCGCCGCCTCTCGGTCTTCGTCGGCGGCTTCACCATCGACGCCGCAGAAGTGGTGGCGGCAGGCGGAAGGCGGAAGGCGGATGACGACGACCCCCTTCCCGCCTTCCGTCTTCCGTCTTCCGACTCCGTCCTCGATCTCCTCGCCTCCCTCGTCGACAAGAGCCTGCTGCACCGAAGCGAAACGGACGAGGCGGAGATGCGGTTCGGAATGTTGGAGACGATCCGCGAGTTCGGGTTGGAGCGGTTGGCGGCCGCGGATGACGAGGCGGCAGTCCGCGACCGGCACGCGGCGTGGTGCCTACGCCTGGCGGAACAGACGTTGACCTTCCCGCTTCGGGGAACCGTGCTGCCGCACGTGCTCGACCGGTTCGAGGCGGAGATCGGCAATCTGCGCGCGGCGCTGACCTGGCGGGAGCAGCGCGACGCGGCGGCGGCGCTGCTGGCACTCGCGGTGGCGCTGACCCAGTTCTGGTCACTGCGGAGTCACCGGGTCGAGGGATACCGCTGGCTCGAGCGCGCCTTGGCCATGGCCGACAGCGCCATCATTCCCCCCACGCTTCACGCGGAGGCGCTCCATGCCGCCGCGGCGCTCGCCCGCACGCAGGACGACCACGCGCGAGCGGTTGAATTGGCCGAAGAAGCACTTGGCCGCTTTCGCGAATTAGGCGATCGGCGGAACATCGCCTCCGTGCTCAACTTGCTCGGCATGCTGGAACGCGGCCGCGGAAACTTCGACCGGGCCTTGCCCCTGCACGAGGAAGCCTTGGTCCTCTTCCGCGACCTAGGGGAGTCATTCTGGCTCGCGCTCGCCTCCTGCGACCTGGGGATCCTCGCCCATTGGCAGGGGGATGATTCGCGGGCGGTGGGCCTGATCGAGGAGGCAGTGGCTGGCTTCCGCGCGCTGGACGACCCGTGGGGTATCGGCGTCGCGCTCAGCCACCTGGCGTTGGTGACGGGCGATAGCGGAGATCAGTTGCGAGCGGCGGACATGCACCTCGAGAGTCTGGCCCGGTTGCGCCAGGTCGGCTCCAAAGAGGCGCTTGTAGACGAAGTGGCAAGAATCGCCGCTCTTGCCGTGGCGACCGACCGCGCGACGGCGGCGGCACGGCTCCTCGGCGCGGCCGAGGCGCTCAACCGGGAACTCGGCTATACCTTCGAGCAACCTGAACAGGCCCGTTATGCGCGGGCCGCCGCCGACGCCCGCGCGGTGCTCGGCGACGATGCGCTAGCGGCGGCCTGGGCGGCAGGCCGGGCGCTGTCGCTCGATGAGGCTGTCACCGAGGCCGAGCAGATCATCTCCGAACCGGCCCGCGGCACCACGTCGCCCGGGCTGACGCCGCGCGAGGTCGAGGTCCTGCGCCTACTGGCCGCCGGCCGCGCCGACCGCGAGATCGCCGCCGCGCTCTTCATCAGTCACCGCACGGTTCATCACCACGTCGCCAATATCCTCGCCAAGCTCGGCGTCCGCACGCGCGCCGAAGCGCGGGTCGCGGCGGGAGCCGGCTTGGAAGTGAGGCAGTGAAACCGGTGCGGACGACGCGGGCGTATGATCGGTCGGAACATGCCTACCGCGGGCTTACCCTGATTGGGCAGCCGGTGGCCGATGCCGGTCGCCTGCCAGCGCCCGTGACCCCGCTGGTCGGGCGCGAGCGCGAGACCAAGGACGTCCAGGATCTCCTCCTCCGCGACGGCGTGCGCATGGTAACGCTGACCGGTCCTGGTGGCGTCGGCAAGACGCGGCTGGCCCTGGACGTGGCAACGGCGCTGGAAAGCGAGTTTGGCGGCGTCGGGTTCGTTTCCTTGGCGCCCATCCGCGCGGTCGATCTGGTGCCGTCGGCGATCGCCCGGTCGCTGGGGATACGCGAGAGCGGTACTCAGCCGCTCGACGAGCGCCTTCGCGCTCGCCTGCGAGACGCGCATCTGCTGCTGCTGTTGGACAACTTCGAGCATGTTGAAGATGCCGCGCCGCTGATCGCCGAGTTGCTCGTGGCCTGTCCCCGGATACGCGCGCTGGTGACCAGCCGAGCGCCGCTGCGAGTTAGCGGGGAGCACGAATATCCGGTTCCCCCATTGCGCGTGCCGGAGACGCCGGTGCGCCCGGCCGTCGCCGATCTGGCACGAACCGAGGCGGTCACCCTCTTTTGCCAACGGGCGCGGGCAGTCCGCCCGGATTTCGTTCTGCACGAGGCGAACGCCGCCGTGGTGGCCGAGATCTGCCGGCGGCTCGACGGGCTGCCGCTCGCCATCGAGCTCGCCGCCGTGCACATCAAGGTCCTCTCGCCGCGTGATCTGCTGACTCGCCTCACCAATCGCCTCCAAATCCTCGTGGGCGGCTCTCGCGATCTGCCCGCCCGTCTCCAGACGATGCGCGACGCCATCGCCTGGAGCTACGACCTGCTATCGCCCGAGGAACAAGCCCTCTTCCGCCGCCTCTCGATCTTCGTCGGCGGCTGCACCCTTGACGCCGCCAAGTGGGTGATGGCGGAAGGCGGAAAACGGAAGGCGGACGCGACGGAGGCGGAAGGCAGGGGCCGGAAGGCGGAAAGCGACGACGGCTCAGCCGCCGTCCGCCGTCCGCCTTCCGCCTCGGACGTCCTCGACGGCATCGCCTCGCTCGTCGACAAGAGCCTGCTGCGGCGGACCGATCAGGATGAGGGCGAACCGCGGTTTGAGATGCTGGAAACAATTCGCGAGTACGGGGTCGATCAGCTCGCGGCGAGCGGCGAGGAGACAACGGCGCGCGCGAGGCACACTGCCTGGTATCTGGCGCTCGCGGAGCGGGCGGAGCCCGAGTTGACGGGGCCGGAGCAGATTTCTTGGCTGGAGCGGTTGGAGTGCGAGCATGCCAATCTGCGCGGGGCATTGGCATGGCTCTCCGAGGGGGAACGAGCGGAGCAGGCCCTGCGCCTGGCGGGGGCGCTTTCTCACTTCTGGGCGGTGCATGGGCATTGGGCCGAAGGGCGTGCGTAGATCGAAGGGCTGCTAACGCGCGCCAGCGGTAGCACGGGGGCGCTGACCCCGCGGGCAAAGGCATGCTCCGGGGTGGGCAGGCTCGCCTATCTTCAGCGCGACTTAGCATCGGCTGCTGCCTACCATGAGCAGAGCCTGGCGCTGTACCGAGCACTGGATGACCGGCAGGGGATCGCCTTGGCCCTCATCAACGTCGCCTTTCTGGCGTACAGACTGGGCGACACGGCGCGGGCGGAGGCCCTCTACGGAGAAGGCCTGGCCTGCTGTCGGGATGTGGGCGACCAGGGGCGCCTTGCCTTCGCCCTGGACAGCCTCGGCGCGATTGCGACCCTCGTCGGCGACCATCAGCGGGCGACGGCCTTGCTCGAGGAGAGCCTGGCGCTCTCTCGCGAAGCGGGGGATCGGTGGCAGATTGCCGTGACGCTCTTCAATCTCGGCGTCGTGGCAAGCGATCAATGTGACTATGAGCGAGCACAGCCATTGTTCGAGGAGAGCCTTGCCCTCTCGCGGCCAATGGGGAGCAACCAACTGAGGGGACTCGCGATCGCCCATCTGGCACTGATCGCGCAGGAGCAAGGCGACGCCCGGCGAGCGCTCGCGCTCTTCGCGGGGGCCCTCGCCCTCTGCCGGAACATCGGCGGGCAACTCCCCACCTCGCGTTGTCTGGAGGGATTGGCCGCCGCCGCCGGGGCTCGGGGCTACCTCGAACGCGCCGTGCGCCTTTTCGGGTCGGCGGCGGCGATCCGGACCGCCATCGACGAGGTCATGTCTCCCGCCAGCCGAGCCATCTACGATCCGCGCGTTGCGGCCGTGCGGGAGAAGCTGGGCGACGCCGCGTTCGCGGCCGCCTGGGAAGCCGGCGGGGCGCTGACGGTCGAGCAGGCCATCGACGCGGCGTTCGTCGAGGCCGCCGAAGCGGTGGCGGCATTCGATGCCTGCCCACCGAGCGCCGCCGCGGAGCGCCACCGGCTGAGCCCGCGCGAGGTGGACGTGCTGCGCCTGCTGGCCGCCGGCCGTGCCGACCGCGAGATCGCCGAGACGCTCTTCATCAGCCACCGCACGGTCCACCACCACGTTGCCAACGTCCTGGCCAAGCTTGGCGTCAAAAGCCGCGTGGCGGCCTGCCGCGTCGCTCGCGGCGCCGGGCTCCTCGACGGTCATCCAACCTTGCCCAGGTAAGCGCTGCCCGATATAGGCAATCCGAATGGGCAATTCGGCGGACGCACCCGGCGGCGCGGCGGCGCATGCTGGGACCGTGCCCAGGAACGACGGGCACCGCTCCCCGGAAGGCCGGGGTATGCACCGGAAGCACCCGGAAGGAGACCCCAATGACCACGCTCAAGCTCACCCGCCGGTACCTCCGCTACGTCGCGTCGTCGCTCGCCACCGTCGCCTTCAGGCTCGCGGCCAACTAGTCGGCCTGGAGCGGTGGACGCCAGCCTCCCTGCCGGTGCCGGGACCGGCGGGAGGCTCGGATGCGCGGAGGTACGTGGAGGCGAGGCGCGATGGATGCCAAGCTGTTCGATTCCTTCGTGCGGGCGTTCGCGACCGGCATGAGCCGGCGCGGGGCGCTGCGGACGCTGGCGGGCGGCAGCCGCGCCCGGCGGG
>JBOGUF010000015.1:0-65364 GCA_050696075.1 Thermomicrobiales bacterium
GCGCCTCGACAGTAATCCGCTTCGCGCGGACGGTGATCGATTACGAGACTCGGCGCCGTAGCCACAGCCCAAGCCCGCCGCAACCGGCGGCGACGGCGCCGAGTGCCCCGACAACGCCACTCAGACCAGCCTGGCCCATCGCCGCGATGCCGATCCCGCTGGCCGGTAGGGTTGTGCCGCCAAGTGCAACCGGGGTGAGATCGGTCGTCGTGTCCTCGTACTCGAAGAGCTCGCAGGCGATGCCGTCCCCGTCGGCGTCATTGATAGCGGGGTCGCTCGGGTCCTCGCGGTAAGCGGCCTGAGCTTCCGCCTGGTTGGCAAAATCCTCGCAGTCGAGGGCGTCCTGGGCCGACGTTGCCGATGCGAATCCGATCGCGATAGCCACTGCCGCGAGCAGGGCGAGCATGATGCGCCGCATGGTTTCTCCTCCTTGCGCTCCCGCGCGGATTGACGCCGGCGGCGACGATCGCGGCGACCCGCACCGGCATCATGGAGATCACTCTAGCAAGCGAGTCGTAAGGTGAGCTTCAGGCGTGCTGAGAATTGGCTGGGAACTTTATGACGAGGGATCGCGGTCGTGCGGCAGGGTCACCGACCGGCAGCGAGCGGCAGCCAAACCGTGAAGATCGCGCCGCGGCCGGGTTCACTCGCGACGTCGACCGTGTCGCCGTGGGCCTCGACGAGCGAGGTGACGATGGCCAGGCCGAGGCCGGTGCCGCCGGTGCGGCGCACGCGCGATGGGTCGGCCCGCCAGAACCGCTCAAAGACGCGCTCTTGATCATCAGGCGCGATACCCGGCCCCTCGTCGGCAACGACGAGCGCGAATCGATCCGCCTCGCGCCGGGCGGTGACGTGGACCGGTGTGCCGCCGGGCGTGTGCGTGCGCACGTTGGAGAGGAGGTTGTCGACGATTTGACGCAAGCGGATGCGGTCGCCCAAGACGACCGCTTCGCCGTCGAGCCGCTCGGTTAGCGGACGGTCAGGCTCGACCGCCTTGAAGTCGGCGATCGCCTCGCGGACGACGTCGACGATCTCGACCGGTTCCCGCTCGAGCCCGCGTTGCCGATCGAGCCGGGCAAGCAGGAGCAGGTCGTCGACGAGTCGCGCCATCCGCGCGCCCTCGGCCTCGATCCGGCCCATCGCGTTGTCGATGGCCGTGCTGTCGCGGATGGCGCCTTGGCGATAGAGCTCGGCGTAGCCGCGGACCGAGGTCAACGGGGTGCGTAGCTCGTGGGCGGCGTCGGCGACGAAACGACGCAGGCGCTGCTCATTGGCCGCGCGCTCTTTGACCGATTGCTCGATCTGGCCGAGCATCTCGTTGAGCGCCCCACCCAGCCGACCCAACTCGGTGTGCGAGTCGGCATCGGGCACGCGCCGGCTGAGATCGCCCGCGGCGATGGCCGCCGCCGTATCGACCATCTGGTCAACTGGGCGCAGACCACGCCGGATCAGCCACCAGCTTGCCACCGTGGCGGCCGCCAGGATGAGGGCGCCGCCGAGTAACAACGTTTGAATGAGACGGTCCACCGCCTCGTCGACCGACTCCAACGTCGCGGCGGCCACGACGTAGGTGCCGTTGTTGCCGCGAAGCATCACGGTCCGGTACTCGAGGGAGTCGTCCTCCGACGGCATGGTCACGATCCGGCCGACCAGCGCGTCGGCTTCGGGGCTGGGTATAACTGGCAGGCGCGGCCGGGGCTTTGGTTCATCCTTGAAGCCGCACGGCTCGTCGATAAACTCGATGCCCTCCTCGGTGTAGGCAAAGAGCGCAACCTGTCGTTGGACGTAGCCGGCGTCGTCCTCGGCCGTCGCCTCGTCGTCGGTGTCGGGCCCCTGGAGTCCGCCGACATCGTAGGGATAGCTACCGCCGTGCAATTTCGGTTTTTCTGCCTTGGCGCGCACCGCCGTGGTGTAGATGTTGTCGTCGACCTGATCGATCAGGCTGGCGCGCGTGCTGCGAACGAGGACCACGCCGAGCAGGACCAAGGTGACAACCAGCACCAGGGCCACCGCAACGGCCAACCGCGTTCGAATGCTCACGTCCGTTCCTCGACGGGGCCTGTGTCTGGCGGTCTATTCCCGCCGCGCGTCGGCTTCTGGTGTGCGCATGGCATATCCGAATCCGCGCACGGTGCGGATGAGCTGGGCGTTCCGATCGTCGAGCTTGCGCCGCAGATAGCTGACGTAGGTCTCGACCGTCGACGGGTCACCGACGAAGTCGTAACTCCAGACGTGGTCGAGGATCTGGGTCTTCGAGACGACACGATCCCGATTGAGCATGAGATAGCGTAACAGACGGAACTCGGTCGGCGACAGCATCACTTCGACGTGGTTCCGCCAGACCTGGAACGAGTCTTGGTCGAGCACGACATTGCCGCAGGTGAGCCGGGAGGTCTCGTGCTGATGGCTACGGGCGCGGCGCAAGACCGCGTCGATCCGCAGCATCAGCTCTTCGAGGCTGAAGGGCTTGGTCAGATAGTCGTCGCCGCCACGGGTGAAGCCAGTCCGCAGGTCGGCCGCGTCGTCACGGGCGGTGAGGAAGACGACAGGCACCAGATCGCCGTCGGCGCGCAGCCGGCGGCAGACCTCGAAACCGTCGAGGTCGGGCAAGTTGACGTCGAGCACGACAAGGTCGGGTAGCGCCGAGCTTGCCATGCTCAGCGCCTCCCGACCGGTCGCGGCCGTCTCGACGTGGTAGCCCGTAAAGCGCAAAGCGGTGGCGACGAGGTCCCGAATCGGCTCCTCGTCCTCCACCACCAGGATCGACCCCGTCCGGGGTGTCTGGCCGTTGACGGCGTTCATCGGTCTTTGCCCGGTCACATCACGTCTGGTTTGCCACGCTCCATGCGCGGTCATGCACAGCCTATCAAGGATACCCGGCGACCGGCGCGCGGGACCGGTCGTCGTAGGGCAGGGACCGCATCGAGCGCCGCGGCCGTGGCTCGCGGGCTCGCGGGCTCTCCGACGCCTGGTAGCGAGTCGGACAGCCAATGAACCCGTAAGCCCGCGGCGGAGGGGGAGCAACGCCCGATACGAATCCCTGCCCTACGACGACCGGCTCGGTGCGCCAGCCTGATTCAACACTAACGGACCATTCTCAAGATCCCCTGCGCGCTTCCTGGGAACTTGCTGGGAACCTGACTAGGCCGACCGCGTCGCCGCGCGGGCGACGTCGGCCAGGGCGATGCGCAGGATGGTGCCGGTGCCAGCGTCGGTGCCGACAGCCGGCGAGGCGACGTAGAGCGCGCCGTCTGGGCCGAAGTCGATGTGGACCGGCAGCGTTAGGCCGGTGACGACCGGTTCGACGCCGTCGGGACCGGTCATGCGGACCACCCGGCCGGAACCGGGCAGCATGACCGTCTCCTGGGAATTATTCGTCGTCATCTCAGCGGCGTAGAGCAGGCCGTCTGGACCGATGGCGATCGCGGTCACCGCCGTCAGGCCGGTCCAGAAGTCGGTCATCGTACCGTCGTCGTCGATGTGGAAAACGTTGGTCGAGCCGTCGATATAGGGGAAGCGGCCGAGGCCGGCAGCATAGACGCCGCCATTCGGCGCAACCACCAGATCGGTGAGGGTCGGGTCCGCGGCCGAGGCGTCGACGATGCGGGTGACGGCGCCGTCCGGCGCCACGGTGACCAGTTGGCTCTCGTGCGCCTCAGTGGCCCATAGGACGCCGTCCCCAGTGGCCAGCGCGTACCACGATCCGTCCGGCTCGATCCCCTCCGCCGGCTGGGCGATCTCGACCTCCTGCCGCCACGTCCCGAGGTCGGCGACCAGCTCAACCGTACCCTCGTCGGTCACCCGGTAGAGGCCGTTGGCCGAATCGGGACTCCCGTTGCTCGGGCCGGCGCCCTGGAAGAGGGCGTAGAGTTGGCCGTCGAGGATCGCCAGGTCGGAGACACCGTAGACCTGAGCAAAGTTGTCAATCGCCGACGGCAGCTCGCCCACGACCGTTTCGACCTGCCCATCGACGACCCGCACGATCGCCGCCGTCCGGCCGCCGAAGCGCGGCCCGGCCGGACCCGCCACCGGCGTCCCGACCGACGGCTCCGTGCCGCCGCTGCCGGCCAGCGCAACCCAGAGGGCGCCGTCGGCATCCCAGGTAAATCCCCGCAGGTTGGCCAGTCGTTCGGCTACGATGCTGATCTCGCCGTTCGCTGTCGGCTCCGTGACCGCCTCGGGCGAGGCGTCCTGCGCACGCGCCACGAGCGGCGAATGGGTCAAGGGCGCCACCGCCAGCGCGCTGGCCGCCTTGATTCCATTGCGGCGCGAGATCCTCCGCTCCATCAATCGCATTTCCATCAACTCCTTCGCTGAGTTGCGTGACGTCGTAGGGAAGGGACCCGCGCCCTCCCCGTCGCGCGAAGCGCGACAAGCCGCGTCAGCGGCCGTGTGCGTGTCAATTGCCGGGGTGGTTGCTTGTGGCAGACCGTACGTTCGTTATCGGTCTGCGACCGATGCGCGTCTTCGACGCGCGGGAGGGCGCGGGTCCCTCCCCTACGACCGGTCTCGCGATACTGGGCGGCGCGCGGGGGCACCGGAGGCAGGCGTTCATCAGTTCACCCTCGCCGTGACATCGAGTTCGATCCGCGCCGTCTCCTCGATCGAGATCATCTGGGCGGCGATATTCGGTGGGGTCAGGTTGAAGTCCTCCCAGGCGAAGGTCGTCGTCGCGGACCCGATGATGGTGTCGCCGGTGCGCGCCGCGGTCGCCTCGAAGACCACCGGCCTGGTGACGGCGTTGATCGTCATCTCGCCGACCAGCAAAAACGCCTGCTCCTGCCCATCGGCCATCGGGCCAGGCCACGCCTCGACGCCGGTGATGACGAAGGTCGCCAGCGGTGCGTCCTTGAGCGTCACCGTTTGGATGAAGTTGTCGCGCTGGCCCTCGCCGCTCTGGAGCGTGCGCAGATCGACTTCGATCTCGGAGCCAGGCAGCGGGCGCCCTTCGGCGTCGAGCGCCAGTTCTCCCCGCACGGCATTCGTGCGGCCAACGGCCTCGGTCGGCAACGACAGGCGCCCAACCGTTTCCTGCACCACGTAACGCGCCTGCGACTCGGCGGACACCACGGCGTACGTCGCTCCGCCCGCTGGCGCGGGCGACTCTGCTGGACTCCCCGTCGGAGCGACGCGCGGGGTTGTCGCCCTCGGGCTCGCGGCAATCGACGTTGGCGTCGGCAAGTTGGCAAACGGGGTTATGTCAGCCGCAATCGGCGTCGGTTCCTCTTGCCATGGCAACGCCCGGGCCAGGTTGGCCAGGTAGATACCAAGACCGGCAACGAAGAGAAACGGAATGAGGATCAGGACGGCGACGACCTGGAGTCGCCGGTCGGTGCGGAAGCGTCTCATGCGCGCGGCTCTCCGGGACGCGGCATTCGCCGCGGATCGGGGGCGATCATTCCTGTGCCAGCACGAAGGTGAAGAAGGCGACCCGGCTCTCCACGTCGTCGTCGTCGAACTCGACGAGCAGGTCCGGGTCGAAGATGCCGTCGGCGTCGTTGGCAGGCTCGTTCGGGAAGTAGAGCTGGGTGGTCAGCACCGGCTGGTTCGCCGCCTGCGCCTTGACGTGGATGTGGCGTGTGCGACCGGGATAGAGACCGGGCAGGATCGTTTCCAGCTCATAGCGTCCGTCGTCGTCGGTGAACTGGTGGCCGCGCAGCCGAAAACCCTCGTTGTCGTAGACGCCGGCGTCGTCGGCCTGCCAGAAGTCGAGCAGCGCGCCGGCAATTGGGGTGCAGTCGGTGGCGTAGACGTAGCCGGTGACGAGGAGCCGCGTGCCGGGCATGTCCGGTTCGAGCAGCGAGGTGCGCTCGGGGGTGTCGGGCGAGTAGAACGGCCCCTCGGTCTGCGGCAGCGTCTCTTCGAGGTCATCCGCGTCGGCGCAGGCGGGGGTCGGCGCGAGGACCGGCGTGCCATTCGCGGGCGGCGTGGCCTCGTCCTCCGACTGGGCAAGCACGCGTTGACCGCCTAGGGAGACCGCCAGCGCGGCCGGCGGCGCCGTGAGCAAGAGTCGTTCGAACTGGCGTCGGCTGAGACGCGTGTCCATGGGGATACCCTCCGGCAACAATCGGGTCAGAACTCAATGACAGTGGTGCGCGGCCTTTGGCTCGCATTCCCTCCCTTGGCACGCGCCGATCTCAACGATGCGCTCCGAAACTCAAGCGCGTCTGCATGCTTCCTGGGAATCTCCTGGGAATCGCGACGCGAACCTGGGTTTGATGAACGACAGTCGCTGTCTCAAGACTTGCCACTAGCCTCCTCGTATGTAATGATTGATTGATCAAATCTCACGTCACGCTGGTTGTTCATACAATGTAACGAGAGATGAGCGGTGATTCGAACCGTGAGTGCAACAGAGGCACGACGCCACTTTGGTCAACTCATGCGAGACATCATGGAGCGCAATGACGTTTTCGTGGTCGAGCGATCTGGAACTCCGCGGGTTGTCATCTTGTCGATTGCAGAATACGAGCGATTGGGTGGAACGCTGACGCACAAGAGTGAACAGAAAGAACACGAGGGCTCGATATCCACGCGCACGACGTAGAATGCGCGGGTGATGGCGAAGTCAACCCTTCGACGGAGTGAGACGCGGAGATCGTGATGCAACGTCCCATGAGTGCGACTGAGGCACGTGTCCGTCTTGGTGAAGTGCTACGGCGCGTTACCGAGGACGAGGACACCGTCATTGTCGAGCACGCCGGCCGGCCAGAAGCGATTGCTATCTCTGTGTCTGAATTCGAACGACTGCGATCCGCGGAGCCAGTCGAAGTCGATTGGTGGGCATTAGCGCAACAAGCGCGCGAACACATCGCGGGATTCCTCGGCAATCGACCGCCGCCATCCGTCGACGAAATCATTCACCAGATGCGTGAGGAGCGAGATGCCGAGTTACTCGCCGGTCTGTCCTGACGCAAACCTCGTCGTGCGGTTTGTCACTCAGCGAGACGACGCAACGATCAACCTGTGGCAGACGTGGCGAGCAGAGCGACGCTTATTCGTCGCCCCGACCCTCCTCCGCTATGAAGTGACGAATACGCTTCACCGAATGTACCTTGCGGGCACATCTGACGATGAGGGCGTGCGCAAGGCGCTGCGTGCGGCAATCGCCCTTCCCATCCGCCTCTACGCGGACGATGATCTTCACCCACTCGCTTTGGCCATTGCCCAGCGGCATCGACTTCCCGCAACCTACGACGCCCACTATCTCGCCCTTGCCGAACGGCTCGGCATCGACTTCTTCACCGGCGACCGGCGGCTGTGGAACTCGGTGCGGCATCAGTTGTCGTGGGTTCGATTGGTGGACGGCAATTGAGCAATGCAACAGCGACCTAGGTCCCGGTGAAGCGGCCTAGGAACCGCGGTCCTGGTATTGCTTGTCGGACACCGAAGGCGCGCGGATCATCAGCGTCTCGACCGGCGGTTGGACAGCAACGACCGCATGGAAAATCCCACGGGGGAAGCAGCAAAACTCCCGCGGTCCGACCGTGAATCGTTCCCCCTCGACCTCGACGACAAGTGAGCCGCGCAGGACGATGAAGCACTCGTCGCTCTCCTCGTGAAGGTGCGGGCGAGGATCCTGCCACGGTTCGGCGATGTGGTTGTACCAGATCTGCAATCGCTCCGAGCGAAAGCCAAGCTCATCTGGCGGCGTGCGGCCGGCGAGCAATGCGAAGTGGATCGGCAGCGGTCGGTGGTGAAAACGTGATACTGCATTGGTCTCGGTACGCCGCTGTTCTTTATCTCCTTTGTCCTGAGGTGAACGCTCATGGTCGATGGCGGCCTGCACATCTTCTTGGGTAAGGAAAGGATATTCCGCGAGGATCCTCTCAACATCGTATCCGGCTGTGTGCAGGCTCCAGACGATCGCGGTCGGAATACGCGTGCCGGCGACAACCCACTTGTTCCCCACCACACCTGGCGAGCGCGAGACTTGGCCGACATCTTCCGGTCGTCGCCGCGGCCGATGCGCAACATCGCCCATGCTCGCCTCTCCTCATCCGTATCATCTTCCATCCGCTCCTTTGACGCATGGTATCACCCGAAATCCACGGATCGAGGACGGCAAGACAAAAGGGGCGAAGCACCGAAGCTTCGCCCCGTCGAGGATCTTTGTTTGGATTTCGGGTTAGTCCGCCGCGCCTTTGGCGGCGACCTCCTCGGCCGATACCGCGGCGGCAAGCATGAGGGCGGCGCGGGGAATCACCTTCCAGAGGCACGCCACGGTCGCCTGCCAGTCGTCGAGCAGGGATTGGGCATGGCGGCTGCCGGTGAGGTGGACGTGGCGCTCGATCAGCTCGCGGATTTTCGCGTTGTCCTCGGTGGAGGAGACCGGTTCGAGCAGGACCGACTCGCCGTTGATCTGGCCGCCGAACGTGCCGTCGGCATCGAGGACGTAGGCGAGGCCGTTGGTCATGCCGGCGCCGAAGTTGCGGCCGGTCGGGCCGAGCACCAGCACGACACCGCCGGTCATGTACTCGCAGCAGTGGTCGCCGGTACCCTCGACGACGGCGGCGGCCCCGCTGTTGCGCACCGCGAAGCGCTCGCCGACCTTGCCGGCGACGAAGAGCGAGCCGCCGGTCGCGCCATAGAGGATGGTGTTGCCGGCGATCGCCTGCGGCGTCGTGAACCGCGCCTCGCGCGGCGGCATCACCGCGACCTCGCCGCCGCTCATCCCCTTGGCGACGTAGTCGTTCGCCTCGCCTTCGAGCAGCAGGCGCATGCCCGTGGTGGCGAAGGCGCCGAAGCTCTGCCCGGCGCTGCCGGTGAAGCGGCAGGTGATGGCGCCCGCGGCGAGGCCGTCCGGCTTGTGCAGCGCGATCTCGCCGGCCACCGTCGCGCCGACGGTGCGGTTCGGCGTCGCGATCGGCAGGCTGATGCTGACCGATCGGCCTTCCTGAATGGCCGGGCCGGCCACTTCGAGGATCTGTTGGTCGAGGGTCGGTGTCGGGTCGACGATGTCGAGCGACTTCTTGCGCTCATTCTCCGCGGCCGGCTCGGCGAATAAGGCGGAGAGGTCGAGTGTCCCGGCCCGGCCGTCGAGCTGCTTCTGGGTCAGCAGGTCGGAGCGGCCGACCAGTTCGTCCAGCGACCGGGCGCCGAGCGACGCCAACAGTTCGCGGATCCCCTGGGCAAGTTGGGTGAAGTAGCCGATCACCATCTCCGGAGTGCCGGTGTACTTCTTCCGCAGCTCCTCTTTCTGGGTGGCGATGCCGGTTGGGCAACTATTGAGGTGGCACTGGCGGGCCATGTCGCAACCGATGGCGACGAGGACCGAGGTGCCGAAGCCGTACTCCTCCGCGCCAAGCATGGCGGCGACAACCACGTCCTCCGGCGTCTTGATCCCGCCGTCCGTGCGGAGCCGGACGCGGGAGCGCAGGCCGTTCATCACCAGCGTCTGCTGCGTCTCGGCGAGGCCCAACTCCCATGGGCACCCGGCGTGCTTGATCGAGGCGAGCGGCGAGGCGCCGGTGCCGCCGTTGTGGCCGCTGATCAGGATGTAGTCGGCACGGGCCTTGGCGACGCCGGCCGCGATCGTGCCGACCCCGGCTTCCGAGACGAGCTTGACGCCGATCTTCGCCCGCGGGTTGCACTGGCGCAGGTCGTAGATCAGTTGCGCCAAGTCCTCAATCGAGTAGATGTCGTGGTGCGGCGGCGGCGAAATCAGCGGCAGGCCAGGCACCGCGTGGCGCATGCGGGCGATGAATTCGGTCACCTTGTGGCCGGGAATTTGGCCGCCCTCGCCCGGTTTCGACCCCTGGGCCATCTTGATCTCGAGTTCGGTCGCCATCGCGAGATACCGGGCGGTGACGCCGAAGCGGCCGGAGGCGACCTGCTTCACCTTGTTGTGCGGCACGTCCGGCCCCGGCTCGTCGTACCAATCGGGGTTCTCACCGCCCTCGCCGGAGTTGCTGCGGGCGCCGAGGCGGTTCATGGCGATGGCAAGCGTGCGGTGCGCCTCCGGGCTGAGCGCGCCGAGCGACATCGCCGTGACGACGAAGCGCTTGGTGATCGCCTCAACCGGCTCGACCTCGGCCAGCGGCACGGCCGAACCGAGCGGCTTGATTTCCATCAGGTCGCGGACGGCCGTCAGCGGGTGTCCTTGCACCAACTCGCGGTACGCCTGGAAGTCGACCGGGTCGTTGGAGTCGGCGAACTTCTGGATCGCTTTGACCGAGGTCGGGTTGTAGACGTGCGCCTCGCCGTCCTTGCGGAAACGGACAAAGCCGGGATCGGGCAGCTTGGGGAGCGGCACGTTCCAGGCCTCATTGTGGCGGGAGAGGATGTCGTCGCCGATCTCCTTGAGGCCGATGCCGCTGAGGCGGGAGGGCGTGCCGGTGAAGTAGCGGTCGATGACATCCGGCGCGAGGCCAATTGCCTCGAAAATCTGTGCGCCACGGTAGCCGGTCGCGGTCGAGATGCCCATCTTCGAGATGACCTTCAGGAAGCCGTATTCGAGCATCTTCAGATAATTGTGCTGAAGGTCGGCCGCGGTCTTGTCTTCTTGCCCGCGTGTGCCGGCGAGCGCGCCGGCGGCGTCGAGCGCCAGGTAGGGATGCACTGCCGCCGCGCTGTAGCCGACGAGGCAACAGAGCTGGTGGACGTCCCAGACCTCGCCTGTCTCGCAGACGAGGTCGACCTTCATCCGCAACCCCTTGCGAATCAGGTCGTGGTGGATCGCGCCGACGGCGAGGAGCATCGGCAGCGGCGCATGAATCTCATCGACGCCGCGATCGGAGAGGACGAGGACGGAGACGCCGTCGCGGACCGCGTGTTCGGCCTGGGTCAAGACACGGTCGAGGGCGGCTTCGATAATCGATCCATCCGCCCCCTCCGCCGGGATCGCAAAGAGGGTCGAAAGGCAACGCGCCTGCAAGCGGCCCGTGTTGAGGCGCTCGATTTCGCCGAGTTGCTCCGCGCCAAGCACCACGCTGGGCAGATGGAGCAGCTCCGCGGCGGACGAATCCTCGACGAGCATATTGCCGCGCGGGCCGAGGTAGGCGTTGAGCGCCATGATCCGCTTTTCGCGCAGGGAGTCGATCGGTGGGTTGGTGACCTGGGCGAAGCGCTGGCGGAAGTAGGCCGGCAGCGGTCGCGCCCGCTCGGAGAGGACGGCCAGCGGCGCGTCATCTCCCATCGACCAGGTCGGTTCCTGCGCCTGCCCCGCCATCGGGTTAACGATCAACCGCGCATCCTCGCCCGAGTAGCCGAAGGTGCGCTGAACGGTGACGGAGTCGTGAGGCGTGAGACGTGAGACGTAAGAAGATTCATTGCTACTCACGACTCGCGACTCACGACTCGCGACTGGCACGCGGCGTTCCGCCAGCCACTCCCCGTATGGGGCAAGGGTGGCGATTTCGGCCTTGATGGCGTCGTTGCGGAGGACGAGGCCGCGGGCGGTATCGACGACGATCATCTGGCCGGGGCCGAGGCGCCCCTTCTCGACGATGCGGGTCTGGTCGACGGCGACGGTGCCGGCCTCGGAACCGGCGATGAGGAGACCGTCGTCGGTGATGGCATAGCGGAGCGGGCGCAGCCCGTTGCGGTCGAGCGTGGCGCCGGCGACGACGCCGTCGCTGAAGGCGAGCGCGGCCGGGCCGTCCCACTGCTCCATCAAACCGGCGTGGAAGTCGTAGAAGGCGCGGCGCGCGGCCGGCATCTCGGGGAGTTGCTCCCACGGCTCGGGCACAAGCATCATCAGCGCGTGGGGCAGCGAGCGCCCGCCGTGGTAGAGCAGCTCGAGCGTGTTGTCGAGGCTGAGCGAGTCGGAGCCGGTTAGGCTGAGGACCGGGTCGAGCGCCTCGCCACCGACGCCGTCGGCGTAGCGCAAATCGGGCCGGCGGGCCATCATCCAGCCGCGATTGCCTTGCACGGTGTTGATCTCGCCGTTGTGGGCGAGGAAGCGAAAGGGCTGGGCCATCGCCCAGGTTGGGAGGGTGTTGGTCGAGTAGCGCTGGTGGAAGAGGGCGATCGCGCTGGTGAAAGCTGGGTCGCGCAAGTCGCCGTAGAAGGCGGCGAGGTCCTCTGGCAGGCAGAAGCCCTTGTAGATGACCGTGCGCGCGGAGCAGGAGACGACGAAGACGCCGTCGACCCCATCCGTCCCTCTCTCCGATCGGGACAAGCTCTCGGCCGCCCGCTCGGCCGCCTTGCGGGCGAGCATCAATTCCCGCTCGAAGGCGTTGGCCGAAAGCTCAACCGGCTTGCGGATCAAGAGCTGGGCGATCCGCGGCCGCGTTTGGGCGGCGATCCGGCCGAGGACGGCGGAATCGACCGGCACTTCGCGCCACCCGATGACGGCGAGTCCACTGGCCGCGAAGGCCCGCTCGACGAGGAAACGGCCACGAACGGCGGCGTCCAGCGCTTGCGGCAGGAACAGCATCGCCACGGCGTAGTCGCCAGGGGCGGCGTCGCCGTGGCCCATGCGCGCCAGGTCGGGCGCAAACAGTTCGTGCGGAATTTGGGTCTGGATGCCCGCGCCGTCGCCGGTTCGCTCGTCGGCGCCGACGCCGCCGCGGTGGGTGAGATTCACCAAGCCGCCGAGGGCGAGATCGACGATCTCGCGCGAGGGCGCGCCGGCGACGTTGACGACGAGGCCGACGCCGCAGGAGTCGTGTTCGTAGGCCGGGTCATAGAGCGGCGCCAAGGCGCGGCGCGCGGTGACGTGCATCTGATCTGCCATCGAAAAGGCCCTTCCCGTTCGCTGAATTGCTGCACAAGTCGTGAAGTTCCGGGGTTTCGGAGGTCCGCCCAAGGCAAAAACGCAAAAAAGCCCAACGGGGGCGCTACCCGGCGTCATTGCCGGGAGCGCCGCCAATCCCAGCCATGGCACGGCGGCGCGAGGAGTGTCGGCTTTCAGTCTAGGGAGGATTCGCGCGCGGGCGTAGGTACGCGGGGTCAAGAATCGGGGGCGGGTCGTTTGGGCGCGGCGTCTAACTACGTTGGGCGAATTGCCCGACGGCCAGGGACATCGTTGGGCTGAAATCGCTTGTTGTCGCCAGCAACGCGTGGGCGTAAGCTTTGCGATGACACGATTTGGATCGCGCGCCCAAATGGGAGCGGAAAGGCGGCAAGTGCATGGTGGCGACGGTCGACAGGAGGCGGGAGGCGACCGAAGCGGCGCGGGCGCAAGCCAAGGACGCCGGCGTCCGCCTGGTCGATTTGCGCTTCAGCGACATCACGGGCGGCGCGAAGACGCTCACCATTCCGGCAGAGCTGCTCGCGGCGACGCTGGCCCACGGTTATCGCTTCGACGGCTCGGCCCTGACCGGCTTGCGTCAAGTCGAATTGGACCTCTACCTCGCGCCGGACCCCTCGACGCTGGTGATCTTTCCCCTCGCGGAACAGGGCGAACGGCGGGCGCAACTGAGCTGCTCGGTGCTGCGCCGGGATGGGCACCCCTTCGCCGGCGATCCGCGCTCGGTCCTGGAGCGGACCTTGGCGGCCGCGCGCGAGGTCGGCTACGACTATCGGGTCGGCGTCGAGATTGAGTTCTACCTGCTCAGCGCCGACCCGGCGGCGCAGGGTCCGCGCGGCGGCGCGGGGTACTTCGACGTCGGCGAGGACCGAGTCGCCGCGACTCGCGACGAGATGTTGACCACCTTGCAAGGCATGGGCATCGGCGTCGGCGGCGCCCACCATGAGACCGGACCGGGTCAGGAAGAGCTCGATCTGCCGGCCACCGGGGCGCTACGCATGGCCGACCAGCTCATCATCGTGCGCCAGGTCGTGCGGTCAGTGGCGCAGCGCCACGGGCTGCGCGCCTCCTTCATGCCGAAGCCGTTCACCGACGCACCAGGATCAGGCATGCACATCTTCCAGGAGTTGGCGCGCTACCCGGAGGGGGGCGACGCGTTGCGCGACGGCGACGACGACATCTCGGCGGTTGCCCGCGGTTTGATCGGCGGACAACTGGCGCACGCGCCGGGCATGAGCCTCGTCACCAACCCCTCCGTCAACTCCTACAAACGCCTCAACGCTGGGCACCGGGCGCCCCGCCACGCGACCTGGGCGCGGGTGAGCCAGGCGTCGATGATCCGAGTGCCGTCGTGGGCGCCGGGGGAGGAGACGGCGATCGAGTTGCGCAGTCCGGACGCGATGGCGAACCCGTATCTCGCGTTCGCGGTCGCGCTCGCTTGCGGACTGGACGGGATCACGCACAACGAAGAACCGTCCGATCCGCTCGACGAGAGTTTCGTCGTCTACGACGACGGGGAACTGCAACGCCTCGGCATCCCCCGCCTGCCGGGCACGATGGGTGAGGCGCTGGCGCCCTTCACGCAGGACGCGGTCGTCCAGGCAAGTCTCGGCGACTACGTCTTCGATCAACTCCTGACGGTGAAGAAGGCTGAATGGGAGGACTACCGGCGCCACGTCAGCCCGTGGGAACTGGCGCGGTACGGGGACGCCTAGGGCGGCAGGGCGGCGAGGCGGCAAGAGGAAAGACGTGGTGGTGAGATGAATGCCCCTATGGCTATCGGCAGAAGGGTGATAGCAGCAGACGCATCGTTGTGCGTCCTTGCCGCCTTGCCGCCTTGCCGCCTTGCCGCCTCGCCATGATCACCGTCCAGGACGTTATCGAACTCGCCTTGCCGGCCGGGACGCAGGTCGTCGCCGGGGAAGCTGGGTTGGGGCGCGAGGTGACGTGGGCGACGCGGCTGCGGCCGAGCCCACCGGCCTTCGAGCATCCCAGCGGCGGCGAGTTGGTGCTGCTGCCGGCGAAGGTGCTGGAACTGCTCGACGAGCGGTTGACGCTGGAGGCGGCGGTCCGGCAACTGGCCGGGTTCGGCGTGGCCGCGATTGCGCACGTCGGACGGGTGACCGCGGGGGCGCGCTCGGCGGCCGACGCGGCGGGCGTCCCCCTATTGCACTTGCCGGCGGACGCCGACCTGGGCGCGTTGGAGCAGCGGGCGGCGCGACTGGTGACCGACCGGCGGCGGGAGGTGCAGAAACGCGGGCAGGACGTTGGCCGCAAGCTGATGGAGCTGGCGATCGCCGGCGAACCGCTACCAGCCATGGTCCAGGCACTAGCCGACCTGGTCAAACGGCCCGTGGCGCTCGAGAGCCGGGACGGGCGCCTGCTCGCCTACCATGCGCCGGACGCCGGGCAACCATCGCGCGAGACGGTCGCGCCTCTCCTCGAACGCGGACGCGGCGAGTTGGGGATCTGGTTACGCGGTGCCGCGGCCAGCAGTCCGGTCGAACCGCCGACGACGACGTTGCCGCTGGATGGCACCTGCCGGCGGGTGGTCGCGCCGATCATCGGGCGCGACGGATTGCTCGGCAGCTTGTCGCTGATCCTCACCGGTGGGACGGAGACGGCGGAGGATACAGTACTCACCTCGCGCGGCGCGGCGGCCTGTGCGATGGCGCTGGCGCGCGAGCAGGCGGCGGCGACGGCGCGACGCGAGCTGGAGTTGAACGTCCTCGACGAAGTGCTCGACGGCGCCCTGCGGAGCGAGGTCTCCCTGCTGCAACAGGCGAAGCGCTTGAGTCAGGACTTGACCGCGCCGCACGTCGCGATCGTGGCGCGGCTCGACCAATCCGGCCCGGTGCGGGCGCGCGATGGCCGCTGGACGTTGTTGGACGAGGTGATGGCGCGGCGCGACCCGCGCATTCTCTGGCGGTTACGCCACAACAACGCCGAGATCGTCTGGCCGGTGGCGGACATGGCCGAAGCGCGCACCGTGGCCGCGTCGCTCTTCGACGACCTGACGCGGCGGCTGCCCGGCCGGGGCGGTGAGGGGTTGGCCGTCTCGATGGGCGTCGGGCGGGTACAGACCGGCTTCGAAGGGATCCGCCGGTCGCATCAGGAGGCGCGGCAGGCGCTGATGATGGGCCGGCGGTTGCACGGTCCGGGGCACGTGACGCCATTCGACGACCTGGGCGTCTACCGGCTGATCTTCGCCGCCGAAGGGCTGCCGGAGCTGCGCGCCTTCCACGACGAGTCACTCGGTTCGCTCCTCGCCTACGACGAGCAGCACGGAGGCGACCTGATCCGGACCCTCGAGGCGTTCTTCACCGCGCGGTGCAGCCCGAAGGAGGCGGCCTCGCTGTTGAGCGTCCACCGCAACACCGTGCTCTACCGGCTTGATCGGGTGCGGGAGATCACGGGCCTCGATTTGGACAACGCCGACGTGAGGCTGCGGCTGCATCTGGCGCTCTCCACGCATCAGGCGGTCTTCGACGAAAACGGCGTGTAGAATCGCGCGGCCGTCCGCTATTCGGGCGGCTCAGCGCAACCGTCGTCGTCGCGAGGTGAGGCAGTGGCAAAGCGCGCGGACGCATAGCCGACGTCGATCCCTCAGAGATGTGGTTTCGAGCCAGGCGCGGACCAAAGACCGGACGCTGGCCGAGGCGCTGGATGAGCGCCGCGCGGTCCATGAGGAGATGCTCGCCACCCTGACCGGGCCCTCCGAGCCCACCTTGCCCACCTTGCCCACATAGGGAAGGGTGGGCAAGGTGGCTTCAGTTCGCGGCGGCGAGGGACGATCGCGCGGAGTTCGCCTGCGCGCCGAGGATGCGGATCGCGGCGCGGGCGACTCGCCCGTCGAGATCGCACGCGGGGTCATAGCCGGCGATCGAGGCAGCGCGAAGCGCGAAGCGATCACCGAGGAGTTGGATGGCCTGGACGGTTTCGTCGAGGCTGAGACCGTTGGGCAGCGCCCAATCGTGCGGTTTGCCCTCGCTGGGGTCGAGCACATCGAGATCGAGGTGAAGGTACATCTGCCGCGTCCCCGCGGGCATTTGCTCGAAGGACTCGTGCAGGACGGGTTCGATCCCAGCCGCGTGGACGCGGTCCGGACCGACCACGACGGCGCCGAGGTCGTCCAGCCGCCGTTGCTCCTCGGCGTCAAGGTCGCGAGCGCCGACGAGGACGACTTGGTTCCCGGCGATGGGACGGAACCCGGGAAGGGCGCGGGCCATGGCCGGCCAGGCGTGGCCGGTGGCGATCGCCAGTGCCATGCCTTCCAGCAACCCGGTTGTCGTACGTTCGGGGGTATTGAAGTCGGTGTGGGCGTCGAACCAGACAGCGCCGAGGCCGTCCGTGGCCAAGCCGGCCAATGTGCCGGCGCTACTGTTGCAATTGCCGGCAAGGATCAGCGGGAATGCACCGTGAGCAACGGCATCACGAACACGCGAGGCGAGCGCGCGGCTGACCTCGAAGGCGGCGGCGATTTCGTTGGTTGATGCGGCGGAGACGTCGAGGAGGTCAATGGTCGCCGTGCATCCGACCTCCCGCACGGCCGCGTCCGCTCCCGCGGCGAGCAACGCTTCGGGGCCGAGACCGGCGGAGATGCGCGGGCGGCCCAGATGATACGGCACGGCGATCAGGCGAACATCCACGCTCGACCCTTCTTCGTTGCGGCCGGGCGAAGTCTCCGTCGGCGACGCATTGAACTCAGCAGGTTGGCCAGGTTGGCCAGGTTGGCCAGGTTGGCCAAGTGGCCAACCTGGATGGTGATGCCCGCCGGGACCAATCGCCCCGCACGGACCCGGCGGGCATCGATGCTACCGGCCCAGCCCGCGCTGAGCCGTCTGCCACGCACGGTATCAGAACATTTGTTCGTTGTCAATACGTCGGCCCGCGATCGCGCGGTTGTGCCGGAGCAGCGGCTCTGGCAGCATGATGGCATCGGCGTGTCCGGATTGACAAGGCAAGGAAGGGCGTGGAGCGGTCCATGGGCGGAGCGGCGGTATTGGCGACGATCGGGATGGGAACGCTGCTGGCGGCGCAGGTGGGGGTGAATGGTGTCCTGCGCGATCGGACGGAGAGCGCGATCCTGGCGGCGATGATCTCGACGGCGACGTCGACGACGGCGCTGCTGCTGGTGACGCTGCTCGCGCGCGAACGGTTGCCCGCCTTCTCGCAGCTCTCGAGCGCCCCGTGGTGGATCTGGACCGGCGGTCTGATGGGCGCGCTCTACGTGGCCCTGGCCCCGGTGATGGCCGGTCGTCTCGGCGGCGCTTTCTTCTTCGCCCTGGTGCTCGTCGGCCAAATGGTCGCCGCGCTCGCCATCGACCACTACGGCCTGATGGGCTTCCCCCAACACGACGTGAACCTGTCGAAGGTGATCGGCGTCGGGTTGCTGGTGGCGGGGGTGGTGTTGATTCGGGGGGTCTGAGGCGGTTGCTATACTGCGAGTGTGCGAAGGAGGGGCCACCCGGTGACAGCAGACGAATCACGCCGCAACGCAAGCCTGGTCGTCCGAGATGACCATCCACTCATCGCCGTGATTCTGCCCGAGAACGGCCACGACGTGATCCACTATTTCGCGTCCGAGGAAGCGGCCGATGCGGCGCTCGCGGACGAAGCGATGCAGGCCGCGCTGAGCGCCATCGGCAGTTGGCGCGACCTCGATTGGGAAGAAACCGTCGAGGCGCTTGATCGGATTCGGCACGAGAGTGAGCCGACACCGCCGATTGAGCTGTGAGGCGGTACCTTCTCGACACCGGGCCGCTCGCGGCGCTGCTCCACGAGCGACCGGCCGCGGTCGAACTCATGCAGCCGTGGCTGATGCGCCAAGAGGCGGCAACCAGCATCCTCGTTTACGGAGAGGTCGTCGAATACATCCGGCCGTTGCCGAGCTATTGGATCCACTATCAAGGACTGCGAAACCTCATGCGCGCGGTCAATCCGTATGCCCTGAGCTTCTCCGTCCTTGAGCGATATGCAGACCTTCGCCTACTGATGCGTAGGCCGCACGGAACGGGACTGGTCGGCGACATAGATACGCTGATCGCGGCAACCGCACTGGAGCGCAACCTTACCGTCGTGACGATCGACCGCGCCTTCCTCCGCGTCCCGGACCTCCGGGTGATATTGATTGACCGCTCAACGCTTCGGGTGGTGGAAGACGGAATTGAATAGGCTACCGCGGTGCAGTTTGCCGAGACAGAGGAAACTCAAAGATGAAGTCGCGCCAACCTGTGACGATTCGCTGCCCGGCCGAGTTGCTTGCAAAGGCACGTGCGCTGTTGGCCGACCAAGAATCCTTCAACGACTTTGTCGTCCGGGCGGTGGAACGCGAGGTGCGCCGCCGGCAGCGATTGCGGGCGCACGACGAGATCTCCCGCATCCGCGAACGAATCACGGCCGATCGTGGGCTTTTGTCTAACTCGACCCCTTTGATTCGTGAGCTTCGTGAGGAGATCCAAGATTGACACTAATGGCCAACTTTTTAACGGCGATCGGGGTGGAATGGGCACATTCGTGCAAGAGAGGCCCGGGCTCCTCTACGTTTCCAGACTCCACGTCCCAGACACCCGAGCTGTACTGAGCGTCCAGCATGTCTCGCACGCCTGCCAGCAGCAGCAGAAAGGACTGGACGCGGGGACCCTTGAACGCGAACAGCCCTCGCTCTTCCTGTTCGATCAGGTCGGCGGCTTGCAGCGCCTTGAGGTGATGATACGCCTGTCCCGTCGTGCCCATGCCAAGCCGCTCGACTAACTCGGCCGCGGTTGCCGGTTTCTCCAGGATGGCCTTCAGCAGGGCAAGGCGCTGTCGATTGCCGAGTGCTGCTAGGACGCGCGCCACCGTTTGGTCGTCCTGCGCGAGCAAGTCGTCGGCCGCGTGAAAGTCGGTCACCCAGCGAGATTCGCGGCTCGTGTCGTCGCTGCCCAAATTGTAGAAACCGGCATACGAGATGGCGCCCGCCAGGCCCTTTTCCTTGGCTGATCGGATGAGTTCCGCTGGTTGTCGAATGACACGCGCCGAGCAATCTCCGACGTGATGTGTCAACGTTTCAGATCTGTTGTCAACGACCTCTTCTTCCGGAGTGGCACCCGGCGCTGCCTCGAGCATCGACCGCACAACTTGCGCGAGTTCTCGCACCTCGTTTCGCAAGTCGTCGACTTCAGATCCAAGATCGCGTGTCATTGGGCGACCTCCTTTCGAGTGAGGCGAACTTCCATACGATATTACGGACTTACGTAATTGTCAAGATTCGCGCCGTGTCTGTCAGAACGATGCACTGTCAATTACTGCTCTGCGTTCGGCGGGAGTGGATAATGGAGCAGGGCCGACGTCATTCACGCCTTCGTCGGACTCGGCCCTCGAAAGAATGCTAATTCGAAAGACTTCGGATGAAAGCACGAGCGGAGAAGAGCATGACCATCGACGAAACCTGGCTCCAAGCATCCTCCGACCCGGAAGAAGCCGCCGACCTGACGGCGGCGCTGGTTCGCATCCGCAGCTATCCCGGCGAGGAGGCGGCGGCGCAGGGGTTGGTGGCAGGGTGGCTCGATCGGGAGGGGATCGAAGAGGTCGAGACGGTGACGGCGATGGCGGGGCGGCCGAACGTGGTGGCGCGGGTCGAGAATGGCGCGGGGCCGACGCTGCTGTTGAACGGGCACATCGACACCGTGCTCGCCGTCGAGGGGTGGTCGGGCGACCCGTGGCAGGGATGGCGCGACAGCGACCGTCTCTATGGCCTCGGCGCCTGCGACATGAAGGCTGGGGTGGCGGCCGGGATGCTCGTCATCCGGGCATTAGCCAAACGGCCTGACCTCTGGCGGGGCACGGTCATCTTTACCTCCGTGATCGACGAAGAGGCCTACTCGGCCGGGGCGCGGGCGCTGATCGCGGACGGGGTCACCGCCGACGCCTGCCTCGTCCTCGAATCGTCGTGGGAGGAACCGGCGATCGGGTCGATGGGGAAGGTGCTGGTGCGGGCCGACGTCACCGGGCAAGCGGCGCATGCTTCCTTCCCTGGTCAGGGGGTCAATGCGGCGGTCGAGGCGGCGCGATTCGTGACCACGCTCGAGCGGTTGACGCTCGGCACCCACCCGCGAATCACGGCCAGCCAGTGCGTCCTTTCGCTGCAGAGCGGCAACGAGCAGTACGTGATCACCGTGCCGGAGAAGGCGCGGGTGGTCATCAATCGGCACACGGTGCCTGGGATGACCGGCGCCTGGATCCTGGACGAGATACGGCGGCTTGCCGATGGCCTGGAGTCGCCGGCAACCTTCGCCTTCGCCATCGACCCGCCCTACTACCCGCCCTGGGAGATCCACCCCGACCACCCGCTGGTGGAAACGTTCGCCAAGGTGTACGAGGCAGAAACGGGCACGCTTCCGACGTTCGGCTACCACGGCTTCGGCGACGCCAACCTCTTCGCCGGCGAGGCCCACATCCCGACCGTCCAATTCGGCCCCCTGGGCGGGAACTTCCACGCCGCCGACGAATGGGTCGACGTGCCGAGCATCGCGGCGGCGGTGCGGGTGGTGTTGCGGCTGGCGGTGGATGTGCTTGCGCGCTGACCGACCTGCCGCAATTCATCTCAGTCGAGATAGTGGGGATCGGTCTGGGGAAGTGGTCGGGCGCGTGAGGGGATAGGTAATGGGTCGGCCGCGTCGCGTGGCGCGCGGCGGGCGATGAAGAGGCGGCGCACACCGGTGGCGGCGTAGACGGCGGCGAAGAGGGCGGCGCTGAGGAGGACGATGGCGGCGCCGGAGGCGACGTCGTAGTGGTAGCTGAGGAACATGCCGCAAAAGCCGCAGGCCGCGCCGATGGCGGTCGAGAGGATCAGCATCTTGCCGAAGGCATCGGTCAGCAGGCGGGCGGTGGTCGGGGGGATAACGATGGCGGCGGCGATCAAGGTGACGCCGACGACGTTGAGCGAGGCGACGATCGTTGCTGCCAGGGCCAGGGCAAACCCGGTGTCGACCCATTGCGTCGGCACGCCATAGACGCGCGCCAACTCGAGATCAAAGGTCGTAAAGAGCAACTGCCGGTAGGCGAAAAAGATCGCGGCTCCGACGACCAGCGTCACACCCGCGATCACCAGGAGGTCGCGTTCGTCCACCCCCAGGATGTTGCCGAAGAGGGCCGCCTCGAAGTTGCGGGTAAAACTCCGTGATTTGCTGATCAGCGCCACGCCGAGCGCGAACGAAGCGGTGGTGATGATGCCGATGGCGGCGTCCGCCCCGATCTTGCGCCGCCGGGCGGTGGCGTTGATCAGGAGCGCCGAGAGGAACCCCCACAACCCGGCGCCAATATAGAAGTTCCAACTGATGAGGTAGCTGACGACGGCGCCGCCGAAGATCGCGTGCGACAGGCCGTGTCCGATGTAGCTCATCCGCCGCAATACGATGTAGACGCCCATCATCCCGCAGAGCGCGCCGATTAGCGTCGCCGCCAGGATGCCGTGTCGGAAGAATTCGTAGTGGAAAGGCTCGGTGAAAGCGTTCATAGGCGGAAGGTGGAAGACGGAAGACGGACGGCGGACGGCGGACGGCGGACGGCGGACGGCGGAAAGCCGGTCGCGTGTACGTGCTGCTCATCATGAGACCCTTCGCTCGGAGACGAACGACTCGATGTCTGGCGCCCGATCCCACCTTACGTCTTCCGTCTTCCGCCTCGCGAAGGGGCTATGCCGCCCCGCTTCCGCCACCAGCAGGCCGCCGGTGTCAGGGTCATGGACGACGCGCATCTCGGCGTTGAAGGTGCGGCTGAGGACGGGACTGGTGAAGATCTCGGGCGGCGGTCCTTGGGCGACGATGCCGCCGTTGACGCAGAGGACACGCGGCAGGTGGGCAGCGACGGTGTTCAGCTCGTGGGTGGTCATGACGATGGTGACGCCCTCCCGGTTGAGCTCGACCAACAGGTGCAGGATGTCGTCGCGGGTCTTGACGTCGACGCTGGCGGTCGGCTCGTCGAGGATCAACAGGCGGGGGCTGCCGACGAGGGCGCGGGCGAGGAAGGTTCGCTGCTGCTGCCCGCCGGAGAGGTCGCGGATGTGTCGCCGGCCAAGATCACCAATGCCGAGCCGCTCCAGGACCCGCCCGACCTCGCGCCGGTCCTCCTGATTCGGCCAGGGGAGAAGGCGCGCCTCACGCACCTTGCCCATCAGCACGACGTTTTCGACCGTGACTGGAAAATGCCAATCGACCGTCTCGACCTGCGGCACGTAGCCGACGCTTGCCGGCGGCCGCCCCGGCGTCACCGGCCGATCTCCGACCGTCACCCGCCCGCTCACCCGCGGCGCCAACCCGAGCATCGCCCGCAGCAGCGTCGTCTTGCCGGCCCCGCTCGGCCCGATCATGCCGACGAACTCCCCGGCAGATACGCGCAAGCCGACGCCGCGCAGCACGGGCGCGCCGTCGTAGCCACAGGTGACGTGATCGAAGTCAATCAAGCTGCTAGCTCCTAGCTGCTAGCCGCTTCACGGCAGGTACGTATCCCACGGCTCGATGCCGGCCAGGGCGTCGGCGGTGCCGCCGAGGGCGGGGATCATCAGCTCCATGTTGCGCAGCATCATGCCGATATAGGTGTGCTCCGGGTCGCCGGGGTCGCCGGGCGGGTCATCGTCGCGCAACTCGTCGACGTAGGTGGCCCCGGCCTCGTCCGCGATCTGCTCCAGGACGTCGCTGGGGAAGACTTCGGAACCGAAGACGGCCGGGACCTCCGCCTCGCGGATCTGGTCGATCAGCCCGGCGACCTCCTGCGGCGATGGCTCGGAGAAGTCGGAGGGCTGGACCGCGCCGATGACGGTCATGCCGTAGTGGCGGGCGAAATAGGCGTAGGAGTCGTGGTAGGTGAGCAGCTTGCGGTTCTGCTCGGGGATCGTTTGGACGGCGGCCATGATCCCCTCGTCGAGCCGGGTCAGCACCGCCAGGTAGCGGTCGAGGTTCTCCTGGTAATAGGCGGCGTGCTCCGGGTTGCGCGCCGCCAGCCACCCATTCGTCAGTTCGGCATAGGTCATCGCAAAGGGGACGTTGACCCAGAGGTGCGGGTTCGGGTTGCCGTCCTCTTCCGGGAAGGAAAAGTCGAAGGCCCACTCCTCCTCGGTGATCGTGTTGTCGCCCAGGCGGTAAATCTCCGCCCCGTCCTTCAGATTCGCCTCGGCCAATTCGATTGTCGGCTCCTCAAGGAAGAGGCCGTTGACGATCACCATGTCGGCTTGCGAGAGGATGACGGCGTCGGACGGCGCCGGCTCGAAGGTATGGGAGTTGGTCCCGTCCGGCACGATGCCGCGGATGTCGATCCGCGTGCCGCCGACGTTGCGCACGATCGAGCTGATCGGGGCGACTGTCGTGGCGACGTTGAGCTTCTCGTTCTCCTCCTCGAAGGAGTCGGCCCAGCCGAGGGACGAGGTTGGGGCGGCCGGCGTCGCCTGGAATGCGGCGAGGCGGGAAGGCGGCAAGGCGGCAAGGATGGTCGCAAACACCGGGATCGCCCGGACTCGCCACCGCGCGTTCATTGTGCCTGGCGCATCGAATGTCATTTCGGGCATTCTCCGTTTCACGATGCGTCGTCTCGTAACGTCATGTCCATTGAATGCACCTGCGACCAGTTGCATATGCATAACGTCGCGGTCATTCTCGTGTTCGATGGCGACTGGGTCAAGGGGGCTGGTACCATCCGGTGTGGCGCGCGATACCGGGACGGCGAGACGGTGGGGAGAGCGCCGCGCGCCCGGGGAGCGCAAACGCATGGGACACGTCACGGCAAACGGTCAGCCAACCCGATCGGCACGCACGCCGGTCGACCTGGCCGCGCGGTTGCGCGCGGTCGGCCAGCGCGTGACGCCGCAGCGGCTGATGATCCTCGGCGTCTTCGCCCATCGGGGGGAACACCTCACCGCGGAGGAGGTCTACGCCAGGGTCGAACTCCTCTCGCCGGCGCTCAATCGCTCCACGGTCTACCGCACGCTCGAACTCTTCCGCGATCTCGGTTTGATCTCGGAGACGGACCTCGGCGGCGGCGTCCGCCACTACGAACTGCTCGACGACGGCCGCCACCACCATCTTGTCTGCCACGGCTGCGGCGCAATGATCGAACTCGACGACGCGCTGGTCGAACCCCTGCGCGCCCGAATCCACGACCAATACGGCTTCGCCGCCGGCATCGAGCACCTGGCGCTCTTCGGGTGGTGCGCCGTCTGCGAGGGCGGAAGGCGGAAGGCGGAGAAGACACGTAAGGGGGAACTCGTGCCGAAATACGACTACGCCTGCGATGAATGCGGCGCGTGTTTCGAGCGCGAACGGCCGATGGCAGAGGCGGCCGACACCGCGGCGTGCCCGGTCTGCGATGGCGCGGCGCGGCGGGTCTTCACGATGCCGAAGCTGCTCTTCAAGGCCGACCCACGAGATGTGCGTCCCTATTGGCACAACCACGACGGGTACAGTCATCAACACGCGCCACGCCGGGGACGTCATCGCTTGCCGAGCGAGGAGCACTGATCGAAGCGGCTTCCCACCCCGCCCGTACCGTCTCGAGGTCGTCCCGCTCGTGCTCGAGTTGCCGGCCTTGCCTGCTCAAGGCTTCGAAATCGGCAACAAGGGAAGCAGCGGCCTCGTCGTCGTCAAACAGCACCATATCTCAGACGCGCGTGAAGATCTCCTCGACGATCGCGCCTTGCTCGTGAATAACGGAGATGATTTCCTCCAAACTGCTCAGCGGCACATTGTTGAGATAGAGCGCGAAGATCAGCTCGCGGCCGCTTTGGCCGGTCAGGTAGCCGGCCAGGGCCCGGGTCATCACCACGGGCCGTTGGTTCATCAGGTCGAAGGCGATGGTCATGCCGGACTTGGCGGCCGCCTTGCCGGCGACGAGGCTGGTCGACTCGACCGTGGCGGCCTCGGTGCCGTCGACGCCCAGAATCGGGAGGGCGTCAAAATACGCCGGGAAGTCGGACCGGGTCGCCATGTATGCCAGCAGCCGCGCCACGGTGCGTGGGCTGAACAGGTCGGTGTACTCGTTGCCCCGGCCGTCGCTGAGCGAGACGAGGGCGCTGACGATGCCCGCCTGCTCCACGATCGCACGAACCTCCAGCATCCCCTCCTCGTACGTCGTATTGCCTTGACTCAGGGCGAGAAGGAAGATCAGCATGTCGGCGTGCTGGTTATGGCTGGTCTTTTCGATGAGCTTGAGGTTCTCCGAGAAGGGCAACGACCGATGGAGCGCGACCTGATCGGACTCGGTGTAGTCGCCCGGTGCTGGCAGCAGGTCGACCGGATTGGCGCCAGTTGGTGACGCCGCGACCGTCACGCCTGCCCGTTCGAGGGCTTCGATCAGCAGGGTGCGGGCGAAGGCTGATGGGTTCTCGACTTGATAGGTCGGCACGGCCTGGGACTGGTCGACGGGGATCTGCCCCGCGACGAGGATTTGACCCGGGGCCGGCGACGAGACGCTGATATCCAGGGCCGCACTGGCGGCGACCGTGTTCACGTCGACCTCGACCTGATAGGCGGCCGACATTGGTCGCCACTCCAACGTCGCCGCCTCCCCTACCTCACCGGGAGTGATGATGAAGTCGATCAGGTTGTCGTTGATCCAGATCGGGGTCAGGAGGTAGCCATCCTTCTCCATCATCGGGAAGAGTCGATCGTCTACGATCACCTCGCCATTGACGTGCCGGACGCCGGCCGCGGCGACCTGACGGGCCAGGTCCTCCAGGCCAGCCAAGGGATCCCGCGGCGTCAACTCGACCAGATCGGGGAAGGCCGTGGCGTTGATGTGATCCATCGGGGTGAACGCGATCTGTCCGTCCTCCGTGTCGCGACCGCCCATCGTCAGGTCGCCACTCGCGACGAGGATCAGATCGCCCGCCAGTTCCCCGTCAGCCGCGATCGATCCGGTTCGGTAGACCGGGGTCTCGAAGCGGTAGTCCGGTCCGTAGGCGTCGAGCGCCGCCGCCCCGGAGAAGAGCTTGGTCGTTGAGGCGGCGAGGAACCATTCGTCGCCGCGGATGTCGAAGACGGTCTCGCCGGTTGCGCGGTCCGCGACGTGGAGCCCCAGGCGGGCGGAGCGGTATTGCGGGGCGGCCATGATCGCGTCAATCGCGGCCATCAGGTCGTCGGCCGCGACTGGAGTGGCCTCGGCGTCTTGGGCGCTGGCCACCTGGACCAACCCGGCGATTGTCAGCGTAGAGGCAGCGAAGCCGGTGGCTCCGTAGCTCATCGCCTGCCGGCGAGAGAAGCGCCGAGCGACAAAGTGTTGGCCGATGGTGTCCGGGTGACGCGTAGTCATTGACGATCCTCTCCAGGCGGGGCCGACGTGTGCCGGCCGCGATCTCGTGTTCGACGCTACCGACGTGCCGGTGGCGCATCATCCGGCGCCACATAGGCGGCGTTTGCCAAGCTCCGTCATGCTGAGGCGACGCCGAAGCATCCCCCGGCGAAGCCGCTCCGTCGTGCTCCCCCAGGATTGGGGGTTGGGGGGCCGCCGCGCTGCGCGCGGGGCTGCTTCGATGCCTCAGCATGACGGGGTGCCAACGCGGCCTAATCGTAGAAATCGGGGCAAGGTCCGCGACACCAGCTCACCGGCAGGCAGTTCCCGTCGCGGGCCGCGAACCGCTGGTTGCAGTGATTGCCGCGGTACAGAAACACATTGGTCATGTCGTCTTTGGTATTGCCCCGCACGTCCCTCGGGTCACATGGCACGCAAACGACGTACCCCGGACGATCCCCCTCCATGTAATAGTTCTCGCGGACGTTGCCGAAGGAATCACCGTCGATGCCGCCGACTAGCTCCCCTCGATTGTAGCAATCGATGGCATCGTCGGGGCAGTCGACGAGTCCATCGATGAAGAGGTGGGCGGTCCCGAACGCCATGTCCAGCGATTGCTCCCAGTTGGCCAGGACCTCGACCTCGTACGTCACCCCGGCGCGGACCATCGCCTCGCGCAGGTCGTCGGATCTGGCAAAGAGCCAGGCGGGTTTACCGTCGTCCCAGTCCAGATAGATCAGCACCTCGTTGGCGACGGTGCGGACGCTGAGGAAGAGCGCCTCGGCGATGGCCCGATCGGGTTCTCCGGCCACGAGCGGGCGCGGGACCTCCAACTCCCGCGGCGAAAGCTTGACGGCGGATTGCTCGGGCGGCCGGGCGGAGTCCTCGGTGGGGGTGAGCGCCCGGATCTCCGCGATCGCCTCGGCAACGGAGAGCTGCCGACCAGCCAGCCAGGCGGCGTGGATCGCGGACTCGTCCCAGTGCGCCCAAGCGAACACGGCATGGGCTGCTTCACCATCAACGCATCGGATTCCATGGCTCATCTATCATCTCGCGAACAACCGCTGTCGAGCGAAGGAAAATGGTGGAAGCTCCGTCGGTAACACATTCCTGTCGCCCTTCCCGCCGCCAGGTGGTGCGGGGCTACCTCGTGCTGCCGCACGCCGTGCCGATCGTCGTCGTCATGACCGCAACGGCCGCGTTCGCCGTCGTCGCGGCGGGCGGCTGGCCGGGACTTGAGGCATTCGCCTGGCTGCTGGGCGCCATGTTCGGCGGGCAATTGACGGTTGGCGCGGTCAACGAGCTGGTCGACGCCGATCTCGACGCGATCGCCAAACCGGAGAAGCCGATTCCAGCCGGGTTCGTCTCGCGGCGAGGCGCCTGGCTGGTCGCCATCGGCGGCCTGGTCTTGATGGCGGCGGCGAGCTCGCGGTTTGGCCTTGAGGCGTTCACGCTCTGTGCCCTCGGCACCGGCGCCGGCGTGGCCTACAGCCTGTGGTTCAAACGCACGATCTGGTCGTGGGTTCCCTATCTCGTCGCGCTCCCGCTCATCCCGATTTGGGTCTGGACCGCGCTGAGCACCGTCGACGCCGGCCTCTTCGCCGTCTACCCGATCGGGGCGGCAGCGGTCGTTGCCGTCCAGATCGCCCAATCGCTGCCGGACGTCGAGGTCGATCGCGCGTCCGGCGTGCGGACGCTGGCAGTGGCGCTCGGCCCCAACCGCGCACGGCACGTCTGCTGGGGAGCCATGATCCTGGCCGCGCTATTGGCCGCCGCACTGGCCCACTGGTTGACCGAGCACCCGATGCGGGTCTGGCCCACGGCATTGTTGGCCTGCGGGCTGGTCGGACTAAATATCGCCATCTGGCGACGGAATCCGCGGTCGGGGGCGCTGGCGTGCTTCCCCTGCATCGCCGCCGGCGCGGCCGTGCTCGGCATCGGCTGGACCGCGGCCCTGGTCACGCTCTGAAGCATGCGCGACAGGTCGCCGTCGGTGCTGGCGGCGCCTGGACTGTATGCTACCCCCCAAACCGGGAGGAGCAGGCAGCACATGTCCCAGCTAACCAACAGCCTACGCGGTCCCGTGCGGTCTCTCCTTTCGCCACTCCTACGGAGCGACGAGCCCGAGTTGCTCGACGAAGCCGGACACGACCCGGCTGAGCTGGCCGCGAACCTGCGCGACATCCGCCGCGTCAATCACCTGCTGGGTGGCACGTCGATCATGCTGCGCCACCTGCCCCGCCTCCTCGACACGATGCCCGCGACGACGCAACCCGTGACCCTCCTCGACCTCGCCACCGGCTCCGCCGACATCCCGCTCGCCATCCTCCGCTGGGCGAAGCAGCGTCGCCTCGCGGCGACGATCGTCGCCAGCGATGCGTCCGCGGCGATCCTCGCTCACGCGCGGGAGCAGATCGTGGATCACCCGGAGATCACGCTGGCGCGGTACGACGCGCGGTCAGTCCCGCTGCCGGACAAGCAATTCGACGTCGTGCTCTGTTCGCTGGCGCTGCACCACTTCTCGCCGGAAGAGGCAATGCGGGTGCTGCAGGAGATGGACCGTTTGGCGCGGACCGGGTTCATCCTCAACGATCTGCGCCGCGGGCGACTCGGCTACGCCGCGGCCTGGGTCGCGTCGCGGCTGACGACCCGGAATCGCCTCACCCGCCACGACGCGCCGCTCTCCGTCCGCCGGGCCTATACGCCGGCCGAACTTGACGCCCTCTTGCGCCGGGCCGGGATCGACGACGCCGCAATCTCGACCCACCCCTGGTTTCGGATGGCCGCGGTCAAGACGGGAACGACGAATGAAGCCTGAGCGCGACGCCGAGGCGATCATCGTCGGGGGTGGGCCGGCCGGCAGCGCGACCGCGGCGGCGCTGGCCGGGGCCGGGCATCGCGTGGTGCTGCTCGACAAGGCGAGTTTTCCGCGGCACAAGGCGTGCTCGGAATATGTCAACCCGGCCGGCGCGGAGCTGCTCCAAGAGATGGGCGTACTCGACGAGGTGCTGCGTGCCGGCGCGCACCGGATGGAGGCGATGATCGTCCACGCGCCGGACGGACATCGCTTTGTGGCGAACTTCGCGAAGGCGGAGCCGGGGCGGGCCGCGCTCGGCCTTTCCCGCTATCGCCTGGACCACCTCTTGCTCGAACGGGCGAAAGCGGCCGGCGTCACGGTTTGTGAGCGCGCCCACGTCCGCGAGGTGGTGCGGGAGCGCGGGCGGGTCGTGGGGGTGGAGGCAACGATCGCCGGGACCCGCGAGTCGATCCGCTCGTCGCTCGTCGTCGGCGCGGACGGGCGCAACTCGGCGGTCGCCCGCTCCCTCGGCTTGGACGTTCCCCTTCGGTGGCCGCGCAAGACGGGCCTCGTCGCGCATTACCGGGGGGTAACGGGCCTCGACCGATGCGGCGAGCTGCACGTCGCGCACCACGCCTACGCGGGCCTGGCGCCACTCGAGGATGGCCTGACCAACGTCGCGGTCGTCGCCAATGTGCGCGCCGTGGACGGGCGAACCGGCTCGATTGAGGAGTTCTTCGCCGAGTCGTTGCGGTCGCTCCCGGCCGTCGCGCTGAAGTTGGCGGGCGCGGCGCGGGTCGGCGGCATTCGCGGCGTCGGTTCGATGGCGTCTCGCGCCCGGCGCACCACGGGCGACGGGTTTCTGCTGGTGGGGGACGCCGCGTCTTTTCTCGACCCCTTCACCGGGGATGGGATCTACGAGGCGCTCCTGGCCGCGCACCTCGCGGCGCCCGTGGCGAGCGCCGCGCTGAAGGCCGGGGATCTCTCAGCCGCGGCGCTCGATCCGTACCGCATCGCCCGCCGGCGGGCCTTGACGGCGAAGCGCGAGGTCTGTTGGATCGTGCAGGGCTTCATCAACGCCCCTCCCCTGATGAACTACGTTACGCGGCGGCTGGCGCGGCGCGAGGCGCTGGGGTTGACGCTCAGCGGTGTCCTGGGCAACTTCCGGCCTGCCACCGAGGCGCTCTCGCCTCTCTTTTTGGCACGGCTGTTGCGCCCCTGATTGCCGGCTAAACGGAAGGTGGAAGGCGGCAAGGCGGCAAGGCGGGGGCGCGAAGGATGTGAAGGACGCATGCGAACCGAGAACAGTCTCATGATGGCCGGCGATCTGGAGCGGATCGTGGCGCTCGCGGCCGACGTCGAGCGCTGGCCGATCATCCTCCCACACTACCGATGGGTGACGCTGCTGGAGGGCGGCGGCGACCGCAAAACGGTCGAGATGGCGGCGCGGCGCGGGCGCATCCCGGTCAAGTGGCGCGCGATCCAGGAGGTTGAGCGCGACGGCGCAACGCCGGTCATCCGTTACCGCCACATCGGCGGTGTGACCAAGGGGATGGAGGTCGCCTGGACCTTCTCACCGGGGCCGAGCGAGGTCGGCGTCCGCATCGACCACGAGTTCACCCCGCCCTGGCCGGTCGTCGGGGGGATCGTCGCGGAACACGTCATCGGGCCGCACTTTGTGGCGGCGATTGCCGGCAGGACGCTGCGGACGATCAAGGCGATCGTCGAAGATCGTGACGAGCGGTTCGATCCCGACGGCCAGCCGCGGTTGCGATCGTGAAGCAGCGCGTCGCGATCACCGGCATCGGCGCGGTGACGCCGATCGGCATTGGCGTCGAGGAGCTATGGTGCGGCGTGCGGTGCGGCACGTCCGCCGTCCGCGCCATTCAGCGGTTTGATACCGCGCGGATCGCGAGCAAGGTCGCGGCGGAGGTGCGCTTCGACCCGCTGCACTTTATGTCTCCCAAGCGCGCCCAACGGCTCGACCGCTTCTCGCAGTTCGCGCTCGTCAGCGCGCGGAAGGCGCTTGAGGATGCGGGCCTGACGGCGGCGCACGCGGCCGGCGCGGGCGCCGGGGTCTACATCGGCTCCGCCCTGGGCGGCGTCGCCTTCGCCGAAGAGCAGCACGCGTCCTACGTCATCAACGGCCCGCGGCACGTCAATCCGCTCCTCGCCCTCTCCGTCTTCGGCGGCGCGGCCTCCTCGAACGTCACGATCGAGCTCGGCTTGACCGGACCGTCGCTCGCCTATGGCAACTCGTGCGCGGCGGGGCTGATCGCGATCGGCGAGGCGGCGCGGTTGATCGAGGCGGGACGCGTCCGGGTCATGCTGGCCGGCGGGGCCGAAGCGCCGCTCGCCCCGCTCACCGTCGGCGCCTTCGCCATGATTCGCGTGCTCAGCACCCGCAACGACGACCCGGCAACCTCCAGCCGGCCCTTCGACCGCGGCCGCGACGGCTTCGTCATCGCCGAGGGCGGGACGGTGCTGGTGCTGGAGTCGTTCGATCACGCGCGGGCGCGGGGAGCGCGCATCTACGCCGAACTGGCCGGCTACGAGACGACGAGCGACGCCCACCACATGACGGCGCCGCACCCGGACGGCGTTCAGGCCGCCCGTGCCATGAGCGGCGCCATCGCCAGCGCCGGTCTCTGTCCCGAAGCGATCGACTACGTCAACGCGCACGGCTCCTCGACCGTGCTCAACGACTCGACCGAGTGCCGCGCCATCCGCCTTGCGTTGGGGAAACAGGCCGAGCGGGTCGCGGTCAGCGGCACGAAGGGGTTGCACGGCCACGCGCTCGGCGCGACCGGGGCGATGGAGGCGGCGATCTGCGCGCTCGCCTTGCAGCGCGGCCATCTCCCCGGCACCGCCAACCTGTTCGATTTGGACCCCGCCTGCGACCTCGACGTCATCCCCCCCGGCGGCCGCGACCGCCAGGTCTCGACCCTGCTCTGCAACGCCTTCGGTTTTGGAGGCGTCAACGCCAGCCTGGCAATGCGCGCGGTCTGAGCGATTCGCGGCGTTGAAACGCCGCGCTCAACCTACGAAGTCCCTCCGGGACTGTGGAAATCGTGCCCCCGTGTTCAACCCCGAAGGGGTTTCGTAGGTTGAGCCCGGGGATTGATCCCCGGGAATCGCTTTGACGGCGATTTTGCCGGTTTCGGGTGAGGGGAAGGGGCGGCTTTCGGTGCGGTAGAGGCTGGCCCAGGCAGCTTCGTCGATCTCGGCGCGGGGGAGGTCGTCTTGGTGGACGTCTCTCATCGGAGGCAGATTCCTCGACAGAACCCGAAGTTCGGAATGACGGAGAGGGAAATCGGAAGGACAGTGTTCTCAATCGCGTCCTAGGCGCGCGGCAAGGGCAGGTGGATCTTGGCGCTGTCGTTTGACTGGGATAGCAGCGCGCCGAAGAGGATTTCCAGGACGTCGCGCGCTCGTTGCGGGGGCGAACTGCTAGGGGCGTCGTGCCAGACCATCTGGGCCAATTCGCGGACGGCCGGGATGAGGTTTTCGCCCAGATCAGTCGGCGCGGTGGTGGTCCAGGGCACTGGTGATGCGATGGGCGGTCCCTCTGGCGCCTCGGTGGTCCAGGCGGCGCCGTCGGTGGCCGCGATGCGGTAGCGGCCGTTGGGGCCGATGACGTCGACCTCGACGATGGCTGGGGTGTTTTTGGCGGCCTCGAAGGCGCCGCGCACACCGTTGGCGAACTCGATGATGAGGGTCGAGCCGGGGTCGAGCATCGGGTCCTTGCCGCCCTCGCCCTTGTAGGCCGGTCCGTACTCCTCGAAGCCGCGCTCGTGCGCCGCGATCACCCAACGCGGTTCCGCCTCGGCGAAGTAGCAGACGGCGTCGACGATGTGCGTGCCATTGCGGAAAAGCATCGCGCCGGCCGCCGAGTCGCGCCGCGACGCGAGTGACCGGGCCAATCGCGCCCTCGCGCACCGCCGCGCGCACCGCCTGGAATTGCGGGTACCAGCTTCGCGTGTGGTCGACCGAGAGTTTCGTGCCATTGCGCTCGCGGGCGGCGATGATCCGGTCGGCGTCGGCCAGGCTGCTGGCGATCGGTTTTTCGCAGAGGATGCCGCGCACGCCGGCGTCGGCGGCGGCACAGACCGGGTCGGCGTGGTAGTCGTCAGGCGTGGCGACGCTGACGACGTCGAGTTCCTCGCGGGCGAGCATCGTGGCGTGGTCCGCGTATTCCCGCACCAAGCCGCGTGGCACGCCCGACCCTGCCTCGGCGCGCTTGACGAATTGCCCACGGCCGAACCGGCCGCCGCCGCCATGTTGACCGGTCCGTGCGGCTACGATCGGTTCGCGAATATACGACGTTTACGGGAAATGGGTAAGGCGCGGCCGCGTTGGCAATCCGGCCCTGCCAGTCTAACCGCGTACCTGCCCGCGGGCGACAGCGAACGCTTCCTCGCCATCGCCCCCGGCAACCCGGCAGCGGACGTGGTCTCGGTCCTGGTCCGCCGCCAGGTCGCTGAGACGGCGCTCTTCGTGACCGTCCTTGTGCCGGCAGCCACGGGGGCAACGCGGGAGGTGCGACGCGTTGAATGGCTGTCGACCACGCCGTTGGTGGTGGCGATCGAGACGGTGACCGGGGTGGATCGCTGGGAGATCGCCCCCGACGGCAATGGGGCGCGGCTTGAGGCTACTCGTTGAGGGCGCGCTGCATGTCGGTGATGTGCTCGGCCATCGCGGCGGCGGTCTTGCTCCCGTCGCGGGTCCTGATCGCCTCGTACAGGTCGATGTGGACGTGGGGCATCGTCACGCGCAGAGACCCGGTCACAAGCGGGCTGTCCTTGAGAAAGACCGTAATCAAGCCCCAGATCTTCATCAGGATGATGTTGTGCGTCGCGTCGACAACCGCTTTGTGGAAAGCCAGGTGGGCCGGCCGCCATTCATCCATGCCGTGGGCGGAGGTCATGGCGTGCAGCGCGTCGCCGATGGCGGCGATATCCTCGTCGGTGGCGCGCTCGGCGGCGACGCGGGCAATGAGCGGTTCGAGGGCGCACCGGACCTCAACCAGGTTTTCGAGGACCGTGTGGTCGTCGAGCAGCAACAGGAGTTGGGCGTCGGTGACGCTCTCGGAGTCGATGTTGCGGACGAAGGTGCCTTGGCCGCGCCGCACTTCGAGCAGACCCATGGTTTGCAGGCTGCGCACCGCTTCGCGCACCGACGAGCGGCTGATCCCGGTCATCCGCACCAGTTGCGGCTCGGAGGGCAGACGCATCCCCGGCCGCAGCTCACCGCCGCGGATCAGCCCGAGGATGGCGTCGCTCACCGCCTCACGGGGGGAGGCGTGGCGAAAGAGCCCCAGGTCGCCCTGCCAGGGGGGCTCCCACTTCGGCCCGCGCTTCGGCCGTTCGATCTCGGTAACGGACCCGCTCAGCTTGCTTGGCGCCATTGCCATCTCTTTCGGACGCAACCCGCGTGTGATGCCTCGAGCAATCGGTCATAGTGTCGAATCACGACGAGTATATCACGAGGTCGGAAAGATATCTGATGTCAGACAACATCCGGTGGTACGCCCGCTCTCGTTGCATTCGCCGGCGCCCTCGGCTAGACTCGTCCTTGAGTTAAGACATCAGACATCGAATCACGCCTCGATCGAGATTGGATAGGAGCGGTCCCCGTCCGATAAAACTGGTGGCCTGACGCTGGGCGAATCGGCGGCTCGCCCCGACATGACGGCGGCGCTGGTCGGGACGAGTCGGTGACTCGCCCGCGGTCGCATGAACCAATCGTGAGGACCCAGCCATGCTGCAGACCCAAACGCGCGTCGCGGACATGCTCGACGACCACCCGTTCCTGGGTCGCGAGGTCGCGGAGCTGCCGACCCCCGCGCCCTTGGCCGACCTCGACGCCCTCGAAGCCAACATCGCCGCCATGGCCGACTTCTTTCGCCCGCTCCCGGTCCGCCTGCGCCCACACGCCAAAACCCACCGGGCGCCGGCGGTCGCTCGGCGGCAGATTGAGGCCGGCGCCCACGGTGTCACCTGCGCCAAGGTTGGTATGGCCGAGGCGATGGCCGACGGCGGCATTGACGACCTCTTCGTCGCCAACCAGATCGTCGCACCCCAAGCCATCGACCGCCTCTGCCGCCTCGCCAACCGCGCAATGGTCACGGTGGCGGTCGACGACGCGCGCAACGTCGCCGAACTTTCCGATGCCGCCAGGGCCCACGGTGTCAACCTCTTCGTCGTCATCGAAGTCGACGCCGGCATGGGCCGCTGCGGCGTCCAACCCGGCGGGCCGACTCTCGACCTCGCCCGCGCCGTCCTCGCCGCCGAGGGTTTGACCTTCTCCGGTCTGCACGCCTACGAGGGGCACGTCGTCCAGGATCCCGACCCGACCGTTCGTCGCGTCGAGACGGAGCGGATGCTCGAACGCCACGGCATCGAGGTCGAAACGATCACCTGCGGCGGCACTGGCACCTACGACGTTTCCGGGGTCTATCCCGGCGTCACCGAGCACCAATCGGGATCGTACGTTTACATGGATCCAGGGTACCGCGAGAAAGTTCCGGCCTTCGCCCTGGCCTTCAGCGTCCTCAGCACGGTGATGAGCCGCCCGACCGCCGACAAGGTCATCACCGATGCCGGCGTGCAATCGCTGGCCAACGACTACGGCACGCCTCTCGTCAAGAACCACCCCGAGTTGTCGTTCGCCTACCTCGCGGAAGAGCACGGCCAGTACCATGTGCGCGACGGGTGCCAGACGGCGCTTGATCTGGGAGACCGGATCGAGGTTCATCCCGGTCACTGCTGCTCGGCGGCCAACCTGCACGACCTGGTCTTTGCCGTGCGCGGCGGCATCGTCGAAGAGGTGTGGCGAGCCACCGCGCGCGGCAAGTCGGCGTAGCTCACCCTCCCTGCATCGCCCGCGCGACACCGAGAGAGGCGACGATGCGCGCTTCAGGGTCGGGTCCGCCCTCGAACTCCAGGCAATACACGACCGGTTGAGGCAATCTGTCGAACGCGGCGAAGATCGCCGCCAACGGCAAGTCGCCCTCGCCCAGTCCAACGGTCGCCGCGCCGCGCACGTCCTTCAAGTGGGAGGCGACGACGCGCGGACCGAGCGCCGCGATCGCCGCCAGCGCCTCTTCGCCGTTGGCCGCGTAGTTGCCGATATCGACGTTCGTGCCCAATGCCGGCGACTGGATGGCGTCGAGCACCTGCATGATCTCCGTCACCCGGTTACCGGGCATCTTCGCGTAGTTTTCGAGCGCCACGACCATCTCCCGCGCCGCGGCGTACGCCACCGTCCGACGGGCGCGCTCCCAGGCAGGATCGTCCGCGTTTGTGGGCAAGACGCCTTGAAAGACGCGCACAAACCGGGCGCCGAGCGCCACGGCATCGTCGATGTTCTGGCGCAACCGAGCCTCGCCGGCGGCGTCGGTCGCCAGCAGCGTCGTCATGGTGGCGTAGGTGACGACGAGGTTCCGTGCGCTCGCCGCGCCCTGGATCACCTCGATCTCCGTCGGGCGGTCTCCCCAATAGCTGTCGCGCACCTCGACGCCGTCCGCCCCCAGGCGCGGCGCGATGTCGAAGAGATCCCGCTGCGTCATCGCGCCGCCGCTGATCGCCTCATCGAACTGCATCGCCGATATCAGGATTGCGTTGGCCCGCGTCATCACTCCCCCTTTTCATCGTCCGGCCGCGTCGCTTGACACCGCTCCACCCGGCGCATAGCATCACTGTAGAGATATCCGATGTCTGATGTCAATTTGTAGAGATGCTCGTTGCCATGACCTACGACCTGGTGCTCAAGAACGCCCGCCTGGTCGATCCAGCCAACGGACTGGACAGGCTGTCCGACCTCGCCATCGCGGGCGGCAAGGTCGCCCGCGTCGCCCCGGAGATCGGGCCGACGACGGCGAAACGCACGTGGGACCTGACCGGGAAGGTGATCGCGCCCGCTCTGATCGACGCCCACATGCACACAACACTCGGACCTGGCGGCGAGGCCGCCTTCGCCATGCTGGCCCGCGCCGGGGTGGCGACCGCCGTCGACTTCGCCGGCCCGCCCGCCCAGGTGCTCGCGCTCATGGCGGGACACGGCAGCGGCATTACCGTTGCCAGTCTCCAGGTCGTGCGCCCCGCCCCCGATGGTAATGAGCATGCCTTCTCGTCCGGTCCCGACACCGTTATCCCTACCGACGACCCGGATGCACCGGCGATCCGCCACGCCGTCCTCCGCGGCCTGCACACGGGCGCGATCGGGACCAAAATCCTCGGCGGCCATTTCCCCTTCACTCCTGAGGCAACCGAGCGCATTATCGACGAATCGGTCGCGCTCGGCGTCTACATGGCCGTCCACGTCGGCACGACGGCGACGGGAAGCAATCTGGCCGGCCTCGAGGAAGCGATCAAAATGGCGACCCCCATCCGACGCCTCCATCTCTGCCACATCAACAGTGCCCTGCGCGGCCAAATTCTGCCGTCCCGGTTGGAAGAAGCCGCGCGGGCAATGGCCCTCCTGGAACAGGCGGGGGAGGCGGTAATCAGCGAATCCTTCCTCACCCGCTGGAGTCCCGACCCGGGCCTCTGCCTGAACGGCATCCCGGATTCCGCCATCGTTCGCACCAGCCTGAGAATGGGCGGCTACGAGCCGACCGAAGCCGGACTGGAACGCGCCATCGTCGAGGGTTTCACGGTCGTGATTGTGCCGCGGCGCGACGAGAACGTCGCCGTCGGCGGCGCGGCGGGGGTCCGCTACTGGCGCGAGACCGGCACAACTGCCGGCATCGCCTTCCCGATCAGCTTCGCCGACGTCGGTCTGGTCTGCGCCACCCAGAAGCGGCGCGACGGCCGGTTCACGGTCTCCGCCATCGCCAGCGACTCTGGACAGCTTCCGTTCAACGTCACCCTGGACCATGGCCTGACGCTGGTCCAGTTCGGCGCGCTGACGTTGAGCGAGCTGATCCACAAGGCATCCTACGCACCGTCGCGCATGCTCGGCCTGGTCGAAAAAGGGCAGTTAGGGGAGGGCGCCGACGCCGATATCGTCGTCATCGACGTCGAGCGGCGGCGGGCCGACCACCTGCTGGTTGCCGGCGATCCGGTGATGACGAACGGCTTGGTCGTGGGGCGAGGCGGCGCCTTCCTCACCACCGAGGCGGGCGTGCCGGCGGTTGCGGCCCATGGGCTACCATATCGCCTGCTCGATCTTTCGCGGAGCTTGCTCTACCGGGGGAACCCAGCATGACGCCGCCGGTGTCGCTCGCCGACGTCTATCAGGCACGGAACGTGGTCCGCCACTATCTGCCACCAACGCCGCTGTTTGCCGCACCCGGCCTGAGCCGGCGCACGGGCGCCGACGTCCACATCAAATACGAGAACATGTCGCCGATCCGCTCCTTCAAGGCGCGCGGGCCGGTCTATTGCCTCAGCCGCCTGCCGGCGGACCAGCCCGGCGTCGCCTGCGCCTCGACCGGGAACCACGGGCAAGGGATGGCGCTGGCCGCCCGCTGGTTCGGCAAACGGGCGGTCGTCGTCGTGCCCCACGGCACGAATGAGCGCAAGATGGCGGCAATCCTCCACTTCGGGGCGGACTTACGCATCGACGGTCAGCATCTCGAGGAGTCGGTCGCGATCGCCCGGCGCATTGCCGCTGAGGAGCACCTCGTCTACGTCGAGGATGGCGAACACCCCGACGTCATGGTCGGCTGCGCGACGCTCGCCCTCGACCTGATCGAGCAACTGCCGGATGTCGACGCATTGCTCGTGCCCGTCGGCGGCGGCAACCTGATCGCCGCCTGCGGCCTGGTCGTGAAGGCGCTCCGTCCCGACGCCAAACTCGTCGGCGTGCAATCGGAGGCGGCCCCGGCCGTCTACGAATCGTGGAAGCAGGGGGCGTCGGTCCATCTGGACCAATGCGCGACCTTCGCCGGCGGCATCGCCACCAGCTATCCCTGTCATTTCACCTTCCCCTACATCCGCTCGTATGTTGATGAGATGGCGCTCGTCTCGGACGACGCCCTGATCGAGGCGGCGCGGGTGATGTTGGAAGAGACCGGTCACCTCCCCGAAGGCGCGGGCGCGGGCGGCCTCGCCGCCTTGCTCGCCGACCCTGCCCGCTTCGCCGGCCAGATGGTTGTCCTTCTCCTCACCGGCAGCAACTTCGAATCGCGAATCTGGGATCGGCTTCGCGGGTGCGGCCAATCCGCGGTCGTGTAGGGGCGTTGTTGGATGCGGAGCACCGTGCATGAATCGGCAATCTAGCCGGAGACGGTCGCCCTCTCGATCCAATCCAGCGTGACCTCGATCCCGAAGCCAGGCGCATCGGTCGGGCGGACGACACCATCGCGGATCGGCACGGTGCCGGGCAGAACGACCATCTCTTCGAGCGGTACGCCGGGCGGGGCGACGCCTTCGGAGCGTTCGCCCATCGGGATCGCCGGCATTGCCATTGCCAGGTGCTGCCCGTAGGGGAGGTTCATCCCCGCGTGGCTGATGACGGACAACCCGTGCGCCTCCGCCAGGTGGCAGATACGGACCGCCGCGCTGAGCCCGCCGACCCAGGCCATATCCGGCTGCAGGATATCGACCAAGCCGCGACTCGCCGCCTGGGCGAAGGGGTGGATCGTGTACCAATGCTCGCCGCTGGCCAGGATCGCGCCCGGTAGGCGCTCGCGCACCTTCCGGTACCCGTCCAAATCGTCCGGCAGGATGTAGTCCTCGAGCCACTTGACGCGGTAGGGCCGCAGCGCCTCCATCAGCCGCACGACGTACTCGACGTCGAGCGACATCCAGGCGTCGACCATCACCTCGACGTCGCCGCCGACCTGCTCGCGCGTCCGCGCGACCAACTCCTCGGCCCGCCGGATGCCGGCGATGCCCGCCTCCGGCCCGTCGCGCAGGAAGAGCTTGACCGCCTTGAAGCCGAGTTCCAGGAACCAGGCGATGCTGTGCTCCGTCCCGTAGCTGATGTCGGTGTTGCTGGCGTAGCATGGGATCTGCTCTTTTTGCGGCCCGCCCAGCAGCTCATAGACGGGCCGGCCGAGCAGCTTGCCCTTCAGGTCCCACAAGGCAAGATCGACCGCGCTGATGGCGTAGCTCGCCAGCCCACCGGCGCCGTAGGGCGCGGCGATCCGCCGCATCACGTCCCACAGCTTTTCCGTCGCCAAGCAGTTCTGCCCGACGAGGGCATGGGCAAAATGGTCATTGATCACCCGCTCGACCGGCCCGCCATGGACCGTTATCCCCAGACCCCACGTGCCATCCTCGGCGGTGACCATGCAGGCGGTGCGCGTCCACCGGCTCGACCAATCAGACCGGCGGAAATCGGGATAACGCGCCATCGGGCTAACGAAGCCGTCCACGTCCTGACGCGGCACGCGGGGCGGAGTCGTCGGCCGCGGCGTCAAGTCGATGGCGGCGGCGCGGATCGCCTTGATCTTCACAAAACCCGTCTCCTTGGATCACCTACGCCACCCGCGGCATCACCGTCGCCGCCATCGCTTCGAGACCGGCGATGTCGTCCTGGTCGAGCCATTGGCACATGACGCGGGCGGCGCCCGCCTCGGCGAAGCGGCCGAGCGCTTCGACCACCTCGTTTGGCGTGCCGATGATCGACCCGCGCTCGCGCATCGCCGCCACATCGAGCCCCTCCGTCTGGCGGCGCAGGTCGGCATCGTCGCGGCCGAAGATCACCCTCGTCATCAGCGTCCGGCGCACGTCGGACGGTTGCCGTCCTTCCTGACGGATCAGATCGTCGAGGCGGACGTTCAGTTCCTGGAGACGCGCGGTCGGCATGCTGGTGGCGTTCCACTCGTCGGCGTAGCGGGCGACGAGCGGCAGGGTGCGGCGCGGACCCTTGCCGCCGATCACGATCGGCGGGCCGCCCAGGCGGGCCGGGCGCGGCAGCATCTGCGCATCATCGAGGCGGTAATATTCGCCGCTGAAGCTGACCGGCTCGTCGGAACCCATCAGCAGGCGCACGACCTTGATCCCTTCCTGGAAGCGGGCAAAGCGCTGGTCGAGGTCGAGCAGGTCGTAGCCGAACGACCGGTGCTCCCGCTCGTTCCATCCCGCGCCAAGTCCCAGCCGCAGCCGCCCGCCGGAGAGATCGTCGACCGCCATCGCCTGCCAGGCCGTGATCACCGGGTCGCGAAACGAGACGGGCGAGACCATCGGCCCGAACTCGATGCGGCTTGTGTGACTCGCCAGCCAGGTCAGCGACACCCAGAGTTCGAGCGCGTCCTGGTAGCCGCCGTCCCGGATCACGAAGTGGTCGGAGCGATAGAGCCCGGCATACCCCAGCCCTTCGGCCGCCTCGGCCAGACGCCGCCAGCGCGGCCAATTCAGCCCATCCTGTCCCTCGATCATCACCGCCAGTTCAACCACGCGTGATTCCTCCTTGGTGCGCGCTGTCCTTTAGAGCGGGCGGCATCGTAGCACGGCAAGGCGGCAAAGCGGCAAGGCGGCGAGGCGGGAAGGCGGAAGGCGGGAAGGCGGAAGGCGGGAAGGGATCGCCCTTACGAGTGTTTGCCGATCAGGAGCGCGCCGCTGAACGGCGGCAGGATCGCGCTGTCCGCATCAAACGTTACGGCGTCGGTGGTCACCACCACGGGCTCGTATCCCGGTGGCAGATCGACGTGGCGCTCGCCGGAATTGCGATTCAAGGCCACCATCGCGACGCCGTCCGCGTCCGCGATTCGCACGACGTACAGCCCGTCTTCGTCCGCGACCAACGTTGTTCGCTGGCCGCGCCAGAGCGAAGGGTGGCGGCGGCGAACGGCGATCAGATCCCGGTAATAGCCGAGCAGGTCCTGGTCTTGGTCGTCGCCCCACGGCATCGGCGTGCGCGACTCCTCCGCGCGGCGGGAGCTGTCGGGGTATTCCAGGTCGTGGCGCTGGCTGAGGCCGACCTCGGTGCCGTAGTAGACGATCGGCGGGTGCGGCAGCGTGAACTGGCAGAGGGCGGCCAGCTTCAGGCAGCGCGTATCCCCCTCGACGATCCAGAGGAAGCGGTTCATGTCGTGGTTGTCGAGGAACGACGGCAGCGCGAAGTCGTGTGGGAAGTACGCCAGGTGCCGAGACAAGAAACGGTCGAAGTCGGGCGCCGCGATCGCGTCGAAAGCGAAGAAGGCGCGCAACTGTTGAAGCAGGAGGAAGTCGAGCGTACCGTCGAGCCGCCCCTGGTACGTGCGTTGCAGTTCGGCCGTCTCGACAATCTCCCCCACCGTGAACGAATCGGGCTTCTCGTCACGAGTTGCCGCGCGGAAGGCGGACCAAAACGCGTGCGACGGCCCGTTGGCGTAATCGAGACGGAAGCCGTCCGCGCCAAGCTTCAGCCAGTGGGTCGCGGCGTCGATCAGGTAATCGCGTGCGCGCGCGTCGTCGGTGTTGACCTGAGGCATCGAGCGCACGCCGAAGAATGAGCGATAGTCGTCCGGCCAGTCGGCAAAGGTGAACCAGTCACGTTCTGGCGCGTCGGCCTCGGTGCTCGCCCGGACGAACGCCGGGTGCTGATCGGAGACGTGGCTGGCAACGAAGTCGAGGAGGACGCGCATGCCGCGGGCATGGGCTTCGTGGAACAGTTCGACGAGGTCGTCGGTCGTGCCCAGGCGCGGCTCGACGGTGAGGTAGTCGGTCGCGTCGTACCCGTGATGGGTCGGCGAGGGAAAGATAGGCGACAACCAGAGGCAATTCACGCCGAGCGATTCCAGATAGGGCAGCGCCTCGATCACGCCGCGCAGCGTCCCGCCCCAGATCTCCATGAAGTTCTCGGCCTGGTTCCAGTCCCGCCCCTCGCCCGGTCGAAACCGATCGACGAAGATCTGGTAGATCACCGCGTCGCGCACCCAATCGGGGAGACGCCCCTGATCGACGTGATAGGCGAAGGTCGCCGCGATGCCTATTCGTGTTCCGGCCCTATCGATGGCGGTGATGCGGTAGTGGACGAGCGTGCCCTCCGGTTGCGCCGGAAGCTCACCGCGCCAGATCCGCCGGTATCCCCAGAGCAGCGTATCCCAGACGACCTCGGCGGCTGCCAGCGACACGACCGGACTCTCGGACGAAGGATCGCTGCCATCGGTCGTGTAGTGGACGACGATGGACGCGGCATCGACCTCCGTCCCGACGCTCACCTCGATCCGCACCGGCTGCCCCGGCTCCGGATCGGCCGGCTCGATCCGGTTGCCGTGGAACAAGTCGCGCCCCTCGGCCCGCAACGCTTCCAACCGCAAGTCGTCGGTCGCCAGCGTGCCGAAGATGAAGTCTTGGGTGACGTTGGTGGTCATGACGGCGACGCGGTCAACGCGAAGACGTACCCCGTCGTCGGCGCGAGGGTCGGCAGCGGGAGATACCCGGTCATGGCGCCGCCATCCTCGACCGTTAGCATCTCCGCGCCGTGATCGCCGAAGAGCGGCACTCCTTGATAGGCGCCGGCCGCGAGACCGCTGGCATCGGCCGACAGCGTCGCGCCGTCTACCGGCTCCTTCCCGAAATTGATCACCACCAGGATCGCCTCGTCGTCCGTCTGGCGTAGATAGGCGGCGACGGTGCGCTCGCTCGCCTCCAGCGGCGTGAAGTCGCCGTGGCGTAGCGCGGGGTGGGCCCGGTGCAGGTGAATCAGGCGGCGGTAGTGGTTCAAGAGCGACTCCGGGTCGTCCTCCTGCGCGGCGACGTTGACCTCGGCCGCATTCGGCTGGAGCGGCTCCCAGGGTGTGCCGGTGGTGAAGCCGCCGGTCGCCTCACCGGTCCACTGCATCGGCGTGCGTAGCCGCTCGTCCGGTTTGGTCCCGGTCATGCCGATCTCTTCGCCGTAGTAGATGAAGGGGATGCCCGGCAGTGTCAGCAACGCCAGCGCGGCGACCTTCGCTTCGTCGACGTTCTCCAGCAGCGTCATCGACCGCGTCTGGTCGTGGTTGGTCAGGAAGGGGGCGAAGCGCTGGTCCGGCAGCCCGTCCACGGCCCGCTCGACCGCGGTAACGAACGGCCCGGCCTGGCCAAAATTCGCCGCCGCGTGCAGCGTCTCGCCGATCTGAAAGAGGAAATAGCTGTCGAGTTGGTCCGGGAAGTAGGGCGTCAGCACGCTCGGCGTCGCCCCGAAGATCTCGCCCACCGTTAGCGCGTCGGGAGCCACGCTCTCCACGAACGCGCCGTATCCGCGCAACCAATCGTGTGTCTCCGGCGTGTTCTCCTGGACCGGGCCGTCCTCGATCAGATGCTTGATGGCGTCGAGGCGGAAGCCGTCGACCCCCATCTCGGTCAGCCAGAACTCGGTCGTCTCCTCGGCAAAGGCGGTGACGTCGGGGTTGCGATAGTTCAGATCCGGCATCCCCTCCCAGAAGATGCCGTAGTAATACTCGTCCGCCACCGGCGACGTATGCCAGACCTCTTGGCCCCACGGCCCCTTGTAGTCCGGCTTCTCGTCCGACCAGATGTAATAGTCCCGATAGGGCGAGTCGGGATCTCCCAGCGCCTCCTGAAACCATGGGTGATCCCGCGAGGTGTGGTTGAGCACCAGGTCGAGGATGATCCGGATGCCCCGCCGCTCCGCCTCGGCAACCAGGCGCGCAAAATCCTCGTTCGTGCCGTAGTCCTCGTCGATGCGTTGGTAGTCGACGACGTCGTAGCCGTGGTAGCTGGTCGATTCGAAGACCGGCATCAACCAGATGCAATCGACGCCAAGGTCGCGGCCATCCGTCTCGTCGGTGCCGTCGTTGAGGTAGTCGAGACTCTCGATCAGCCCGTTGATGTCGCCGATGCCGTCCCCGTCGCTGTCATAGAACGACCGGACAAAGACCTCGTAGCAGACGGCGTCGTGCCACCATTCCCCACCAGCCTCAACCGGCGTGGCGGCCGGCGCAGGCGTGGCCTGGTGGGCGACAGCGATGCCGGGGCCGGTGAGGAGGATGAGACACGAAAATAGGGTCAGCAGCGGTCGACACGGTACGCGTTGTCGCATTGTGGGTCCCCCATTGCGGCGGCGACATTGGCGCCACGGCCGTGTAGGGGCGGACCCATGGGTCCGCCCCTACCGCGATCGCTGAAGGTCGGCAACAGACACGGCGTCGATCACCGCCCCGGCACGTGCCGGCATCGTCATCCGCACCGCGCCGGCTCGCACCTCGGCGCTTACCCCGGCTTCTGTCGCGAACAGGGTCGCAATCGACGCCGGCTGTCCCAACGATCCAAGCGGAATCTCCACCGTCGCCACCGCATCACCCACATTCACCGCGACAATCAGCGTCTCGTCACCGAGGACGCGCGCGAAGGCATAGACGCGCCCCTCGGCGTAGAGACGGACGTACTCACCGGTGCGGAGCGCCGGGTGCGCCCGCCGGAGCGCGATGACGTTCTTATGGAATGCCAGTAACTCCATGTCCCACCGCTCCGGGTGGTCCCACGGGAAGGACTTGCGCGCCCAATGGTCCGGCAGGGCGCCGGTCAGGCCGATCTCGTCGCCGTAGTAGATTGAGGGGGCGCCGGGGAAGGTCAGTAGGAGCAGCGTTGCGAGCTTGACGCTCGCCGTGTCGCCGCCGGCGATGGTGATGAAGCGCGACGTGTCGTGGCTAACGAGCAGGTTGAGCTGGGCAAGGTTGATCTGCCAATCGTAGAGGCCGAGCGTCCAGTCGATCTTCGCCGCATAGGTGGGCGCGTCGATGCCGGGCCACGGTGCGTAGGAGCGACCGACCACCGTCTCCTTGACGACCCGATGCCCGGCGGCAAAGGCGATCGCCGCCTCCGCGAAGAGGTAGTTCATCGTGCCGTCGAACTGGTCGCCTTGCAGCCACTCGCGGGCGTCCCCCCAGATCTCGCCGACCAGATACGCCTCCGGGTTGATCGCCCGGCAGCGTTCGCGGAACTCGGCCCAGAAGCCGGGGGTGGTGATCTCGAACGGCACGTCGAGCCGCCAGCCGTCGATCCCCTTGCGCGGCCAGTACTCGCCGGCCTGCATCAGGTACTCCCGCACTTGAGGATTGTCGGTGTTGAGCTTCGGCAGGGCGTGCAGCCCCACCCATGCCTCGTAGCCGGGCGGGCGGCCGTGGTCGTAGGCGTTGGTCGGGACGTCCTTGATCGTGAACCAGTCGATCCAGGGCGAAGCGCGCCCATTCTCCAGTACGTCGTTGAACTGGAAGAACCCTCGGCTGGCATGGTTGAAGACGCCGTCGAGGACGACCCGCATCCCGCGCCGGTGGCACTCGGCCAGCATGGCGTCGAACGCCTCGTCGCCACCGAGCAGCGGATCGACCTTGAAGTAGTCGTGCGTGTGATACCGATGGTTGCTGGCCGACTGGAAGATCGGGTTGAAGTAGAGCGCCGTCACCCCGAGGTCTTGCAGATAGTCGAGCCGCTCTTGCACCCCAACCAGGTCCCCGCCCTTGTACCCGTGCGGCGTCGGATCGCTCTCCCACGGCTCGATATTCCCCGGCTTCTCCACCGTTTCGCTCTTGGCAAAGCGATCCGGAAAGATCTGGTAGAAGACGGCGTGCTTGACCCAATCGGGCGTTGTGATATCCGCCATTACGCCTTTCGTCGTAGGGGAGGGACCCGCGCCCTCCCCATCGGCCAACGGCCGATATGCCGCGACAGCGGCCGTTTGGCCTGCGAACACCAGGGCGGTTGGTTGTGGCGAACCGTCCCAGTCACCACGTCCATTTTCGGTCTGCGACCGAAGCGCGCCCGCGGCGCGCGGGAGGGCACAGGTCCCTCCCCTACGAACGACGTGTTTCGTGCAGCCTGCGCGCCGTTGAACTCCGAACGCCCGTTATCCCTTCACTGCCCCCTTAGTCAGCCCTTCTACCAGCAGGCGTTGGGCGAGGAAGAAGACGACCAGGATCGGCAGCGAGCCGAGGACGGCGGCGGCGCAGAACTGCGTCCAGTTCGTATTGAACTGCGTGGAAAAGGTGCGGACGCCGACGCCGAGCGGGTAGAGGTTCGGATCGGCGAGCAAGACCGTCGTCACGAGGTAATCGTTATAGACGCCGATGAACCCGAAGATGAACTGCGCCACCAGCATCGGCTGCACCAACGGGAAGACGATGGTCCAAAACGCGCGCCAATGGCTGGCTCCGTCCAGCGATGCCGCCTCGTCGAGGTCGCGCGGGACGGTATCCATAAAGTTCTTCATCAGCCAGACCGCGAGCGCGCTGCCGCCGAAGCCGAAGAGCAGGACCATGACGGCGCGGGTATTGAGCAGGTTCACCGCTTGGAACATCCTCAAATAGGCGATCAGCGCCAGGTTGGCCGGCAGCATCTGGGCGACAAGCAACGTGAGGATGCCGTAGCGCCGGCCCTTGAAGCGCATGCGGGAAAAGGCGTAGCCCGCGAACGTGGCGAAGGTGACCGCGATGATGCCCGCGGCGACGCCGTAGATGAGGCTGTTCATCACCCAGCGGGGGAAGGTGCCGCGCAGGAGTTGCTCGTAGTTGTCGAGAGTGAGCGTCTCCGGGATCAGCGTCGGGCTGTAGAGACTCGGACCGCCGCCCTTCAGCGAGTAGAGGACGACGTAGATCGTCGGGAAGAGGGAGGCCGTGCAGATGACAATAAGGATGAGGCGGATGATCCAGACCTCCATCGTCTGACGCGTTTTGGCCGAGGCGAAGGTCGACGTCGGGCGGACGACCGGGCGTGCCGCTGGCGTCGCCAGCGCCCCTTGTTCGGTGGCCATCAGTCCGCCTCCTTAAAGGATCGGGTCACCGTCGAGCTGGCGATCGTCATCGCCGCGATGAAGAAGAAGACGATCACGCTGTAGGCCGCGGCCAGGGCATAACTCCCCTCCGTGAAGAGCAGCCGGTAAGCGAAGCTGGCCAGCGTGTCGGTCGCGCCGCTGGCGTTGCCGGGTTCGGTACGGGGCAACCCATTCGTCAGCAGGACGATGATGCCCGCGTTATTGAACTGGAACGCGGCCTGGGTGATCAGCAGCGGCGTGATCGCGGCCAGCATGAAAGGGAAGGTGATGTCTCTCAGCCGCGCCAGGCTGCCGGCCCCGTCGAGGTCCGCGACTTCGTAGAGGTCGCGCGGGATCGCCTGCAAGGCGGCGAGGCAGACCGTCATGAAGAAAGGATAGGTAAACCAGAGGTTGGCGAGCAAAAGCGCGACCCGCGCGGCGGTGACGTCCGCGTTGTTCCCTAACCAGACCGGTCCGGCGATGCCGATGTCGGACAGGATCCGGTTGATCGGCCCGTCGCTGTTGAAGATGCCGGACCAGACCTGGATCAACAAGATGAAGGGAAGCGCCCAGGGGATGATCAGGATCGTGCGATAGATGTTGCGCTCGCGCAGCCCTGAATGGTTGAGCAGCAACGCGAGGACGACCCCGGCGCCGACGTTCAAGAACGTGGTCAGGATCATGAAGGTTATGGTCCAGCCGAGCACCGGGAAAAACTCGCTGCCGGATTCGAAGATGCGCCGGTACTGGGCCAGCCCCACCCAGTCCCAATCCTGGAAGTTGCGCAACCGGTTCCAATTCGTGAACGAAAAGTAGAGCGTGTAGAAGAACGGGACGATCGTGAAGATGATCGCCGAGACGACGACTGGCAGCAGGTAGAGATACGCGGCGTTCTGGGAGCGCCGGGGTCGCGACGGCGGGACCGCCACCCCCGGCTCGCCTCCCGGCGTCGCAACGTTCACCGCCATGCCGCGCACCCTTCCGAGGCGGAAGGCGGAAGGCGTTCTAAGAGCGGCCGTTACCGCCTTCCGCCCTCCGCCTTCCGCCGTAGCCTGCTAGAGCCGGCTCTCCTCGATCTTCTCCGCGATCTGTTCGGCGGCGCCGTCGAGGAAGCGCTGCACGTCCTCGTCCGAGGCGTTCGGGGGGATGATCGCGTCGATCGCGTCGCCCCACGGCGTCCAGACTTGGCTCATCTCGGGGATGTTCGGCATCGGCACGCCGTCGGCGGCCTGCTCGGTCCAGACGGCCATGTTGGCATTGGCCTGGACTTCCTCGCTCCCGAGCGCGCTCTGGCGCACCGGGGCCTTGACAAAGCCCTTGAATTGCTCGACGACGCTGTTCGTGCCGGTGGCGAAGCTGATGAAGTCGAGCGCGGCCTCCAGATTCTGGCTATGGGAACTGGCGGCCCAGCACTGGACACCGAGGAAGGGGCGCATCGGATCGCCGCCGGGGAGGGTCGGCAGCTTGGCGACACCGTAGTTGATCTCGGCCGCCGTCAGCGGGGCCTCCCGCCACGGACCATTGATCGTCATGGCAATCTGGCTTGCTTCCATCATGCCCTCTTGCTGGACGTGCATGTTGGTCCGGTCGACGGCGACCGGCGGCAGCGGCGGCTGCTGCATATGGAACATGTCGCGCAGGAACTTCGCCGCTGTGACCCCGCCCTCGTTGTTGAGGCCGATGTCGTCGATGTCGAACTCCCCCTCCGCGTACTGGAAGATGTACGAGCCGAAGCCGTGGTAGAAGGCGCCCTCGTGGTACTGCTCCAGCAACGGGAAGCCGAAGCCGTAGACGTCGCCCGCCGTCAACTCGGTGGCCATCGTGACCAACTCTTCCCAGGTCGCCGGCGGGGTCGGGACCATATCGATGTTGTAAATCAGGCCCACCGACTCGACGAAGAGCGGCAGGGCCGCGAGCGTGCCCTCGACCGTCGCCGCCTCGAAGGCAACCGGGATGAAGTCGTCCCGGCCCTCGATCAACTCCTCGGGGATTTCGGCGGCGATCCCCTGGATGGCGAATTCGCCGATCCAGTCGTGGGCGATCGGGCCGTAGACGTCCGGTCCTTCGCCCGCCGGGGCCAGCGTGCCCATCTTCTGCTTGAAGTCGGCGTCGGGGACGGTGACCATCTCGATCGGCGTGCCGGTCGCCTCGGTGTAGGCGTTGGCCATATTGGTGAGGTTTTGCCATTCGGTGTTGTTCGGGGCATCGGGGGTCGAGCGGGTCCAGAGGATTAGCCTGTCGACCTGCTCGGCCTTCGGCGTGTTGCCGAAGCCGTCCTCCTGCGCGGAGACGAGCGACGGCCGGTTGAGCGCGGTCAGCACCGGTACGCTCGCGCCGAGCGCGGCGGCGCGCACCACGAGCTGCCGCCGGCTAATCCGGCCGCGCAGAAAATCGTCGACGAGCTTCGCGGAACGGGGATCGAGCTTCATTGCGATACCTCCTGAACGGGCGCGCATCGGTGCGCCCCGAATTTCGTTGTAGCACGCCGGCGGCGATCCGCTCGGAATGGTTCGCCACCCTTCGACCGGCGCACCACGCGCCGGTCTCCTCGGTCTGGGCTGCTCCCAGGATGTGCGTACGCATGTTGTAGCGCATTTTGGCAGGGGATGAAAGTAGCGCGAGTTGCAAAGCATGACGAGCACTCCCTCGTCATTCCGACCGGACCCGTCGTCATTCCGATCGTAGAGAGGAATCTCACCGAGGCGACACGAACGGAGAGATTCCTCGCCGCGGCTCGGCATCACAGAAGCGTCCAGCCCCCTTCAGGGGGGTTCGTTCGGTCAGCCCGCGGTCTTGAGCCGCGGTCATTACCGTGCTATTATGGTGAAGCTAGACAATCTAGACACATTCATGGAGCGATGTGATGACGTGGCAACTGGCGGATGCGAAGAATCGCTTCTCAGAGCTGGTGACCAAGGCGCTTACCGAGGGTCCCCAGCGTGTGCGCCGCCGTGACCAGGCGGTGGTCGTCCTCGCGGAGGCGGACTACCAGCGATTGACGGGAGAGCGGTCGTCCCTGCAGGAATATCTACTGAACGGCCCTGACCTGAGTGACCTTGATCTGAAGCGCGACCCGAGCCCGATGCGGGAGGTCGACTGGTGAGGGTGCTGCTCGATACCTGTGTGATCTCCGAACTGCGACGTCCCCAAGGCGATCCTCGGGTCACCCAACATGTGGCCGAGTCAGAACCCGACAGTCTCTTCCTGAGCGCCATCACCTTGGGCGAGTTGACCAAGGGCGTTGCCCTGCTGCCGGAGGGGCGGCGTAAACGAGAAATCGCGTCATGGCTGCTGGGCCTGGAACAGCAATTCACGAAGCAAATCCTGCCCGTGGACCATGACGTTGCTCGACTATGGGGAGAACTGACCGCGCACGCCCAGCTACAGGGCATCCAGATTCCGGCCAGCGATGGCCTTATCGCGGCCACGGCGATCCGTCATGGATTGCACGTTATGACCCGTAACACTAAGCACTTCGCCGCCAGCGGCACCCTGATTTTCGATCCGTGGCAAAGCTGATCGCTCAGGATTCGCGGTTTCGCATCGTTTCATCAGGTGATGGGGGAACCCGCGCCGGCAGCCCGACCGTCCGCGCGATCTCGGTTGCGTCCGCATTGAACGCCCGCAAATCGGCATGGCAGGCGGCGCAGACATGGCCCTCGGTCGCCACGCCGTCGCGCTCGAAAACGACGGCGTGAAACGGACCGGCGGTCGCGCCGCAAACGTCGCAGGTCATCGGACGAGTGTACCCCGTCATCGCACATCCGTGTGCAACAGCGCCACAAACGAAATGTTCTCATAGAATTGACAAGAGCACGCTATTCCGCTATAGTACCAAGGTACCAGGACCGTTTGACAGGCCAGATGGATCGAGCGTACCGGCGGTTGTGCCGCGTAGTGGTGCCGTGCGCCCTGATCCGTGTGGAGACTGATCACGGCAAGTGGGTGAGGCCGGCAGGCGTCGGCCTGCCGGGCTGGGGTACTTGTTTCGCACGAAGTGGGAGGGTAATTCGCGATGCGTCGTCTCAAACTGATCGTCGTCATCCTGGCCGCGTTGACTATCGCCTCCGGCGGCACGGCGCTGGCCGGGGGGTACAAGGCAAAGCCGTTCTCGTTCGATCCCGACGGCGTGGGCTGCGGCACCGGCGCCTGGGTCGCCCAAGTGGGCCTGCCGGACGCCGGAAGGTCGAATCATGGACTGGTGTTGACGAAAGACTGCCCGACCTCGACCGTCGCATCCGGCGGCGCTGTCCTTGAGGGCTTCGAAGGAGAAACCCTCACCTCGCTTGGCTTCGACTACCGGAACGACGGGCATTGCGGAGCAGGGGCGCCTCGGTTCAATGTCACCACGTCCTCAGGAACGCTCTTCTTCGGCTGCGCGGCCGGGGCGGCAACCGATTTGGGCAATGGCTGGACACACGTCGATATGGCTGTCCCAGCCGGGGTCACGATCGAGCGAATCATCATCGTGTTCGACGAGGGAACGGATCAGGGAGCGGGTTTCGTCGTTCTCGACAACATCGAAGTCAACGGAGTGGTGATCGGCAAGCCGGGCAACGCCAGGTAACCAACCGACGATCGCGAGCACGTAGCGTGGCGTGGGGATATCCCCTCGCCTCGCTGGTTTTTCCACGGCATACGGCTTGCGGCATGATCCCCTTGCCACATGGCGGGACCAGATCCGCGTTACCAGCGTGTTGACAACCAAGCGGTGGGCCATCGCGTAAGATGGTCCAACTCGGTTGGCAGACTGTCCGTCTGGAACCGGCCCGCGACGATGCGGGCCGGCAGAATGCGAAGGGGGTCGCACGATGCGCGTTCGGCAAGCTCGGCAGGGTCGGCGTTTCTCGCGGCTATCAGTCTTCTTTTGCTTCCTCTTCGTCCTCGCCGTTGGCCTGGGACCGGTCGCGGCCCAGGACGCAACGCCGGTTCCGGACGAATCGACGACCGGGGCGCTGGCCGACAAGGCGATCTTCTTCGCCGGCGACGGCCTGCGACCCGACCTGATCGACCGGTACGCGGCCGAGGGCGCGCTGCCGACGATGCAGGCGCTGATGGAAGCCGGCGTCACCGGCGACAACGGCCTGCTCCAGGCCTTCCCGCCCAACACCGGCGTCGGTTGGCACACCCTCGCCACCGGAACCTGGCCGGGCGAGCACGGCTCGACCAACAACACCTTCCATCGCACCGGCGACGTCTTCACCAACCGCACCCCCTTCGCCACGCCGGGCATCCTCCAGGCCGACACGATCCTGCAAGCCGCCGAGCGGGCCGGCAAGACGGTCGTCGCGGTCGAGTGGGTCGGCGCGCGCACCTTCGATCCACCGCTCCAAGGCCCGGTGGTCGATTTCCGCCAGTTCTTCTCCGACCGGGGCGTGCTCGTGAACTACGACATGTCCAACCAGCCGGCGGGCGCCGATCGCTTCGGCGTCACCTACCAGCGGGTCGATTTGCAACCGGCCGAGGGCTGGACCAACGTCCCCGAGTCCTTCAGCCCGGCGATGGAGCAGCAACTCCAACTCACCACCACCTTCGAAGAGGTCAACGCCAACCGCGCCCACGACCTCTACATCTATGACTCCACCGACGACGGCACGACGAACTACGATCGCGTCCTCGTCGCCGCGAGCGACGCGGCGGCAAGCGCTGACCCCGCGGCCTCGCCGGTCGGAGCCGCTGCCTCGCCGGTTGCCGGCGGGAAGGACGGCGGCGCGGCCGTCGCGGATATGACCACCGGCCAATGGGCCGACGTCAAAGTGACCCTCAGCGGCGAGCGGGACGGGCAGACGGCCGGCTTCTACCTCAAGGCAATCGACATCGCGCCGGACCTTTCGCAATTCCGCCTCTACTACACCTCGATCGCGCGCGCCAACGCGACCTTCAACGGCTGCGACTACGAAGCCGACTGCGCCTCCTCGATGGGCTTCGAGGAGACGCTCAACCGCGACTTCCCCACCTCCACCGCCGCCGACTTCGCGCCGCTCGAGGCCGGCATCGTCGACGAGGAGACCTACGTCGAACAGGGACTGAAGTGGAAGGACGCGCATTGGGCCTACCCGCGATACATCGTCAACGAGCTCGGCGTCGAGCCAGACGCCCTCTTCCTGGGCAACCCGGTGCCGGATGAGTTCAGCCACCAATTCCTCGGCCTTGTCTCCCCCACCGACGCCGACGGTGATCCAAACCCGTTTTATGACGACCTGAATGCCGACGGTACGGTCGACAACCGCGTCGAGGCACGCGAGGGCTTTATCCGCTCCGCCTATGAGGAGGCCAACGACACCCTCTCCGTCGCCCTCGAGGTGATGGGCAGCGAGGCGGCGGTCTTCGTCTCCTCCGACCACGGTTTCGCCCCCGCCTACTACGCGGTCAACGCGCCGCTGGTCCTCCAACAAGCCGGCTTGCAAGACCCGCCGCAAACGGGCAATTGCCGCTTCGACCCGATCGAGCAACCGACCGAGGAAGACGCGCCGCCGGTCGGCCCGATGACCAAGGCCTGCTGGGCGGGCGGCACGATCCAGGTTTACGTCAACCTGGCCGGCCGCGACCCGGCCGGGGTCGTGCCGGAAGAGGAGTACGAGGCGGTTCGCGACCAGATCATTGCCGCCTTCGCGGGCATCGCCGACCCCAACAACCCCGGCAAGCAGGTCATCGCGGAGATCTTCAGGAAGGAGGATCTGCGCGACGTCGCCGGGACGGACGCGTTGCACCCGTCGCGGAGCGGCGACGTGGTCGTCGTCCTCCGGCCGCCCTATCAGTCCGACGCGGCGGCCCCGGATCAGGTCATCGCCCCTTCGGAATTCTTCGGGCAGCACGGCTACCTGCCGGACACGGTCGATCTCGCCAATAACATCAATCTGCACGGCGCCTTCATCGCCGCCGGTCCAGGCATCGCGCGGGGCGCGACCGTCGCCGACATGCGCGCCATCGACGTCGCGCCGACGCTCGCCTACCTCCTCGGCATCCCCGGCCCGCACAACGCGCGCGGTCAGATCCGCTACGACATGGTCGACGGGGGCGAGACGCTGCGCGAAGTGATGATCCTGACGATGGGCGACTTCCACGGGCAGTTGACGCCGATCTCGGCGTCGACTGACAACCTCGAGGCCGAGGGGACCGACAACCCGAGCTTCGCCGTCGGCGGCGCGGCCTACCTGAAACCCTGGTTCGAGACCTACCGCGCCGAGGCGCCGGGGCAATCGCTGACGCTCTTCGCCGGGGACGACATCGGGGCTTCCCCGCCGATCTCAAGCTTCTTCGGCGACATCCCGACCGTCCAGGCCCTGACCCAGATGGGCGTCTCAGCCAACGCGCTCGGCAACCACAACTTCGACTTCGGCAGCGACTATCTGCGCGAGGTGATCATCCCGTTGGCCGGGTTCCCCCACCTCTCGATCAACGTCGTGCCGCAAGCCGGGGCCGTGCTGCCCGCGGCGACACCGACCACCTCCGGCTACGAAGCCGCGGCGGCGGGCGTGGCCGAGGATTGGCTGCCGTCGGCCGTCTTCGATGTCGGCGGCGTCTCGGTCGGCGTCATCGGCTTCACCACGCTCGACACGCCGCTTATCACCCGGCCCGGCGCGATCGACCCGTACGAGTTTGTCGAGCCGCAACCGCTGATCAACGAGGAAGCCGCTCGTCTCCGCGCCGAAGGCGCGACGGTCATCGTTGCCGTCGGTCACGAGGGCGCCACCGGCGGCACGCTGACCGAGCCGACCGGGCCGCTGCTCGACATCATCGACGGCACGGAAGGGGTCGACGTCGCCATCGGCGCGCACACCGACACTCAGGTCCTCGCCACCCGGCCGAACGGCGTCCTCGTCGTCGAGGACCGGGATAAGGGTTTGGTCTTCGCCCGCATCCGGATTGTGGTCGATACCGCGACCGGCACGGTGACCTACAAGACGGCGGACATCCACCAACCGTGGAACATCGGCATTGCGCCCGACCCGGTCCTTCAGTACACAATCGACGACCTCAACCGCCGGGTGCAGCCGATTCTGGGCACGGTGATCGGCACGGCAAGCACCCCCATCCCGCACGCCGACTCCTGCGGCACGCCGAACGGGCGGACCTGCGAGTCGCTGATCGGCGACGTCGTCACCGACGCCATGCGCCTGACCTACGAGACTGACTTCGCGGTCACAAACTCCGGCGGCATACGAGCGCCCATGACCTGCCCGGCGGAGGACGTCCCGGACGACTTCTGTCCGCCGAACGCCCCTGCCAATGCGATTACGCGGGGTCAGGTCCTTTCGGTGCTGCCCTTCGGCAACGTTGCGGTCACCGGCGAGATCACCGGCGCCGACCTGAAAGCAATCCTCGAAGCGGGCGTCGCCGGCCTGCCCGCGCCGAGCGGCGGCTTCCCGCAGGTCTCCGGTCTCTGCTTCACCTACGACGTCACCGCCGAGCCGGGCAGCCGCGTCCTCAGCGCCGTCCGCCAAGCCGACGACGGCGGCTGCACCGGCGAAGCGATCGACCTCACCGAAGGGAGCACCTTCACCATCACCACCAACGACTTCACCGCTGCCGGCGGCGACGGTTACCCCGACATCTCGACCAAGGTCACCAACCGCGACGTCCTCGATCAGGTCGTCGCCGACTACGTCGAGTTCCAGGGCGTGGTCAGCCCCGAGATCCAGGGCCGCATCACCTGCGAAGGCGAAGGGTGTCCGGTAGCAACGACGTAGTTCGGCATTAGCCGTTCGCCGTCAAACGAACGAATTGATGCGGTCGGGGCCGCTCCCGTGCGTGGGACACCCCGCGGGAGCGGTCTCCACCGCGTCTGGCATACCGCGTTGACGTACGGCGTCGGCGCGGCGCATCATGGAGGCACGCACGAGCCACGGGAGGCCGCCATGTCGGTGACAACGCGACTGCTAACCCACGCGGACCTGGACCAGTTCCCGGACGACGGCAAGCGCTACGAGATCATCGGAGGGGAGCTCTACGTGGCGGCTGCGCCTGTTCGGGAGCATATGGACTTCATGAAGTTCCTCTATGCCCTTCTCTTGGAATCAGTCGAGGCAACGGGATGGGGCGTGGTTTACTTCGCCCCGGTCGACGTGAGGTTTACCGAACACGACGTCGTCGAGCCCGATCTGATCGTCATCCGCCGCGACCGCATGCACCTCTACCGCGGCAACACCTTTTCTGGCGCCCCGGACATCGTCGTCGAGGTGCTCTCGCCATCGAACCGCTCGTACGACGAAGTCGCCAAGGCCCACCTCTACGCGGCCAACGGCGTGCCGGAGTTCTGGATTGCCGATCCGATCACGCCCGGTTTCCGCATGATGGCGCTCCGCGCCGGCAAGTTCGTGCCGGTCGAGCCCGATGCCGACGGATTGCTGCACTCGACGGTTGTGCCAGGGCTGGTCGTCGATCCCGCGGACTTGTTGGCTCGGCTCAACGAGCAGGCCCTCTAGACCCCGCGCGGTTCCTACCGCGTCTCTGCCTTGTCAGTGGCAACCACATCCTCGCCTGATGACACCCCATTTCCCCGTCGCGGCCAGCGCCGGATGAAGCTGTTGACCGTGACCGGGCGGCCGGGCACGGCGCCGATCTCGCCCGCGCGTACCTTCGGGTGACGGCTGAAGTAGCCAATGAAGATCACGGCTGAGAGAAACGTGAAGACGCCGATGCTGACAAAGGTCCAGTCGTAGCCGTAGCGGACGATGATCCCCCCGCCGAGCAGACTGGCGACCGCCCAGTTCAGGTTCCAGGCCGCCGAGCGCAAGCCGAAGACGGATAAGCGCGCCCGTCGCGGCAGCAACTCGCCGATGAAGGTCGAGTCGATCGGCCAGGCCATGCTAATGCTCGTCTGCCGCACCAAGTGAGCCAAGACCGCCAGCCCGTACCCCGGCGCTACGATCAATAACAGATAGAAGGGCACGATGCTGCTGCGCACCAAGAAGACCGCGCGTAGCGGCCCCAAGCGCCGCGCGACCGCCGGCGCGCTCAGTCCGATCACCGCCGCGCAGATGCCCCCCAGCGCGTAGACGTAGCCGATCTCGCGCGAGTTCGCCCCGAGCGTGGTCAGGAAGACATTGTAAAACGGCATCACCATCCCCACGCCGAGCGCCATGATGCCGCCGGAGGCGACGAAGACCGCCATATCCCGTCGGGTCTGCCGCCGCTCGGACGGCCCGTCCTCGATCGCCGTGGCCGTCGTCTCCTCGCGCGGTCGACCATGCCGCGCCTCCCGCATCAAGAAGAGCGGGAAGATACCGCAGATGCCCAACGTCGCGCCGAGCACCATCGTCCAGCGGAACGCCTCGACGCTGCTGGACTCGACGGATGTAACCAATGCTAGGATCGACGGGACGAACCCGCCGAGGAGCGAACCGGCCGTGATCGCCAGCGACTGGAGCGAGAAGGCGAGCGCGGCCACCTGTTGCCGTTGCTCCGGCCGCGTCCAGTCCATGATGAAGGGCATCGTGGTGTTGAAGAGGTAGGCCAGCCCGACCCCACTCAGCGCCGCGAGGAGGAGGATGAATGCCTCCCGCTCGGCGAAGGAGAGCAGCAGCAGCATTGAGAGAAAGAGCCCGGCGCCGCCGACGATGCTCCGCCAGGCGCCGATCCGGTGCAGCACGATGCCGAGCGAGACGCCCGCGCCGGCCATGCAGATCGTCTGCGCCGCCTGCACCGCGCCGATGAAGTCCTCGCGCAGATTCAGTTCGTAGAGGTAGAGGTTGAAAATGAGGTTGAAGACGCCGAAGCCGACGTTGGCCAGGAGCTGAAAGAGCAGAAACAGCTTGACGTCGCGTTCCCAGCGGCGCACTGCTCGAATGTAGGCGCGCATCTCCGCCTTCCCGCGTGTTCCGAAGGTCCCGATCTCCCCGCCCGGCAGTATAGCCGGGCCGCACCCTTAGTCCGGATAATTCACGAACACCCCGCATCTGGTCGTGGCCGCCTGAGCACCTGGGACCCGATGGCGGGCCAGGCGCTTTGCTTTTCGCTCTTCTTCACCGTTCAGCTGATCTACCACGTCACCGTCGTCGGCCTCAACCCGTTCCAGATGGTGTTGGTCGGCACCGTGCTCGAGGTCACCTGCTTCTTGTTCGAGGTCCCGACCGGCATCGTTGCCGATGTCTACAGCCGCCGCCTCTCGATCCTGGTCGGCGTTGCCCTGATCGGCTCGGCCTACCTCCTCTCGCCGACTATCGCGCTCTACCACCGCCTGATCGTCCGCGATCGCGGAACCGCCGAACCCATCCCGACCCTGGCCGACTGAGGCCTGGTGGCGTGTCCTCGCGGCCCACCTCAGCCGTTCGGGAGTCATCCGGGTTAGCGGACCGGTCTTACCCGCTGCCACTCCTCGTACTCCCGCAGGGTGGTCTCGTCGGGTGGATAGACACCGAGGATGCTGTCGCCTTGCCGGATCTTGGCGAGGATGAACTCCTCCTTGTGCTCCTGATCCAGCGCGGCGCTCGTCACCTCCTGGGCCAGGGAGAGCGGGATGACGATGACGCCTTCGCCGTCGCCGACGATCAGGTCGCCCGGCAACACTGCAACACCGCCGCAGGCGATCGGCACGTTGAGCTCGGAAGGGTGGTGGATGGCGAAGGAGGTGTCGGGACTCTGGCCGCGGGCGTACGTCGGTAGATCGAGGGTGCGAATCCCGGGCGAGTCGCGATAGGAGCCGTCGGTGACGATGCCGGCCGCACCGCGCATGCTGATGCGGGTTGCCAGAATGTGGCCGAGCGAGGCTGCCCGCGTGTCGCCGCGCGCGTCGATGACGAGGACGTCGCCAGGGCCGACGCTCTCGACCGCAATCCGCTGCTTATTGGTACGGTTGTCGAAATCCCGCGTCCGTTCGAGGTCCTCGCGCATCGGGATGTAGCGCAAGGTGAACGCCTGGCCTGCCATGCGCAGGTCCGGCCGCAGCGGCAAGACATCTTGCATCCAGGCACGCATGATACCCCGCTTGGCCAGCACCCCACTCAACGTCGCGGTACTGACCTGTCGCAACGATTCCAGCATTGCCGGGTCGACACGGTCGAACGCCATCTCCCCTCCTTGTCGGCTCGCGGCCGCTCCTTCATCTGTTACGCGTTGTCGAGCAACTCGGGTTGATAGGCAAAGAGCGCCGGCAACCCGCCCGTATGCACGAAGACCACCGGATAGGCGGGATCGAGCCGTCGCTCGCGTATGTCGCGGATGAGTACGGAAAACCCCTTGCTTGAATAGACAGGGTCGAGGAAGACGCCTTCGGTGTGGGCGAGCAGCCGAATCGCCTCCCGCGCCTCAGGCGTCAGAACGCCGTACCCCGGCCCAGCGGCGTCCACCGTGCGGAACCGACCTTCGAGCGGCGGCGGTTCCAGGCCCAACACCTCGGCGGTCCGCCGGGCAAGGTCCAGGACGAATTCAGGCCCGCGCTGCACCGCGCCGGGGTTCGCGCCGGTGACGCGCCACGCGGCGCCGAGCAGGGCGGCGCCGAGGAGCAACCCGGTTTGCGTGCCGCCGTAGGAGGCGACGTACACGTCACGGACGTCGAGGTCGCGCCTGGCAAATTCCTCTGCCAGTTCGAGCGCACACTCGACGTAGCCGACCGTGCCCAGCGGCTGGGAGGAACCGTGGATCACGTACGGCCGATTGCCCCGCGCTCGCTCCTCGCCGGCAAGGCGATCCATCGTCTCGCTGATCGCCGCCGGTCCATCCCGCGCGATCCGCGCCGGATCGACGAAGTGGACCTCGGCGCCGAGCAAGTGGTCCAAGAGCAGGTTTCCCTGGAGCTCCTGATGAAACCCGCCTCCTTGCAAAACGAGCACCGGGCGCATCCCGACCGCCCGCGCCGCCGCCGCGCATTGCCGGGCATGATTCGACTGCGCTCGACCGCCCCCGGCCACGAGTACGTTGCACCCCTGCCGAAGCGCCTCACCCAGGAAGAAGTCGAGCTTCCTCACTTTGTTCCCACCGAAGGCGAGACCGGTGAGGTCGTCGCGCTTCAGGTAGATCGGCGGTCCGTCCAGCTCCGCCGAAAGGCGCGGCAGCAGTTGGAGCGGCGTCGGCAGAAACGCCAAACCGGCCCGCGGCAGCTTGTCGATAGCGGCGCGGATGTCCGTTCCCGCGGGGTGGTTCACCGCGGCCGTCATGTGGCCACCTCGTCCGTCGTCGCGGGCGGGCGATAGCGCGGGTGTCCTTGCCGGTCCGTCCGCGCCCGCAGCAGGTAGCCGCTGCCCGTCGTGACGTAGAGAGTCCGCAAGTCATCCTCGCCCCAGGTGCAGTTGGTGGGACGATCGACCGGCACGGGGTGCTGCTCCAGCACCCGGCCGTCAGGGGCGAAGACGTAGATCATCGGTCCCGGCCCGCTTTCGCGCCAGCCGGCCGTCGCCACAATGTTGCCGACGCTGTCGAGGCACATCCCATCGATGCCGCGATGGGGATAGAAGGTGTGCAAGACGCGGCGCGGGCCGAGGGAGCCGTCCTCCGCGATCGGATAGGCCCACAGCTCGCGCATCTTGCCCTCGCCGTATTCGCTCTGGGCGACGTAGAGCGTCCGCTCATCCGCCGACAGCAGCACGCCGTTCGGCCGGGTCGTGTCGAACGTCACGCGCGTGAGCGACCAGCCGCCGTCCCGGTGCGGGTCCGCCCGATAGACCGACTCGTGACCCAATTCGAGATCGTCCCAATGCGGCCCGTACCGTGGGTCGGAGAACCAGATACGGCCTTGTCCGTCGCTGACCAGATCGTTCGGACTGTTCAGACGCCCGCCGTCGTACCCATCGGCGACGACCGTGGTGGTCGACCCGTCATAGCGCACGACCCGCCGGCCTTCCCCTTCGCAGGCGTAGAGCGCGCCGTCCGCCCCCAGCAGCAGGCCGTTGGCCTTGTTGGTGCCCTCGCGATAGACCGTACACCTGCCGGTCGTCGGATCGTAGCGGTGGATGCGGCTGGCATCGCACTCGGTGAAAAGCAGCCCACTCCCGTCCCACAACGGTCCCTCGAGCAGGTTCGGGAACTCGGCAAGCGTCTCAAACGTCCAACTCATACGCGCGCTGACCTCCGACGTGGGCGGTCGTGACCGCCTGGACATACGCCATCACCCGGTGGGCAACGTCGGCTGGCTGAAAGGCCGGGCCGCTCTATTCTACCGGTCGTGACCTTTCTTCACGCCAAGACGTGATGCTACCCTCGAACGAACGATGAGCATTCACCGAACGCCGAACGCCGAACATCGACCGTCGGAAAATGTGCCATTCGGCGATTTTCCGTGTAGAATCGGGACAGATTGCTGGTGTTCCGTCATGCATCGCCTGGTTTCGCCCGATGAACACCACCTCCATCCACATCCCGCGCTCCGGTCGTAGATTCTACAGAAGCGCGTCGTGTCCGTGGGCACGGGTCGTGCGCTTCGTCGCATTTGGCTGATCCGGTCCGTCGTGCCGCCGGGGCGCGCGAGCGCCCATTCATGGACTCCTGAGCATGAGTCACGGCTATCGCGCCGTCGGTCGTCACCATCCGCGTGTCAAGCGCCGCGCGGCGCACTACCAGCACGCCCTGATCGCCCGCCACGCGCGCGGCCTGCCTCCCCACCTCTTGCCCGGCATCACCGGCCGCACCAAGCGCCCAACCCGTTGGCGTATGGCGCTCCTCGCCGGCACGCTCCTCTTCCTCATCACGCTGATCGTGGGCGTTATCGGCACGGTGGTCTCAAGCGTCGCCGCGGTCGGCGGCACACTGCACGCCTACCGGGAGGTCAACGAGGGTCTCCCCAACGCCGCCGCGATCGCCACCGACGCCTACGAAAGCGCCGAGATCTACGACCGCAACGGCGTCCTGCTGCAACAGGTCTCTCATCCAGATCAAGGGTGGCGCACCTTCGTTGCGCTTGACCAGGTCTCCGAGGTCGCCATCGACGCCACGATTGCCGCCGAGGACGCCACCTTCTGGAGTCACTACGGGATCGAGCCCCTGGCGATCCTGCGCGGCGCCCTCATCATCGCCGGCGGCGAAGGGACCTCCGGCGGCTCGACGATCACCCAGCAACTGACCCGCGGTCTCTACCCCGAAAGGATCGGCTACGACATCTCGCTGACGCGCAAGTTCAAGGAGATTCTGGGCGCGGTCGCCATCGACAAGGAGTATTCGAAACAGGACATCCTCTCGATGTACTTGAACTTGATCTACTACGGCCAGCGCTCCTTCGGCATCGAAGCCGCCGCCCAAACCTATTTCGACAAGAGCGCCAAAGAGCTGAACCTGGCCGAGGCGTCGATGCTCGCCGGTCTCCCCCAAGCGCCCTCCTTCTACGACCCCACCGTCCGCTACGATGAGGCCAAGGTCCGCCAGCGCTACGTCCTCGACCAGATGGTCAAGTACCGCTATATCACCCGCGCGGAAGCCGAGGAGGCGTTTGCGGTTCTCCTCCATCCCCAACGACGCAACACCGCGATCCAGCACGCGCCGCACTTCACGAATTACGTCAAGTCGTATCTGGCCGAGACCTACGGCGAAGACGCCCTCTACCGCGGCGGGCTCAGGATCTACACCACCGTCGACGTCGAGTTGCAAGACCGGGCGCAGCGGCTCGTCAGCGAACACGTCGCGGCGATGGCGCCTTACAACGCGCACAACGGGGCGATGGTCGTTATGGTGCCGTGGAGCGGCGAGATCCTGGCGATGGTCGGCTCGGCCAACTTCGACGACCCGCTCATCGACGGCCAGGTTAACGTCGCCCTTGCCGAACGCCAACCCGGCTCCTCGATCAAACCGATCACCTACGCCGCGGCCTTCGAGCTCGGCTGGAACCCGAACACGGTCATCGTCGACGAACGGGTGCGCATCCCGACCCCCGGCGCGCCGGACCCCTTCTACGAGCCACAGAACTACACCAGCCAGTTCTACGGCCGGATGACGGTGCGTACCGCCCTCTCCAACTCGCTCAACATCCCGGCGGTGAAGGCAATGCAGCGCGTCGGCGTCGACCGCTTCCTCGACCTCGCCGAGCGGATGGGGATCAAGGACGGCCTGAAGGACCGGCAGAACTACGGCCTGGCGCTCACCCTCGGCGGCGGCGAAGTCCAACTCCTCGAGCTGACCAACGTCTACGGCACCTTCGCCAACAACGGCCGCTATGTGCCGGGCACGCCGATCCTGCGGATCGAAGACGGCCAGGGCAACGTCATCTACGAATTGGACCGCGAACGCGTCTACGACGAGGCCGAGCAAGCGCTCGATGCCGACTACGCCTACATGATCTCGTCGATCCTCAGCGACAACGAGGCGCGCGGCATGATCTTCGGCCGGGGCAACCTCTTCGAGCAGACCTCGGAGCAAATCGGCCGCCCCACGACGGCCAAGTCGGGCACGACCAACGACTTCAAGGACAACTGGACGATGGGCTACACCACCGATGCGGTGGTCGGCGTCTGGGTCGGCAACAGCGACGGTAGCCCCCTCGCCCAAATCGACGGCATCCAGGGCGCCGGCCCGATCTGGTCGCGCATGCTGTTCGAGCTTCACCAGAATCCGCGCTTCGCGGAGTTACTCCTCGGCCCGAACGGCCGGCCGCTCCCCGAAGAGTTCCAACGCCCCGCGGGCCTGCGCGACGCCGAGCTCTTCTGCGGCGAGCGTGGCCAGCCGAGCTGCAACACCGGCCGCGGTTCCGACTCCAACCGTGGACCCGGCCAGGGCGGCCCGCCAGAGAACAGCTTCGACGATGAACCGGAGGAGCAGCGGATCCAGCCGGTCGGCGGGTAAGGTCAACCCACGCCGGTCCGCGCCGCCTCAACGCGTGCAACGCACCCCGGATGTCACGATCCGTGCCGGGTCGCTACTTGCCGCGCAATGATCGTGTAGGGGCGCTGCTTGCCGCGCCCGCGTGCCGCGGGCACGCATCGCCCGCGGGCCGATAACCGTTCGACGGGCCGCATGCGCGGCATGTCGGCCTTCGGCCGACGGGCGCGGCAAGCAGCGCCCCTACACCGAGATCGGCGTTGTCGGAATGCGGGAGAACCACTGGCCGGCCCCTACACCCGCTCCCCCTCCCAGC
>JBOGUF010000016.1:0-3376 GCA_050696075.1 Thermomicrobiales bacterium
GGCGCCGCGTCGATCCAGGAAGGGGTCATCATGAGTCCGGTTCCTCCCTATACCTCCCTCGATATGCTGCGCGCGATGCAGCGGGAGATGTACGAAGACAAGTGGGGGCCGCTCGGCCCCTATGATGGCGAGCGGTCGTCGGCGCCCAAGCGGGGAGACGTGCCAGACCCGCTCGGCATGGCGGTGATGCAGGCGCGACCGATCGAGTGGATGGGCGCGCTGCTCGGCCGGGTACGAACCCGGTGGGAGGGACTCGACCGCCCGTCTCGTGCGACAGGGCACGATCGATCAGCCGCCGCTGACGAGGCGGAGGCGGGGCTCGGCCGGGCGGCTGGCCGTGGCCAGTTGGCGGTCGGTGACAGGTGCGGCGGCGATAGCGTCGACCATCGCGACGAAGGGCTCGACGAGGTCGGGGTCGAACTGGGTCCCGGCGTGGCGGCGCAACTCGGCGACGGCGCCGGCGAAGGAGCGCCCCTTGCGATAGGGGCGGTCGTTCATCATCGCGGCGAAGGCGTCGGCCAGCGCGAGGATGCGGCCTAGCAGGGGGATGTCACCGGCGGCGACGCCGGCCGGGTATCCCTGACCGTCCCACCGTTCGTGGTGGTGGGCGATGGCGGTCAGGACGGCCGCTTGGTGGGGGACCCCCTGCACCATGAGTGTGCTGAAGATGACGTGCTGGCGTAGGCTCGCTTCCTCATCCGGCGAAAGCATGCCCGGTTTGCGCAGGATCGCGTCCGGCACGGCGATCTTGCCTACGTCGTGGAGCCGCCCCGCGATCTCCAGGGCGTCGAGTTGGTCAGGCGCCAGGTCCAGTTCCTGGCCGAAACGCAGGGCAAGGTCGGTGACCCGCTCGACGTGCGTCCAGGTGTAGCGGTCCTTGCGGTCGATGGCGCGAACCAGCTCCAGCAGGGCGCCGTAGGGCGTCACCTCGGCGGCGGCGTCGATCTCGCCGGCAACGCCCACCCTGCCACCGCCGGCATGTTTGGCGGCGTACATCGCGGCGTCGGCGTGGGTAATCAGCGATTGGCGAGTACGGCCGTCCTCCGGGAAGGCGGCGATGCCGACCGAGATCCCGAGCGGCAATCGCATCTGATCGATCTTGATCGACGACCTGGCGACCCGCTCGATAACCCGGCGCGCGACCGCCCGCGCTTCGTCGCGGTCGGCGCCCGGCAGGACGAGGAGGAACTCGTCTCCTCCGTAGCGGGCGACGCGATCGTCCCCGCGCACGCTGCGGCGGATCAGCGCGGCCGTCTCCGCCAGGACGCGGTCGCCGACCAGATGGCCGTGAGTGTCGTTGAAGAGCTTGAAGTCGTCGAGGTCGATGAGGATGACGGAGAGGGGTGTGCCGGTGTCGCGCGCTTCGGAGAGGTCGCGGTCGAGCAGCTCGTGGATCGCGCGGTGGTTGAGCAAGCCGGACAAGCCGTCGGTGTCGGCACGTTCCTGGATGGCGGAGAAGAGGCGGGCGCGGTCCATCGCCTGGGTCGCTTGGGCAGCCAACTCGCGCGCAAAACGGAGCGCATCGTCGTCGAACCGGTGGCGGTGGCTGGAGGTGAGGGAAAGGCACCCGAGACGCTCGTTGCCCAGGATCAAGGGCACGACCAGCACGCCGCGCGCGCCCTCGAAGACGTAAGTCGCGCGCTCCCGCGCCGGCACCGATGGATCGTCGACCAGGAAGGTCCGCGCCTCGCCGGTCTCGATCGCGGCGCGGGTCGAGGGGCGGTCGGCCAACGAGACGACGGCGCCGGGGCCGGTTCGCAGCGGCCAGTCGGTCTCAACGCGCACCGCCGCGACCTCAATTTCATCGGCGTCCGCGCGCCAGAGGCTGATTTCGCAGGTGTCAGCCAAGTCGAGCGCCAGCCCCGAGGAGGCGACGACGTCGAGGACCGTGGCGACCGGCTCACCGGTGATGACCGCCCGGTTGACGCGCAGCAGAGCGGCCTGTTCGTCGGTATGCCGGCGCGCTTGGCCGAGGAGGCGGGCGTTCTGCAGCGCGAGCGCGGTCAGCGCCGCGATCTCGACGCCGAGGCGAGCGGCGTGCTCGTCGAACGCTTGCGACTGTCGCGAGGAGAGGAGGACGGCGCCGAGGCAGTCATCGCCGATGGTCAGCGGCAGCATCAGGACGCTCCGCGCGCCGTCATGGCGCATCGCTTCCTGCTCGCTTTCGGCGGGCGACGGCGGGAGGCCGCCCCCGATCAAGGGGGACCGCCGCGTGAGCACGCGGCGAACCGAGGGCCAATCGGCGAGGTGGACGCGGGAGCCCGGCAGGCGCGCGCCTTGCCAGGACGGGATCGTCTCGTCGGCGGCAAATTCGACCTCGTCCGTTTCCGGACGCCAGAGCAGGATGCCGCAGCGCTCCGATCCGGCAACGCCGAGGGAGGCGCGGGCGATCTCTCGCACCACCCGCGACAGGTCGAGGCTCGAGATAGCGGCCTGGCCGACGCGCAACATCGCCGAGCGTTCCTCGGCGAGGCGGCGCGACTCGGTGAGCAGGCGGGCATTGTGGATCGCCTTGGCGGCTTGGGCGGCCAGGTCTTCGCCGAGTCGCATTTCGCGCGTGGTGAAGTCGCGCACCGTGCGGGTGAAGAGTTTGAGGCAGCCGAGGCAGTCGTCGCCGATGACGAGCGGCACACAGAGGATCGATCCGACCCCGGTTTGGGCATAGCGGCGGCGTTCGACTTCACCCAGGCGACGGTCGTCGGCCCGTATGGGGAAGGGAACGCGGGTTTCAAGGGCGCGCACGGTCGTCGGCCAGTCGGCCGTCGCCAGGAGGGTTCCCGGTTCGAGGACGCCCGGCCAATCGGGGACTGTCTCTTCGATGCCGACTTCGAAGGCCTGCGCCCCCGGTCGCCAGAGGTAGATGCCGCAGGCCTCGGCCCCGGCGATGCCGATGCTGGCCCGGGCGACCTCTTGCAGGACAGAATCGAGCTCCAGACTGCGCGCGGCGGCCTGGCTGACGCGCAGCAGTTCGCTCTGCTCCGCCTGGCGCCGGGTTGCCCGGTTAGCGCGCTTGGCCGGGACGCTCTCTGATTGGGGCGCGAACCGCGGGCCGGACGCGGACTCGGTCGGATGCTGGCAGGATTGATCCGGCGCGGCGTCGTCGCGGGGCGCCGTGGCCTTGCTCATCGTCGGTGACACGTTCACTAAGCGCAGACAAGATTCGAATCAAGCGGAAGCTTAGAGCCGAATCCGCGCTATGGGAATGAGACGGAAGGGCTAGGCCAAAAGACGCGGGCGGCGAGGGCGGCGAGGACGGCGAGGGCGGCGAGGACGGCCAGGGCGGCAAGGAGATTCCGGCGTTCTCCATGCCTCGTACCTGCCCTGCATGCAAACAGCCCCGCCGGCACCGTGGAAAGCACCCTGCTCACCACAGCCC
>JBOGUF010000017.1:0-4255 GCA_050696075.1 Thermomicrobiales bacterium
GGCCTGGTCTGACGGACGGAGCGGTTCACCGGCCGCCTCGCGCAGCCCCGCCGCGGCCCCGAGCAGCCGCGCGGCGCGCTCACCCTCCCCGCCGGCGGCGGCGACGGCGGCCAACCCGGCCAGACTAAAGCCAATCCACCACCAGTAGCCCAGCCGCCGGGCCAGCGCCAGCGACTCGGCCCACGCCCCCCGCGCCCGCGGCAAGTCGCCGCTGGCGTGGGCCATGATCCCGATACTGGCGGTGACCATGCACAGTTGCCGCTGGTCGCCCAGGCGGCGGAACACCGACGCCGCTTCCTCACAGCCGGCGGCCGCCCTGGCAAAGTCCCCCCCTGACCACGGCAAATGTTGCAGCCAGTGGAGGGCCTTGGCCGCGCCCCATTCGTCGCCCAGCTCGCGCGCCAGCGCCAGGCTCCGCTCCAGGCAGGCCGCGGCGCGCGCGTATTCCGCCTCGGCGAGTACCGCGTCGCCCAGGACATGGCGCGCCACCGCGCCCCGGGAAATCGCGACGTTGCCCAAGGCGCGCAGCGCCGCCGCCTCGCCGGCCCGATCGCCGCGCGCCCGCGCTAGGTCGACCGCTTCCTCGTTCGAGGTCGTTGCCGCCACGTAGTCCCCCTGCCGCTCGGCGATGTCGCCGATCGCCACCAGCGCCGTGAGCAGTTCAGCCGACCCGGCTGGCTCGGCGGCGAGGAAGGTTTCCAGCCAGCGCCGGCCCTCCGGCACGTGGTCGTGGACGACCCAGAACGTCCAGAGGGCCGCGGCGAGTCGCAACCCGCGCGCGGTCTCCCCGGCGTCGTGGAGCCAGGCGAGCGCCGCCCGCAGGTTGGGCAGCTCGGCCTCCAGTCGGTCGAACCAGCCGATCTGGTCGGGGCCGCGCAAGAACGGCTCGGCTTCTTCCGCCAGCGCCAGGAGATAGGCCGCGTGCCGGCTTCGGAGCTCGGCCTCCTCGCTGCTGGCCGCCAGTTGCGCCAGGCCGAACTCTCGGATCGTCTCCAGCATCCCGTAGCGTGGAATTCCCGCGTCGGCCTCGCCGGCCGGCAGCGCCAGCCGCCGGATCAAACTCTTGTCCACGAGTGACGCGATACCCGTGAGGGCATCGGGTGATGGGGAACTCATCACCCATTCCGCGGCGTCGAGGGTGAAGCCGCCGACGAAGACGGCGAGGCGATGGAAGAGGGTCTGTTCGTCGTCGTCGAGCAGGTCGTGGCTCCAGGAGATGGCATCGCGCATCGTCTGGAGGCGGGCGGGCGCGTCGCGCGGGCCGCCGGTGAGCAGTGGCAGCCGGGGTTCCAGCCGGGCGAGGAGCGCCGGCAGGGGAAGGAGGCGCGTCTGGGCGGCCGCGAGCTCGATCGCCAGCGGCAGCCCGTCCAGCCGGTGGCAGATTTGGGCGACGGTCGCCGCGTTCTCCGCGGTCAGGGCGAAGCCGACCCGCGCCGCCCGCGCCCGCTCGACGAAGAGGCGCACGGCGTCCGAGTCGTGAGTCGTGGAACGTGGGTCGCGCGCGCGATCGGCCGCTCGACCCTCGGCGCCCGGCTCTCGACTCAACGAAAGGGGGGGGACCAGGAAGTCGTGCTCGCCCGAGAGGCGCAGTCGCTCGCGGCTGGTCACCAGCACCGTCAAGCGGGGGCAGGTCGACAGCAAGTCGGTCACCAAGGGAGCGGCCTTGAGCAGATGCTCGACGTTGTCGAGGAGCAGCAGCGCCTGCTTCTTCCCGAGGAACTCTTGCAGCCCCGCCAGGAGCGGCCGTCCGCGCACCTCCCGCACCCCGATGGTCGCGGCGACCGTGGCGGCGGCGAGGGCGGGGTCGTGGACCGGGGCCAGCGGCACGAACCAGATGCCGTCCGAGAAGGTCGGCTCTGCACCGGAGGCAGGGTCGCCCGCGAGTTCCTCGGCCGCCGCGATGGCCAGTCGGGTCTTACCGACGCCCCCCGGCCCGATCAGGGTCAGCAGCCGGAGATCGTCCCGGCGCAGCAGCGCGCGGACCGCGGCGACCTCGCGCTCCCGGCCGACGAACGAGGTAAGAGGGAGCGGCAGCGCGACGCGAGGCGGGCGCTCCGGCCGGGCGAGGGGCACCAGGCGCGCCGGCGGCTGTGCGGCGGAATCGGGGGGAAGGGCACTCGACATGGGCGGACCCCAGACCGGCGGCAAACGCATCGATACGCGCATCATGCGCCCGGCACGCGTCAGGGTCAAGCAATGCGGAGGCGATACGCGGTGGGGCGCAATGCTCGGCCGAACCTGTCGCATTTCTTCAAGACAACGGCGCCGATCCCTGCCAGATTGCCGTCAGCGTGCGCCGACCGTGCCTGCCACGGTCGGCACTTGGCGGATCGTTCGTCGATGCGTGGAGGGTCAATGCGACATGGCACAACGGAACACCGGAACCGGACCGCTGTGGACCGCGTATCAGGAATTGAGGGCAGGGCGGCTGAGCCGGCGCGCCTTCATCCAGCGGGCAACCGCGCTCGGCGTGGCGCTCCCGGTCACGACCGCCATCCTCAACGCCGTCAACGGCGCCGGGGTGTCCGCTCAGGGGTCGCCGGCGACCCGTCCGTCGGCGCCCGACGATCAGCAGCGGGGCGCCGGCGGCGAGTTGAAGATTCTGCAATGGCAAGCGGCGACGCACATGAGCGTGCATACCGCAATCGGCACCAAAGACGCGCTGGCGGCGTCGCTCGTCTCCGAACCGCTGATGAGCTACCTGCCGGACGCCACCCTGATTCCCACCCTGGTCAAGGAGGTGCCCTCGGTCGAGAACGGGTTGCTGGCCGAGGACCTCACCAGCGTCACCTTTAACCTGCTCGAAGGCGTCCTCTGGAGCGACGGCGAGCCGTTCACGGCCCAAGACGTCGTCTTCACCGTTGAGTGGATCAAACACGAGCCGAACGGCTCAAACAGCATCAACAACCTGGTCGCGGTCGAGAACGTCGAAGCGATCGACGACTTGACGGTGCGCGTCACCTACAGGTCGCCGCAACTCGCCTGGTACTTCCCGTTCACCGGCACCTTTTTCGGCTCGATCTACCCGGCGCACGTCTGGGGCGGCGACCCGACGGATCCCGACCCGATCAACGACTTCCGGCAGGGACCGATCGGGACCGGGCCGTACAAGGTCGAGTCGTTCGCGGAGAACGACCAGATCATCTACGTCGTCAATGAGCACTACCGGGAGCCGAACAAGCCCTATTTCGAGCGGGTGAATTTGAAGGGCGGCGGCGACGCGGTGGCGGCGGCCAGGGCGGTGTTGCAGACGGGAGATTGGCACTTCGCCTGGAACCTCCAGATCGAGCCGGCCATCCTCGAGCAGTTGGCGGAGGCAGGCAAGGGGCAGGTGATCGTCGCCCCTGGCACCAACGTCGAGCGGGTGCTCTTCAACTTTTCCAATCCGCGCGAGGAGTTCGAGGGCGAGCGCGCCCACTGGCAGAACCCGCACCCCTTCCTGACCGACAAAGCGGTACGGCAGGCGCTGAGTTTGGCCGCGGACCGGGAACTGATCGCTCAGCAGTTCTACGGCGAGGGGGAGCCGGCGGCGGTAAACATCGTCACCGGCATCCCGGCCATCGAATCGCCCAATACGACCTGGGAGTACAACCTCGACAAGGCGCGGCAGGCGCTCGACGAGGCGGGCTGGGTGCTCGACGGCGACGTCCGGGTCAAGGACGGGGTCGAGTTGAGCGTCACCTATTCGACCTCGATCAACGCCGTGCGCCAGAAGACGCAGGCGGTCAACAAGCAGAACTGGGAGGCGATCGGGGTCAAGGTGCAGCTCAAGCAGGTTGACGCCGGCGTCTTCTTCGATTCCGCGGCGGGAAACGAGCAGAACTCGCAGCACTTCTACGAGGACCTGCTGATGTACACCAACGGGGCCGGTTCGCCGCTGCCGCTGACATACATGCAGTGGTGGTACAGCAACGACGGCCAGGCGATCTCCCAGTCGGCGAACGGTTGGTCGCAGAACAACGAGTCGCGCTACAACAACCCGGAGTACGACGTGCTCTACGAGGCGGCGGCCGTTGAGACCGACCCGGAGCGCGTGGCCGATCTCTACATTCAGATGAACGACATCGTGATCAACGACGTCGTCATCATCCCGTTGGTCCAGCGGGCGGCCGAGAAGTACGGCATTGCCAATGCGCTGCGCCAGGAGAACGTCGCCGCCAGCGCCTGGGAGGCGCTGTACTGGAACATCGGTAATTGGACGGCGGTGAGTTAGGCGTTAGGCGTTAGGCGTTAGGCGTTAGGGGCCGACGTTCCC
>JBOGUF010000018.1:0-73122 GCA_050696075.1 Thermomicrobiales bacterium
TGCTTGATCAGGTTGTAGAGATTTATCAGGTGATCAAGCTGCGATCGTGGTGGCGGTGCGCCGAATGTGCCGCTTGGGAGCAACGATCTCAGAACATGTGTTCTGCATCAATGCCCGTTTCGCTGCATCGAGGAATTCGATGTTTTCCACACGGACGGGCGAGAGTTGTTTCGACGGGACACCAAGCGATCGAGCCAGGGGCACGCTCTTGACATGCGACCGCCAAAGTATTAGCATGCTAGTAATACGCTTACTAGTTTCCACTGACGCAAGAGAGGAGGAGCGGTGGCATACAAGGTCGTCCAACGGCGGGATGAGGCGGAGACCGCGGTTGGCGGTGAATTCGAGGATCACCTGTTCGTCATCGACGAGAGCCTCGGTTATCTCGTCAACTATCTCGGACGGAACTTCGCCCGAGCGCTCGCCGCCCACCTCGCGCCTCACGGGGTGTCGGTTGCGCAGTGGTCAGTGCTGATGTTCTTGTGGGCGGAGGACGGTCTGTCGCTGTCGGAACTCAGCCAGCGGGTGGCGATCGAAGACGCCACGATGGTGCGCACCATTGACCGCATGGAGCGGGACGGTTTCCTCCGGCGCATGCGGGACAGGAATGATCGGCGGCGGGTCAACATCTTCCTCGCGGACCGCGGGTCGGCTTTGCGCGACACTCTCGTCCCTTGCGCGATCGCCGCCAACGAGGCGGCAACGCAAGGACTGACTGAGGCGGAGCGGGATCAGACGATGAAGCTTCTGCGCCGCATCGTCACGTCGCTGATACGAGCGCAATCGAGGCCAGAAAAGGACTGAGAATGCTTGGTGGAATCAAACTCTCCAATAAACGGATGCGAGACATGGAGCGGATTGTTCATCTGGTGGGCGCATTGGTGCTCGTCGTCTACATCTACGCTCCATGGGGGAACTCTCCCAATCTCACGTCGCTGGTGCAATTCGTGGTGGTCCCGGTGCTCGTCGGATCGGGCATGGCGATGTGGCAACTGCCTCGCATTCGCATGCAGCTAAAGCAACGTCGGATGTCGTCCCAGAGGATCGGGGACGAACGCCCACCCAACAACTAACGACCACCTGAATCTTTCGAGCAGACGGCGCACCGCACCCGAGGAGCGCGTGCCATTTGCCGCGAAGCCGCGACACAGCTTGTCGACGACCTCGAATTCGGAAAGAGCCGTGATACAAACCCAGTTCACCGCGCACTAAGTTCAGTGATTGCATCGGCAAGCCGCAAACATTCCTCGTCCGTGGTGATGTAGTGGACGGAGGCACGGACGAGTTCGGTGAGGCCGCGGGCTTCCATGTCGTAACGGGTGCTGGCGACGGTGGAGGTGGTGGTGTTGATGGATTGTGAACGGAGAGCGGCGGCGACGTCGGGCGCGGGGTGGTCGGCGACGGTGAACGTGACGATGCCGCCTTTGACTTGGCCGAGGTCGTGGACGGTGACGCCGGGAATTTGTGAGAGCCGGTTGCGGAGGAGCACGGCCTGGCAGTGGACGCGGTCCCAGATGGCATCGAGGCCGAGGGTAAGGGCGTGGTCAACGGCGGCGCCCATGCCGAGCTTGGCGGCGAGATTGGCTTCCCAGTTTTCGAAGCGGCGGGCGTCGGAACGGATTTCATACCGGTCGCGGGCGATCCAGCGGGCGGCGTGGAGGTCAAGGAAGGGTGGAACGAGGCGGTCGATGACCGCCTCGCGGACATAGAGGAAGCCGGCGCCACGCGGACCGCGCAGGTATTTGCGGCTGGTGGCGGAGAGCATGTCGCAGCCGATCTGCTCGACGTCGACTGGCATCTGGCCGACTGTTTGGCAGGCGTCAAGGAGGTAGAGCGCGCCGGCCTCACGAGTGAGTTGGCCGATGGCCGCCGCCGGTTGGATGAGGCCGCCGTTGGTCGGCATGTGCGAGACGGCGACCAGCTTGACGCGGTCATCGAGCATGTTGGCGAGAGCCGCGACGGAGAGTTGGCCGTGCTCGTCGTTCGGCACGACTTCGACGCGAACCCCGCGCTCGGCGATCTGGAGGAAGGCGATCACGTTGCTGGCATACTCGGCGACGGAGGTGAGAATTCGGTCGCCTGGTTGGAAGGGGATGGCGTAGAAGGCCATGTCCCAGGCGCGGGTGGCGTTTTCAACGACGGCGACCTCGCGCGGTTGGGCGCCGATTAGGCGGGCAATTGATCCGTAGACCGCTTCAATCCGGTCCTCGGCTTCGTGCGCGGCTTCGTAGCCGCCGATGTGTGCCTCGCGTCGGAGGTGGTCAATAACCACGTCGAGGACGGGCCGGGGGATCAGGGAGGCGCCGGCGTGGTTGAAGTGGATGACGTTGGCGCAGCCGGGGGTTTCGGCGCGCAGACGAGCGATGTCCATAGGACGGCATCATACTCTTTCGCCGAATACCCCGGTGCCCCGGGGGTAAGTCGCGCGCCGCGTGCCGCACCGCGGCCGGACACGAAATGGGTTTGACTTGATCGACCTGCTGATGCTCGGAAATGGCGCGATGACGCCGCTACCCGACCGCTGGCTCTCCAGCATGCTTGTCCGGTGCCGCGGGGAGTTGACGCTCTTCGATTGCGGTGAGGGGACGCAGATTCCCTGGCGCACCTACGGCTGGGGCTTTCGTCGCGTGGGCGCGATTTGCATCTCGCACTGCCACGCAGACCACGTCGCGGGTTTGCCCGGATTACTGCACAGTCTGGCCAATGCTGGGCGCACCGAGCCGGTTGCCTGCTACGGTCCACGGGGCGTGGAACGCGTCGTTCGCGGCCTGCGGGAAATTGCGCGTGATTTACCGTTCCAGATGAACGTTATCGAGCTTGAAGGCGGCGAGCGCTTCGAGCTACCCGGTAGGATGGACGGAATCACCCTGAGGGTGGATCACCGTATCCCGTGTTTGGCCTATCGGGTCGGCGTGGATCGTGCGCGGCGATTCGACCCGGAGCGCGCCCGCGCGCTCGGCGTCCCGATGAATCAGTGGAGCGTGTTGCAGCGGGGTCAGCCGGTCGAAGGGGCCGAGGGGACAGCGATGCCGGACGACGTCCTCGGTCCGCCGCGGCCGGGACTGTCGTTCGGATTCGTGACCGACACGCGGCCGATCGACGATCTGCCGGGCTTTCTGTCCGGTGTGGATCTTCTCGTCTGCGAGGGAACCTATGGGGATTCCGCTGATATTCAGAAGGCGATAGCCCACATGCACATGACGTTTGCAGAGGCGGCGGGGATCGCCCGTGCCGCCGGGGCCGGCGCCTTGCTGCTGACCCACTTCAGCCCAGCGATGGAGAACCCGGACGAGTTTCTGCCGAATGCGACGGTTATCTTTCCGCGGACGAGCATTGCCAAGAGCGGGCTGACCCGCACGCTGAATTTTGTGGACGAGACGCTTCTCGGCGTTGAAACGCCGCGCTGAACCTACGAAGTCCCGCCGGGACCGTGGTTGGTAGGCCCTAATCCGTAACTCCGGAGGGAATTTCTAGGTTCAGCCCTGGGACTCCAACTCGGGGAAACCTAAGGATACCGATCGGCCGCGGTGACGAGGGCATCGTGGACGAAGTCGACGATGGTGGCGTGGTCGCCGATATAGACCCAGGCGCCAGCGGGGGTTTCACCGGGCTGGAGGATCGGCGGGCCGAGTGAACTCCAGCGGATCTGGGCTGGGTCCATCTCCCAGGCGATGCGAGCAAGGAGCAGTTGCTGGTCGAGGGCGAAGCTGGTCTGGATCGAGCCGCTGGCGGCCAGGATCATCTCGTCGGCTTTGGTGATCGATGAGAGTTGCCTGCCCTTGTCGAAGAAGGCGCGCAGAACCTGCATCTGCCGGTCGCGGCGCTGGTCGTCGCTGTCGGCGTGGCGAGTGCGGACGTACTTCAGCGCGGTTTCGCCGTCCATATATTGCAGGCCGGGCGCGAAGTAGACTTCTTCCGTGCCGTAGTCCTCGGTCGGATACATGGGGTCGAAGATCTCGTAGGGGACATCGACCTCGACACCGCCGACGGCGTCAACGGCGTCCTCGAACCCGTTGAAGTCAACCAGGACGTAACCGTCGATGGGGATGCCAAAGACCTCCTCGACGGTGTCGCGGACCAAGGCGACGCCGGCAACGGCGCTGTCCGCGTCGGTCTCGACGCCGTAGTTGTACGAGGTGTTGATCTTGTTCGGTCCGACCCCTGGGATCTCGACCAGGAGATCACGCGGGATGCTGACTGCCGCGATCCGCTTTTCGATCAGGTCGAGGTGGGCCAGGATGATAACGTCGGCGTTTTGGTCGCCGCCGTCTGCCCGCCGGTCGACGCCGAGGACGAGGATGTAGAGTTCGGTGCGCCCGCCCCAGGCCGCGGCCGTGCCGGGATCGCCTTCGTTGATTCCTGTCGAGATGAGCTGGCGCAGGACGTCGAAGTGCGAGGTCTCGTCGTCATCGTCCGCCTGAGCGATGGCCGGTCGGGAAGTCGCGGTCGGCTCAGGCCCGGATCCAGTCGTTGTCGGCCGAGTTACGGTGGGCGAAGTTGTCGGCGTCGGGTCGCCCTCGGTGGATGCCGCACCGACCGACGCGGGCGTCGAGGTGGGCTCCGGCTCCGAGGTCGGCGTGGTGACGACGACGTTTGGTTGGCCAGTTGGCTCGACCGTCGGGAGTGCGGCCGAACGCGGGACACGGGTTGGAAGCGGTACGACGGCCGCGCGCTCGACTTGAACGAGCGCGTCGACCACGCGCCAGCTCTGGACCGCAAGTACGGCCAAGAGCACGACGACGACGCCGGCGATGAGGAGCGCAACCCGGCGGCGGCGACTGAGGCGGCGGCCCGGGGCGCGGCGCTCAGTCCGGGCGCCGGTCGCGGGAGCGGGGCGAATGTCGGTAACGACGGCTCAATCCTTTCGTGCGTCGGGCGTCGGCGAGACGCTGCCGGCGATGGCCGCCCGGACGCCGATTATCGCGTCCATTGTAGCCACCTATCAATGGAAGTCTGCAACACGTGTGCCCCGGACGGACCGCCTGTCACACGCGGCCGACTCGCGCGACCCGTCCGCGTGAATCAACGCCTGACGAACCGATTTGGTTTTGACGTGGGGGCACGGATGGGGTACAATACGAACATTAGTTCTATTCCGTCGCCAGGGTGGCCGCGGAGAAGGAGAACGGGAATGAGTGCCATGACCACGACACGAGTGACGAACCAAGACGCCGCTGAGGTGCTGTTCAACGTCGCCACGATCCTCGAGCTGGCGGAGGACAATCCGTACCGCGTTCGCGCCTACCGGCGCGCGGCGCGGCTACTGCTTCGCACCGCGGACCAGTCGAGACTGCGCGTCAACGACCGCCACGAACTCGATCTGCCGGGCTTGGGTCCGCGCCTGCGGCGCAAGCTCGGCGAGCTATTGCACACCGGCCAGATGCGCTTCTACGTGGAACTCTGCGCCGATCTACCGAGGGAGGTCGCCAGCCTGATGGAAATCCCGACTATCGGGCCGAAGACGGCCCGCCGCCTGCACGAAGAGTTGGGACTGGCGACCGCGGCAGACGTGGTGGAAGCAGCCCACGAGGGGAAGATTCGGCAGCTCTACGGCTTCGGCGAGAAGCGGGAGCGGCAATTGCTGGCGGGCGCCGAGCAGGTGCTGGGCGGGTTCCGCAAGGTCGCCTCGCCGATGCCGCTGGAGGCTGAGGACGATGTGATCGAAGCGCTGCCGGCGCCGCGGACGCTGACCCTCTTGCCGTCGCTGCCGGAGGCGGCGTAGTTGGCGGGCTGGGCGGGGCGCGGCCGGCCGCCATGGCGGCGGAGCGCGGCGAAATCGAACGATCCTACCGTGATTGCGGACGACGTAGCCGTCGATGGCAACGATGTGCCGGGCGAACTCGATCTCTTTGACGCGCTGGCCGGCGTCGTGGAGGATGGCGACCAGGGCAGTGTCGAGGCGATATCGAAACTCCAACCCGCCTCTACGCACGAGCAATCGACCTTCGACGTGGCCCACGCCTCGACCCAGGCCCGATTTGGGCTCGAACGCCTGCCGTCGCTCGGCGTCACGCCGCGCCCGTACCAGGACGAGGCGCTGGCGGCGTGGCTGCGGCACGATGGGCGCGGCGTGGTCGCCCTGCCAACCGGCGCGGGCAAGACGGTCGTCGCCATGATGGCGGTCGCGCGCCTCGGGGTGCGGACCCTCGTGGTGGTGCCAACGATCGACTTGCTCCACCAGTGGCGGGGCGCGCTGGCGGAACAACTGGGCTACCCGTTCGACGCGGTCGGCATCGTCGGTGGCGGCAAGCGGACGGTGCGCGACCTGACGGTGATCACCTACGACTCGGCGGCGATGCCGTCGCGTCGCCTCGACGGCTTTGGGCTGCTGATCGTCGACGAAGTCCACCATCTGCCGGCACGGGCTTACCGGTCGATCGCGCGGAAGGTGGACGCGCCGTTTCGGCTTGGCCTGAGCGCGACGCCGGAGCGCGCCGATTTCGGGCACCTCTCGCTGCCGGGCCTGATCGGAGAGGTCGTCTACCGGCGGGACGCCGCCGATTTAGCCGCCGATCAGCACTTGGCGGCCTACGACGAGCGTCGCATCTTCGTCAACCTGGCGCCGGCAGAGCAGGTCGAATACGACCGGCTGATGGCCGAGTACAAGTGGTACTTGGCCTCGCGGCGGGGCCAGCTCGGCCGGAGCGACGGGATCTACCAAGAGTTGATCCGGCGGTCGGGGCACGACCCAGCCGCGCGATCGGCGCTACGGTCGCACCAGCGAGCGCGCATGATCGCGCTCAACGCCGGAACCAAAGTGGAGCGGGTAGCGGAACTGCTCGACACGCATCGCGACGAGAAAGTAATCGTCTTCTCCGAGTACAACGCGATGGTCGCCGAGTTGAGCGAGCGCCTGCTGCTGCCCGCCATCACTTACCGCACGCCGCTGCCGGAGCGGCGGCTGATCCTCGACCGCTTCCGCGCCGGAGAGTACACGAAGCTCGTCACCGGGCGGGTGCTCAACGAGGGGGTGGACGTGCCGGACGCGAGCGTGGCCATCGTCGTCAGCGGCTCGTCGGCGACCCGCGAGTACATCCAGCGCCTCGGGCGGATTTTACGACCGAAGCGCGAGACCGCCGTCCTCTACGAATTGGTGACGCGGCGCACGGTCGAGGGACGCAGCGCCCGGAAGCGCCGCCCAAACTCGAAAAAGGCCGCTTAGGTTTCGGCCGCCACGACGAGCGAGGAGGGGAATCCCGCGATGGCCTTTCGCCGCCAGGACATTCCGAAAACGACCCGCAAAGGGACCGACGGCGAGCGCCGCCGCTTGTACCCGCGTTACTTGCGGGACGGCTCGGTGCTGCCCAAGATCGACTTGGCGACCGCGTATCTTGACGGCATGGTCGGGCGGCGACGGGCTGAATTGTCGCCGGATGCGGTCGTCGAGTTGTTTGGCGATCCCAAGCTGGCCCGCTGCATCCTCTCCTGCCTGGCGGATACCTATCGCTACCGTACGCCGGCCATCCGCGAGATCGCGGGTGAGGACGTGGCGACGCGCCTTGCGGCGTGGGATCTCTTGACCTCGGCAGACTTGCGGCATCACGTCTACACGGCGCTGCAACGGGATGAGCGGGGCTGCGCGAGACCGGATGGTCGCGCCGACTTTCTGCTGAAGGTTGCCGAGCCGCTGGGCGTCGATGGAGTGCTCCTCGACCGGCTGCTTCACCTCGACGCCGAGCGCAACGCGCTGTTGGCGCGGACCGGCGAACGACCAGAGGCAGAGGATGTCGTTGCCCGCTACAACGCGATGCTGACGCTCTCGGTGCTCCGGCAGGCATCCTCGATCACGCTCCATCTGCCGAGGTTGGATGGGACGATGCTGGAGACGATTTGCGCACGACTCGACGTCGAATGGCAGCGGACGCCGGACGGGGGAGTGCGCTTGGTCGGTCGTCGCGACGCGCACGGCACGTGGAGCCGTTTTGGCGGGCGGTTGGCGCGGTGCGCCGTACAGCTTTTCATCGTCTGCCCTGGCGAACCGGAAGGTGAGGCGACGGTTCATCTGAACAGCGAGCCGCTTCGCTTCGTGCTCGATCGCAACGTCGTCGCCTCGGTGCGGCCGAAGCAGCGGGCGTCGGCGGGCGCGGCGGGCACGATCCGAGCCACCCAATTGTTCGACGACCTACTCGCGTACCGGCGACGGTGGAGCATCGACGGTTGGACATTCCGCCGGGCGATGGAGCCGCTCGTCGTCAAGGGGTCGCTGGTGCTGCCGGAGATGCTCTGCGTGCGAGGCGACCTGACCGTAGCCGTCGTGGCGGTCGAGCAGGGCCAAGTCGAGGCGATTGCGGCGATTGAGGCAGTCGATCAACAGCGGCCGGTGATCGCCCTCGGATTGCAACCCGGCACAACCACCTGTCCCGCGATCGCGACCGGCAGCGCGGAGGCGTTGTTGCGGCTGCTGGAGACGGAAGTGGACGAGGCCGAGCCCGGTCAGACGCCGATGCGATTGGTCGCGGCCGAACTTGCGTTCGACGGCTGGGTTGGGGTGACGCGGCTGGACGAACTCTTCCAGGGTGAAGACGAGATGCGAATCCGGCTGATGCCGCTGACCGAGGACGGCGAGGCGGCATTCGTGCCCGGTTTCGGACTTTGCCGGACAATGCTCCTGGACGATCTGCGGGATCAACACCTGTGCGGTCCGGTCGAGATTCCGTATCTGCGGGCGGCGATTGCGGATCGCTTCGGCGATGGGCCGGCGGCCGACGCGCTGACGCTGCATCTGTTGAGTGCGGGTGCGTTCGTCCCTGGTCGCCAGGCACGGGGCGAGCCGACCGAGGCGCGGGCCGCCTGAGCCCGCGGATTCAACCTTTGGGGGAACCGGCCGCCCCTCCCAATAGCGCGGCTAGCCGCGCTCGCGGTCGGCATCTTCTTTGCCGAGGGCGACGGTGCGTTGGTAGGCGGCGTAGACCGATTTGGAGAAGACGGTGCGCAAACCGCCTTTTTCCATCTGGTAGATCGCCTCGGCGGAAGTACCGCCAGGGGAGGTGACCATGTTGCGAAGCTCTGCCATGTGCTTGCCGGAACGGCGAGCGAAGGCCACCGAGCCCTCGACGGTTTGGAGCACGATCTCTTCGGCGATGCGGCGGGGGAAGCCCATGTGGACGCCGGCGTCGATAAGCGCCTCCATCATCAGGAAGACGTAGGTGGGGCCGGTGCCGGAGAGGGCGGTCGCCATGTCGACGTACTTCTCCTCCTCGACCCAGAGTTCCTCGCCGAGGGCGCCGAGGACGGTGCGAACGCGCTCGCGGTGGGCCTCGTCGACGTCGACGGTCGAGGTCCAGACGCTCATCCCGGCGCCGATCTGGGCCGGGGTGTTCGGCATGACGCGGGCGATCGCGTCGTGACCAAGGCCCCGGCTGAGCGCACCGATGCCGGCCCCGGCGATGATCGAGATGACGACCTGCTCCGGGTTCAGGCGCCCGTGGAGCTGTTTCATCAGCAGGCCGAGGATTTGGGGCTTGACGGTCAGAAAGACGAGGTCGGCATCGACGATCGCCTCGCGATTGCCCTCGACGGCCTGGATGCCAAAGCGTTGGCTGAGTCGTTCGCGGCGGTCGGCCCGAGGATGACTGGCGATGATGCGATCGGGCTTGAGAAGTCGCCGGTCGAGCAAACCGGCGATCATCGCCTCCGCCATCACGCCCGCGCCGACGAAGGCGAGTTTGGCTCCTTCGAGCGCGTCGCCACCGATCCGTTCAGAAGTCTCGCTCATGACCACCTCAATCATCGTACCAGCCGGATCTGTGGATTGTAGCCGCCGAAGACGGCGCGGGGGCAGCAACCTTGCGCGGGCCTGCGACAATAGGCAGAGCCGGCGGCAATGTCGAGCCGGTAGCGAGAAGCAGACCGGAAAGTGAGCGCAATCGTGCCCAACAGTTTGGCCAACGAAACGAGCCCGTACCTCTTGCAGCACAAGGACAACCCCGTCGATTGGTACGCGTGGGGGCCGGAGGCGCTGGAGAAGGCGAAGCAAGAGGATAAGCCGATCCTGGTCAGCATCGGCTATTCCGCCTGCCACTGGTGCCATGTGATGGAGCACGAGTCGTTCGAGGATGAAGCGACGGCGGCCTTGATGAACGAACGGTTCGTCAGCATTAAGGTCGACCGCGAGGAGCGCCCCGACCTCGACTCGATCTACATGTCGGCGGTGCAGGCGATGTCGGGGCACGGCGGCTGGCCGCTGAATTGCTTCCTGACGCCGGAAGGCTCGCCCTTCTACGGCGGGACCTATTGGCCGCCAGATGATCGGATGGGGATGCCGAGCTTCACCAAAGTGCTCGAAGCGGTTAGCGACACCTATCGCAACCGGCGCGAGGAGGTGGTCGAGAACGCCAACCAGATCCGCAAATACCTCGTCGAGGCCAGCGCAACCACGCCGAAGCACGACCCGCTCAACGCCGAGATTATCGATCAGGCCGTCCGTGGGCTGGCGCGGGCCTTCGACCCGGCTAACGGCGGGTTCGGGGCGGCGCCGAAGTTTCCGCAGCCCGCGCTCGTCGAGTTCTTGCTGCGGACGCACCGGCGGTCCGGCGACGATCGGGCGGCGGCAATGGCCAAGCAGACGCTCGATCGGATGGCGGCTGGGGGCATCTACGACCAGATCGGCGGCGGCTTCCACCGTTACGCCGTGGACGCGATCTGGCTGGTGCCGCACTTCGAGAAGATGCTCTACGACAACGCGCAACTGGCGCGGGCCTATCTCGACGGCTACCGCGCCCTCGGCGACAAGCAGTACCGGCTGGTCGCAATCCAGATCCTCGACTACGTTCTGCGAGAGATGACAAGCCCGGACGGCGGGTTGTTCGCGACCCAGGATGCCGATACCGAGGGCGAGGAAGGGAAGTTCTACGTCTGGTCGAAGGCCGAGTTCGATGAGGTGCTCGAGTCCGATGACGCGATTGTTGTTGCCCGCTACTACGACGTCACCGACACGGGGAGCTTCGAGGGACACAACGTGCTCAATGTACCCGAGCCGCCGGTAGACGTTGCGAAGCAGCTTGGCATCACGGCTGAGGCGCTGGAGGAAACAGTCGAGCGCGCAAAGGGCAAGCTCTACAAAGCCCGTGAAAAGCGGGTTCGACCCGGCCGCGACGAGAAGGTGCTAACAAGCTGGAATGGGCTGATGTTGCGGGCGTTTGCCGAGGCGTCGCGGGTTTTTGGCAGGGCAGATTATCGGGATGCGGCTGAGCGAAATGCCACATTTCTGCTGGAGAGACTGTCTCGAGACGGCAAATTGCTGCACAGCTTTAAGGACGGCGTCGCCAAGATTCCTGCTTTTCTCGACGACTACGCGAACTTGATCGACGGTTTGATCGCGCTCTACGAAGCGACGTTCGAGCGGCGCTGGCTGGATGAGGCGCTGCGACTGACTGAGACGATGATTGAGGACTTCGCGGACAAAGACGGCGTCGGCTTCTATGATACCGGCGTCGGGCACGAGGACTTGATCAGCCGGCCGCGCGACCTGCAAGACGGCGCGACGCCGGCCGGGAACTCCGTCGCCGCCTCGGTTTTGCTGAAGCTGGCGGCGATGACGAGCAATGAGGAGTATCAGCGGCGGGCGACGGCGCTCCTCGGCACGATGGCTCGGCCGATGGCCGAGCATCCGACCGGTTTTGGGCGTTTCCTTTCGGCGCTCGACGCCTACTTGGCAACGCCGCGTGAAGTCGCCATCGCCGGGAAGCGCGGCGATGCGACAATCGAGGCGTTTGCGGCCGAAGTCTACCGTCGGTACGAACCGAACGCGGTGATCGGCCTGGCCGATCCGGACGACCCGGCGTTGGCTGAGCGCTTACCGTTCCTCGCCAACCGTCCGATGCGGGACGGCGCCGTGACCGCCTATCTCTGCGAGCGCTACGCCTGTTTGCCGCCCGTCACCGACCCTGCCGACCTGGCGATCCAGCTCGAACAAGGGACGGGGATCGGGTGGCAGGAGTTTTAGGGGATGCCGACACTGCCAGCGATCTATTCCATTGGACACAGCAATCTTGCGATCGAGGCGTTCATTGAACGTCTCCATCAGAACGGAGTCGAGGCGATCGTCGACGTGCGGAGCGCGCCGTACAGCCAGTTCAATCCGCGGTTCAACCGGGAGGACTTGGTGCGGTCTCTGGATAGGGCCGGCATCGCGTACGCCTTTGCCGGTGAGTATCTGGGTGGGCGGCCGAAGGACCCGGCGTGCTACAAGAACGGCGTCGTGCCGGAGGGGAAGGCCGATTACCTCAATCTGGTCGACTATAAGGCGGTCGCGCGGCTACCCTCCTTCCTGAACGGGCTTGCGCGGCTGCTGGAGATTGCCGGAGAATCGCGCACGGCGATGATGTGCAGCGAAGAGGATCCAGATCATTGCCACCGCCACCATCTGATTGCGCAATCGTTGCTGGACCGCGACGTCGCTGTGCTGCACATTCGCGGCAATGGCGAGATTGAGGAAGCGCAACGCGAGGCGGAGCAGTTGAGCTTGCTCTGAAGCGGAGGATCGGCCCTGTGCGGATCTATACCATCGGCTTTACCCGAAAACCCGCCGAACGGTTTTTTGAGCTGATCCGCACCAACGGCGTCGAGCGCCTCGTCGACATTCGCCTCCATCCCGACGGCCAACTCGCCGGGTTCGCGAAGAAGGGCGATCTGCCCTACTTCCTGCGCGAGCTCGCGGGTTGCGACTATGAACATTGTCCGATTCTGGCTCCGACCTCGGAAATATTCACCGACTACCGCAAGGATCATCGCTGGGACCGGTACGTTGAACGGTTCGAGGCGTTGATGGACGATCGAGGGATTCCGGGCGCGTTAGATCGGCAGAAGTTCGAGGCGATCACGTCCTGTTTGCTGTGCAGCGAGCACACGCCGGATCAGTGCCATCGTCGGCTGGTGGCGGAGCGCTTGGCGGCAGCGTGGCCGGGGACCGAGATCGTCCATCTCGTGTAGCGAGGCAGGAGCCGGGCCGTGGCGAGGCGACCGGTCATCATCACCGACCTGACGCGCATGGGCGGCGAGCGTGTCTGCATCGCCGGGTACGTGAAGGAAGGCTTGGACGCCTATTCCTGCGTCCGACCACTCTTTCGCAACGGCACGCTCGACGAGCGGTGGCTTTACGTCCATGGCGATCCGGTCGTGCGGCCATTCGCGGTCGTCGAGCTCGACTTCGTCCAGGCCCGGCCGCAACCGCCGCACACGGAAGACTGGCACGTCGCGCCGGGTCATCGCGAGCGGATTCGCCTGTTGGACGAAGACGAGCGTTGGGATCTGCTGACCAGGATCGATGACGGCGCGGTCTCGGAGATCTTCGGTACGGAGATTCACCACGAGGTTGGCGATTACTTACTCGACGGCCAAGGCAGCCGTTCGCTCGGTACGATCTTTCCTGCCCGCGTCAACGAGGTGGTCTACGGGCCACGTCCTGTTACAAATCGGTGGGAATACCGGATCGGCTTCGAGGACCAATCGGGGCGTGGCTACCGGTTGACCGTGACCGATTTGGCCTTTCGGTATGGTCTTGACCATGCGCGGACGGAACGCGTACTGTCGCCGACCAAACTATCTGAGCGGATGACTGCCTTCTTTCAACGAGCTGACCACGTCGCGTTGCGGATTGGGTTGGCGCGGGGATGGGAGAAGCATCCAGAGCGGTGCTATTTGCAGATTACGGGGGTGTATACGCGGCCGGATTACCTGAGCGGTCGGTGTCATGCCGATTTTCATCGGCCGGAAGCGCTGGAGCCGTTGGATTTGGCGGACGTGCCGTTTTGATTGACGTACGCCTGTTTCAGTGAATGCGGGAGCGAGCGGTGACGGGGTTGCGGAGGGTGCCGATGCCGCCGACGGTAACGTCGATGACGTCGCCAGGGGTGAGGGGGCCGACGCCGAAGGGGGTGCCGGTCATGATGACGTCGCCGGGGTGCAGGGTCATGATGTGGGAGATGAAGCTTATCAGGAAGGGGATAGGAAAGAGCATGTCGGCGGTGGTGGCGGACTGGCGAACTTCGCCGTTGAGGCGTGATTCGACCTTGACGCTCGTCGGGTCGAGGTCAGTTTCGATCCAGGGACCGAGGGGGCAGTAGGTATCGAAGCCTTTAGCGCGGACCCGTTGCCCATCCTTGCCCTGGAGGGTGCGATCGGAGACATCGTTGCCGCAGGTGTAGCCGAGGACGTGGTTCAGGGCACCGGATTCCGGGGCTCGTCGTGAAGTGCGGCCGATGACGACGACGACCTCGGCCTCGTAGTGGGTCGGGTGGTCGAGGTGGGCAATCTCGATCGGCTGGTCCGGGCCGATCACGGCCGACGGCGGTTTCATGAAGATGACCGGCTCGTCGGGGATCTGGCGGGTAGCGTCGCGCTCGGTGACGAGGGCCGCGTAGTTGAGACCGACACAGACGATCTTGCCGGGATCGAGCGGCGCCATGAGGTTGATCGACGCCAGCGGCCCGATCTCGTCGCCCTTTGCCAGAGCGGCGAAGAGGTCGCCATTGGCGGCAAAGACGGTCTTGTGTTCGACGACTCCCATTGCCGGGCCGTCGTGCCCGACGTAGCGTACGATCCTCATCCTTGACCTCTCGGTGACTTTTCCCAATCCAGCACGCCTATTTTGCATGAGATGTGTGCTTCGTGCTTCGTGTTTCGATGCCTGACCGGGGTAGAATCCGAACGGGTCCGCGCGGCCGTATGATCTTCCACCGGCCGCACGGCACGAGGCGCGGACGACGAATAGTTGGACACGGAACGATGCCCGACCTTTTCCTCGAATTGCGGCATAGCGACAACGAGGCGGGCGCAACGCCGCCCCCACCCCTCTCGGAAGCGGACGCGCTGGTGTTGCTGCGGGAGTCGGAGATCGTCGCCAGCCGCTTGATCCCGTGGGGATCGAACTACTCCTTTGCCGTCGCCCTGGAAGCGCCGGACGGGCGGGATCAGCTCGCCATCTACAAGCCGCGCAGCGGCGAGGCGCCGCTCTACGATTTTCCGGACGGCACCCTCTACCTGCGGGAGACGGCCGCCTATCTGCTCAGCAAGCTCCTCGGCTGGGACTTCGTGCCGCCGACGATCGTGCGCGGCGGTCCGCACGGCATCGGCAGCCTTCAGCTTTATGTTTATCCAGAAGCGGAGTCCGCGGCGAGCCAGGAGTATTGGCAGGGCTGCGCGCCGGAGATCGAGCGGGTCGTCCTCTTCGACCACATCGCTAACAACGCCGACCGCAAGAACGGGCATTGCCTGCGGGATCAGTTCGGCCAGGTGTGGGGGATCGACCACGGCCTGACCTTCAATCAGGCGCCGAAGATGCGGACCGTCCTTTGGCAGTACGTCGGACAACCGATCAACCTGGCGTTTCTCGACGACTTGGTCGCCTTGCGTCGTCGCGAACCGGAGGTCCGCGCGACGCTGCGCGACTACCTCATCCGGGCCGAAGTCGACGCCCTCTTTGCCCGCACAGACCGTCTTATCGAGTCGGGGCACTATCCCCTGCTCAACCCGCGCCGCAATATCCCCTACGGCTGGTGGTGAGGAATCAGCGGTTGCTGTTCCGCGTCGGTCGTGCCGGAACGGTGCGATCTTGACAGGCTCGCGTCACGGGGATACGTTGAACGTCGTCCGTTCCCTTCGCGCGAGTATTGGACCAGGCCCGACGAACGGGCCGGCCGCGAGGGTATTCGCTTCGAGGATGCAGCGAGAGGAGGAACAATGATGTCGCGGGAGAGAATGCTTGCTCACCATGGGGTCGATTCGCGCTTCTTCAGCCGGCGTGACGTGTTGAAGTCGGTCCTCGTTTCGGGCGGGGCCGTTGCCTGGGTTGGGTTCGGAGGCGCGCCGAAGCTTGCGGCGCAAGATCAGGTCACGATCAAGCAGTGGTACCACCAGTACGGTGAGGAGGGGACGCAGGAGGCGGCGTTCCGGTATGCCGAGGAGTTCACGGCGGCGCACCCTGATATCGCGGTCGAAGTGACGTGGGTGCCGGGCGACTATGGCTCCGCGCTGTCGGCGGCGCTGCTGACCGATGAAGGGCCGGACGTCTACGAGACCTCCCCGACGGTGGCGATGGTCAAGGCGGAGCAGTGCGCGCCGCTCGACGACCTCTACACCGAGGAGGTCAAGGCCGACTTCCACCCGAACAACATCGCCGTCAACACGATCGGCGAGAACATCTACGGCATCAAGATGATCGACGACATGGGGATGCTCTACTACCGGACGAGCATCCTCGAGGCCGCGGGCGTGGCGCCGCCGACGACGATGGACGAGGTCATCGCGGCGGCCCAGGCGCTCGACACCGGTCGCCAGAAGGGGTTGTTCCTGGGGAACGACGGCGGCATCGCCGCGCTGTTGACGATCGCCCCTTGGTCGGCCGGCAGCGACTTCCTCGATCCGGCCGAAGGCCAGATCATCTTCAGCAACGAGCGGACCGTTCTCGCGTACCAGAAGGTCAAGGAGCTCAACGACTCCGGCGCACTCCTGATTGGCGCGCCGACCGACTGGTGGGACCCGTCGGCCTTCACCCAGGGGCTGTCAGCGATGCAATGGACCGGGCTCTGGGCGATGCCGGGGATCCGGGCCGCGATTGGCGACGACTTCGGCGTGCTGCCGTGGCCGGCGCTCGACGCTGAAGGGACGCCGGCGACCTTCTGGGGCGGGTGGAACGAGCTGGTCAACGGTCAGACGCGGTACATGGAGCAGGCCAAGCGGCTGGCGAGCTGGCTCTGGATCGAGAACACGGATATCCAGCAGGACTGGTCGCTCAGCTACGGCTTCCACGTGCCGCCGCGGCAGAGCGCGGCGGCGTCGGCCGAGCCGCTGCAGGATGGGCCGCCGGCCGAAGCGGTCACGTTCCTGAACGACCACGGGCGGATCATGCCGCCGCAGTGGACGGGGGCGATGGGCACGCTCCTCACCACGGCGGTCACGAATATCGTCAAGAACAACGCCGACGCGGCTGCCGAGGTGGCCTCCGCCGCCGAGCAGTGCCAGGCCGAGCTGGATCAAGTGCTGGCGTAGGCCGCGAGCGCTTACCGTCATTCTGAACGCGCCCAACGACGTCTGGAGTGCTCGCACCGTCATGCTGACCGAAGGGAAGCATCCCCCGGCGCAGCCGCTCCGTCGTGCTCCCCCAGGATTGGGGGTCGGGGGGCCGCTGCGCTTCGCGCGGGGATGTTTCGATACCTCAGCATGACGGCTTGGCCGTGACAGACTACTGAGCTTGTCGAAGGATCCGCCTCTACCTAACCAAAATTCTCACCAAAGGCGGATTCCTCGACAAGCTCGGAATGACGATGGAGGCGGTCGGGATGACCGCGGCGCGCGGCATGACGGGGTGCGTGTGCGGCGCGATTGCCTGGAGAGAGGCGGACCGGATGAGCGTGAGAGCCAGCGATGCCGGGCACGCGGGTGCGGGACCCTTTTGGAAACAGCAAAAGTGGGAAGCGACGATCGCCTTCTGGGTGCTGATGGCCCCGATGCTGATCGGCCTGGGTCTCTTCGTCTTCGCGCCGATCGTCTGGGGTTTCTTGATCAGCCTGTCGGAAGCGCGCAATACGGTCAGCATCAGCGAGTTCGTCGGTTTTCAGAATTACGTTGACATTCTGCGCGACAGCGCGTTCCGCAAGGCGATGCGGACGGGCGTGATCTTTACCGCCTTCATCGTGCCGCTGACATTTGTGTTTTCGCTCGGGCTAGCGATGCTGGTGAACGGCGCCGGCTTCGGCCGACCGGTCTTCCGCACCATCTTCTTTATTCCGACCGCGGTTTCGTATGTCATCGCGTCGCTCGTCTGGAAGACAAGCATCTTCAACGGCACGCCCTACGGCGTCGCCAACTTGGCGCTGTACGAGTGGTTCGGCTACGAAAAGGTGATCTCGTGGATCTCGCCGCCCGCGGGCGATCCGCCCTGGTATTGGCTGGTCTTGGTGACTGTTCGGCTCTGGCTCCAGGTCGGTTTCTACATGATCATCTTCATCGCCGGGTTGCAGGAGATTCCGCGCGACCTCTACGAAGCAGCGTACGTTGACGGGGCGCGGTCCGGTTGGACGACTTTCCGCACGATCACGTTGCCGTTGTTGCGCAACACCTCGATCGCCGTGCTGCTGCTCAACTTCATCGCCGCCTTCCAGGCGTTCGACGAGTTTGCCAACATCTTTGGCAGCACCGGCGCCTCGGCCGGCAACGTAGGGCTGGCCCGACCGCCGCTGATCTACCTCTTTCAGATTGGGCTGAATAACCAGAACTACGGGCTGGCTTCGGCCGGCGCGTTCATCCTGACCGCGCTGATCATCGCCGTGACGCTCGTGCAGGGGCGCATCTTCGGATTCGGCCGGTCGACGGCGGCCTAAGGAGGGGATGCGATGGCAACCATCACCGACACTTCCGCCACCGTTGAGCGCGGCCGGCCGCTCGTCGTGCCGCGAGGCCGAGGGCGCGATTACGCCCGCTACATCGGCGCGATCCTGCGCTACTCGTTGCTGATCGCACTTTCGCTCATCTTCCTCTTTCCTTTCTACCTCGTCGTCCGCAATGGGCTGATGACCCAGCCGGAGATTACCGGGTTCGAATGGAAGTGGTGGCCGGCCTCGCCGCAATGGGAGAACTTCACCACCCTATTCGACGATCCGCTGGTGCCGATGGCGACCGGGTTGCGGAACTCGGCGATTCTGGCGGTGATCAACCTGGTCTTTCAGACGCTTTTTGCCTCGATGGCGGGGTATGCGCTGGCACGGATTCGGGCCCGGGGGAGCGGCGTCGTCTTCTTCGTGCTTTTGACGACGTTGATGGTGCCGAGCGCCGTCACGTTTATTCCGAGTTATGTCGTGCTGGATCGCCTGGGTGGGGTCGGGACGTTGTGGGGGATCGTCGTACCGGGCCTGTTCAATGCCTTTGCGACGTTCCTCTTTCGGCAGTTCTATCTCGACTTCCCGGTCGAGATCGAGGAGGCGGCGCGCCTCGACGGATTGAGCTATTTCGGGATCTACCGGGCGATGATCCTGCCCAATTCGATGGGGATCATGATGGCGCTCGGTGTCCTCAGCTTCATCTATAGCTGGAATGCGTTCCTCTGGCCCCTGGTGGTGGCGCGGGCGGACCAGTCGGTCTGGACCGTGCAAATCGTACTCTCGACCTACCTGACGGCGCAGACGATCAATCTGCCGGCCCTCTTTATGGGCGCCTTGGTCGGCGCGGCGCCGCTCATCGCGGTCTTCCTGATTATGCAGCGGTACATCGTGCAAGGGGTGCGCCTATCGGGGATCAAGGGGTAGACGGAGGAGTCAGGGGTCGGGGGTCAGGAGTCAGGAGTCAGGAGTCAGGGTCGGAGGTCGGGAGTTAGGGACGACGAGGAGCTACTTCGTGTCGGATCAGGGATTACACCCGCGGCCGGGGATGGCGCGCGAGGGTTGGATCGATCTGTGCGGTCCGTGGCAGTTTGCGTATGACGATGGCGACGTTGGCCTCGATCAGGATTGGCATGAGCGTGCCGAGCCATTCGATCGCACGATCGTTGTGCCATATCCGCCGGAGTCGCGGCTGAGTGGGATCGGGGAGAGGGCGCCGCATCCGGTTGTATGGTACCGGCGGACGTTTCGGGCGGCGCGCCAGGGCGATGGGCGGGTGCTGCTCCACTTCGGCGCGGTCGATTACCAGGCCCACGTTTGGGTCAACGGGAGACTCGTGGCGCGGCACGAAGGGGGGCACACGCCGTTCAGCGCCGACGTCACCGCCGCGCTGACGGATCAGGACGAGCACGTCCTTATCGTGCGGGCGGAGGACCGGCCGGGAGATTTGAAGCAGCCGCGCGGCAAGCAAGATTGGCACGACGAGCCGCACCGCATCTGGTACGACCGCACAACCGGCATCTGGCAGCCAGTGTGGCTGGAGCGTGTCGGGCACACATATGTCGAAGACGTGCGGTGGGTGCCGGATCTCGATCGCGGCTGCCTCGGTGTGACGCTCCGGCTCAACGCGCCGCCGACCGGGCCTTTGCGTCTGGGGTTGCGACTGTCGATGCACGGCATCGCGCTGGCCGACGAGACGTGGACGGTCGATCGGATCGAGACGAGCCGCGCGGTCGACTTCCCCGACAACCTGCTGACGATGGACACCGACCGGCTGGTGTGGTCGCCGCGCAATCCGAACCTGATCGACGCCGAGATCACGCTGAGCGACGGCGAACGAGTTATCGACGCGGTGCAAAGCTACGCCGGGATGCGGAGCGCCGGCGTAGCGGACGGGCGATTCTTACTGAACGGCCGACCATATTACCTCCGGCTCGTGCTGGCGCAGAACTTCTGGCCGGAGTCGCATTTGGCCGCGCCGAGTCCAGCGGCATTGCGGCGCGAGGTCGAGCTCGCAAAGGAGCTTGGCTTCAACGGGGTACGAATCCACCAGAAGGTCGAGGACCCACGATTTCTGTACTGGTGCGACCGGCTGGGCGTCTTGGTCTGGGGCGAGATGGCGAACGCCTACGCCTTTTCGCCGCTCGCCGTCGAGCGATTGACGCGGGAATGGCTCGAAGTCGTGCGCCGAGACGTCAGCCATCCCTCGATCGTCGCCTGGGTGCCGTTCAACGAGAGTTGGGGGGTGCCGAACCTGGAGGGCGATCCGGAACAGCGGAATTACGTCCGCGCGCTGTACTACCTGACCAAGGCGCTCGATCCGACCCGGCCCGTGATCGGGAACGAGGGCTGGGAGCACGTCGAGAGCGACATCTGGGGCATCCACGACTACGCCTTCTCCGGCGCGGCGCTGAGCGAGCGCTACGGCTCGCCGGAGGCGCTCGACCGCACGCTGCGCACCGGAAGACCGGCTGGGCGGAACATCGCCCGGCCCGACGAGCGGGCGCATACCCCGGTGATGCTGACCGAGTTCGGCGGGATCACCGATGCACCGGAGCCAGGTCAGCCCTGGTGGGGGTATGGGACAGCGGGGGACGCTGACGCGCTGCTCGCGAAGTACGAAGAGCTCGTGGGTGCGGTGCTCGACTCGCCGGTGGTGGCCGGTTTTTGCTACACGCAACTGACCGACACCCAGCAGGAACGGAACGGGCTGCTCACCGCCGAGCGGGAGCCGAAGGTCGACCTGGCGGCGATCCGGGCGATCAACACTCGGCCGTCGCGGGCGTTGATGAACGAGACGGTGCACCAGATCCAGACCGCGGCAACCGCCACGGCGGCCGCGGGCGGCGGGTCATAGATAGGCAACCGGCGTACACTCCCGGCACGGTGAGCGAGCAAGCGCTTCTAGAGTGCCGGAGGAGTAGACGCTGATGACAACCGCCCGCCACGGTCTTTCGACGCGCAGCATCCACGCCGGGGAAGCGCCCGATCCTGCTACGGGCGCCCACGGCGTGCCGATCTACCAGAACACGACCTACTCGTTCCGCTCGTACGACCACGTCGAGGCGTGGCGTTGCGGCCAGGCTCCGCATTTCGTCTACCAACGGGAAGGGAACCCGACTGTCCGCTGTTTCGAGTTGAAGATGGCAGACCTCGAAGGCGCGGAGGAGGCGGCGGCCGGGGCGACCGGGATGGCCGTGATCGCGGCCACGCTGCTTGGGGTGACCGCGGGTGGTGGGCATCTCGTCGCGTCGGCCGACCTGTACGAGGTCGCATCGGGTCTTGTCTGCAATGATCTGCCGGCGGCCGGGGCGGCGGTGACGACGGTCGATATCACCGATCTGGCGGCGGTCGAGGCGGCTTGCACCGAGGAGACGCGGGCGATCTACTGTGAGACCTTCTCGAACCCCGGCCTCAAGGTTGCTGATATCTCCGCGTTGGCTGAGATCGCGCACCGTCACGACGCGCTCCTTATTGTCGACAACACGTTCCTGTCCCCGGCACTGATGCGCCCGCTGGAGCACGGGGCGGACCTTGTGATCCACAGCGCGACGAAGTACCTCGCGGGCCACGGGCAGGCGATGGGCGGCGTGGTTGCCGGCCCGCGTGAGCTGGTGGCGCCCATTGCCGGCCGTCTCTCCCGCCTGGGCGGCGCCATGAACCCGTTTACCGCCTGGCTGCTGCTGACGGGCATGAAGACGCTGCCGTTACGGATGGATCGGCACTCGATAAACGCGGCGCGCATCGCCGACGTGTTGGTTTCCCATCCCGCTGTAAAACGGGTGGCGTTTCCCGGCCTTTCAGGCCATCCGGGGCACGGCGTCGCGCGGGGATTGTGCGGTGACCAGTTCGGAGGTCTGCTTTCCTTCACCGTGCAGGGTGGGCAGGAGGCGGTTCGCGCGTTCATCAACGCCCTCGAGCTCTGCACGATCGCCGTGTCGCTTGGCGAATGCGGCACGCTGGTGTGGCCGTATCCGGACGGGCTAATTCGCGTAGCAGTGGGGTTGGAGGATGTAGAGGATTTGGAAAGGGACGTGGCGAGGGCTCTTGGACGTGCCTGCTCGGCGGGCATCTGACCGTCTCCTCGCTCGTGTCATCCCGGATGATCGACGGGACGGTAGCAACGAGCGCACAGACACCAGTCACCTGAGCCGTGCCGCACCGTGGCCTCGGTCTAAACACCCGCGATCGGCATGTCGGAGCGCTATTGACGCCCGCGATACAATGATGTTGCCCGCACGTATTCGTGGCTCTTCCCGGTGAATCCCGCGGCAATTGCGCCGAATCTCGGCAACTGGATCGGGTCGGCCTGTGCCTTCGGGCAGGGCGAGAGGGAGAAGAGGGAGTCATGGACGCACAACCGGAACTGCACTTCGACGTCGCATATCCCGAACGGCTCAGCCGCCTGTTGATCTTCGTCAAGTGGCTGCTCGTGATTCCGCACATCGTCGTTCTCTATTTTCTTCAGCTCGGCCTCAACATCGTCACGTTCATCGCCTGGTTCGGGATTCTCTTCACCGGCAACTACCCGCGGGGACTCTTCGAGTTCGCGGTGATGACGATGCGCTGGCAAGCGCGAGTGACGGCGTACATCTCGCTTTTGCGGGACGAGTACCCGCCGTTCGGCGACGGGCAGTATCCGGTGCAGTACGAATTGGCCTATCCGCCCCGGCTGTCCCGGCTGTTGATCTTCGTCAAGTGGCTGCTGATCATTCCCCACCTGGTCGTGCTCTTTTTCCTCGGCATCGCGGCATTCGTCGCCTTTGTCGTCGCCTGGTTCGCGATCCTGATCACGGGTCGCTACCCGCGCGGTCTGTTCGACTTCGTCGTCGGAGTGCAAAGGTGGTCCGGGCGCGTCATGATCTACTACTACCTGCTGACCGACGCCTATCCACCCTTTACGCTCGGACCGACCTCGGCGCCGACCGACCCGTACCCGCCTGACGCGGCGGTCGCGCCCGTCCGGTTCTAGGCAGCCCTTCCTTCCGAGGTCACGAGGAATCGCTCCGCCGTTCGTGCCACGGGAGAGATTCCTCCATGCTTTCGGCATGACGGAGAGGGGCGGACGCATTACGACGTACAATTCCCCCATTGCGACTCGGCGGCTGTCGCGGAGGCGACGCGCACGACCGGACCGACACGGGGGGAACTGAACACGATGACCCGCGGCCGCGACTTTCTCGACCTTGCCCGCGAACGCGTCCTCTTCTACGACGGTTCGATGGGCGCAACGATTCTCAACCTCCAACTCGACGCCGAGGGGTACGGTGGCAAGGAGGGGTGCAACGAGTACCTCGTCTTCCACAACCCCGGCATCATCGAGGGGATACACGCCGGCTACCTCGAGGTCGGCTGCGACGTGCTCGAGACCGACACCTTCGGCGGCAGCAAGCACAAGCTCGACGAATATGGAATCGGGGAGCGGACCTACGAGCTGAATCGCGCCGCCGCGGAGCTCGCCCGCCGTGTGGCCGACGAGTACTCGACACCGTCGCACCCGCGTTTTGTCGCCGGCTCGATCGGGCCGTCTGGTCTGTTGCCGGCCTCCGAGGACCCGATGCTGGGCCAGGCCAGATTCCAGGAGGTCGTCGAACTCTTCCTTGATCAGGTGCGCGGGCTGGTCGACGGCGGCAGCAACGTCCTGATCATCGAGACGGTGCAGGACATCCTCGAACTGAAGGCGGTGATCCACGCCGCGCGCCGCGTCTTCGACGAGGGGCGGGCGCGGATTCCAATCCACGCCTCGATCACGCTCGATACCTCCGGCCGGATGCTGCTCGGCACCGACATCGCCGCCGCGCTTTCGATCCTGGAAGGGCTTCGGGTCGATATTATCGGGCTCAATTGCTCGACCGGGCCGGAGCATATGCGGGAGCCCGCGCGCTACCTCGGTGAGTACGCGACGGCGCCGGTCGCGATCATCCCCAACGCCGGGATTCCGATCAACAAGGACGGGATGGCGGTCTTCCCGCTCGAACCGGAGCCGATGGCGAGGGCGCTGCGGGAGATGGTCGAGGAGTTCGACGTTGGGATCGTCGGCGGCTGCTGCGGCACCACGCCGGAGCACCTGCAACTGACGGTAGACCAGATCGAGCGCAGGCCGATCACGGTCGCCAGGCCCGCCGCGCCGCTGCCGCTGATCGCCAGCATGATCCGAGCGACGCCGCTGCAACAGGAGCCGGCGCCGCTGATCGTCGGCGAGCGAGTCAACACGCAAGGGTCGCGCAAAGTGAAGCGGCTCGTCCTGGCCGACGACTACGACGGTTTGCTCCAGGTCGCCAGCAGCCAGGTCGAGGAAGGGGCGCACGCGCTCGACGTCTGTATGGCCCTGACCGAGCGCGCCGACGAGCGTGACATCATGCGGACGATCGTCAAGAAGCTGGCGCTGACGGTCGAGACGCCGTTGGTCGTCGACTCGACCGAGCCGGACGTGATCAAGGACGCGCTCGAACAGTACCCCGGCCGTGCAGTCGTCAACTCGATCAACATGGAGAACGGTCGTGCCCGGATCGAGGCGGTGATGCCGCTGGTGAAGGATCACGGGGCGGCCGTCATCGCCTTAACGATCGACGAAGAGGGGATGGCCAAGACCGCCGAGCGGAAGCTGGCAGTGGCGAAGGTGATCCATCAGATCGTGACCGAGGAGTACGGGTTGCGGTCAGAAGATTTGATCTTCGATGCGCTCACCTTCACCCTGGCGACCGGGGACGAGGAGTTCACTCGCTCCGCGATGGAGACGATCGAGGGCATCCGGCAGATCGAACGCGAGTTGCCGGGGGTGCTCACGGTCTTGGGGGTGAGTAATGTCTCCTTCGGGCTCAACCCGGCGGCGCGGAAGGTGCTGAACGCGGTCTTCCTCTACCACTGCGTGCATGCCGGGCTCGATCTCGCCATCGTCCACCCCTCGCACGTCGTGCCTTTCGCGGAAATCCCGGCCGAAGAGCGAGCGCTAGCCGAAGAGTTGATCTTTGCCCGGCGACCGGACGCGCTCCAACGCTACATCGAGTTCTTCGAGGGGCGGACCGACTCGGAATCGGAGGGTGGCCCCGATCCGATGGCGGAGATGGCGGTCCGGGAGCGGTTGCACTACCGGGTCGTGCATCGCAAGAAGGAAGGGATCGAGGAGGACGTCGACGTCGCCGTGCCAGAGGCCGGCGACCCGGTCGAGGTACTCAACAACGTCCTCCTGCCGGCGATGAAGGAGGTCGGCGACAAGTTCGGCGCCGGCGAGTTGATCCTCCCGTTTGTCTTGCAATCGGCCGAGGCGATGAAGAAGGCCGTCGCCCGCCTGGAGACCTACCTCGAAAAGCAGGAGGGAGTGACCAAGGGAACAGTCGTCCTCGCCACCGTCTACGGCGACGTCCACGACATCGGCAAGAATTTGGTCAATACGATCCTGACCAACAATGGCTACACGGTCCACGACCTCGGTAAGCAGGTGCCGATCAGTCGCATCATCGACAAGGCGGTCGAGACGAACGCGACGGCGATCGGCTTGTCGGCGCTGCTGGTCTCGACCAGCAAGCAGATGCCGCTCTGCGTCAAGGAGCTGCACCATAAGGATCTGGCGTTTCCGGTGATCATCGGCGGGGCGGCGATCAATCGCGCCTACGCGCACCGCACGCTCTTCGTCGACGAAGACATCCCGTATGGCCCCGGCGTCTTCTACGCCAAGGACGCCTTCGAAGGGCTGTCTTTGATGGACCGCATCATCCAGCCCGCGGCGCGCGGCTCGCTGTTAGAGGCGACCGTCGAGGAGGCCCGCCGCTCGCTGGGCCGTCCCGGTCGCGAGGCGTTCAGTGTGCCGGAGGAGTCGACGGCGATCGAGGGCAAGACGGTGCGTGACGTCGAGCCGCCGACGCCGCCCTTCTGGGGCGTGCAAGAGATGAACGGTTTCACGCTGGCCGATGTCTGGCCGCATCTCGACTTGAAGACGCTCTTCCGGCTCCATTGGGGCGGCAAGGGGATTAGGGATGAGGCGTGGGAGACGTTGCAAAACGAGGAGTTCCTGCCACGATTGCAGGCCATGGAGGCGGACGCCATCCGCGAGGGTTGGCTGGAACCGCGGGTGCGCTACGGCTTTTTCCCGGCGAACGGCGACGGCAACGATTTGGTGATCTTCGACCCTGGGGACCTGGAGCGCGAGGTCGCCCGCTTCCCGTTCCCACGGCAGCCGCGCCGTGAGCGCCTTTGCCTTGCCGACTACTTCCTGTCGTTAGTCAGCGGCAAACGCGACGTGGCCGTCTTCCAGATCGTCACCGTCGGCCCCGAGGCGACCAAGCGCACCGAGCTCCTCCAGGCGGCCGGGGAGTATGCCGAGAGTTACTATAGCCACGGCCTGAGCGTGCAGAGCGCCGAGGGATTGGCCGAGTACGCCCATCAGCGCGTTCGGCGTGAGCTCGGCCTCGGTGAAGAGCAGGGGAAGCGCTATTCCTGGGGCTACCCTGCCTGTCCAGAGCTTGCTCAGCACACGCTGGTCGAACGCCTGCTCAATGCCCGCTCCATCGGCATCCAGGTCACCGAGGGCTACCAATTCGACCCCGAGCAGACAACCGCCGCCCTGGTCGTCCACCACCCGGACGCAAAGTACTACGCGCTGGCGCGATCGGGCGCTGAGGAGTAGCAGTGGAAGCGCTTATCTAGGCTCGGAGGAACGGCGTCTTGACTCATATAGCGCCCTGAACTTTTCGAACAGGCGGTCCGCCGCGATCTCCATCAAGATCGCGTCGGGATCGGGCAGGGGATCTGTCTGTAGCCAGTCTGAATCGAGCCAGAACCCGGATAGCACCGTCGAATGCACCTGGCCATCAGCGTCGGGCTGAATCGGCTCGTAGACACCTTCATCCGTCAAGGCTGAGGCGTGGACGTCTCGGCGACTTGTGCGGGAATCGATCGTCCAATACTCGCGGACACCAGCCTTCGCATACTCGTGGAACTTGTCGCGCCGATCCCGTGTGACGCTGTCGGGCGAAATGACGTCAATGACGAGATCGGCCGGTCCATTCAAGCGGTCGACCGTAATCCGATCCGAGTGATCGCGGGAGACGAAAGCGATGTCCGGTTCACGCGACGGCCGAACGGGCGCCAAGCGCATTTCGAACGGAGCAATGAGCACCGTTCCGAGGTCAAGAAGCCGGGCATACCGCGACATGAGACTGCCCAGGAACAGGATGAACTACTGATGCAGTAGCTTCGGCATATCAAGAAGGATCACCTTACCATCGACCCATTCGGCACGTGTCTCGTCGCCGGCCCACGCGAGGAACTCATCGTAGGTCATGATTCGTCGTTGCTCATCCGTAGAAGGTGCCGTGAAGAGTTGCCGTACCATCGGATACTCCCCGCCGCGCTTGCAGAATCAGTGGCGGCGTTTCCGGTTCAGTTTACTTCTCGCGAATGATACCCCGGCATTGGAACCGAACTGCTGTCATTCCGCTGGAGACGACCGCCGCGCCGCGTGAAACGCCTTGATCCGATCCAGGTAGGCGTCAGGCGCGATTTCCATGAGGATCGCGTCCGGATTGGGCAACGGGTCTTGCCAGAGCCAGTTCGGGTCGAGCCAGAAGCCTGCCAGGACAGCAGAGTGAAAGAGACCCACATCGTCGAGCGGCAGTTCCTCGTAGTAGCCCTCGGCGGTGATGCCGTAGGGCCAGAACGACTGACGGCCGGTGCGCGGGTCGAGGAGCCAGTATTCTGGCACGCCAGCGGCCGCGTATTCGGCGAATTTGTCGCGCCGGTCGCGGGTGACGCTGTCGTCCGACATGATCTCGAGGACGAGGTCGGCCGGACCGTTCAGACGTTGGCCGTCGAGCCGGTCGAAATGCTCGCGGGCGACGAAGAGCAGATCAGGTTCGCGGTACGATCTGCCCTCTCGCAACTTCATCTCGAACGGCGCCGTCAAAACCTTGCCCAGATCGAACAGGCCGACGAAAAGGCCGAGGAGCACCGTAAGGAAGTAATTCGTGTTGTTGTGACGTTCGTCAGGCGGCACGAAAACTGTCACCTCCCCATCGACCCATTCGGAAAACGTATCCTCGCCCGCCCACGCGAAGTAGTCCTCATAGGACATGCGGAACGTGCGCTCGGTTTTGGCAGCGGGTTCGATGACTTGGCGTGCCATGTTGTGTCCTTCCACGGCGTTGCCAGGAGGCTACTTGACCAGCCCTCGTAGCGGTGGGCGAATTATCGCTCACCACCAGGCGTGTGGTCACTCGGCGACGTGGTGCTTAGTCATGATTGGAGCGCATCCGGCGCAATCGTCGCTAGCAACCGCAAAGGGTCGGGCAGCGGGTTTTGCCAAAGCCACGCCGGATCGAGCCAGAAGCCAGGTAGGACCGTCGAGTTGAGGCGACCGCGCTTATCGGACGGGATAGGCTGGTAGACGCCGCGGTCGCTGAGCGCAAACGGCTCCACGGTGCGATGACGCTCACGGGGGTCGACCATCCAATACTCCGGAATGCCAGCTTGCTGGTATTCGAGGAGCTTGTCACGCTTGTCGCGCGTCACACAATCAGGGGAGATGACTTCAATGACGAGATCGGCCGGTCCGTCCAATCGGACTTCGGTAATCCGATCGAGATGGTCGCGAGCGACGAACATGATGTCTGGCTCCCGTGACGATCGCACAGGAATCAGCCGCATCTCGAAGGGCGCGACCATGACCTCCCCGAGGCCGAGCACATCCGCATACTGCGACAGGAGTCTTACCAAGAGGACTATAATCCTCTGGTGAATAGTGTTTGGCATCTCGAGGACGATCACCTCACCATCGACCCATTCGGCACGCGTCTCCTCGCCAGCCCACGCGAGGAACTCATCGTAGGTCATCCGCGGGAGGTCGTTGGTCAGGCCGGCCGGTTTCGTCAGTTGCTGCGCCATCATCTGTCCCTGGGGCATGTCGTCCGGCGAAGCGCCGAGTTCTATGGTACATCAGACCCCGCTTGCCGTTGCTTGCGCCGCATCGCGGCAGCCGGTATAGTCCGGCCATGAACGAGCAGACGTTGACCGACCGGATCGAACAAGCAACGGTGTCCCTGACTCCCTGTGCTGGGGTCATGAAGATGGTGATGCTTGTGCCTGTCGGTCCGAGGATGAGCGGGTAGAGCGGTCGTCGCCCGCGCACCTCAACTCGAACCGACAGGCAGGCGGGAGCAGTCAGGCTCCCGTTTCCTTTTGTCGATTACCCATCGGACGACCCGCCACCGAAGAGAGGACACCAGACAGGAAGCAACCGCCATGAGCGTCACCACGCGATCGGGGCCAACGCCCTTTTACATCACGACCGCCATCGACTACCCCAACGCGCCGCCGCACATCGGGCACTCGCTGGAGAAAGTCGCGGCGGACGTCGTTGCCCGCTACCACCGGTTGATCGGCGACGACACTGCCTACACTATGGGGTTGGACGAGAACAGCCAGCATGTCCTCCGCGCCGCGATTCAGAACGGCGTCACGCCGGTCGAATGGACCGACGATATGGACGTCGCCTTCCGCCGCGCCTGGGATGCGCTCGACGTCTCGCGCACCGCCTGGGTCCGCACGACCGAAGAGCGCCACTTCCGCGCCTCCCAGGAGCTCTTCCGTCGGGCACAAGCTAATGGCGACATCTACACCGCGACCTACGCCGGCTGGTATTGCCCGAACTGCAACAACTATTACATCGACGAGGAACTGGTCGACGGGCGCTGCCCCAACCACCCGACGATCGAGCCGGACTGGCTGGAGGAGGAGAACTACTTCTTCGCCCTCAGCAACCACCAGGAGCGGCTCCGCCGCCACATCGAGGAGCACCCGGAGTTCATCACCCCGTCGGTTTGGCGGCCGGAGATGTTGGCGTTGATCGATCGCGGTCTGCGCGACTTCTCGGTCTCGCGCGCTGTCCGTCCGGGTACGACGCCCTGGGGAGTGCCCGTGCCGGGCGACCCGAACCACGTTCTTTACGTCTGGTTCGACGCCTTAACGACCTATCTGACGGCGATCGGGTTCCCCGATGATACGGAGACGAGCGCGCGGTACTGGCCGGCCGACTCTCAGGTGATCGGCAAGGATATCCAGCGGTTCCACTGTCTCTATTGGCCGGCGATGCTGCTGTCGTCGGGTCTGCCGCTGCCGCGGCGGGTCATCGTCCACGGTTTCATCACCGTCGAGGGGCAGCGCATCTCGAAGACGACGGGCAACGTTATCGATCCGGTCAAGCTGGTGGAAGAGTTCGGCGTCGACCCGGTCCGTTACTACCTGATGCGGGATATCACGTTTCGGTCGGACGGCGACTTCTCGCGGGCGAACCTGATTCGCCGCCACAACGACGACCTGGGCAACGACCTGGGCAACCTGCTCAACCGGGTCGTGGCAATGGTCGGCCGCTATCGAGATGGACGTGTGCCGGAACCCGGCGAGCCGGGCGAGCCGGAGGTGGACTTGCGGCGCGTGGCGGAGGAGGCGCGAGACCGGGCGGCGGAGCAGATCGAAGCGTGGGAACTCGACCGGGCGCTGGAGTCGCTGTGGACGTTGGTGCGGCGGGCCAATCAATATCTTGAAGCGCGGCAACCCTGGAAGCTGGCCAAGCAACCAGAGGCGGCTCAAACGCTGGAGACGACCCTCTGGACGGCGGCCGAAGCGACCCGGCTAGTGGCGATCTTCCTCGCGCCATACGTTCCAGCCACAAGCGACAAGATCGTCCACCAGCTTGGGCTGGAGCCGATTAAGGCCGGCGCCTGGGCGAACGCCGGGCAGTGGGGAGCGGCGACGTTCGGCGCGGTGAACCTGGCCGGGCCGATCTTTCCCCGAATCGAAGTCGCTACCGTCTGAGTCGCAACGCGAATGGCGAGGCATATGGTTCGCGGTCGGACTGAACTCAGTCCGACCGCGCTCCGTTCGGGCACGTTCCTTGCAGGAGAGTGCGGCGGACTGTAGCGACGGCGGTTGACAACCGTTTCGCGGCGTTGCTAGCATCCGGCAATTCCGCACGCGGCGTGATTCCTGGATCCTTGGGTCGTTCCGGCGTCAGGCGACGTCGGGCGTGGTTGGCGGGATCGGACCGGCGGTTGCCGGGCCTTTCCGCATCCTCAGAGACGTGAAGGAGCAGCGCAATGGCGCACAATCAGCGGCTGAACGGCTTCATCGACGATCTCCTGGCGGGCCGGACGAACCGCCGGACCCTCATGCGACGCGGCGCGGCGTTCGGCATCGGCGTGCCGGCGCTGGCGACTTTTGCGGGCGGCCGGGGTGTGATTGCCCAGGATGGCGGCACCGTGACCTTTAGCGCCTACGTAGGCGGCAATCCGGTCGCTCAAGAGCGTCTAGAGAATGCGGTCGCGGGCTTCGAGGAAAACAGCGGGATCGACGTCGAGCTCAACATCGTCGAGCACGAGGCGTTCAAGCAAGCGATTCGCACCTACCTCGCCTCCGACGATCCGCCCGATGTCCTAACCTGGTTCGCCGGCAACCGAGCGCGCTTCTTTATCGACCGGGGTCTGATCATGCCGGTCGACGACCTTTTCCAGGAGCAGGGCTGGGAAGAGGCCTATCCCCAGGGGATCCTCGCGGTCTCGAAGGGCAGCGATGACCAGTATTACTTCGTGCCGACGAGCTACTATCACTGGGGGATCTTCTATCGCAAGAGCATCTTCGAGCAAGTCGGCATCGAAACGCCGCCGCGGACCTGGGACGAGTTGCTCGCCGCCGTCGACCAATTGAAGGAGGCCGGGATCACCCCGTTCACGATCGGCACCAACCAGCCATGGACGGCGGCTGGGTGGTTCGACTACCTCAACATGCGGGTTAACGGTCCGGAGTTCCACATCCAGCTCACCGATGGTGAGGTCGCCTACAACTCGCCTGAGGTCAAGGAAACCTTCGCGCGCTGGCGAGAGCTGCTGGACAAGGATGCCTTCATCGCACAGCCCGAAGCCCTGAGCTGGCAGGATGCTGTCAGCCCGATGGTCAACGGAGAGGCGGCGATGTACCTGATTGGCCGATTCCTTTTCGATGCCTACCCACAAGAGGACCAGGCCGATGTCGACTTCTTCCAGTTCCCGCGGATCACCGAAGGTGTCCCGGTCGGCGAGGACGCACCGACCGACGGCTACTTCGCGAGCGCGAAAGCGACGAATGTCGACGAGGCGAAGCAGCTTTTGACCTTCTTCGGTTCGGCCGAATACCAGCAATCGCAGGCCGAGGTCGGTGGCAGCCCGGCGGTCCACCAGGAGGTACCGCTGGACATCTACGACCCGCTGACGCGCAAGGGCATCGAGATGCTCCAGCAGGCCGACTACATCGCCCAGTTTTACGATCGCGACACGCATCCGGACATGGCCGAACGCGGCATGAACGCCTTCATCCAGTTCTGGAACAACCGCGACGACGTCGACCAGATCCTCGATACCCTCGACGTGGAACGCCAGCGCGTCTTTGAAGCGGACGAGTGATTAGGCGGTAGACGGCAGGCGACGGGCGACAGGCGTTCTCGTCGTGGGAGGGGAGGATCTACTCCTCACGGCCAATACATCCCTACCGCCTCGACGGAGATTGAGCCATGGCTCAGGTTACCGGTGAAGGCACGCGAGTCCCCATCGGTGCATCAACCCCGGCCGCGGCGGCTGGAGCCGCCGCGGCGCGGACAGGGCGCGCCGGCACCGTCCGCGCGCATTGGACGCCCTACCTCTTCCTCGCGTTCCCGGTTGCCCTCTACGCCGTTTGGGTGATCGGGCCGATGATCTACTCCTTTTACATGAGCCTAACCAACTCCGATGGGGTGACGCAGCAGGACTTCATCGGCCTCGAGAACTATCGCCGTCTCGTCGACGATCACGTCTTCCGGACCGCGCTGATGAACAACGTCAAGTGGCTCGTTGCGTTCATCACGGTCCCCGTCGTTTGCGGTCTCGGCCTGGCGGTGTTGCTGAACAATCACCTGCCCGGCGTCCGCTTCATCAAGGCCGGTTTCTATTCGCCGATGGTCCTCTCGAGCGTCGTCATCGGCGTTGTCTGGATCTGGATGTATCAACCAGACGGCCTGATCAATACCACCGTCGAGCTTCTCGGCTACGGCGGGCAGCGGATCGGCTGGCTTTCCAATCCGGACTTGGTGACGTGGTCGATTATCGGCGCCGCAATGTGGCGGCAGATCGCCTACGTGATGCTGATCTACCTGGCCGGTCTGAAGAACGTCGACCCGACGTTGGTCGAAGCGGCCCGGGTCGACGGCGCCAGTTCTTTTCAGAGCTTCCGCCAGATCGTCTTACCGCTGCTCCAGCCCGTGACGGTGATCGTCATCGTTATCTCGATCATTGATGCCCTGCGTGCCTTCGACCTGGTCAACGTCATGACCCGCGGCGGCCCCTACAATCAGTCGGACGTCCTCGCCAACATGATGTACATCGAGGCGTTCAACAACTACAACATGGGCTACGGCGCCTCGATCGCGGTCATCCTGACGCTGATCACGATGGTCTTCATCTTTGCCTACTTGCGGCGGATGCTGAAGGACGAGCTGGAGTATTGAATGAGCCGTCAGCTATCAGCGTGCAGCCGCGATCGCCCAACGAACTACTCACGGACTCGCGACTCACGTCTAGCTGACGGCTGACGCCTTCATCGGGAGAGCGGGAATGGCGGCAATCGCGCCCCAGCGCAAAGCGACGTTTCCCTGGCGGGCGGTCCTGTTCTACGCCTGCCTCATCCCGCTCCTGATTACCTGGCTGACCCCCGTCTTCACCGCGCTCGTCACGTCGCTCCGTTCCTTCGACGACCTGATCGCGGACGGGCCGTGGAGCCTGCCCACCTCCCTCGAGCTCGGCAACTTCGGCGAGGCGTGGACCGATGGCGGTCTGCGGCAGTACCTGACCAATTCGTTCATCATCACGGTTCCCGCCCTGCTGATCACGCTTTTCCTCTCGTCGCTGGGCGCCTTCGCCCTCGCGCGTTTCCGGTTTCGAGGCAACCTCTTCATCTACTTCACCTTTGTCGGCGGGACGCTCTTGCCCTTCCAAATCTTGATGCTCCCCGTCTATCGGCTGACCAATTTCCTCGGTCTGTACAACACCTATTGGGCGCTGATCATCTTCCACGCCGCGTTCCAACTTGGCTTCTGCACCTTCGTGCTCCGCAACTTCATGCGTACGATTCCGGGCGAGATACTGGACGCCGCCCGCATCGACGGCGCGAGTGAGTTCCGGATCTACGGCCAGCATATCCTGCCGCTTTCGCTGCCGAGTCTCGCCGCGCTGGCGACCCTGGAGTTCACCTGGATCTTCAACGACTACCTGTGGGCATTGATCCTGATCCGGGACAACGACCTGAAGCCGGTGACCACTGGCCTGGCCAGTCTGCGGGGTGAGTACGTGGACCAGTGGAACATCCTCTTCGCGGGCACCCTCATCGCCATTATCCCAACCGTCCTCCTCTTCATCTTCCTTCAACGATATTTCATCCAGGGGCTGACACTCGGCTCCGGCAAGTAATCCATCTCCTTTCTTGAAGGAGCAGTTCGATTGCCGACGCGTCTGATCCTGGACACCGACATTGGCACCGACGTCGACGATTGCCTGGCGCTGGCGGTCATCCTGGGTTCGCCCGAGATTGAGCTCGTGGGCGTCACCTGTGTCTACGGCGACGTCGCCTTGCGTGGTCGGATGGTGCGTAAGCTGCTGCGATTGAAGAGGCGAGACGACGTCCCGGTCTATCTCGGAGCAGATGACTCGCTGCTTGGGTTGCGGCCGATCCACTGGCCAGGGCACGAGGGGGTCGGCCTGCTTGAAGAGTCCGATGAGGGACTGGAACCAACGCCAGGCCGGGCCGTCGACTTCATTGTCGAATCGGTCATGGCGAACCCCGGCCAGATCCATCTGCTGGCGATCGGGCCGCTGACGAACGTCGCCATCGCCCTGAAGGTCGAACCACGGATCGCGGAACGCCTCGCGCACCTGACGATCATGGGCGGGGTACGGCACAGTGCGCGGACAATTGCGGAGCACAACATCGTGTGCGACCCAGAGGCGGCACAGATCGTGGTCAGTTCGGGCGCACCAACCACGCTCGTCCCGCTCGACGTGACGTTGCGGGTCACGATCGATCAAGTCGGTGTGGAACAGGTGCGGCGGGCCGGCACGCCGTTTCACGACGCGGTCGCCCGACAGGTGGAACTCTATCCTCGTTTCCGCGAGCGTGGAACGACCTACTTGCACGACCCGCTCGCCGCGGCCATTGTTGTACGGCCGGAGTTGGCGACGCTGACCTCGCTTCGCGTCGACGTCGAGACGGGCGGTCGCCTTTCCGCCGGAGCCAGCCTCATGCGCGAGCCGTCGGTCGATACGCCGGCGAACGCGGCCGTCGCACTCGACGTCGACGTGGCGGCGGCCGAGGCGTTCATTATCGAACGGATCGCCAATTGAACGTGCTGCATTCGACGCCAGGACAACGGGCGCGAGGGCACATTGCCGAAAGTGCTCATCGGCCCTGGTAAAAGACCCAGCGTGACGATGAGCGCATCACGACGAGGGTCACGACCATGATGATAACGAAGAGGATCCAGGCCATAGCTGAGGCATAGCCCATCTTGAAGTAGTCGAACGCGTTGCTGTACAGGTACAGACCGTAGGTCATCGTCGAGTCCGCCGGTCCACCCTGGGTGATGACGTACGGCTCGACGAAATATTGAAACCCGTGAATCAGGCCGATGATCGAGTTGAAGAGGATCACGGGCGTGAGGAGCGGGATGGTGACGTGGAGCAATCGACGCCAGGCCGATGCGCCATCCAATGCAGCGGCCTCGTAGAGCTCCGTCGGGATGTCTTGTAGTCCTGCCAGGTAGATGATCATCGCGTTGCCAAGCCCCCACAGCCCGACGATGATCAGCCCGGGCATGGCCCAGGTCGGATCGCTGAACCATCCGAGCGTCGGCAAGCCGACCTTCTCCAGGACGAAGTTCAGCAGGCCGTAGGTGGGGTGAAGGAGGTAAATCCAGATCACCGAAACGGCGACCAGCGGCACGATCGAGGGCATGTAGAAGATCGTGCGATACACCGTCTGGCCCGTGAGTCGCTGGTTCAGCAGCAAGGCAAGGCCAATTGCGCAGACTGTGCCGATCGCCACTGAGGCCAGCGTGTAGTAGACGGTGTTCTTGAGCGATGTCCAGAAGAGCGCATCGTTAATCAACTCTCGATAGTTGTCGAGGCCAACGAACTCCCCGGGGGAGAGGAGCGTCGTGTCACGGAAGCTGTAGTAGAGGGACGCGAAGAACGGGTAGACCTGAAAGGCGAGCGTGCCGACGATCCACGGGCTTATGAACGCCAACCCGGTGAGCAGCTTTCGCAGCGACTTCCGGCGCCGGCTCTTGAGCGGCGGCACGGCAACATCCACTTCGGGGATCAAGGATGAAGTGATTGCTGGACTCGACACTTCCCGCCTCCCTGCACCCTAGCCTTTGAGGCCCGAAGTAGCAATGCCCTGGATGAAGAACCGCTGGGCTACGAGGAAGGCGACGAGGACAGGGACGACGACCATTGTGGCGACGGCCATGATTTGCCCGAACTGGCTCAGGCCAAGGGCAGACTGCATGTTGGCAAGGCCCAGCGATAGCGTCCACTTCGCCTCATCATTGAGGTAGAGCAATGGCCCCAGGAAGTCCTTCCAAGAAAAGAGGAACTGGAAAAGCGCTACCGTGATCAGCGCCGGTTTGGCGAGGGGCACAACGATCTGCCACAGGATCTGAATCTCCGACGCTCCTTCGAGCCGGGCCGCGTCGGTGAAGTCGCGCGGAATCCCGTTGAAAAACTGGCGCAGCAGGAAGATGTAAAACGCGTGCCCGAAGAAGTAGGGCACGGTCAGCGGCAGCACTGAATTGGTCCAGCCGAGCTGGGAAAAGACGATAAAGAGCGGAATCATCGTCACCTGAAACGGCAGCATGAGCGAGGCAAGTACGACGACGAACATCGTGTCACGCCCCGGCCACTCCAGCCGGGAAAAGCCGTAGGCGACGAGCGTACTGGAGATCAGGGAGCCGAAGATCGTCAGCGCGCTGATAACCGCAGTGTTCCACGTATAGCGGAGGAATGGCACGACGTCGAGCGCACCCGAGTAGTTCGACCACTGGATCGGGTTCGGGATCCAGGTCGGCGGCCAGGCAAGGATCTGCTCGTTGGATTTCAGCGACGTCGAAATCATCCAGAGGAACGGCAGGATAAAGGCGGCGCTAAGTAGGATGAGCGCCGCGTGCCGCAAGACCGTTCCGGCGGGCCGACGCAGCCGGTCCCACGTCGCACGGCCGCGTGCCGATGTATCGGTCGACGGGGCGGTGTCCAGCTTGGTCAGGGTTGCCACAACGAACCTCCGGCGACGACAGTCGTCGGGCGGGGCACTCGTTGCGCGCCCCGCCGATTGTTCCCCCGAACCTATAGGCTTTTGTCGAGCTCCCGCTGGACCTCTTCGGTAAGCTTGTCGAGAGCGGCCCGCGGTTCCTCCTGGAGCAGCATCACGCGGTCCATCATCGCGGTGAGGCGGTCGTTGTAGAACGCCGCGGCCGGCATGACCGGCGGCGAGCCAACCCGCCCGGCGCCGAGCAGCGCGTCGATGAACGTCTGGAATCCCGGATAATTGCTGACGACCTCCTGGAACGACGGGACTTCAAGGACCGACTTCGAGACCGGCACGTTGATCGGCCGGTCACCCCAGACGACTCGCCTGGCGTAGCCCTCCGGATCACCAACGCCGGCGGTGAATTGGACGAACTCGGCCGCCGCCGCTGGGTCCTTCGATCCTTTCGGAACGATCTGGATATCGCCCCAGGTCCAGTTGGAGGGCACACCTTCGGCGCCAGCCAGGGGCGGCGGGACCACACCGTACTCAAGGCCTTCGTCCGCGAACTTCTTGATGTCGCCGAGCTTCCACGGACCCTGCGCCTGGATCGCGTACTTGCCGGCGATGAAGGGGTCGAGATTCTGCGCGCGTTCGCTCGCCAATCCTTCGTTGAAGGCCGCGACCTTCGTCGCATCGTACTTTTCCGCGTAGGATCGATGCCAGGTCAGCGCCTCGACGAGCTTCGGGTCGTTCGCGGTGACCTGCCTGGCGTCTTCGTCATAGAAGCCGCCGCCGAAGACGGTGCCCCAGAGCCAGAATTGATCAGACGCCGGTAGGAAGCCCATGCGCCCGATGTTGCCGTTGTCCTGACGGACCGTGAGTTGGTCGGCCAGCGCGTCGAGATCGGCGATGGTGGCCGGACCCGTCTCAGGATCGAGTTCGGCCTCGGCAAACAGCGTCTTGTTGTAGAGAAGCGAGTAGCAGCCGGCCCAATAAGAGAGGCCATAGATCTGGCCGTTGTACTGGCCCAGCTTGAGGATGTTCGGGTCAACCCAGGACTGGGTCGCCGCGAGGTCGATCAAGTCGTTAATCGGTACAATCGCCTCCTGGTCGGCCAAGGTCGGGATCGCGGTCGAGCCGAAGAGGGTCACGATGTCGGGCGGATTGCCGGAGGCGATGGCCGCGGTGAGTTTCGGCAGGAACTGGTCCCACGGCACGACCGTCGGTTCAATGTGAATGCGGCTCTGCTTCTCGTGGAACATATCGACGACGAATTGGACCATCTCCTCCCACTGTTCGGTCCAGCCGTGCCAGTAGGTGAGTTTGATCTCTTCACCCTGAATTGCGGGGACGGCGAGTGCGCTCCGGATACCGGCCGCGGCGGTCACCGTTGCGGCCGCGCCGCCGGTGGCGGCGCGCAGGAACCGCCGCCGAGAGAGCGGGGGCAGGTGGTTTATCGGGCTCTTCAGCGATGCCATCCGGGTTCTCCTCTCAGGTCAAATCGCCACGGAGCGTTGGTACACTCCCTCGGCAAGAACAGCCAAACGCAGCGTGCCGGCTTGCTCCCCTGATCAGGGACAAGCCGCGCGCACTGCAATCGTTTCGCGATGCATCATCGCGATGCGTCACCTGTGCTTCCGTTGCGCCCTGGGTCCGGGGGGCTCGCCGCGCGTTGAGCCCACGCCGGGAGCGGGGCGTATCGAAGCCTCGTTAGCAGATGCGTCCTCGCTTGCCAGCAACCCCATGCCCGACCGGGTTCTCCCCGACCCAGCGTTCGTCGACCGGCTCGGACGCGAGTTGATACCGCGAGTCGGACGAGATCCGAATCCGGTTCGACTGGTTATCCAGGCTCGCGTGCAGCGTGTAGATCGTAAAGGTCAGGAGGTCCCCAGCCTGGAACTCGGTGGTAAGCCAGCGCACCCCGAGCTGGCGGCGCAGCTCGAACGGATCGTCCGAGAGCGCTCCGCTCCACCACTTTTCGCCACGTTCATACAAGTCGGCGTCCGGGAAGTTCGCGCAGAAGCTATCGACGTCCATTTGGCCGTAGTCGTTCTTGATCTCTTCGATCTTGTGGGACTTCTCAAGCACGATCAGGCCGCCGAGGTGGAAGTCGACGTCCCCCAGCGGCACCCAGGCGGTGAAGAGGTTGGTCGTGCCGCGGTTCATGAAGACGCTGTCGCCGTGCGGAGCGGTGCCCCGGCCGGGCGCGACCGCCCGCAACCAGGTGTAATCGAAGTGCCGCACTTCGCCGCCGAGGAAGCGCTCGTAGAATTCCATCATGCGTCCGGCATAGAGCACGCGATCGAGCGGCTCGTTGTTCTTGGCCAAGTCGGGCCGGAACTTGAACTCGATCCCGGTACGAACGACCACCTCCATGGGATCGGTGCCCGGATCGAGCCCGCCTTCCTCCTCCAGCCGTTTGACGATTTCCCGCCGAGCGTCGAGGACGTGTTCTCGATCCAGGTAACCGGGGAGATAGAGGTAGCCGTCGTCCTCCATCCGCCGCCGCAGTTCCGCGACGTCGTCGATTGCGTCGATTGAGCTCCGTAGTTCGCCGAAGGCCGCGGGCGAGGTATCCATCACGCGGCCGCTGGCAATCAGGTCCGGTAGTAACGTCGTTGCCATCTGGCGCTCCAAACTCGAAGCCGCGTAGCCGTTTGTCGGGGCCGCGACTCAATGGTAAACTCCGCGCCACCCAGATCCGATGATCAATTTGACCGGTTTCCTTGTGTTTTTTGGCATTCGAGTGAAGAACCTGCTAACGGATCGCCAGACCGCCTTACGGGCACAGCACGCGGTGCGATCGCCGCTGGGGAACATTTCACTCGCTGGGTTCAATCGCGACAGTGTCGGTATACCGCGACGGCCAATGCGCGTGCTCGGCAGCTATGCGATCGTCTATGTTGTGGACGGACAAGCACACTACGAAGATGCGAACGGCTTGACACTGATGCTCGAGGCGGGCGATCTCCTGGTTGTGTTTCCTGAGCTACCACATACCTACTTCCCGCCGGAGACAGCGCACTGGAGTGAGCTGTACTTTGTCTTCGACGGTCCTATCTTCGAATTGTGGCGCACCACCGGCCTGCTTCATCCCCATAAGCCCATCCTTCATCTGGAGCCAGTGGACCTGTGGCTCAATCGCTTTGAGTCCGTCCTCGGCGCTCCTCACCGGCCGGGATTCGCACCATCGCTGGTCGAGATTTCCCGCCTCCAACTTGTCTTAAGCGAGGCACTGCTCGCCGGGACACGAGGCGGCAAGCTTGATGAAGAGACGTCCTGGTTTAGCCGCGCATGTGGCCTACTCGAATCGGACATCGCGCAGGAGGTCGATCTACGCGACGTGGCGCGCGACCTCCACATGTCGTACGACGGGTTCCGCAAGCGCTTCCAACGCCTGGCCAACATGCCGCCGGCGAAATACCGCGGCATCCGGCTCATCGACCGTGCCTGTGAACTGATGCAGCGCGGCAACCTCACCGACCGCCAGATTGCCGAGCAGCTTGGCTTCTGCGACGAGTTCTATTTCTCGCGGCGGTTCAAACAGATCACTGGGCGGTCACCGCGGGAATGGCGTCAGCGATTGCCGCGATCGCGATAACGGACTCGCTATCGACGTGGACCTATCCTGAAGAGCATCTTCTCAGTCACCGACTGCCTCGAAGAATGGCCGCGCACCGCACGAATGGCGGATCACGAGCTCGGTGGAGAAGACGACCTGCCGTTCGGCCGGTTCTTTGCCGGCCATGAGTTGGATCGCCATCTCACCGCAGCGGCGACCCATGGCGTACGCTGGCATGCGCACGGTGGTCAGCGAGGGCACGGTGAAGCGCGCCGTGGGAATGTCGTCGTGGCCGGTGACGGCGACGTCGTCGGGGATGCGCAACCCGCCTTCGGAGATCGCCGCCATGGCGCCAATGGCGATGGTGTCGTTACCGGCAACCAGGGCGGTCGGCCTCGGAGAGGCGGTCAATAGCGACGCCATCGCCTCGAATCCGCTGGCGGCGCTATAGTCGCCGTCGCGGACCAGGCCGCCATCGTATGGGATGCCGGCTTCCTCGAGCGCCTGTCGGTAGCCAAGCAGGCGATAATCGGTCGCGGCGTCGTAGTTTGGCATGAAGTGGATGAAGGCGATGCGCCGGTGCCCGAGGCCGATCAGGTGCGCCGTGGTGCGATAGGTCGCTTCCGGGCTGATTTCCGGCATCACGGCATGGACCCCGGGATGCGGATATTTGCCGATGAGCACGAGCGGGTAGCCGGTTTCGATCAGGGTATGCAGATCGGCGTCGTCGTGGCGGGGGCTGAGGACGATCAGCCCGTCGATCTGCTTGGCGCGAACCAGACGCTCGTAGGCGCCGGGCTTATCGGGGTACTCGGCGGTTTCGAGGAGCAGTCGATAGCCATGTTCGCGACAGACATCGTGAAGGCTGTGGAGCAGTTGAGGAATGAAGACGTCCACGGGAATGAGCTTGGCATGGCTGACAATCAAACCGAGCGTGCAGGTCTTGCCGCTAGCGAGGGTGCGCGCGGCAGCATCCGGGATGTAGCCGAGGTCCCGCGCGGCGTCGAGCACGCGCTGCCGGGTCTGCTCGCTAATCTTCATGCTCGTGACGTCGTTCAGGACAAAGGAGACGGTCGTGCGCGACACGCTCGCCCGTTGCGCGACGTCGCGGCTGGTCACCCGCTTGTGACTCACGTCGGATTCCTCTATCCTAAAAGAGTTAACACGAGTTAGCGCCGAGTGTATGGCGTATGGGATGGCGCGTCAATGGGGCGCACGGACGCGGCGTGCTCGCCAAGGTCGCGCCACAACCGGAAATGGGCCATCCTAACGCCGGCCGCACCAGCGACCGTGTGAAGACCGTGATGCGGAGTCCATCCGATTGTCCCTCGGCTCGTCCGAGCAGCGAGAGAGAGCATGACGAAGATTGCCTTCATCGGCGCGGGAAGCACTGTCTTCGCGCGCAACCTTCTGCGCGATCTCTTTACGTTTCCCGAGTTGCATGAAAGCTCCATCTCGCTGATGGACATCGACCCGGAGCGTCTGCGGGATTCTGAGATCGTCGCGAACCGCGTGGCCGAGCAGGCGGGCGTGTCGCCGCGGATCGAGGCGACGACCGACCGGCGGTGCGCCTTGGACGGCGCGGACTACGTCATCAACATGATCCAGGTTGGCGGCTATAAGCCGTCGACCGTGATCGACTTCGAGATCCCGAAGCGGTACGGCTTGCGGCAGACGATCGGCGACACCCTCGGCATCGGCGGCGTGATGCGGGCGCTACGCACGATCCCGGTCATGCTCGAGATGGCGCGCGACATGGAGAATAACTGCCCGGAAGCGCTCTTCCTCAACTACACGAACCCGATGGCGATGCTGACCTGGGTGATGACGCGGGCGACGCGGATCAGAACGGTCGGCCTCTGCCACAGTGTCTTCGGCACGGCTCACGAGCTCGCCTCCGTGCTCGGTTTGCCGCACGAGGAGATCGACTACCTCTGCGCCGGCATCAACCATATGGCCTTTTACCTGCGCTTCGAGCACGAGGGCCGCGACCTCTATCCCGACCTTATCCGGGTCGCGGCCGAGGGGCGGGAACCGGCGCACGAACGGGTGCGGTTCGACATGCTGCGGCGGCTCGGCTACTTCGTCACGGAGTCGAGCGAGCACTTCAGCGAGTACGTGCCGTGGTTCATCAAACGCGAGCGGCCGGACTTGATCGAACATTACAACGTGCCACTGGACGAGTACCCCGCCCGCTGCGAGGAGCAGATCGCCGATTGGAGCGAGATGCGCGCGGCGTTGACGTCGTCCGATCCGAGCGAGATCGATCGCTACGAAGCGGGGCGGGCCGCGCGCCTGAGTGGGCTGGCCGAGCGACGGCTGGAGGCAACCCGCAAGTCCGACCCCGCGTTGGCCGAGCAGGTGCGCGCGGGAATGGTCAAGAAGCGCGAGAAGCGCTTCACCGGCCACTCGGGCGAATATGGGACGTTGATCATCCACAGCATGGAGACGGGCCAGCCGCGAGTCATCTACGGCAACGTATCGAACGAGGGATTGATCGAGAACCTACCGCGCGGCTGCTGCGTTGAAGTCCCCTGTCTGATCGACACGAACGGAGTGCAGCCAACGCACATTGGCGCGCTGCCGCCACAACTCGCGGCGCTGATGCAGACCAATATCAACGTTCAGGCGTTGACGGTCGAGGCCGCATTGACCGGGAAACGGGAGCACGTCTACCATGCGGCAATGCTCGATCCGCACACCGCCGCCGAGCTTGATCTCAACCAGATTTGGTCGCTGGTCGACGAGTTGATCGAGGCCCACGGCGACTATTTGCCGGCGTATTCGTAGGCGACAGGCGACAGGTGACAGGACAGGGAGCGGATGGTAGACCTGGCCGATCAGTATCGGGGGTGCCTGCTCGGATTGGCCTGCGCGGACGCCCTAGGCGGGCCGGTTGAGTTTCTGTCGCGCGCCGAGATTGCTCGCCTTCATCCGAATGGGCCGCGCGAGTTCACCGGCGGGGGGTGGCTGCATCTCGCGCCTGGCGAGATCACCGATGACACGCAAATGACGCTGGCGCTGGCTCAGAGCCTGGCAACGGGCGGTCCCCTCGACATGGCGGACGTCGCAGCGCGCTTCATCGCATGGGCGGAAACCAAACCGAAAGACATCGGCACCACGACGCGGGCCGCAATCGATCTGCTCGCCCGCGGCGTCCCCTGGGACGAGGCAGGCGAACGGGTTCAGGCGGCGGCGTTGCCGCGCGGCGCGGCGGCGAACGGCTCGGTGATGCGTTGCGCGCCGGTCGCACTCCGCTTTCGCGGTGACTTGCCCGCGCTCGTGCAGGCGTCGATCGACACCAGCCGGGTGACGCACGCCGATCCGCGCTGCACATGGGGCACCGTCGCGGTCAACCAGGCGATCGCTTTTCTCCTCGATGGCGGCAGCGTTCGGGATGCGATCGCGGCCGCGGTGGTCGACGTGCGGGAGTCGCGAGTCATCGAGGCGGTTTACACCGCGAGCCGGCGCGGGCGGGACGAGATCCGCTCCGGTGGATTTGTGCTCGATACGATCGTCGCCGCCTTTTGGTCGCTGTCGAGCAACGACAATTTCGAGGAGACGGTCGTCGCCTCCGTCGCGCTCGGCGACGACGCGGACACGACCGGCGCGGTTGCCGGCGCCCTGGCGGGGGCGCACTACGGGGCGTCCGCCATTCCCGATCGATGGCTTGATTTGTTGCAGCCGCGCGCGGAACTGGAGGCGTTGGCTGATCGCCTGTTTGAGCTGAGCAAGTAGCATCGTTAGGGGCGGAGCCACACCCCTTCCGCGCGATTACAACGCGGGTTCCGCCAGTTTCAGGTACCGGCGGACGCTGGCGCGGTTGCGGGGGTCGTCGGCGAGGCCGAGGATGGCGAGGAGGTCGTCTTCGTCGGCGCCCTCCTTGGCGCGCTCGACGGCGAAGGTGTGGCGAAGGACTTGGGGCGTCACCGCCTTTTGGATGCCGGCCGCGCGCCGCACGCGCTCGACCATGCCGTTGATCGCCTGAAACCCGAAGGGGAAGAGGAGGTCGATCGGCTGGCGACGGTCAAGGTAGTCGGCGTAAATGGCGGCAAACTCCCGGTTGGTCGCCAGCTTGCGTTCTTTTCCACGCTTGGTGACGTCGTCGTAGAAGACGTAGACGACCGGGTTTTCGTCCGCGGTGAGGTCAACGTGCTCGCGCCGCAGCGCCAGGAGCTCGCCCCGCGTCAAGCCGAGGCGCATCATCAGCCAGATCGCGGTCAGGCACCAGGCCTCGTCCTCGGCGGCGGCGTCCAGGAAGCGTTCCTGCTCGTCGGCGAAGAGGGGCACCGGGGATTTGAGTTGGATGTTGTGCGGGTAGAAGCCGTCGGTCGGGTCCTCACTCAGCACCCGGGCGTCTTCGATCAGGAACTGAAAGAAGCGGCGGGCGGAGGTGAGGCGGCGCTTGCGTGTCGAGCGGTTGTTGGCCAGGCCGAGGAAGGTCGCGATATCCGACCGGCTCAGCCGGTTGATCGGCTTGGGACCGGTCTGTTCCTCGAGCTTCACCAGGTCGTAGGAATAGGACTCGATCGTGTTCGGCGGCCGGTTCGCCTGTTCGAGTTCACGGCGGTACCAGGCCCGCGCCAGATCGAGGCGGCTGGTCGGCTGCAGCGGCGGCATCCCGCCGAGGAGTGGCTTGAGCTCGCCGGCCGGGCCCGGCGCGAAGAGCGGGAGCTGATCGGGAACGACGTCCGCCGCCGCGCGCTCCATCTGGAGCAGGCGTGAGTCGTCGGTGTAAGGCGCCTCGCGCTCTTCGGTGGTGAGCACGTCGGTTCGCCGGCGGCGGCGCGTCGGCGGCGCGCCTTCTTCGAAGGCTTGCTGGTGGGCGTCGGAGGACGAAGAGCGGCGCGTCGGCATCGCGGTTCCCTCCCCAGCCGCGCGGCATACGCCGGCGGTCCGTCCTGGCCAGCCTAGGCAGGCCGATGGGGCTTGTCAAGGTTCAGCGACCGTGGGCGAGGGCTTGGTAGACTCTGTTCCGCGGGGCTGATCAAACGCCGAAAGGAGCTTGCACAATGGCGCCACGTCACGAGACGACACCCGTTCCAGACGAGCCGGTCTTTGCGCGGCCGGTGACCGAGCCAGCGACCGAGGACCTCGCGTTTCAGCCGGTCTGGGCACGAAAGGACGACTTGCCGACGTTCGCGCCCATCACCGGACTCTACATGCAGTCGATGACAGGCGGGCGGATCATGGTGAATTGGGTGACCATCGAGCCGAATCAGGCGGTGCCGCGCCATCAGCACCCGCACGAGCAAGCCGGCGTCATGCTGGAGGGCACTCTGGCGCTGACGATTGGCGACGAGACGCGGACGCTGCGCCCCGGCGACGCGTACGCCATCCCGCCCGATTTGCCGCATAACGCCGTGGCCGGCGACGAGGGCTGCGTTGTCCTCGACATTTTCTCCCCGCCCCGCGACGACTACATCGCAATGGTCGATCAGTAGTTTGTGATCTGGCACACAAACGGTATTGACCGGTTAGGGATATGCTGATATCATCATTGCCAGATCGCACGGTATCGATGGACGGTGGTTGAGGGCTCCCCATGGGCGAGCTAGTGGTCGGAAAACCGGCGCTTCAAGTCAATTTCGTCGTTTCGTTGCCGCTCGATCTCGTGTCGGTGATGTCGCTCCTCTATCGCGCGGTGCCTGGGAGCGGGTTGGACCCTTGGATGGTGACGGCGCGCCGCACGATGCCGGCGGAGTTGCGGGCCGATATCGATCTGCTCCACGGCTTCACCGGCCGAATGCTCTATTACATGGAAGAGCCGGCCATGCGGTTCGAGCCCTTGCGGCCCGATCGTGTGGACGCGGAAATGGGAGAGTTCCTTGGGTTTCTCGAGGAGTTGCCAGCAGACGAGTTCCGCGCGATGGCGGGCAACGCGCTAGAGCGCGTTCACCGCGATCTCGGCACTGGTCTGAAGGCGCCAGAGTTCGAGGATGACGCGGCGTGGCGGATGTTCCTCCAGCCCGGCCTGACCACGGCGCACATCGACGAGGTAGTCGAGCTGATCGGCGATCCGGCGGAGCTGAAGCGCCGCACGATCGCGCTGATCGACGGGATTTGGAGCGACGTCTACGCCGGGGAATTTGTGAAGCGGCGGCCGGCGCTCGAAGAAGCGGCGGCCCTGGCGACGCAGACCGGCGGTCGCGGGTTTGGGATGGCGTTCGCCGACCTGACCGGTAACCGGTTGCCGTCGACGCTGGTCTCGGGACTGAACGACGTCGAGCAGGTGGCGTTTTGCCCGGCCTATCACCTCGGCTCGTTCGTGAGTTACGTGCTTTATCCACCGGCGCTCGTGGTCTTCTTTGGCGCGCCGGAGTTGCTAGAGCGGTCCCAACCGCGGACCGGTGAGCTGAATGGGCGCCGGCCCGCCGAGCCGGTGCCACTGATCGACCCGATCAGCGGCACGGTCGCGACCGAGGAGTTGCTCGACGGCCTGCGGGCGCTGGGCGACGCGAACCGGTTGCGGATCGTCGATCTGCTGGCGGGGCGAGAGTTGTACGCACAGGAGATCGTCGGGCGGCTGGGGATCGCACAGTCCGCGGTATCACGGCACCTCTCGGTGTTGGAACGGGCAGGGATCGTGACGGTCCGGCCGCGCGGCGGTAGCAAGTATTACGCGGTCGAGTGTGGCCGCCTCAGTGCCTTGGCAGACGCCTTGCGAACACGAGGTCACTAGTCGGCAAACGGTTCGGCCATGGCACAGATCGTGCAACGAGGCGCGGTGACCTCGCAACACGGCAAATACCTAAGCGTCAAGGTGTCGTGGAACCTTAACAACTGAGTGCGTGTTCGTTCCCGGCAGGGCCGCCCAACGGCCTCGGCCTTTTGGGGCGAACGGACTTGGATCGGCGGCGCCACGGCGTGGTCGCTCGGGTCCATCTTACTTAGCCCTCACAGGCGGCGTTAGCCGGTCGCCTGGCAGATCTTCCTCGTTCTTCCTCTTTAGCGGGGCGTGATTCCGCGGTTCGCCGCAAACGAATCCCGTTTCCGCTCCTCTACACTCCCTCTCCGACGCTTGATCTTTCGATCACGGTCAAGCTGGACATCCTCGGCAGTGGTCGAACAGACAGGAGCGCCCGGCGCGATTTGCGCCGGGCGCGGCTGTTTAACGGACCGCGCGCGCCTGTCTGCACGACCACGTGATGGCGATCGCTGAAAGGCATCTCCCCCGCGGGGCGGACGAAAGAGATTCTTCACGAGCGCGGAATGACGGGTGGGGATTCAGTTGCCAGCAGGGGCAGTGCCGACCGGTTGGCGGCGGACGAGTTTAGGGCGAAAGATGTAGGCGAGTTCGGACGCGAGCACGACAGCGTCCTCGTCGCGGCCAGCCAACTCGTAGCCCCCGACGGCGGCGTGTTGGCCGTTGCGCGGTAGCGCCCAGAAGGTCGGCACCCTCGATAAATCGAGAGCCGGATCGAGGGTTGCGGCCTCCGCGAACAGGTCGCGCGCCTGATCGAAGCGCCCGTCTCGCGCCTGCATGAGCGCACGCACAGCGGCAGCCCGCGCCTTTCGCTCACTGACCGTGAGCGGATCGGACGTCGCAACCGGACTCCGTGCTACATCGTCTACACCGACGTCGCCGCGAGCAACCACGTCGATACGATGGGCCACGTGCCCTTCAGCGTCGAACAGATCCAAGGAGCTCGGGAGGAAGGCCACGTTCCCACCGGAATCGCCCGCCGTCCATTGCCCCGATCGTCTCAAGAGGCGGGAGAGCCGGCGTCGCCAACGTTCCATCGTCAGTTCCATCACGTAAATCGCCGGTCCTGAGATGACCATCCCCGCTTTTCCTGTCTCGTCTTGCCCGCCGGCTGGGAGCGGCCATGGGCGGTCGCGCGACATCGCGGGGACGCTCGATCGGTGTCCGTACACAGTGCGTACACGGCACGTATGCTAGCATCGATAGTGTACGTACACAAGGGGGCGTGGCACGGGTAGGGAAGCGACGCGGTACACTTTCGGCCATGACGGCCTTTGCTTCGGCTTCTCCCTCGTGGGACACGCAAGACCAATCGCCGACAGACTTTGATGCGGACGATCTCGCACCGCTGGCAGGGCTCATTGCCCTCGGCCGGCGCAGCGAGCGGATCGTCGCCTTCACCGGCGCCGGCATCAGCACCGAGTCGGGCATCCCCGATTACCGTGGACCGGGCGGCGTCTGGGAGCGCAACGCCGCGCCGATCCTGAGCGACTTCCAAACGAACCCGTCGACGCGGCGCGAGTACTGGCGTCGCCGGCGCACCGGCTACCGCAAACTGGCGGACGCGATGCCCAATCAGGGACACCGCGCCCTTGCCGCGCTCGCCACCGCCGGCCGGGTGACGGCGGTGATCACTCAGAACATCGACGGTCTCCACCAAAAGGCGGGGAACGATCCGGATCAGGTGATCGAGTTGCACGGCACGGCCCATCGTGTCCGCTGCCTCGACTGCGGGACGACCTGGCCCGCATCCGCGATCCAGGATCGACTTGTCGACAGCGACGACGAGCCGCGCTGCGAGCGATGCGGCGGACCACTCCGCGGCGCGACGATCCTGTTCGGCGAGTCGTTGCCCGCCGACGCGCTCCAGCGCGCGGTCGAGGCGGCGCGCGATTGTGACCTGATGCTGGTGGTCGGCAGCTCCCTGATCGTCAAGCCGGCGGCACAGTTACCCTTGCTTGCCAAGCGCGTAGGGGCGGGCTTGGCGATCGTCAATCGCACCGACACGCCGCTCGATCAGCTGGCGGACGTCCGGATCGAGGGCGAGGCCGGCCCGACGCTGGGCGCGCTCGCGACGGCGCTGCTGGGCGACGGTTGGGATCAGCGGTCCTGGATCGACTAGATTGTGGTGGCCAGATCTGGCTGCCTTTGACGCAACGGGAGCCAACGCGTGCCGACGCTCGACAACCCGGTCGCCTTTTCACTCTTTGGGGCCGACATTCGCTGGTACGCGATCTTCATCCTAACCGGGATTGTCGCGGCGATCCTCGTCGCCCAATGGCTGGCGCGGCGGCGGGGCATGAATCCCCACTTTATCCTGGACGTGGCGCCGCCGGTCGTCCTCGGCGCTATCGTCGGGGCGCGGCTCTATTACCTCCTCTTGCAAGCAGGCCACTACTTAGACAACCCCGGCGATGCGCTGAACGTTCGTCTCGGCGGCCTCACGATCCATGGGGCGCTGGCGGCGGGCATCGCCATCTTCGCCTACCTGTGCTGGCGCCGTGGATATCGGTTTCTAGCCTGGGCCGACCTCGTGATCGCCGGCGTGCCGATCGGGCAGGCGATTGGCCGCTGGGGCAATTGGGCGAACCAGGAGGCATTCGGCACGCCGACCGATCGACCGTGGGCGGTCACGATCGCGCCTGATCGTCGGCCGGCCGAATACGCCGCATCGAGCACCTTCCACCCGACCTTCCTCTATGAGGGCATCCTCAACCTGTTGATCGCCGGGGTCCTGATCTGGATCGTCTTAAGGATGCCGCGATCGCGCTGGTGGCGGGAAGGCGACGCGCTCTGGGTCTACTTGATGCTCTATGGCGCCGCCCGCTTCGTCATCGAACGGGTTCGCACCGACAGCCTCTACATCGGCCCCCTGCCCGCGGCCTACTGGCTGAGTTTCGCGCTCGTCTTCGGCGGCCTCGCCATGCTCGCGTTACGCCACACCGTCTGGCCTGGACGCAACGCTGATCCGTATCCGGACCCGACGCCAACCCAACCCCGCGCGGTCGAATCCGGCGCTCCTGCTCCCGATGGCGGCTAGCCGTTACGTCAACTCATCCACGAAGGGACCGGCGTGACCCATCTCGACGACGCATTGGCTGCACGTTCCTGGGAGGCGATCGCCCGCATCGCCGCCGCGCACGTCTCGATGCTGGCCGACGTGGGCGTCCTCGAATCCGGGGGGCACGCGTCGCTCATGAGCGCGCTCGACGGCGTGGGGCGAGGCGCAGCGCCGGCGTCGCGCCTCGCCGATCTCGTCGCGGCGTTCGACGAGCGAACCGAGGGACTGTCGCCACCTGGCATCGTGGGGGCGGCGTCGGTGGGACGGGGCGCGGCCGAGGTCGTTGCCGCCGTCATCCGGCTGATCCTGCGCGACGATCTGCTGGCCGTCGGCGCCGGGCTCCACCGACCGCGGTCGTCGCTGCTGGACCTGGCAGGGGTGCACGCGGTGACGACGATGCCCGCCTACAGTGGTGGCGACGCGGCGCAACCGACGACCTTCGGTCACTTTCTGGGCGGGCTGATCGGGCCACTTGGCCGCGCGGCGGGGCAGCTTCCACGTGTTTACGCGATGGTCGACCGTTCGCCGCTCGGCGCGGGCACGCTCGCCTCGACGGCAATCGAGATCGACCGGGAGCGACAGGCGGAGTTGCTCGGCTTCTCCTCCCTCCTGGACAACACCTTCGACGCGGTCGCCGCGGTCGATCATCTCGTCGCCTGCGCCAATCTGGCCGAGACCGTGGCAACGGGGATCGGGCGTTTCCTCTCTGAACTCATCGCCTGGCTCCGCATCGAACCGGGGGCCATGCTGCTCTCGGGCGACTGGACCGGGCACGAGCCGGGCCTGCCGCAACTGACACCCGCCACGGGTATTATCGAACTTCAGGAGATGGTTGCCGACGTCGTGGTGGGCGCGGACGCCGTGCGACGACTCGCCGCCGACGCACCCTATGCGCCGATCACCGGGCTCGCCGATCGGGCGCTTGGGTTGACCAGCCGCTGCCTGACCGAGGTAGCGGCGCTGGCCCAACGAACCGCATCGCTGCTCACCACCGGACTCACTATCAACCGGGCGCTGCTGGCGAACCGGGCGGGCAAAGGCTTTTCAACAGTCAGTGACCTTGGCGACTTCCTGACGATCGAAGAGGGGCTCGAACCGGCCGCGGCGCGGGCCATCGCCGCGCTCACCTACCGGCGGGCGGCGGACGAAGGTCTCGAAGCGAGCGGGATTACGCCAGAGATGATCGACGGCGCGGCGTTGATGGTGCTCGGCCGCGAGGTCGGCGTCGAGTTCGAAGCAATCAGCCGCTACCTGGCCCCGCGCCGATTCATCGAGCGCCGCACGGTGATTGGCGGCCCTGCCCCGCGGGCGCTACGCGACTACCTCGACCGCGAGCGCGAGCGGTTGCTCGCCGACGAGCGCTGGGTGGCAGAGACGCGGCAGATGATCGATGACGTTTTTCAGCGCTTAGATGGTCCTCTGTAGGGGCGGTCCGCCCCTACAAATCGCCCGTCAATCCGCCTCGTATTGTTGCAACGTGATCGCGTTCGTGGCGGTCACCCAGGGGCGCCAGCCCTGGTCGTAGGGCGTCGGCCAGCCGCCGTCATCTTGCTGTTCGGCGCGCAGGCGGTCGAGCTGGTTGGCGATGAGATCGGGCGGTAGGCGGCGGGCAAGTTCGCCTTCCGGCGGGCCGACGTGCTCGAAAAAGTGTTGGGCGTCAGCATAGCCGCCTTCGCGGGCGACCTGCTCGATGCGCGCGACACTACGTTCAATGAACTCCTCGCGCAGCGGGTGATCAACCCACGGAAAGTACTCGACGTATGGCAGCAACGTGTAGAAGTCGGCCGAATCGACCTCCTCCGGCGACGCCAGTCGGTCGGCGAGGCTAGCAACACGTGCATGCAGGCGTTCGGAGCCGATGCCTACTCGCGTGGCGGCGCCCGCGAGGTCAAGGGCCGGGTTGAGGCTGGGGAACTGCCACGCTTGGAACCAGGGCGCCAGCTCATGCTCATAGACGCCGGGCGAGAATCGCCAGCATCCGTCCTCATGCTGCTCCCGATCCAACCAGGCTTCGAGTCGCTGAAGCATCGGCTCGTTCCGATTGGCCCCGACCGAGTGCACGACGTGCAGCGCCAAGCGGGCCGCGAAGGGCTGGCTGTCCGGTGCCTTGATGTCCACTTCCAGGTTACGACCGAAGCCGCCGTCTTCGTTCTGATATGTCGCTAGCTCGGTGATAACCGCGTCGCGCGGTCCGCCGGCGCAGACGTTGCGAGCCCAGGCCGCTTCGAGTGGCCGCCCTTGTTGTTCGAGAAATGCACTTGCTTTGTCCTGTGGCATCATCGTCAACTCCATTGTCGTCCGCGAATCGGTCGTGGTGGCCGGCGAATCGGCTCCCAACCAGCCATCCTGATCAGCCTAGCAACCGGAAGGTGACACCGTTTCGTCACCTTTGTCGTCGTGTTGCGTGGCTGTCGCGGTGGCAAGATCGCGGACGAGGTGTCGGAGTTCGGCCGGCGCGACGACTTCCATATCCGGGCCAAGGCCGAGGAAAGTGCGGGCGTAGTACGGCCACTCGCTCGGGGGGCAGCGGAAGCGCAGTTCCCAGCGGTCGGGCGCGATCTGGCAGACCCGCTCCTCGAGGTCGTGCACGTCATCGGCCAGGCGTGATCCGGTATAGGTCAGCGCCACGACCACCTCGGGGTGCGAGGGGTCGTCGTATGGCGTACCGGGATGGTACGCGGCGGCGCGGGCCGCTTCGGCTGCTGCCGGAGTAGGGATCACCTCGACCGACATCATGCGATCTAACCGAAACTGCCGCCGTTCGCGGGCGTCGAGCGAGACGGCGTGGCAGTGCCAGAAACCATCGCGCTCGACGAGTGACCCGGGCAGGATGGTGTGGACGGCGACGCGGCGCAGCGATTGGTACTCGGTCCGCAGCCACGCTCCGCGCTCGATCGCCTCCTTGACCGTCGCAAAGTGCTGGAGCCGGCGGGGATGACGCGGCGCTTCGATCGCGATCATCGCCAGGTCACGCTCCGCGGCATCCACAATCTCCGGACGCAGCACGCCGCGCAGCTTGTCGACGGCGGATTGCACGGCGGACGCCAAGGGAGCCTGGGGATGGCTGCCGAGGCCACGGGCGGCGAGCAGCAACGCGGCGGCTTCGGTCGGTGTCAGTTGGACCGGTTTAAGCCAGTGGTTGTCGTGCAACTCCAGACCGCCACCGGCACCTGGGAGGCTGACAATCGGCACGCCGATCTCGCAGAGAGCGTCGACGTCGCGCAGGATAGTGCGCCGGGAGACCTCGAACCGTTCCGCGAGCTGTCCGGCGGTACGCCGACCGCTTTGCAAGGCGAAGATGATGCCGGTCAGGCGGTCGGTGCGGTTCATCGTTGTCCGATGTGAGAATGGTGGAAGCGGCCGCCGTGAGCGGCTGGAGTATACTGGGTTTGGCGTGGTCCGCCGATGACGGGCAGATCATTTGTATCATTAGGATGGTCACCATTACGCGCATCAGCTTTCCCACCAATCAACCAAACGAGCAGGCGTTGCTCGTCGCCGTCGACCGGCACGACGCGAGTTGGCAGGTCACCGACGCGCTTGAAGAGCTGGCGCGTTTGGCCGAGACGGCCGACGTCGAGGTCGTCGGCTCAGTGACGCAGAAGCTCTCCCACCCCCTTTCGGGCACCTACATCGGGAAGGGAAAACTCGAAGAGATCAAGGAACTGCGGGAGTCGCTCGAGTACGACCTCGTCATCTTCAACGACGACCTCAGCCCCGCGCAGCAGCGCAATCTGGAAAAGGCGCTCGAGGTCAAGATCCTCGACCGCACGGCGCTGATTCTGGACGTTTTCGCCCGCCGGGCGCGGACGCACGAGGGCCGGTTGCAAGTCGAGCTGGCGCAGCTCGAATATCGCCTGCCGCGCCTGACGGGCATGTGGACCCACCTCTCCCGGCAGGCGGTCGGCGGCGTCGGCTTGCGCGGACCGGGCGAGACGCAGCTCGAAGTCGACCGGCGGGAGGCGGGCAAGCGGATCGCGTTCATCAAGCGCGCGTTGGGCGAAGTGCATCGCCACCGCGAGATCTACCGGGAGCGGCGGCGCGAGCGAAACGTGCCCGTGATCGCCTTGGTCGGCTACACGAATGCCGGCAAGAGCACGCTGCTCAACGCGCTGACGGGCGCGGGCGTGCTAGCGGAGGACAAGCTCTTCGCCACGCTCGATCCGACGACGCGACGGGTGTCGCTGCCCGGTGGACGCGGCGTCCTCTTCACCGACACCGTCGGCTTCATCAACAACCTGCCGACGATGGTGATCGCCGCCTTCCGCGCCACACTGGAGGAGATCAACGAGGCCGCGCTGCTGGTGCATGTGCTCGACGTGACGCATCCGAACGCGAGCGAGCAGATCGAAACGGTGAATCAGGTCCTGGAAGAGATCGGCGCGGATGGGAGCCCGGCGATTATGGCGCTCAACAAGACCGACTTGCTGAAGACCAATGGCGGGAGATCCCTCGAGGAGGTGAGCGCGTCGCTCGGCTTACCGGACGACTCCGTTTCGATCTCGGCGGTCAATGGACACGGGCTAGACGCCCTCCTGGCGCGAATCGAAACCGAGGTCGAACGGCAAGAGCACTACGTCACGGTACGGGTGACGATCCCCTTCGATCGCGCCGAACTGGTCGACCTCTTCCACCGCCTGGGCACGGTCGAGGCGACGACGTACGATGAGAGCGGCTCGACCGTAACGGGTCGGTTGCCCGAACGCGCCGTCGCGCAATTCTCCCCCTTCCTCACGGTGATCAAGGGCGTGGAGGCGACCGCTGGCGGCGGCGCGCGGGCAGACGCGCCGCATGAGGACGTCGCCGCGCCGCACACCGCGGCCTAGGTTCGGGGAGCCGCGCGTGACAAACGGCGGGCGAGCCATTACCTACCGCGACGCCGGCGTAGACATCGACGCCGCGACCACCGCGTTGGAACGGATCAAGGAACACGGCCGCTCCACATTCGGCGTGGCTGGGGCGGGAGCGCCGATCGGGCACTTCGGCGGCGTCTTCCGCCTGCCGGCGGGGCCGGACAGGTTGCTCATCGCAAGCGCGGACGGAGTCGGCACGAAGCTCAAGCTCGCCTTCCTCCTCGGCGGGGAGGCCAATGCCCGCGTCGGGGCCGACTTAGTGAACCACTGCGTCAACGACCTGCTGGCGTGCGGGGCACGTCCGCTCTTCTTCCTCGACTACGTGGCAATGGGATCGCTCGACGACAAGGTTCTCGACCAGTTGGTCGGCGGCATGGCGGAGGCGTGCCGAGAGAATGGTCTGGCCTTGATCGGCGGGGAGACGGCCGAGATGCCGGGGCTCTATGCGCCGGGGGAATACGACGCGGCCGGGTTTATCGTCGGCACGGTCGACCCGGACCGGTTGATCGACGGCAGCACCGTCGCCCAGGGCGATCTGCTCATCGGATTGCCGAGCAACGGGCTACACACCAATGGCTACAGCCTGGCGCGAACGATCATCGGCTTGACCGGCGACAATGAAGCCGATCTGACGTTGCTCGACGAGCCGTTGCCTGGCGGCGAGGCGGAAACGGTCGGCGAGGCGTTGATGCGGTCCCATCGCTCGTACCTGCCGACCGTCCTGCCCCTGGTCGAGCGCGGGGTGATTCGCGGCATGGCGCACATCACGGGGGGCGGGTTGGTTGACAACGTGCCGCGGATGCTGCCGCCGGCGGTAGCGGCGGAGATCGACCCAGAGACCTGGGCGGTCCCGCCGATCTTCGCCTACCTGGCCGGGATGGGAGACGTTGCGCCGGCCGAGATGTTCCGCGTCTTCAACATGGGCATCGGGTTCGTCCTGGCGGCGCATCCTGACGACGCGGCGGCGGTCCTGACGGCGTTGCGAGAAGGGCGGGTCATCGGCCGCGTGGTGGCGCGTGGGAACGCGGACGAGCCATCGGTATGCGGACTCTACGCCGCGCGGTAAACGACTTCAGACTTCAACCCGTCGAGAGCGGAGACCGATGGCGCTGATCGATCTGACCGCCCGTGAGATTCAGGGCAAGATCGTCTACTTCGGCCCTGGGCTCGGCGGCAAAACGACGAACCTGCTCTACGTCTACCGCCGGCTGCCCGACGAGCGGCGGGGGGAGTTGGTATCGCTCGCCACGGACGAGGGGCGGACTATTTTTTTCGATCTGATGCCGCTCGATCTGGGCACCGTCCTCGGCTACAGGATCCGCTTTCGGCTCTACACGGTCGCCGGCCAGGAGCACTACGAGCGGGCGCGGGGAGCAATCCTTTCCGGGGCGGACGGCGTCGTCTTCGTCGCCGACGCGCAGCGGTCGCGCCTCGACGACAACCTCACCAGTTTGCGCGAGCTCTCTAATCTGATCGCGGCGCAGGGTAAGCGGTTGGAGGAGATGCCGCTGGTGCTGCAATACAACAAGATGGATCTCCCGACCGCGCTCCCAGTAGACGTGCTCGACCAACATCTGAATCCCGGCCGAGCGGCCCGGTTTGAGGCAGTCGCGGTCCGCGGTGCGGGCGTCTTCGACACGTTGCGCGCCATCTGCAAGCTGACGGCCGCGAACCTTTAGACTGTGCGCGGGCCCCATCATGCCGATCGCAAAGGGGCATCTCTTCCGCGCGAAACGCCGGCACATCTTCCCGCGTTACTAAGTTCAGAGAACCAGACGCCTGACCTTCGGTCCGTAGCCCGTCTGAGCGAAGTACTTGGCGATTCAACGGCTTGGACGAGCGTAGTTGAAGGCGAGCGAATTGAAGCATACGGCTCGCTCTCATTGGGGTCTCTCCCGGGCGACGCCGGCGATCGCCGTCGCGCCGCCGGGCGCAAGACGTGCCGGGCGTGTCCGGCAATGTGGTAGGAGGCGGCTGGACGCCGCCGAGGAGGAACAGGCATGCGGCACATTGGCGCGGTACGGCTGGTTGGCGGGCTGGCCATGCTACTGGCGTTGTTTGGGGCCACGATCTCGACGGGGTCGGCACAACCGGCACTCTCGTCGATCACGATTCACAACCGGATTTGTCCGGTCGAGTTCGCGGGCGACGATCTCTTCGGTGACTGTCACGGCAACCCGCGGACATCCGGGTTGGAGTTCTTCATCGACGGTCCCGTTGCCGACGGTGGGCCGACCGACGGCGCCGGCAACATCACCTTTGGCGACCTGCCGGCGGGCACTTACGAGATCAGCGGCGGCGTGCCGGGTGAATTCGCCGACACCTTCGTCTACTGCTCGATCAACGAGGACCCGAACAACGTGCTCCCGGTGACAGGAACAGTCATGGGCGTGAGCATCGACGTGCCCGCGGGCGTGGCGGTGGTCTGCGATTGGTACAACATCCCGATTGACCTGAACGGCGACGGCGACGGCGACGATGATGACGGCGAAGAGGACGACACGCCGCCGGCGAAGCTGCCGAGCACCGGCTCCGGCGTGACTGGCGACGAGAGCGGCGCCGCCGTCTACCTCGGCGGCGCGGCGGTGATGGCCCTGGCCGGGTTGGCGTTGGTGGCGCGACGGCGGGCGGTGCAACTCTAACGAGTTCGGCGTTCGACGTTCGTCGGTGAATGTAGGGGCGAGTGCGGGGCGGTGCCTCGCGCTCGCCCCTTTTGCTGGCGCCGCGAATCGCCCAGCTTGACGCCGTGCCAATGCTCGAGTTTGATCCCGAACATGGCGGATGGCGATCTGACATGGCAGGAAAGGTGGGCGGTATGAGCGACCTGGATCGGGTGCTTGAAGCGTGTGATGAGGAAGGGCGGCGCAAGCGGGATCTGGAGGATCTGGTCCGTCTGCTGCGGCAGCCAAGCATCAGCGCCCAGGACGTCGGGGTCGGCGAGTGCGCGGCGCTGGTCGAAGGGATGATGCGGCAGGCAGGACCACGGACCCGGCTGTTAGAGACCGCGCGTCACCCGATGGTCTACGGCGAATGGCTCGAGGCGCCGGGGGAACCAACAGTACTGATCTACGGCCACTACGACGTGCAGCCGCCGGACCCGCTAGATGCCTGGGTGTCGCCCCCGTTTGAGCCGACGATCCGCGACGGCCGGCTCTTCGCCCGCGGCGCGGGGGACAACAAGGGGCAATTCTTCGCTCAGATCGCGGCGGTGCGGACGTGGCTGGAAACGACGGGGTCGCTGCCGGTCAACGTCAAGTTCCTGATCGAAGGCGAGGAAGAGACAGGGAGCCCACATCTGGATGCAACCGTCGCCGACCATCGGGAGTTGCTCGCGGCCGACCTGGTTTACACCTCCGATGGGCCCGTGTTCGACAACGCGCACCCGCAGATTTGCTTCGGCGTGCGCGGCATGCTTTATGTCGAACTGCAAGCTCAAGGAGCCAGCCACGATCTCCATTCCGGCAACTTCGGCGGCGTCGCGCCGAACCCGGCCTGGTCATTGGTTCGGCTGCTGGGCACGATGCTCGACGAGCAGAACCGGGTCAAGATCGCGGGTTTTTACGACGCGGTCCGTCCCGTCGACGACCAGACGCGGGCGGCGCTCGACGCGATCCCGCTCGACCTCGGCCGAACGCTGGGCGCCATCGGTCTCGATCGCCTACCGCCACCAGATGGGGTGCCCTACTTCGACCGGCTGATGACCAGGCCGACACTGAATATCGCCGGGTTTGCGAGCGGCTACGGCGGCGCGGGAAGTAAGACGGTGTTGCCAGCGACGGCGACGGTGAAGATGGACATGCGATTGGTGCCGCACCAACGGCCGGACGACATCTTCGAGGCGTTTTTGGCCCATTTGCGGCGGTACGCGCCTGAGGTGACGGTCCGGCGGATGGGGAGCATGGAACCGTCGTTCACTCCGCTCGACGATGCGTATGCCGCGCCGGTGCGGCGGGCGGTACGGCGCGGGTTCGGCGCCGAGCCGGTCGACGTGCCGCTCCTCGGCGGCAGCCTGCCGGACGCGGTCTGGACGAAGACGCTCGGTCTCCCCTCCTTCGTCGTGCCGTACGCAAACAGCGACGAGGACAACCACGCGCCGAACGAGAACATCGAGATCGAGCGGTTCTATCAGGGGATTCGGACGTGCGCGTCGTTGCTGGCGGAACTTGGGGCGGATCGCTAGACGAATGGTCGTCGCGGACGATCACAATTGCCCGCCATGCCGTCAACCATCAAATCCCACGTCTATGAGCTATACCACGGTCAACGAACGCAATGGAAAGGAAGGAACGTTCAATGGCGACGAAGCGAGTGCGTATTCATGTCATATTGCCGGAGGAAATGATGGAGGAGATCATCAAGATCGCTGGGCCGAGGCGGCGAAGCGAATTCATCGCTGAAGCGGTGGAAAATGAGCTCCGGCGGAGACGGCGCAGCGAGATCGCACACCGGTTGGCGGGCTCGCTCTCGGCTCCTGGAACACACATTCCGGAGTGGGATACACCGGAATCAGCAGAACGTTGGCTCCGAGACAGTCGGCGTGATCGCCGAGACCCGTGGCGGGATGCAGATGAAGCGAACCTTACATGACGTCATATCTGTTGGACACCTTGGTACTCGTTGACTTTTCGCTAGATCGCGAGCCCGTTTGAACTCAGGTCCTCGAGCTGATAGACGGCCCAGGAGAGGTTGCTGTCAGCGCAGTTCAAGTTGCGGAGTTCATCAGCGGTCTGGCTTCAAGCAAGCGGCCGATTCGGCAGTCCTTTCTCGAGTCTCTCAGGTTCTGGGAGATCAATCAGTGGGCCGCCCAACAAGCTGGAATCTACCGGTACGACTTTGCCCGACGAGGCGTCGCCCTTTCGACCCCGGACACCCTCATCGCAGCCGTTGCCAGAGAATATGAAGCGATACTTGTGACGAACAATGCCAAGGACTTTCCTTTGCCCGATGTGGAACTCATCGTCCTTCGACCAGAGAATCTGGCTTGAGTTCCGACCGCGGTGTTAAGGCGATTCGGTCGTCGGTTCGGCAGGCGGGTCGATCGGTACTTCTTCCGTAGGCGTGGCCGTAGGTTCAGGCTCGGAGGTGAACGTCGCCGTCGGTTCTGGCTCGGGCGTAGTGGTCGGCGGCGCCTCGGTCGGGGTCGGCGCTGGCGTTTCGTCGGCGTCAGGCGTGGTTGAAACGGTTGGGGTCGGCTCGACGATTTGCGTTGGTCCTGGCGTCGCGGTCGTCTCACTCTCGCTAATACTTTCGGACGGGCCGAAACCTGCGGGCGTGAGATTCGGGTCAGTGGTGAGGAGGATGCGGTCGATGCGGAGGCCGTCCTCGCGCGCCCAGACGTTGAGCGTGTGAACACCAGGAACGGCAATAGTCACGGTGGCGACGACGCCAGCGGTTAGCCGGTTGCTCCAGCGCCAGATGCCGTCTTGCACAACGTCGATGTTGCGACCGGACGCGACCGGCTCGCCGTTCAGGCCGACGTGGAACGAGTCGGCTCCGCCGCTGGAGGCCAAAGCGCGGATCCAGACGTAGTAGGCGCCCGCCTGGTTGAACTCGATCTGGTACTGAAGCTCGGGCGATGCGCCGGCGTAGTCGCTGGTGCGATGCCAGCCGACGTCGGGGAGCACGCCCAAGTAATCCGCGCCGGAAGCGTCGGGCAGGCTCGATTCCGCCGTCCAGGCGTGGCCGGCGCGGGTCGCGTGGAGGTGGAAGTCCTCCGCTTCGAACGCGACTTCGCCGTTCTGCTCGACGAAGGGCGGCGCGGTCACGAGCGTAGGCTCGGGATCGGGTGGGAGCGGGGTCGACGTGGCCGCGGCGGTGGCGGTGGGGGCAACGGCGCCGACCGGTAGGCTTGCCGCGGGTCCTTGGTCCGATGGGACGAAGCCGGCGTCCCGCGTGAGTAGGATGCGGTCGAGGCGGAGTCCGTCCTCACGCGCCCAGATATTGACGACGTGGCGACCGGGCGTCGAGACGGTCAAGGTGGCGGGCGCGTGATCCATCGTCGTATTCGTCCAAGTCCAGACGCCGTAGGTGACGGCGCGCACCTTATCGGCGGAGGTGCGGGCTTCGCCGTCGAGGCCGGCGTGAAGGGAGTCGTCCGTACCGCCGTCGGCGTGGACGCGAACCCAGAGGGAATAGGTGCCGGTGGTCTCGAAGTCGACGGCGATGCGAATCTCAGGACTGGTGGTCGTGTAGTTCGAGGAATAGACCCGTCCATTGTCGGGTTCGACTGACAGGTATCCGTCGCCCGCGAAACCGGGAACATCAGTGCGCTCGAACCAACTATGGCCATCGCGGGCGATGTTGGCGTGGGCGTCCTCCGCCTCGACTACGAGCTGTCCGGCGCTTTCGGCGAAGGCGGGATGGGGGAGCGTCATCGTTGCCGTGGGCGAAGGCGTCGGCGTTGGCAGGGGCGCGCCGGTGATCGACGGGCTGCCGGCGATGAACCGGACCTCGGCGAGGTAGCCGAGACTGTGCTCACGATACGGATTGTCCATATAGAACCGAATGTAGCGCGCGTTCAAGGCGACAGGGAGACCGTGCCACTTGAGGGCAGGTGGGTTGTAGCGGAAGGCGATCGTCGACCACGTCTTGCCGTCATTCGAGACGCGAATGCGGTACTGATCGGCGGACCCGGAGACGCGAAAGATCCAACGGATGCTAGTGAAATCGATCGACCGGCCGAGGTCGAATTGGATATAGCTGACTGGCACTGGCTCAGTACGGACGACCGCCCAACTGGTGTTGAGACTGCCGTCATAGGTGCGTGTCGGCGCATTGCCAGCCGAGACGCGGCTGGCGACGATCAACATTTGCGGCGATGGTCCCGTCGTGGAGAGGGTGTTGCCGAAGATCTCGTTGCCGCGATCGGCGATTTTGGTGTGGTAGCGTCCGTCGGTGGCCCAGCGGCCGGTGAGATCGAAGATGCGGTCGGCCACGCCGACGTAGCCGAGATACGCGGCTTCCTCCCAGGAGGGCGCAACGCCAAGGTACTGGTAGAGCGGGTGACCCGCGACGGGTGGACCCGCTGCGTAGACGTAGAGCAGATACATCTGCCCGCGGGCGGCGTCGGCGCCGGTTGTCCAGCGACCTGGAGTGGCAAAGGGGCTGACGCCGATACCGGCGGGATTCAAGCCGTAGACCCAATGGCTGCTTTTCCAGTAGCCGGTTTCGAGGGCCGACTGGGCCACGACGATGGCAGGATCGAGGCCGACGAGCGGGGCCAGCCGGTAGACCTCACGGATGTAGGAACGGACCTCGGCGATACGACCTGACCCGACCTCCTCGGCAAAACGGATGGCGGTGTTCGGATCACCGCGCGGGGCGGCAAGGAGGCGATCGAGGCCGTACATCGGCGCCGCTGCCTGGACCGGCTCGACAACTGGATCGCGGAGCGCGGTTAAGAGTGTCAGCAAGAGCACCAGTGCCGCGATGAGCCGGATGACGGTGACAGTACGCATGGTTGAGAATCCTCGGTGCAGCCCGGCTCCTTTGGGCAACAAGATATCTCTCGTGCCGCACGCGGCCGCACGTCATAGCCCTTCGAGACTAGCCTGTATGGGGGATTCTATCAGTCGATAAGCGTTTTGTCATCCGTCTATTCACTAACCATACTTCGTGTTCGTTCACGATGTCTCGACGGCACGCATCGACAGACGCGAAATCCTGGCAGAGAGTCCGGGCTTTCGGTGGAAGGGCAGGCAAATGCTACACTCGCGATTCGGTGGACCGACGATGACCGTGGCCGGCGGTGGAGAGCGTTCGTGGCGACAGCAGATCGGGACGAAGCGAACGATGAACGCGACGAGCGCGATGCCGAACTCGCGCGGTTGCGCGAGCGCGTCGCGTTTTACGAATCGTTTGATCGCGTGATTGCCGAGAACGTCGCCCGCTCCGGGGACCTGCTGCGGCTGGCGATGGAAATGCAGTCGGGCGCCACGGTGCAAGAGGAAACAGAACGACAACGGGTCCAAGAGCTGTCGCGACAACGCGCGCTCTTATCGGCGCTCCTCGACGACGTGATCCAACTCCAGGGGCAGGCCGAGCGCCTGGCTCGGCGCGTTGCCGACGCATTGGACGAGGTTGAGTCTGAATTACCAACGGGGGAGTTCCCAGCGCACCAAGCTCCGATCGCCGCCGACTCTCCAATCAGTGCCGATACCGAACAGATGCCCGCGCCAAGATTGCTTACCCTGCTTGCGCATAGTCTTCCTGACGCCGCGGCGGCGCGGTCGTTGCGCGAGTACCTGACTGGGCTGGCGCAGGTGGCGGCGGTCGAGCCGAGGGAGTTTGCCGAAGGCGTGCTGCGCCTCGACGTGACCACGCGCGCGCCGTTAGCCGTCGCCGATCTTGGCGGCTGGACGACCGCCGGGGCGCTCGAACCGGTGACGGAGCGGGACGACCTGATCGAGATCCGGATGGCGACGCACCCGGCTGCGGCAAGCGACGACCCGGAGCGCCATGAGAGCGGGGAAGGACAATGAGCAATCTCTTGACGACGCTGGCGGAATTGGAGCGTCGCTACAACGAAATCGAACATATGATGGCGGATACCGCCGTCGCGACCGATCCCGTGCGCTTGCAGGAATACGGTCGCGAGCGCGCCGAGTTGGATGAAGTCGTCTCTACCTTCCGGGAGCTTCGCGCCACCGAGCAGCAGATCGAGGAGGCCCACCAATTGGTCGGCGACGACGACCGCGAGATGGTCGCGCTCGCCGAGGAGGAGTTGCGCTCGCTTCAGGAGCAGCGGGACGACCTGCTAGAGCGCATCCGCCTGTTACTAGTGCCGAAGGACCCGAACGACGAGAAGAATGTCATCGTCGAAATCCGCGCCGGCACCGGGGGCGACGAGGCGGCCCTCTTCGCGGCCGATCTCTTCCGCATGTACACCCGCTATGCAGAGCGCAACCGCTGGAAAGTTGAGATTCTCTCAGCGACCGAGACGGACGGCGGCGGATTCCGGGAAGTGATCTTCGAAGTCGACGGGCGGGGAGCATATAGCCATCTCCGCTATGAAAGCGGCGTCCATCGCGTGCAGCGGGTGCCGGTGACGGAGAGCCAGGGACGGATCCACACCTCGACGGCGAGCGTGGCCGTGCTGCCGGAGGCAGAGGAGGTCGACATCCAGATCAACGACAACGACCTGCGGATCGACGTCTACCGCTCGACCGGGCACGGCGGCCAGAGCGTGAACACGACCGACTCGGCGGTGCGGCTGACCCACCTGCCAACCGGGATCGTCGTCACCTGCCAGGACGAGAAGAGCCAGCTCAAGAACAAGCTGAAGGCGATGACGGTGCTGCGCTCACGGCTCTACGACATCGAGCAACAGCGGCTGGCCGGGGAGCGGGGTGACGCACGCCGTAGCCAGATCGGTAGCGCCGAGCGCAGCGAGAAAATACGCACCTACAACTTCCCCCAGGACCGGATCACCGATCACCGGATCAAATTGAGCCTGAGCAATATCCCCTCCGTGCTCGACGGCCAAATCGACGCGTTCGTGCAGGAGTTGCGCGCGGCCGACGAGGCAGAACGCCTGGCCGAGGCCGGCTTGGACGAGCAGTCGCCGGTCGCCGCGGACTAGGCGTTAGGCGTTAGGGGCTGGCGCGGGAGAGGGAACCTTGCCGGCGTCACGCTTGCGTTTGCGGCGACGGCGGCGGCGCGGGGCGTCGGATGATGGCGCGGACGGGGTGCTCTCCCCTGATTCGGGTGAGGCGGCGGCCTTCGGCGGGAGGGCGACCTTGACTTGTGACGAGCGCAGGACGATGCGGTAGTAGTTACCGGGGAGGTCCAACCGGCAGGCCATCCACTCGTCGACCCACCGCCGTTGGAGCGCCTCGATCACCTCGGGATCGTCGAGCGGACCGAGGTCGTGGCGATGGATTTTGCCGCACTCGGGGCAACGCACCGTAACCACCGCGCGGGTGCGGCTGGATGTGTGCAGGATTCCGGTGACACGCGGCAAGACCATGGGCAAAGTATAGCGCTGTTTATGTCGAACGAAGCGTTAGGCGTTAGGCGGCGTTTGACAAGCTCCGTCATGCTGAGGCGAAGCCGAAGCATGTCCTGAGGCACCGAAGGGCATCCCCCGGCGAAGCCGAATCGTCGTCAGTCGCCGCTGCGCTTCGCGCGGGGATGCTTCGATGCCTCAGCATGACGGGGTGCAAACGCGGCCCAGGCGTTAGGGGAACGTCGACGTAGCCCCTAACGCCTAGCGCCTAGACGAGCGCCAGCACTCGCGTCGGGCCGCCGGACGCGTTGACGTGCTTGGGACCGCCGATGACGACGGTGGCGCCGGCGGCCGGAACCGTAGAAAGGTTCGCGAGGTTTTCCAGGCCAAACTTGGCGGCCGCGAGGGCGGTGACGTGGGTCCCGAAGTCTTGCGATTGGCCGTAGTCGACGCTGACGGTGTCGACCCCGATGCCGACGACATCGCGCTCGGTGACGAGGAATGCGGTGGCGTCTGGATGAATGCCGGGGAAGTGGGGGGCATCGTCGGCGTCCAGATTAATGAAGGTGGCGGGATCGCTCAGACGTGCTTCCCACCCGGAGTACATGGCGACGAGCGCGCCGGCCGGAATGGGCCCGTTCGCGCCTTCCCACGCCGCCAGGTCGGCGAGCATCAACTGAGCGTCGGCGTCACCGGCTGCCCGCGCCGAGATGTCGACGACGACCAAGGGCGCGATGAAGTTGCTCACGGGGAGTTGGTCGGCCGACGTGCCTTGCTCAATGAAGTGCGACGGCGCGTCCATGTGGGTGCCGGTATGCTCATCGAGGATGAGCTCACTCTTGAAGAAGCCATTCTCCGCGATCGTCACGATCACGTTCATCTGCATCTGCTGGGCGCCGGGATACACTGGGAAGTCCGGACCATGGGTATGGCTCAGGTCGACAACTTGGGAGAAAGTCAAGGTGGTTTGTCCGGTGGGTGTCGCCACCAGCGTTGCGGCCTCCTGGGCAGTGACCGCACGCGGCAGCGCGCCGGCAATGGCGCCCAGCCCGGCTAGGCCGGCCGAACCGAGCAAACGGCGTCGAGAGATCTCGACGCGAACCTTGCCCATCACCTCAGGTGAGCACATCGTCTGTTCCTCCTTTGCTCTTGCCTACCGGATCGAAGAGCGATCCGGTCCGAACCGAACGCACAGGGCACACGTTTCTTGGGGCGAATGCTGCATGATATTGCACGGAAGGCGGAAAGCGGAAGGCGGAAGGCGATAGGAAGTGGCGTGAGGGTTGCGGAGGCGCTCGCGGAGGCGGCGGGTCGGCTGAGTGGCGCGGGAATCGAGACCGCCCGGCTTGACGCCGAGGTGCTGCTACGGCACGTCCTGGGGATCGACCGCACGGGACTGTTCTTGCGGATGCGGGAGCCGCTGGGCGAGGCCGCGCTGGCCGCGTTCGATGCGTTGATCGAGCGGCGGCTGACACGCATGCCGGTTGCCTACCTGACCGGCACTCGGGAGTTCATGGGGCTGTCGTTCGCGGTTGGTCCGGGGGTTCTCGTGCCACGATTGGAGACGGAGAGCCTGGTCGAGTGGGCAGCGAGGTGGCTGACGGAACGGCCGGAGGCGACGGTGGTCGACGTAGGGACGGGCAGCGGGGCAATCGCGGTCTCGCTGGCGGCGACGTTGGCGACCGTCCGGCAAGGTCGGGTGGTGGCGGTCGACATCTCGCCGGTGGCGCTGACCTACGCGGCCCGGAATCGATCGGCGCATCTGCCGTCGGGCCGCCTGCATCTTGTCCGGGGGTCATTGCTCTCGTGGTGTCGTGGGCCGGTTGACCTCGTGCTGGCCAATCTTCCCTACCTGCGACCCGACCAGATCGAAGCGAATCCTGATTTACGGGCCGAACCGGCACTGGCGCTCGCCGGCGGCCCCGATGGGCTCGATCTCATCGCCGGGTTGCTGAGCGATGCGCCACGCGTGCTCGCGTCGAAGGGCGCGCTGGGCCTGGAAGTCGATCCGGCGCATGCGGCCCGTGTCGCGGACTTGGCAAGGGCAGCCTTTCCGGCCGCCTCGATCAGCGTGGCGAGCGATTGGGCCGGGCTCGAACGCTTCGTCCTGGTCGAGACGGCGCCCCGACCCTCCTGACGCCAGGAACGGTATGATGGCGGCCGCGAACGACGATCAGGGGAGGAGCGAACGCGCGTGACGATACCCGGCAAAGACCCCCGTCTGGCGCGGTACGGGGAAACGAATCTGGGCATGCCGCTTGAGCTGATCGACGGCCTGATCGTACCGAACGACCTCTTTTTCGTGCGCTCGAACGGGCCGACGCCGGCGATCGATTCGGCAACGTGGCGGCTGCGGGTCGACGGGCGGGTCGAGCAGTCGCTGGAACTGTCATTGGCCGATCTCCAGCGTCTGCCGCGACAGGAGTTGACGGCGTTCCTCGAGTGCGCGGGCAATGGCCGTAGCCGGTACTCGCCGCCCGCCGAGGGCACGACGTGGAAAAACGACGCGGTCGGGAACGCGGTCTGGACGGGCACGGCGCTACGCCACGTGCTCGACCAAGCGGGCGCGGAACCGGGGGCGGTCGACGTGGTGACACAAGGCGCCGACATGCCGGGGATGCAGCGCGGCCTGCCGTTGCCGATAGCGCTCGACCCGGCGACGATGCTGGTCTGGGCGATGAACGGAGCACCGCTGCCGGTGACGCACGGTGGCCCGGTGCGCCTGCTGGTGCCGGGCTGGGCGGGCATCGCGTCGACGAAGTGGCTCGCGGGCATTACCGTTGCGGAGACGCCCTTCGCCGGGTTCTGGAACACCGAAAACTACACGATCCAGACCGCGGATGGGGAGCGCGTGGCGCCCGTGCGCGAGATGCCTGTCAAGTCGATCATCAGCCAACCGGTGACCGCGGCCTCGATCGCGGCTGGCCCGCAATCGATAATCGGCTATGCCTGGTCGGGGCACGGCGCGATAGCCCGCGTCGAGATCAGCGTCGATGGCGGCGCGACCTGGCAGGAGGCGCGGATCGTCGAGGAAGCGGGGCGTCATTCGTGGGTGCGATTCGCGTACGAGTGGGACGCGGTGCCCGGTGAGGCGCACCTTTGCTCGCGGGCAACCGATGCGCGCGGACTAACCCAACCCAGGCAGGCGGCGTGGAACGCGAAGGGCTATCTCAACAATGGCATCTACGAAGTGGTCGTGAAGGTGGGTGATGGGCAAGACTCGAGTTGGGAACGAAGGATGGACGCCGGATGGGCGTGATTCGGGAGTTGCCGGACGAGCAGATCGAGGAACTCCTGCGGACGGCGCTCGTCGGGCGGATCGCATGCTGCGCGCACGGGGCCGGTGGGGATAATGGCCGTCCGTACGTCGTACCGCTCGCGTACGGTTACGACGGCGAGGCGATCTATGCGCACAGCGGGATGGGCAAGAAAATCCGACTCATGCGCGCTCAACCGCTGGTCAGCTTCGAAGTCGATCGCGCCGAGGCCGTGGATCGGTGGTGCAGTGTGATCGCCGAGGGAACCTACGAGGAACTGCCCGACGCCGAGGCACGCGCACGCGCCGTGGCCGTCATCTACCCAGATGCCGCCACGCGGCCTCTCTTGCCGACCGACACCATCTACTATCGCATTCGACTGACGGGCAAGTCGGGCCGGTACGAGGCACCGGACGAGGCGTGAGAACGGGGTCGCGAAACTTTAGCCGTGAGTCGTGAGTAATCAGTCGTCGTACTCCTCACGACTCACGACTCACGTCTCACGTCTCACGACCGCGCACTGGCATGGCAGTTGCGCCAAGCGCCCTGGAGACCTGCGCAGGATTGCGCCAGTCCAATCTAAAGGAGCGCGCGATGGCGACAAATCAGATTCAATTTGGGCAAGGCGTCTATAGCCGGGATGGGGAGAAAATCGGCAGCATCGATCATCTCGTGTTGAACACGGAGAACAGTCACCTTGTACACCTCGTCGTCAAGTAGGGCGTCCTCTCCGGCGACAAGCTGATCGACATCGACCTGATCGACCAGGTCGAAGAAGACCGGATCGTGCTGGCGATGCCGGCCGACGAAGCCGAGCACCTGCCGGACTTCGTCTAGGAGCGCTTCGCGACCGCGTCATCTGACGTCATGGTGACGCGGCCGTTCAGGGTGCCGACCGGGTTGGGCGGTCGCTACTTCTACGCCGCTTCGACGATGGGGCGCGGGTATCCGAGCGACGGATCGAGCTTCTTCGAGCCGGCGCCGGTCGACTCGCCGACGATTGAAGATCGGTCGAACCTGCCGATGCAGGACGTGATGATGGGCAAGGGGACCGACGTCGTCGGCGCGGACGGCAAAAAGATCGGCGCCGTCGAAGAGGTCGTTCTCGACGAGCAGGGGCAGATGGCCGGGTTCGTCGTCAAGGAAGGGGTCCTGTTCAAGCATCGCCTCCGCGTGCCGATGGAGTGGGTCGAGAACGCGGGCGAAGACGAAATCCGGCTCAACGTGCCATCGAATGTCGTGGGGAAAGAGGCACAGTTGCGAGGGGTGTGACCGAGCAATTAGCCGTGACCCGTGAGTCGTTAGGCCGTGTTGGCACACCGTCATGCTGAGCGAAGGCGAAGCATCCCCGCGCGAAGCGCCGCGCCGCCACGACGGATCGGCTTCGCCGGGGGATGCCCTTCGGTGCCTCAGGGCGTGCTCCGCTCCCTCAGCATGACGACGGAACCTGACCGTTCGGTCGTGAAAAACCACTCAGCAAGACGGGGCTTGGCAAACAGGCTCTAGCGGCTAGCTTTTGCAGCCACTTTCCCTCAACCCCCTCTTCCAAACCGCGGGAGAGGGGCTTTTTGCGCGCGTTGTTGCGGTAAGCTGCGGGACTGGGTCGCGCGGGCTAAGAGCGAGGGACGGGGATGAGCTGGCTGACGGAACTGACGGGGAAGCCGAAGTCGATAATCGGGATGGCGCACCTGCCGGCGTTGCCGGGGACGCCGCTCTTTGACGAAAGCGGTGGGATGGCGGCGGTGCGGGATTGGGTGCGACGAGACCTGGAGGCGCTGCAAGGTGGCGGCATCCACGCGGTGATGTTCTGCAACGAGAACGACCGCCCGTATCAACTCGACGCGGACATGGCCTCGGTGGCGGCGATGGCGGACGTGGTGGCGAGCGTACGGTCGGAACTCTCAGTGCCGTTTGGGGTGAACGTGCTCTGGGACCCCAAGGCGACGCTGGCGGTGGCGGCGGCGACCGGGGCAACATTTTGCCGCGAGGTTTTCACGGGGGCCTTTGCTGGCGACTTTGGACTGTGGGTGCGAAGCGCGGGCGACGCCTTCCGCTACCGGCGGCAGATCGGCGCGGAGCACGTTAAGTTGCTCTTCAACATCAACGCCGAGTTCGCCGCGCCACTCGCGCCGCGACCGGTGGCCGACGTCGCCCGCTCGGTCGCCTTTTCCTCGGCCCCGGACGCCATCTGCGTCTCCGGCCCGATCACCAGCCATGCGGCCGACGCCTCGGCGCTGGCTGAGGTGGCGCGGGCGGTCGAATCGACCGGTATTCCGGTGTTGGTCAACACCGGGTTCAAGGCGAGCAACGCCGCGGAGTTATTGAGGTATGCCGACGGCGCGATCGTGGGCTCAAGTTTGAAGGTGGACGGGGTGACCTGGAACCCGGTCGACGTGGATCGCGTGCGGGAGTTAATGGGAGTGGTGGACGGTAGCTAATGCTAGCGTACGGGTTCCAGACTCAGTCCGCACGCGCTTGACGTGCGCGACTCACACGGCGTATAACCCCGGCCTAACTGGCGGACACAAGATGGAGACGGTTCTGGCCCGCTTGGTCAATGGCGGTACGGTAATTGCTTCGGTCAGAACCGTGGCACAGTTCCAAGGTGACGCCAGGCCGAACGACGGCGTTCGGTGGACCGCGATTTCGTATACATAGGAGGCATGAACCGATGCAGCGTCGAAACTCTCACGCGGCACATCTCCTCATGAAGGACAGTCTGAATGGCCGCATCTCACGGCGCGACGTGATGAAGCGCGCGGCCGCCCTCGGCGTCTCCGCCTCCATGGCCGGCACGATGCTGCGGGCCTACGGCGCGGCGGCACAAGGCTCGCCGGCGGCGGGGCAAGAGCCCGGCTGGTCACTGGTCATGCCAGAAGTACGGACCGATCTCTCGGGCCAAGAGATCACGGTCGTGATGGGCTCAGACGGGCCGAGCACGCCGTTCGAGGAGGCCGTCGTCGCCATGTTCGCCGAGGCGACCGGCATCGTCGTCAATCGCATTGCCGGCGCGCAGTCGGCGACGGATCGGCTGACGCAGTACCAGCAGTTCCTCGGGGCGGAAGCCAGCGACATCGACTCGATGCAGATCGACGTGATCTGGCCGGGCATTCTGGCGACGCACGCGATCGACCTGAGCGAAACGCTGGCGGCGAACGAGGTCGAATACTTCGAGCGCATTGTCACCAACAATACGGTCAACGAAGAGTTGGTCGGCATTCCCTGGTTCACGGACGCCGGCATCCTCTACTACCGGACCGACCTCCTCGACAAGTACGGGTTCGAGGCACCACCGATGACGTGGGCGGAACTCACGGAGATGGCGCAGACGATCCAGGACGGCGAGCGCGAGGCCGCGCCGGACTTCCAGGGGTTCGTCTGGCAGGGCGCGGCCTATGAAGGGTTGACCTGTGACGCCCTCGAGTGGCAGGTCTCCCACGGCGGTGGGGTGATTGTCGAAGAGGACCTGACCGTCTCGGTCAACAACCCGCAAGCGATCGCGGCCTTCAACATGGCCCGCGGCTGGGTCGGCACGATTACGCCGGAAGGCGTCACGAACTACCGGGAAGAAGATGCCCGCAACGTCTGGCAGGGCGGCAACGCCGCCTTCATGCGGAACTGGCCGTATGCCTACTCGCTCGGCCAGGCCGAGGACTCGGTCATCCGAGACCTCTTCGACGTCACGCTGCTGCCGATGGGCGAGGGCGAAGGCGCGCAGCACGCCGACACCTTGGGCGGCTGGCAGATGATGGTCTCCAGATACTCGGAAGCGCCAGAGGCGGCAACCGAGTGGGCCAAGTTCGCGACGAGCCGGGAGTTCCAGAAGGCGCATGCGATCGAGCGCAGCCTGCTGCCGACAATTCCCGAGCTCTACGACGACCCGGAGGTGCTCGCCGCGAACCCGTTCTTCGCCCAACTGAAGGACGTCTTCCTCGGTGGCGCCGTGGCGCGGCCGTCGTCGCAGACGGCGGACCTCTACAACGAGGTCTCAACGGCGTACTTCACGGTCATCAACCAAATCCTGACCGGGTCGGTGGAGGCGGAACCGGCGGTCGAGGAACTGGCTGGGGAGCTGGAAGACATCGTGGCCGACCTGTAACGGAGGCGTTAGGCGTTAGGCGTTGGGCGTTAGG
>JBOGUF010000019.1:0-19705 GCA_050696075.1 Thermomicrobiales bacterium
GGTCGATATTGCGCAGCCGCTGCCACCAGCGGGCGCCGTCGACCTTGGCCGCGTCGAAGTACTCGCTGTTGATGCTGAGCAGCCCGCCTAGAAAGATCAGGAAGGCGAAGGCGCTGACAAAGGGGAAGCCGACCCCGACGATGGCCCAGATCGCCGTCTCCTCCTCGCCGAGCCAGGCCCGCTGGAATTGGGAGACCCCCATCGCCCCAAGCAGTTGGTTGAGCAGGCCGGTGTTGGGATCGTAGACCTGCCGCCACATCAGCGTGAAGACCAGATCGGGCACGACCGCGGGCAACACGAAGAGGGTGCGGAAGAAGTACTGGTGGACCGAGTTGCGCAGCCAGAAGATGAGCTGAGCGACGAGTAGCGGCACGGTGATCGTCTTGAGGATGCTGGTGAAGACGATGATGACCATATTGATCAGTCCGGTTCGAAAGTAGGTATCTTCGAACAGCACCTCGCGGTAGTTTGCCAGCCCGACGAATTCGGTGACGGTGCGGACGCTGAAGTTGGTTAGCGAGTAGTAGAAGGCCAGCCCGGCCGGGTAGTAACTGAATAGCACGATCAGCCCCATCGCGGGCAAGAGAAATAGATATGCCAGCCGCGATCGCCAGATCGCTTGGAGCTGTCGCCCCGTCACCAGGCGCCAACGCTCCACCGCGACGATTCCCGCAACGATGGCTGAGATGAGCAGGGTGACGTTGAACAGCAGCCACGCCACCCGGACCTGGCCTAGTTCTTGCACCGCGCCGATCGCGCCAGGGTGCAAAGTCTGCCAAGCGCCCTCCCGCGGCACTACGAGCAGACCCTCTGCCTCCGTTGGCAACACTGCCTCGACGTCGATCTCAGCGACTTCTCGGGTGAGGAGGATCTGCCCCGTGTCGTCGAGGGCGATGATATTGCCCCGCGCGTCACCGACGACGTAGGTCCCTGTCTCGTCGTCAAAGGCGAGGCCGCGTATGGGGTAGGAGCTGACGTTGGTCGTCCAGCGCGTCGCGCCCTCGGCGTCGAGCAGGGTCAGGTCGCCGTTCTCGCTTCCAGCAAGTACCCGATCCGGTTCATCAATCGCGAGCAGCCGGGTAATCGGGCTGCGCAGTGTGGTCGTCCAGTCGACCTCGCCAGAGCCGATGGGGATCGCGCCAACCCGCGAATCGAGCGTGCCGAAGATGGCGCTGTCGCCGAGCGCGATCAGCCCACTGATCGTGAAGCCCACCCGCGTCGAGAAGGTTGGCTCGGTCGCGGCCTCGGGGAAGAAGCTGACGAAATACTGGTCGCCGAACGCGCCGACGCCGTGCCCGACGATAAGATCACCACTAGAAGTCGTTGTCAGCCCGACGACCCGACCCTCAACCCGCAACTCCCTGACTGGGTCGAAGTCGTCGTCCAATACCACAACCGTGCCGTCGGAGGCGCCGACGGCGATCCGGTGGCTACCGGTACTGTCGGGCACCGCGACGATCGCCTCAATCAGGCTAGCAAACCGGGCGCGAGCCACCGGCTCGCCGGCCGCCATCAGAATCAACTCGTCGTCCCTGGTGGCGGTCAGTATCCGCTCGCCCTCGATGGGCTCAACCAGGACCAACGCTTGGCTCTGCCCCGCCGCCGTGCTCAGGAGCGGCTCGCCGGTCAGGCGATCGACGACCAGAAAGAACGTCAGGTTCCCAAGCACCGCCACGGTGGCGAGCGCAATGAGGATCCGCCGAGCGGCGCGGTTGTGCCGCCCGGCGGGAGCTAATGGACCCCGCATCCGATTCGTGCCCCGGGCCTTTGATCGACCTATGTACCTGGCTGCCGGGCCGGGTTGTCGATGTCCGCTAGCGTCAGGCCCGCGAGCTCGACAAAGCGGTCGAGGTTGTCGGTGAAGTACTGCTGGAGCTGCTGGGCATACTCCTCCGGCGTGATCTCCTCTTCGAGCACGCGCTGGAACAGACCACGGAGGTCCTGCCGAGTGACGGCGTCCCCCGACTGACCACTGGTCCAGATTTGGTAGTAGTCCCGCTCGGCGTTGCCCATCGCCGGCATCAGATCGAACAGCGCGGCCACCTCCGGCGGGTCCTCGATCCCGCGGATCTTCGGTGGACCTGACGGGGAGAATCCCGCGGACTCAATCTGGGCGGCCAGATATGGTTCGTAGCCGGCGGGGGAGAGCCAGAATCGCACGAAGTCGACGACCAGATCAGTCTGTTCTTGCGACTTGTCGACAATACTCACGTACTCGCCGGAGCCTCCCTCTACACTCCGCACCGGCGATTTGACCAGTTCGCCTTCCATCGGCGGGTTCTGGAAAATACTCCACGCGAAGGTGTTGACGCCGCTGGAGTCGATCCCCAGTTCATCCAGGCGATCCGGCGACAACGATTCCAGATCCTGTTTGAGGGTGTTGAGCGTGTAGGAGCCGTCCGGCATCATCGCGGCCTGCTGCTGGAGGAAGGCCGGGTAGGGATCGCCGATAACGAAGAAGTCCGCGGTTGCGTAACGGGGGAAGACGGCGGCCATGTTCCGGGTGATTTCCGCCACCTCAGCCGTGTCGACGCGGATCACGCCATCCCGGATCGCCTGCCAGAATCGCTGCACGTTGTAAGTGAAGGCGTTGTGTAGGTTCGGGTTCGTCGGGTCAAAGACGAAGCTGCCGTCGCGCTCGGGATCGTGATTCCAGTCCCCGGGCTGAGCGCGGATCGTTTCGACCCAGTTGATGTTGTATTGATCCCAGTAGATCTCGCTGATCCACTGCGGCACTTGCCACTGATAGTTCGCCACGATCGGGGTGATGCCGGCCGCTTGGAGTGTGGCGCAAACCTCAACGAACTCGCTCCAGGTCGTCGGCGGCTGAACCCCGGCCTGCTCGAACAGATCCTGATTGTAGAACCAGCCCATGTGGGCCGCCCGGGTGATGAGCAGCTCGCGCTCCCCGGCCGCGTTGGTGCCAATCGAGTCCCAATCGAGGTCTTCGTCCCAGGGAAGGCCGGTGTAAGGGTTCTCTGAGGTTCGGTACCGATCGAAATTGACGTAGCCCTGGAAGGTCGGCAGGTAGTTGGATGAGACGACGTCGAGCCGAATGTCGCCCGCCGCGAACTGCGTGCCGAGGAGGCTGGTGTAGTCCACCGGTTCGATGTCCTGGGTTTCCCAGATGATCTCGACGCCAGGTTGCACGGCCCGATAAGCGTCAGAAAGCGCCTGCTTGGCCTCCTCATTCGGGTTCTGCTTGATCGCGATGACGACCTGTCCCTCGAACTGACGCCCTTGGCCTGCCGCTCGCGAGTATCGAACCCCAGCGCCGGGAGCGCCGAGCGCGCCAGAGGGTGCGAGCGCTAGACCGCCGATGAGCGCTGTTCCTGTGCCGAGGAAGCGCCGGCGGCTGATTCCACGATCGAAACTGGTCATCGTTGATCCCTTCTGGCGATTCGGTCAGATCCCCATCATGAGACCCCGAACCGGCCCATGGATGCAGGGCGCGCCACGGTTGACACAGCCTGAGTCGTGCAGATTGCGGCGTCTGGTGCGGCCCTCCTTCCCGCGGCGACTTCTCCGAGAACTGCCGCGCATCATGTTGGCGAGGTAATCGGATCCTTGTTTCGTGTGCATATCGCATTGAACTCGACGACCTCATCGGGATCGATCGAGCAAGTGAATGGCGAGAGGGTTGCAGTATAGAGGGGCCAAGGCACTTTTGCAATACCTCAGACAAAGTCCAAGGCCGGACGCGCGTCAACGTGAATACTGCTGGCGAACTCATCATTGGAGAGTCGGGGGGTGCTCAAGCAGTATCCCGTTAGAGAATCCAAAGCAAATCGCTCGTCCCTGGCCGGTGTTTTAGACAGACTCGAGGCTGAGGACCGAATCCTCGGGGAAGGGTGGCATCAACGTCGCGGCGCCGTCGGCGACGAGCACCCCGCCCGCCAACCGACGCCCCGTCGCCGGCTCCATCCAGCCGATGCGCAGCGTCGGGCCGGCGAGCGTCCCGGCTTGCACGGTCACCGCGCGCTGAACGGGCAAGTAAGCGACGACCAGCCGCCGCTCAGGCGTCGCCGCCACGGTGACCCGGTCGAGTCCGCGTTTCTCACCCAGCCCCGCCGTGACGATCGTGTCGGCGAAGTCGGGGACGAGGTCGGCCCAGGGCAGTCCCCGGAAAGTGACCCCCCAGTGCGCCATCGCCACTGAACCAGGCAGGTCGAGAGCGGATTCCCACCCCTCATCGAACCCCCAGATCGGCCGATTGCCCATACAGTGGCCGTTGCCCCCGCAGAGCACGGACCAGTACGCCTGCCGCCGGATCTGGAGATCCGAGGCGTTGTATTCGCCTTCATAGATCGACTCGACCAGAAAGAATGGCCAGACCGGATCGCGCTTCCAATCCGATTCGAGCATCCGGTGAACGATCCCATAGGTGTAGGTCGGATTGAGGTCGAGCCAGTCGTGGTCGGGAAAGACGTCGACCGGTGAGTGCTCCTCCAGCACATGGGCGGTGAAGAGGTTGCCGGCGCCGGTCGCGCGGATGCCCCGCGCGAGTTGGTCGAGCCCAGCCGTCGCCGCGCCAGGATTCCGGTCGCCACCGATGCACCAGATGATGTTCTTGAACCGACCGAAGCGACGTCCTAGATAGTCGCCCCACGCCTGACAGCCCTCCGGTCCGTTGGCGAGCACTTCGTCGTACCAGCCTTCAGGCCGCCGCGCGGCGTCGGGGTTCGGCGGATGGGGATAACCGAGGTATGCCGGAGCGAGGATAACGAGGATCCCGTTGTGTTCGGCGATCGCGAGGATCCGTTCGGCGTGCGCCATGTACGCCTCGTTGGGCGTTCGAAAGTCGCCGGGGGTCGTGAATGGGTCGTCGCCGGCGCGGTTCCGGGGCGGATCCGCCGCGAAGCGACTCTCGATGAGGTTGACGATGATGGCGTTGAACCCTTTCCGCCGGCGATCTTCGATGTAGCGCTGGGCACCGGCGAGGGTCGTGTTCGCGATCAGCGACCAGGCCGCGTCTCCTTGGAGGAGGACCGCTTGCCCGTCCGCGTCGAGCAGGCGCCGCCGATCAGGCGACACGCGCGGCGGCCAACGGGTTTCAGGCGGCGACTTGGGGAGTCGTGCAGACACCGATCTCATCTCCTTCTTCGTCGTTTGCGGAGCGTGGCGTGTGGCAAACGGCACCCAAACCGTTCATGTCGACGATCCCATCGCGGCGCCGGATGGCGCCGCGGAAGTGGTCGCGGGGAAGATGCTCCAGGATGATTGGCAGGTCGGGGCGACGGGCGCGCGGAATGTCACGATAGAGACGCCAAGCACCTTTGTCAATAGATAAGTCAAAGTTCCGAGCGTGGCCGGTGCTCGGAAAGTGGGGAGGATCAAGGGGGGATCAATCCTGGTATGATGAACCGAATGAGGCAGACAGTGTCACGTCGAACCGCGACGGACTGAAGACTCAACATAGATGGAACTACGCTCACCTGCCGGGCAACTCGATCTCTTGAGGATGCTCAATCGCATCCGCGCTTCGTCCATGCTGAAAAAGGGGCAATCCCTTACCCGCACCGAGTTGGCGAAACAGACTGGTCTCAGCCGGGCCACGATCGCCATATTGGCGGACGAGCTCTTGCGCGTCGGTCTCGTTGAAGAGGTTGGCTTGGCAGCTTCAACGGGCGGTCGGCGGCCGATGCTGCTGAGGTTCAACCCCGACGCTGCCGTTGCCCTCGGGGCGCTCTTGCAGGACCACACCTGGTCAATTGTCGTCTCCGACCTTCAGGCCAGGGTATTGCATCGGCGGAGCGCGAACGTTGCGGGCGACTCTCCCGAAGCCGCGGTCGTGGCGCTGCAAGAGGGAGTACGTGCCGTTACCGCCGAGATACGGACGCTCGGCAAGCGTCTCTTGCCCGCGATCGGGTTGGGAACGCCTGGCCTTGTCGACGTCGCGGCCGGGGTCATTAGGACCGCCGTCGACGTCGGTTGGTTTGAGGTGCCGATGCAGAAGATGGTCGAGGAGGCGCTTGGGCTGCGAGTCGTTGTCGCGAATCGCAGCAAACTGGGGGCGTTAGCCGAGTTCTGGTATGGCGCTGATCGTGGCGTCAAGGATCTCGTGTATCTCTCTATTGGCACCGGGGTGGCGGCGGGTATTGTTCATCGAGGCGAGTTGTATCTGGGCTCCAACTCGAGTGCCGGCGAAGCGGGGCACCTGACGATTGTGCCGGATGGTCCGCTGTGTCCGTGCGGCAATCGCGGTTGCCTTCAACAGTTCGTTTCTGAGTCAGCGATTGCGAATCGTACGCGGCAACACTTACGCGCGGGACAGGCGAGCGCCCTGCGCAATCTCGCCGATGACCAGTCGGACTCCATCACGGCACAGGCCGTGTTTGAGGCGGCGGAGCAAGGTGATCAGGTGGCGGGTGAGATTGTCGAAGAAACCGCCCGCTATCTGGGGATCGCCATCGCGAACCTCATCAATCTCCTTAATCCGGAACTGATTGTCTTAGGGGGACCGGTTGGGATTGCAGGACGCGTCTTGCTCGAACCGCTGCGGGCAGAAGTGGGGCGCCGCGCGATGGCCTATCCTGCATCGGTAACCGAGATCACCATCAGTGCCTTGGGCTCAGATGCAGGCGCCGTGGGTGCGGCTGTCCTCATCTTAGAACAAGCGACCGAGTTGCTGTTTGCAATGGACGTGAATTGCCCCTAGGGCAAGTTTGCCAAGCTCCGTCATGCTGAGGCGCCGCCGAAGCACGCCCTGAGGACCCGAAGGGCATCCCCGCGCGAAGCGCCGCGCCATCCGTGGGCACGTCCGCCGATGGGGGGGGTCGGCTTCGCCGGGGGATGCTTCGCTACCTCAGCATGACGACGGGGCGCCTGACGTCGCCGGATGACGGTGTGCAAACACGGCCTAATCGTCAGAGCGGTCAACTTGTCATGCCGCTCTTCATTCCTTTGCGGACAACAGTCCGAATCTGACCTCGGCGCGTGGTAGGATAGCGCGCCGGGCGCGGGGATGCGCCCGTTCCCGCGTGCCGAGGACGGAACCGGAGGCGATGGTCGCACCCAATCGTACGCGCAACAGCTTCAGGCGGACCGACACCATCCGTGTCGGCGTGATCGGCGCCGGCTTCGGGGCCGCCGTCCATATCCCCGCTCTGAACTTCCTGCCAGAGACCGAGGTCGTCGCCGTCTGCGCACGGCGCCCCGAGCGCGCCCACTTCGTCGCCGCGCAGCACCGCATCCCGACCGCGGTCGCCGACTACCGCGAGATCATCCGCAATCCGGACGTCGATGCGGTCGTCATTGCCACGCCGCCCTATCTGCACCACACGATGGCAATCGCCGCGCTCGAGGCCGGCAAGCACGTTCTCTGCGAGAAGCCGATGGCGCGCAATCTGGCCGAAACGCGGGACATGGTCAAGATCGCGCAACAGGCCCACGTGGTGGCGATGGTCAATCATGAGTTCCGTTTCATGCCGTCGCGCGCTCGCGCCAAAGAGTTGATCGACGAAGGGTATCTGGGCGAGCCGCGGTCGGCCTCGCTGGTCATCTTCCGTTCGAACCTGGCCGACCCCAACGATACGCCGTTCGGGTGGCTGATGGAGCAGGACAAGGCTGGCGGCATGCTAGGCGCGGCGGGGTCGCACTATATCGACGCCCTCCGTTGGTGGTACGGCGAGGTCAAGGGGGTGACCGGGGCGACGGCGACGATGGTCAAGCGCCGCCGGTTGGCCGACTCGACCGGGACGGCGCCGGTCGACGCCGACGACACATTTGCCTTCATCCTCCGCTTTGTCAGCGGCGCGCTCGCCACCGTCCACTTCACGGCAACCGGCGCCCGCGACGGCGGCGAGCACATCACCCTCTCTGGATCCGAGGGGATGCTGATCATGCAGGACGACGGCCGGCTCTACGGCGCTCGCCGTCGCGAATCGTTCATCACCGAGCTTCCTATCCCGGACCGCCACCTGGGGGGCGTGCCGTCATTCGACCATCCTCTGACCGCGCCGACCGTGCGCTTGCTTCGGGAGTGGGTTCGCGCCATCCGCACTGGCGTCACCGGCGCCCCCTCCTTCGCCGACGGCGCCAAAGTGCAAGAGGTCCTCGACGGCGTCGCGCGCTCCAGCCAGCAAGGTCGGTGGATCGACGTCAGCGGCGCCCGCTTCGGCATCGGCAGTATCGCCTAACTCAACGGCCGTCAGAAGGTTCCCGTTGGCTCGAAGGTCGTCCTCTTCCTGGTGCTCGGCGCGCTGCTCTTCTCCCCGGGCATCATCCCCAGCTATCTGCTTGTCAAAGAACTCGGGCTGATCAACAGCTACGCCGCGCTGGTGGCGCCGCGGTTGATCGGCGCCTTCAACTTGATCGTGATCCGCAACTTCTTCATGAACATTTCACCGGAGTTGCTTGACGCGGCCCGGATTGACGGGGCGAACGATCTCCAGGTTTTCTGGCGGATCGTCTTACCGCTTTCGAAAGCGGTTTTGGCGGTGATCGCGCTCTTCTCTGGGGTCAGTTTGTGGAACCAGTTCTTCAACGCGCTGTTCTACATCGTCGTCGCCACCGTGCCGAGTACCGAGTACCGAGGCACCATGCCGCGGAGCGGCGCCCACGCGGCATGAAAATAGCCACCGGATTCGCCAATCCGAGCCATTTTCACAGCAGGAACGAGGAATCTCGCTCGTCGGCTTTGTGAGGCGAGATTCCTCCTGACGTCAGCATGACGAAGGGGCGGTCGGCATGACAGGGCGAAACGTTCGAGGCCTATTTCCCGTTTAGACCGAGCCGCCGGTATTGCTCCGCCGGCGCCTTCAATTCGCGCATCGCCTCGACCATCAAGTCACGCATACGGGCGGCCTCAGCGGGGCGGTCCTTGGTGAGGTTGTCGTCTTGGCGGGGGTCGTCGTGGACGTCGAAGAGCATTGGCTCGTCGTGGCGTGCGATGGACGTTCCGGCGTAGCGCCAGACCGGCGAGTCGGTATAGGGGAGGAAGCGGCCGGCCTCGGCGTCGAGGTGCGGGCGCGTGGGCTGGAACCAGTCCCACGGGGCCATCTGGATCATCATCGTCGAGTAGGCGTCGACGGGAGCGTTCGCGGGGCACGGGTGGAAATAGGTGTACCGCCCATCAGTGACGTTCATGGTCGAGCCCCAATAGCCGTAGAGCGCCCAATCGCGATGCTGTTGCCGCTCGTCGCGCAGGAGCGGCACGAGGCTACGGCTGTGGACGTGCGGCGGGACCGGCGCGTCGAGTGCGTCGAGGATCGTGGCGTAGAGGTCGACCGCCGAGGTAATGGCCGCGGTGCGCCTGCCTGGGCGTGGGTTGGCTGGATGCCAGATCAATAAGGGAGTATGCGCCAGCACGTCGTAGAAGGGGGCCATCGGCTTCCCCATCCAGCCGTGCTCGCCGAGGAAATGGCCGTGGTCGGTGGTGACGACCACCATCGTCTCGTCCCATAAGTTGTTGCGGTCGAGCGCATCGAGCACCTTCCCGAACCAGCGGTCGACCATGGTGATCTTGCCGGCAAACTGCGAGCGGACGAAGGCGACCTGACGCGGGGTGAGCCGGCTCCGGCCTTCGTCGATCCGGCCGTAGACCGGCCAGACGACGAGGTCAGGATCGCGCGGGTTCTCATCGGTATACATCGAGGCGTACGGTTCGGGACAATGAAACGGCTCGTGGACGTCGAAGCTGTCCACGGCCAAGAGCCACTTCGGGTAGACATGGTTGTCGTCCAGCCACGAGGCTGTTCGTGAAAAGACCTTGGCCGGAAAGAAGTCGGTTTCATCCTCGATGGCGAACGAGGCGACGTTGCGAGCGTAGGCCGCTCGGTTCATGTAGTTGGTCACCATGTCGGTGCGATTGGTTACGAGTTGCCGCAGGAACGCCGGGTTGGGCTCGCGCGGCGCGGTCTGCCACGCGTCGCATTCGTGGCCGCGGATGAACTCGAAGCCGTTGTAGTCCTCGTAGTAGCCGTGGCTGCCATGCTGGAAGTAGTGGTAGTGGTCGGTCACCAGTTGGGTGACGGCGCCTGCTTGGCGGGCCGACCGGGACAGGGGCACGTCATAGGCCTCGAGCGGTCCCCAGGGCCGCCAGAGGAACTCCTGGATGCCGGAGAAGAACTCCCGGCGGGCCGGCATGCAGGGGAGACTCCCGGCGTAATGGGTATCGAAGACCATCGCCCGTTGGGCGAAGCGGTCGAGGTCCGGCGATTGGACGTCGAGCTCGATCGGTTGGCCGTAGACCTTCAGAAAGTCCCGGCTCAGGCTGTCGATTGAAATGAAGATCACGTTCATGGTGGATGCCTCGTCTCCTCGGTGTGCGGCCTGGCCGCCGTCTCGACCGCGAGCGGCTTGCCTCTACAGTTCGTTTCTAAAGCCTAACGCCTCATGCCTTAGCCTTTGACCCCGCCAAGGCTCAGCCCATGGACGATCTGCCGTTGCGCCACCAGTGCCACGGCGACGACTGGGGCCATGATCATCACGCCGGTCGCCGTGAAGGGACCCCAGCGACTCTCCTCCGCGGCCAGGAAGCTGAAGATCGCCACCGTGGCGGTCTGCGTATCCGGGCCGGTGAGCACGACCGCGTAGAGAAACTCGCTCCAGGCATTGATGAAGGCGAAGATCGCGGTCACGGCGACGCCGCCGCGCACCTGGGGCAAGACAATGCGGGCGAAGGCGCCGAAGCGCGAGGCGCCGTCGACCGTCGCCGCCTCCTCCATCTCCCTAGGCACATCCTGAAAGTACGTGATCATGATCCAGACACTGAACGGGATCGTGAAGGTCAGGTAGATGACAATCATGCCCAGGTAGCTATCGAGCAGCCGAAGCCGGTTGAGGATGAAGAAGTATGGAATGAGCAGCCCGATTGGCGGCGCCATCTGCATGAAGAGGGTATAGAAGGACAACGTGGTCTTCAGCCGGAAGCGCAAGCGGGCGTAGGCGTAGGCGGCCGGCACCGCGACCAGGACGGCCAGCATGGTGCTGCCGACGGTGATGATCAGGCTGTTCGTGATGCTGCTGAGGATGCCGTGCGTGCCCAGCGCTTCCTGGTAGTGGTCCAGCGTGGGGAGGAAGAAGAGCGTTGGCGGGCTGGTAAAGATCGCGGTGCGGGGCTTCAACGAGGTGAGGAAGACCCACAGCACCGGGAACGCCCAAATCAGGATCACGACGATGAGCAGCGTGTAGGTCAGCAGCGTGCGCATCGTTCGCTTGCGTCGCGTCATCAGGTTTGCTCCCGCAGACGGAAGAGAACCCAACTGATCATGGCCGTCAGGAGTAAGAGTACGGTCGCTAGCGCCGCGCCATAGCCCAGATCGAGGCTGGTGAAGGAAACACGATAGGCGTAGAGGTTCAGGATTTCTGTCGCAGTGCCTGGACCGCCGCCGGTGGCCGAGAAGATCGCGTCGAAGGCGCGCAACGCGATCATCGTGCGCATGATCACGATCACGACGATTGTCGTCCGCAGCAGCGGCAGGGTAATGTCGCGGAACCGCTGCCAGGCACTGGCGCCGTCGATCAGGGCCGCCTCGAACGGCTCCGGCGGCAGGGCATGGAGGGTGGCCGTGAAGACCAGGAAGGCGAAGGGCGTCCACTGCCAAGTATGGATGGCGATGACCGATCCCAACGCCCAGTTCGGATCGGTGAGCCACGGCTTGGAGCCGAGGCCGATCGTCCGCGCGATGAAGTCGACGATGCCGTAGTCAGGCGTCAGGATGAGCGTGCGCCAGGAGAGCCCGACGACGACGGGCGCCAAGATCATAGGGAGGAGGACGGCCACGCGGAGCACGCCTTGCCCGCGCAGCGGCTGAAAGAGGGCCAGCGCCAGGGCCAGCCCGATCACTAACTGCAGAGTTACGCTGGAGAACGTGTAGATCAGCATAATGCGCAGGGCATGCCAGAACCGGTCGTCCTCCACCATCCGGCGGAAGTTCTCGAAGCCGACCAGCTCGTTGGGGCGGATGCTGGCCAGGTCGATGCGCGCCAGGCTCATCACGAGCAGGGCGACGAGCGGCAGCGTGCCGACGGCGAGCAGGACGAGCAGGCTCGGCGAGATCATGAGCGCCGCGAATCGTGCTTCCTGAGCGCGAAAGTGGCCGCCGTCGACGCCGGTCAGGCGCCGACGGCTCTGCTTCGTGCGCCGCGGCCGTGTGGCGTCAACGATGGTCCCGGGCATCAGCCGCCCATGATGCGCACGATCTCGGCGTTGGCGTCGTCCAACGCCTCTTGCGGCGTCTTCTGGTCCGTCAATGCGGTTTGGATGGCGATGGCGCAGACCTCACCGATCTCCGGCCATTGCGGCACGCGCGGGCGCCAATCGGGATCAGTGTCCTCTTCCAACGAGGTGAGCACCACGTCAACGTAGTCCTCGGTGAAGCCGACGAGCTGCTGGTATTCCGGGTCATTCCAGATCGACGTGCGGTTGACCCCGGTCCGGACGACCGCCTCCTCCGACTCCTGGTAGCTGGCGGAGAGGATCTGGGTCGGACGCGAGGCGAGCCACTGGATGTAGAGCCAGGTCGCCTTCTTCCGCGCGTCGGGGAGCGCCCGGTTGATGCTCATCGCCCAGTTCCAGATGCTGGTCACACGGCGGCCCGTCGGCCCCTGGGGCCAACGCTGATAGCCGACGTTGCCGGCGACGGTTGACGTGGCCGGGTTCTCGAGCACCGAGGCGGTGCTGTTGGCATCGATGTACTGGGTGACGCCGCCGGTGGCGAAAGCCTCCATGATCTCGGGCCAGTTCCAATTCTCGACGCCGGCCGGGGCGTAGTTCTGGAGGATGTCGACGTAGTATTCCAGGGCGCCGACCCCGGCCTCGCTGTTGATCGTCGGATTGCCGTCGGCGTCGAACCACTGCCCGCCAAACTCGAGGAAGAGCGACGGGAAGATGTACATATTTTGCCCGGCGCCGGCGAAGCCACGCAGCGCCAAGCCGGCTCGATCGTCGGTGTGGGCCGCCGCCGCCGTCTGGGCGAATGCCTCTAAGGTGTCCGGTGGCGCAAGTCCTAGTTCGTCGAAGACGTCGGCGCGGTAGATATGGATCGTCGCCTCGCCCTCAACCGGCATACCGTAGAGCTGTCCATCGACCGAGTCGGCCGCGATCCAGCCGGGGATGACGTCGTCGACGTCGAACCACGCCGGGTCGGTCAAGCTCGGATCGTTCAGGTAGTCGTCGAGCGGGTCGACCCAATCGTTGAACTGGTAGAGCGACAGGTACATGGGATCGCCGGTGTGGGAGGCGTAGTTCCCGGCGCCGGCAGCCAGGTCGAGCACCGCCTTCTCCCGCAGTTCCCGCGGTGGAATGACCTCGAACTGGACGGTGACGCCGGTCAGCTCGGTGAAGATGTCCTCCGTGACGGCCCGGAACTTCTCGAAGTAGTGGGCTGGGGTGACGAGGATGGCGATCGTCTCGCCCTCTGCCTGCCGCCAGTCGATCTGTGCCTCCTGGTACGGGGCCAGAAGCTCGTTGTCGCCGGTCTGCGCGACCACCGCGGGGGCATGACGCCATGCGGCGACGCCCGGCACGATGGCGCTCCCCAAACCGGCCGCGCCCTTGAGAAATCTCCGTCGGTTCACCTGACCCATGGCCCCTCCTCCTTTCTCCTCGCTCATGGTGAACGAGGAACTCCGTCCGATGGCCTTAGCTCCAGTGTCCAAGCCGCGTCGAAATGTGCCGCGCCGCCTCGACGATGCGCGGCGCGAGTTCATACGCCCGCTCGCGTGACAGCCGCGTCGCCGGCGCGGCGATCGCAACCGCGGCGATGACCTCCCCATGGTGGTCCCGAATCGGCGCCGCGACCGCCCGAATGTCGGCCGCGAACTCCAGGTCGTCAACCGAGAACCCCTGCGCCCGGATCCGCGCCAGTTCCTTCAGCAGTGTTGCTCGGTCGGTGATGGTGTTGGGGCCGCGCCGGCTCAGAGAATGCTCGTCGAGCAAGGCCGTGAGCTCATCCTCGGCAAGGTGAGCAAGCAGCGCCTTGCCGTTGGCGGAGCAGTGGGCCGGGACGGTCGCGCTGCCGACCGTGAGACTCGCCCGCAGAGGATGCTGGCTCTCGACCTTTTGCAGATAGAGCACGTGGAAGCCGTGGAGGGCGCCGAGATTGACGGTTTCGTGTGTCTCCTCGGCCAGTGCTTCCAGGTAGGACAACGACTCCTGGCCGATGCCGAGCCGTTTCAGGACCGAGCTGCCCAGCCGGAACACCTCTAAACCGAGCTGATACCGGCCGCTGCCATCGGGGGTGCGCTCGACGAAACCCTCCCCCTGCAGGGTTGCCAGCATCCGGTAGACGGTGCTCTCCGGCAACTCCACGGCCGTGCTCACCTCGCTCAGGCCGAGGCTGGGCTTGGCCTCTGCCAACGCCCGGAGAATGCTGACCACGCGCTGCACGGAACGATTCAGCTTGATGCCGCTGGCCGGCACGGCGAGGTCGATCATCCGCACCTTTCATCCAGTGAAATAGCACTTTATTAAGTGACTATGATACCAAGGATGGGCGGCGTGTCAAGGACCGATGCCCGCCGACCTTGCGATAATGGCGTCATCCGTATTGTCAGTTCCCTGGGACGTCGCGGCCGAGCGCGGTCCCCAGCGTGACCCACGAAGGAGGAGCATCATGGCCGCACCAGCCGTTCACGACCCGCGCACCATCGTCGCGCCGGGGGAGGCGATCGACACGCCAAGCATGGTCGTCGACGAGGCGATGCTGCAAAAGAACATCGCCGAGATGGCGGCGCTGGCGCGGAGCATGGGCGTCGCCCTCCGGCCCCACATCAAGACCCATAAGACGCCACAGGTCGCGCGCTTGCAGCTCGCGGCGGGGGCGGTTGGACTCACCTGCGCCAAGCTCGGCGAGGCGGAGGTGATGGTCGACGCCGGCGCCGACGACGTCCTGATGGCCTACCCGACCATTGGTGAGATCAAGGTCCGGCGGCTGCTGGCGCTGATGGAGCGGGCGCGCATGATCATCGCCCTCGACTCGCTCGAGGCGGCGGTGGCGCTCGCCGATGCGATGGCGGCCGAGGATCGGGTGCTCGATGTCTACGTAGAAGTCAACACCGGCCAGGACCGCGCCGGTGTGCTGGCCGGAGAACAGGCGGTGCAGCTCGCGCTGGCATTGGCCCGGATGCCCGGCCTGCGACTGATCGGCGTGATGACGCACGAAGGGCACGCCAACAGCCAGCCGCCGGAGACGATCGAGCGGGTGGCAATGGACGCCGGCCGGAAACTGGTCGATACCGCCGAACGCATCCGCGCCCACGGGATCGAGTTGCCGGTCGTCAGCGTCGGCTCAACACCGGCCGCCAGCTACACGCCGACGCTGCCCGGCGTGACCGAAATGCGCCCCGGCACCTACGTCTTCCGGGACGTCTCCGGCTTTCGCTACGGCATCTTCGGTCCCGAGCGGTGCGCGGCGCGCGTCGTCGCCACCGTTATCAGCCATGCCGCGCCCGACCGCGCCATCGTCGACGCCGGCTCGAAGACCTTGTCGAGCGACAGGACACCCGCCCGGCCCGGCTTCGGCTACATCGTTGACCACGAACACGTCGTCGTCGACCGCCTCAGCGAGGAACACGGTGTCTTGGTTGTGCCGCCGGAGGATCCTGGCCTACGCATCGGCGACCGCCTCGAAATCATCCCGAACCACATCTGTCCGGCGGTCAACCTGATGGAAGAGCTCGTCATCGTCAACGACGGCCACGTCACCGACACCTGGCCGGTCGCCGCCCGTGGGAAGATTCGGTAGCGGTGCGGCGTTCGAGGTTCGAGGTTCGCAGGACGTTTCTACGCCGAACGTCGAACGACGAACCTCGAACGCTCAATCGTCTGTCGGCGGCGGTGGCTCGGGCGGCGGAGGGTCTTCCGGTGCTGGGGGTTCCGTCGGGACTTCGGTTGGCGGCTCGGTCGGGACCTCGGTCGGCGGTTCCGTCGGCACGGCCGTCGGCGGCTCGGTGGGGATCGCGGTCGGCGGGGCAGTCGGCTCCGGGATCGGCGTCGTGGTTTCGCCGGGTTGAGACGTGGCCGTCGCGGACGGGGTGGGCGTCGGTGTCGTCGGTGGCGCGGTTGGGATCGGCGACGGCGCGGCTTCGACGAACGGCGCGATCGGGGGCGGCGACCAGTCCGGGCCAAGGATGGCGAAGCCGGAGCCGTACGGATTGGCGACGATCGGCGCATAGTAGGCCGTCCAACCGTAGACGACGCTGACGTAGACGTCAGTGCAGGTGCCGAAGACGTCGCAGCCGAATCCGAAGTAGGCGGCCACGCCGTTGCCCGCGAGGTAGATGGCGCCGGCCAGAATATTCGACGCCGGGTCGTGCCACGACCCTTCGGGAAAGCCCATCGCCACCAAATTGAACGGCATGACCTGCATCAGCCCGCGGGCGCCCACTGGGGAGATGATGTTGGGGTTGCCCTGAGACTCGACCTGCATCACCCCCGCGATCAACTCCGGCGCAACACCGGTGGAGGCCGAGGCGTTCAAGATCTCCGGCAGCCAGCGCAGGACGGGATGGTCCAGTCGCGGCGGGCCGGTTGGCGTCGGCTCGGGGCTCGGCGTGGGCGGGACAGTCGGGGTCGCGGTCGGTTCCGGCTGGGCGGCGGGGTTGTCGAAGGGGCGCGGCGAGGGTTTCGGCCGGACCTGTTCCCCCTCGTCAAGGATCTCGGTGGGGGTCGGCAACGGGATGGGCGTGACCGCGGGCGCGGTCGTCGCGGTCGGCGTCGGACCAGAATCAGCTTCCGAGACGCCGCGGATCGGTGCCGCGCCGGCCACGCCGCCGCTGCCCAGGGCGAATGCGGCGACCAGCAGCATGGTCACGACGGCAGAACCACGATGGGATGTCATAGCCAAACGACCCTCAGCCAGACGCGCGCCGTCCCCCCTCGTCGTGCGTCCCAACCACGCGACCCCGTTTGCGGCGACGTGGCGCGGAGAATCTATCCCGCGCCGCGCCGACCACGCTTCGATTGTCAGACAAACCTACGATAGCAGACGAACTGGTCAAAGGGAATCCCTCGACTAGGATACTTGGGGGATACTTCTCGCAGCAGTTGCGACATGGCACACATGGCAGCGGCGGACGAGACATAACCAGTCCGTGGTATGCTTGAGCCAGCGGCCCGGATGCCAGGGAGCACGGGCCGCGTTTGCTGCCCGGCGGGGAAACAGCCGGGCGATTGGAGGCGACTGGACGCGGTGCAACAGATTGTGGACCATCCTACCAACGTCACGACGCGGGCAGCGCTGCGCAACATCGCCATCATCGCCCACGTCGATCACGGCAAGACGACGCTGGTCGACGGCCTGCTGAAGCAGTCGAACGTCTTTCGGGATCCCTCGACCGCGGGGGAGTTGATCCTCGACGCAAACGACCTGGAGCGGGAGCGGGGAATCACGATCCTCTCCAAGAACACGGCGATCACCTACGAAGGCATCAAGATCAATGTCATCGACACGCCGGGCCACGCCGACTTCGGCGGCGAGGTCGAGCGCGTCCTGAACATGGCCGACGGTTGCCTGCTTCTGGTGGACGCGGTCGAGGGGCCGATGCCGCAGACCCGCACCGTGCTGCAACGCGCCCTTGCCCTCGGCCTGCGCCCGATCGTCGTCGTCAACAAGGTCGACCGCGCCAACGCCCGTCCCGTCGAGGTCGTCTCCCTCACCCAGGACCTTTTCCTCGATCTCGCCACCGATCCCGAGCAACTCGACTTCCCAGTCCTCTACACTATTGCCCGCGACGGTCGCGCCGGTTTCGCGCCGGATGAGCTGGAACCTGACCTGCGACCGCTCTTCGAGACGATTCTGGTCCAGATCCCGCCCCCGGCGTCCGACCTCGACGGCCCGGCGCAACTCCTGATCGCATCCCTCGACTTCGACCCGCACCGGGGGCGGATCGCCATCGGCCGGGTCAATCGCGGCCGCATCCGCGCCGGCGAAGCGCTGGTTCATATGACCTCGGACGGGCAGTCGGTCCGGCAAAAGATCAGTTGGCTGGCGACCTTCGACGGTTTGGGCCGGCGAGAGGTAGCGGAGGCAGCGGCCGGCGAGATCGTTGCTCTGGCCGGATTCGCCGATGCCCGCATCGGTGCGACCCTCGCTGACCCGGACGCGCCCGAGGCGCTGACCGCGATCGCGATCGAAGAGCCGACGCTGAGGCTCACCTTCGGCGTCAACACCTCGCCGTTCTCCGGACGGGACGGACAGTACTCGACCTCGCGGCAATTGCGCGAGCGTCTCTCCCGCGAGTTGGAGACGAACCTCTCGCTTCGCGTGGCGCCGACCGAGCAGCCGGACATCTTCGCGGTTGCGGGCCGCGGCGAGCTGCACCTCTCGATTCTGATTGAAACGATGCGGCGCGAAGGGTACGAATTCCAGGTTTCCCGGCCCGAGGTCATCACCCACGAGGAAGACGGCAAGGTGATGGAGCCGATCGAGCACCTCGTCATTGACACAACGGAGTCGTTCGTCGGTGTCGTGACGGATCTGGTCGGCGGGCGGCGGGCTCGGATGCTCGACATGGTGAACGACGGGCGCGGCAACGTCCGCCTCGAATTCGCGATTCCCACCCGCGGCCTGATCGGGCTGCGCAACGCGTTCTTGACCGCGACCAAGGGCAATGGCGTGATGGCCTCGCGCCTGATCGGCTTCGAACCGTGGTTGGGGCCGATCGCCTCAACGCGCTCCGGCGCTATCGTCGCGTCGGAGACGGGTGTGGCGCTTGGGCACGGTCTGGCCAACGCGCAGGAGCGCGGCGTTACCTTCGTCGTGGCGGGAACCGAGGTCTACGAGGGGATGATCGTCGGCCAGCAGCCGCGTCAGGACGACCTTGCCGTCAACGTCTGCCGCGCCAGGAAGCTGACCAACATCCGGTCGAGCACCCAGGAGATCCAGGAACGCCTGACGCCGCCGGTCCTCCTGAGCCTCGAGCAATCGCTCGACTTCCTGGCCGACGACGAACTGCTAGAAGTCACGCCGAAAGCGCTGCGCCTACGCAAGCGCCTGCTGACCCAGGACGAGCGCGGCAGGGCACGTAAGCGCGCGCAGCAGGTGGGTGGCCGCCCTTAGACCATCATGGCGAAGAAGGCATTCACGTCGACTTCGAATCCCGGTACGACCGTAGAGCGGACGGTCCCGCCCACCGGCTCGACTCGTTGGTAACCACCGTCTTGTGACAACACGAACATGATGATCGAGCGGGCGTCGGTGTCGACCATCCAATACTCTCGCACACCAGATCGCGCATAGAGGGCGAGCTTTATTGTTTCGTCGCGCCTTCGGGTGGACGGGGAAAAGATCTCGACAACCAGATCGGGAGGTCCTTCGAAAATGCTGCCCTGGTAGAGATGTCGACGCTCCCGTCTGATGAAGATGATATCCGGTTGGACGATATTATGCGGTCCCAGCCTGACATCGACCGGGGCATGGTAGACCTGGCCGAGCCCGTTGGCGTCGACGTGGACGTGCAGGTTCGAAACCAATCGGATCGAAGCCCACTGATGTGGTTCGGCGGGCGCGGCGGTCACGAACAGCTCCCCCCCGATGATCTCGTAGCGGTTGCCGTCGTCCGGCATGTCAAGCAACGTATCGTAGGTGAGTGGGCGAACTGCGACGGACATGGCTGACCTCCTCGCGAGTGTTACCCTGATGATGCGCGATGCCCGCGGCGCCGTCAACGGCGAACTCGACGTTCCCTAACGCCTAACGCCTGACGCCTAATCCCAAGATGGAAGGGCGCGGCGGCGGCCCGGTTGTCCGGAGCCGCCGCC
>JBOGUF010000020.1:0-20972 GCA_050696075.1 Thermomicrobiales bacterium
GTCGGGCGGCGGATGCTTGCGACGGGGATGGGGACGCCCAAGAGGTGCGGTGGCGCCGCGTCGCTCAGCCTTGATTGAACGGCAGCGTGCGCACGCGCTGGCCCGTCGCCGCGAAGAGAGCGTTGGCCACGGCGGGCGCGATCGGCGCCACGCCTGGCTGACCAGCGCCGGTTGATGGCTCAAGCGACGGTACGATGTGAACTTCAACCCGAGGCATCTCGTCCATCCGCAGCACCCGGTAATCGTCGAAACTGGACTGTTCGACCACACCGCCGTCGAGCGTGATCGCGCCGTAGAGCATGGTGCCGAGACCCCAGGCGATGCTGCCCTCGATCTGAGAGCGGACGATGTCGGGGTTGACCGCGACGCCGCAGTCGATGGCGCAGACTACGCGATCGACGTGGAACGTGCCGTCGTCATGGGTGGTCACCTCAGCGACCATGGCCGCGATACTGAGAAAGCCGTAATGGACCGCGAGCCCGCGGCCCCGACCAGCCGGCAGCGGCGTGCCCCAACCAGCTTGTTCGGCCGCCAGTTCAAGGGTCCGAAGTTGGCGCGGGTGCTCCGCGAAGGTGGTCGGGCGATCGGCGTCGATGATCGACAGAACGTCGATATCCTTCTGGTTTGGATCGCGAGCCAGCAGGGTTTGGCGCAACTCCAGCGGGTCACGTCCCGTCTCGCTGGCGATATCGTCGAGGACAGTCTCAACGCTATAGGCGGTGTGGGTGCCGGCAGTCCCGCGCAAGGTGTTAATCGGCACACCGGTCTCAGTGGTATGTAGATCGACCAGGATGTTCGGGAAGTCGTACGGCGTGTTCGCCGCGCCGTCGACCGAGACGAAGTCGACCCCGTTGACCGGCTCAAACGGGAAGATCGACTGGCCGACGATGCGGTGGTGCCAGGCGGTGATGGCGCCGGCGTCATCCAGCCCGACCGTCACCCGGTGCAGGTACATTGGCCGGTAGAAGCTATGCCGGATGTCGTCCTCGCGCGTCCAAATGAGCTTGACCGGGGCCACTCCGGCGATCGTGTGGACAATCTCGACCGCTTCCGAAGGTGTGTTGTCCTTCCGGCCGAAGCTGCCGCCCCCATAGACCGAGTTGACAACGACCTGCTCCAGGGCAAGACCGAGGATTTCGGCGGCCCCTTCCTGGCTGAACTGAACGGCTCCGTCGCTCGTCCATATCTCGCAGCCATCCGGCGAGAGGCGGACGACGGCAACCACCGGCTCCAGCGGTACGTGCGCCAAGTACGGGTACTCAAAGTCCGCGGTGATCGTCCGCGCGGCCGCCGCCATGGCCTGTTCAACGTCGCCATCCCGTCGCGCCACATCCCCTGGCTGATCCAACAGCAGCCGGTACTCCGCGAGCAGATCGGGTGTGCCGCGCGTCTCCGCATCGGTGTCGTCCCAGTCGACGGTGAGCGCCTCGCGGCCCTGGAGGGCCGCCCAGAACGTGTCGGCCACGACGGCGACGCCGGTCGGGATCTCGACGACGTGCTGCACGCCAGGCACGGCCAAGGCGGCCGCCGCATCGAAACCGCGCACCGTCCCGCCGAATCGAGGCGACCGCGCGACAACTGCGGTCAGCATCCCGGGCAGATCGACGTCGATTGCGAACCGGGCGGTACCGTCGACCTTCGGCGGGGTATCGAGTCGGTGGATGCCCTCGACGCCCATCAACCTGAATTGGGCGGGATCCTTAAGCGTCACCGCCTCGGGCGCGGGCGCCGGCTGCCCGGCCGCAGCCTCCGCCAACTCGCCGAAGGTGGCCTCTTGGCCGGACGCGCCATGCCGCACGACGCCCTGGTCGACGGTGATCTCGGCCGCGGGCAGCCCCCAGGCGTCCGCCGCGGCCGTGATGAGCATAGCCCGTCCCGTCGCGCCCGCCTGGCGGTACTGCTCGTAGGAGTTGCGTACCCCGTTGCTGCCGGCAGTGCCTTGAAAGCCGAAGACGAGGTTCGCGTAGAGTTCCGCGTTTGCCGGCGCCGGCTCGACCCGGATCTGCGCCCAATCGGCGTCGAGCTCTTCGGCGATCATCAGGGCCAGGGCGGTGTAGATGCCCTGTCCCCACTCGACGTGCTTGGCGATGATCGTGACGGAGTTGTCCGGCGCGATGCGGATGAAGGCGTTCGGCGCGAACAATCCATCTTCCGTGGTCGCGCCAGGGCTGGCGACGGGCGTCGTTTCCGCACGCGCGCGGCCGGGTTTCGGCAGATGCAGACCGATGACGAGGCCGGCCGCCGCCGCCGTGCCCTTGAGGAGATGGCGCCGGTCGAGGACCGGACCAGAATTGCTGTTGACATGCATGGCTTAACTCTCCAGCGTGCGGGCCGCCTCGTGGACGGCGGTGCGGATCCGGTGATAAATGCCGCAGCGGCAGATGTTGCCGCGCATGGCGCTGTTGATCTCCGCGTCCGTCGGATTTGGCGTCTTTTCGAGCAGGGCGATCGCCGACATGATTTGTCCTGGTTGGCAATAACCACACTCGGCCACGTCGAGCGCCAGCCATGCCGCTTGGACCGCCGCCGCGGTCTCACCGGAAACCCCCTCGATAGTCGTGATGGCGCGCCCTTCGACATCGCCGACGGGTGTCACACAGGAGACGATCGGCTGGCCGTCCACATGGACCATGCACGCCCCGCACTGCGCCGTGCCGCAGCCGAACTTCGTTCCGGTCAACCCCGCTGCCTCGCGGATCGCCCAGAGCAAAGGCGTCTCCGGTTCGGCGGCCAAGGTCATCGATTGTCCGTTCACGACCAGCGAAACACTCATCGCCTATACCTCCGCGTCATGCCCATTGCCTCCTCCGAGAAAGTTGGCCGGCCAATCATATCATTGGCTGGCCACACATCTCAAGTAAGATGAGTCTGGCGGGCGCGGCTTAGAATGGGATGAAGCACACCTGGGAATAAGCTGAGAGGGGGAATCGGGCATCGAGGCAGACGCCCGAGCGGGATCCTTATCTGCCGTGGGTCCGTCAGTCGCCTTGGACTGGGAGGCGATGCGCGGCGTTTTGCAGCGCCTGGAACAGCTCGTCGCGTTCAGGCGCTGACATCCCGGTCGTGGTGGTCGCCTCGAGCTCGGTCCACATCAGGCGCACTTCTTCGCACAGGTCCACACCGCGCGGCGTCAGCGAAACGATCACCGCGCGCCGGTCTCGCGTGGACCCCTCCCGATGCACGATGCGCTGGCGTTCGAGGCGGGAGACCATCCTGGCCACGGTCGAGGCGTCCACATTCAACGCCCGGACGAGTTCGGCCTGGGTGCGTTCGTCCTCGTCGCAGAGGTGCATGAGCACGAGCTCTTGCCCGGGGTAGAGGCCGATCTTGCGCAGCAGCCCGGCGGCGATCGCCTTGTGCGCCTTCGCCAATCGCACGATGGCATAACTGATCGGCCCAGCCGCGGCCAGCGACGGCGGACTCGCGCGTGTCTGATCGTCGGCGGACTTGCGTCTCACTGCCCACCCTATACTGTTTCACTCATGATGACAGGATACCTGTTGCCAGGCCGCGCTACACGTCCGGCGTCAGCGGCATGGGCCGAAGGATTTTAGCGCGAAAGATGGGAACGCCGCGCACCATCGTTTCGAGGTAATAATGCTCGGCGACGGTATTCCAGAACGCCTGGCCGCGGTCGGGGAAGGGCGCGCGCTGCTTGGTGCCGATGACGTAGAGCGGACGATTGCCCGACGTCAGCATTCGCACCAGCTCCTCTTCGGCGCTCGGGATCGCGCGCAGTTCCTGGTCGTACATATAGCGGTAGGTGCCGGGGCGGTCGGTCAGGTAATAGAGCGCGGCCTGGTCGAAGGCGACGAAGATCGGGTTGTCGCTTGAGGTGTGCTCGCGAATGTAGGCGGCTACTTGCTCCTGCACCGGGTAGCCGGTGTGGTCGAACATCTCCCGCGCCATGCCGTCGTGCCCCATGCGGATGGCGGTATAGGGGCTGAGCAGGATGAGCAGCGCCGCCGCCAGCAGCGCGGGGCGCCGGTAGCCGGCGAGCCGCCGGGCGACGCCAAGGAGGAGTGGGGCGAACCAGATGGCGAAGGGCGCGATCGCCTGGATCAGGTAGTGGTACCACCAATCGCCTCCCATGGCGACCCCAACCAGGCAGCCGAGGAACCAGAGGCGAAGCAACACATCGCCGTCGGCGGTGGGCAGTACCCGCGCCGGGCGCTCGGCGGAACGGGCGACGATGCCGGCCCGCGTCGTCTCCAACCAACGGCTGCGCCAGTCGGCCAGCTTGCCCCAACGTCGGGTTTGTCGCCAGTTGAGCAGCAGTACCCCGGCGACCAGCGCCAGCAGCGGCCACGTGCGATAGAAGAGCGAGGCGAGCGCCCGCATGTGGTGCTCAGCGGTGACGGTGGCGCTGCTCTGAAACTCCAGGCGGTAGGTCAATGAGGCGAAGATGAAGTCGTTCCAGCCGATCATGGCGCCATGGATGAGCGCTGGCGCCGCCGCCAGCGCCGACCCGGCCACGAGCCAGCCGCCGCGCCGCGCGATCGTCCCGATGCCGTCGCCCCCGACGAGCCAGATGTAGGCCAGACCGACCGGGATCATCACCACGCCGGCCGGCTTTAACTGCGCTGCCAGGCACGCCAGGACTCCGACTCCAACCAACTCCTTGGCGCCCCAGCCATTCCGCCCCGCGCGCAGGAGCAGCCACGAACCGGCGGCGGCCGGCAGCGCCATGAAGACCTCGGAGTTGGCAGTGAAACCCTCGATCGCCGGGGAGCCGGAGACGATGGCGAAGACGAGCGTCGCCAGCATCGCCGCGCGGCGGCCGGCCCAATCGCGGGCGAAGAGCCAGACGAACCCAAGGGTGGCGATCGAGACCAGCCAGGCGCCGAGGCGGATCGCCTCAGTGCTGTCGCCGATCAGACGGAAGATGAGGCCGTAGGCGACGAAGATGCCCTGCGGGCGGCTGACCCAGATGTCGTCGTAGAGATCACCGCGACCGGTCAGCCAGCGGTCGGCGACGTAGGCGTAGCCCCCTTCGTCGTTGATCATCGGAAAGCCGAAGAAGGGGAGGTGGAGCAGGAAGCTGAGCAACGAGACAAAGGTCAGCCAGGCCCACGTCGTCGGCCCATTCTCTGTCCAGAGACGCGGCCGGCGTGCGGCCCGCGCCGTCGTCAATCCGCGTTTCGTTTTCAATCGACCGAGCTCCAGCGTGGTTTCAGCAGCGTGCGCAACGACCCGAGGGCGGGTCTCGCAAGATATACGCCCCGGCACGAACGTGCCGGACAGTTGCGCGCAATGATACCGTCCGGACGCCTTCGCGTCTTACAGATGGTCAACTTCTGGGCTTGTCGGCCGGTTTCATGGCAAGTCCTCAAGCTCGACGCGGCCCGTGCGGAGGTCGGCGTAGTGCTCGCGCAGCTAGGCGGCGCGCGTCGTGTCGTCGAGCGCGGCAAACCGTTCGAGGCTGGCGCAATCGACCATGAACCCGAACCCGCTGTTCCCATGGACGTGCATCGCCGTGCCGTACTCGCAGGTGAGCGCGATGCCCGCCTCGCCCATGAGCCAGCCGGACACGATGTCCGCGGCCGATCCTGGCGGGATGGATGCATCTGGATTTCGCGTCAGGCCGCGGGCGATATGGCTTAACGCCGACGCGACGTTGCCCGCGCCGAGCCCATCGAGGAAGAACCCGGTCTCCGGCAGCGCTGCCCCCATGCCGATGGGGTTCTGATCGAGTCGCGCTGGCACGTCGTCCAGACCCTCCAAGTTTGCAGCCATGGCATTGACGCGGGTCGAGAGGCCGTCGAGCGCCGGTTCGAAGGCGGGGTGGACGCAAACCTCGACCGGCATCCCCTGGCAGATCGGCTCATAGGGCAGGATCTCTGGTCCCTCATCGCCTTGAGCGGCAGCGCGGATTTCGTTGACACCAATTGCAATCAACAAGACGGCCGCGACGAGCGGCGGCGCGACGAGACGCGGCGCGCGGCTTGCCCAACCGATGCCGGCCAGACCGATCGCGCCCAATCCGAGCAGCAGGAGCGACTGCGGCAGCCACACGTTCGGGTGGATGCCGTACCAGGACGAGGTATCGAGCGAGTCGATCGGCGAGAGCAAATGCGGCCAATCGTTTGTGACGGTGATGGGCAGGGTCAGCAGCGCCGAAAGACCGGCCGCCGCCAGGATCGAGACCACCCGCCGTGGCCACGCCTTGCCGAGCGCGAACCCGAAGGTCGCCGCGGCGCCGATGGCGGCAAGGGCAGGCGTCAACACCGAGAAATAAGCCCGCCCCAGGTTGTACTCATCGCCGTGCGGCCCAGGATGACCGCGGCGAGGACCCCGAAGGCGCTCAGTCCGAGGAGAGCGGTCGCGCCGATCTGGGTGAGGTTGCGGCCCATCGCCGGCCGGGGTGTCGTCGCGATCAGATCCTCCATCCCGCGGCGGTGCTCGCGGCTCGCCGCCCAGGCCGCGGTCGCGCCGGTGATCGGCGTGAGCAGCCCGACGGCGTTGCGCGCCACCATGCTGCTTTCCGGCCAGAAGCGCGCGGTCCCCTCGATCGCCTGCCCGTCAAAGGGGGGCAACGGCACGGCGATGAACCTATAGACTACGACGACCAGGGGGAAAAGCCAGAGCCGCTCGTTCCGCCGCACCTCCATCCAGAGCAGTCGAGCACTCACGACAGATCCTCCAAACCAACCCATTCGCCCCGCTATTTCTCGCTGCCGGCGAGCGCGAACCATCCTCGTGCTTCTCGCGCGATGGCAATCAGCCCGCCCGCCAGCAGTCCCAGCGCGGTCAATGCCGCCCAAACCTCACCGCCTGCATAGATCGGCCAGGCCCACCAGCCGGGATCGCCCGGATGCCGGATGGCATTCATATAGGCGGCAAACCCGACGACGAGCGGGAGCGCCCAGGCCCCGGTTGGGCCAAGGACGCGACGACCGATGAAGGCCAGACCGGCATAGCCGGCCACGTTGCGCACGACCTCTCCGGTCGTGTCCCGTTCGGCCACCGCCGCATTCGCCGACGCCAACGCCAGGACCCCCATCAGGAGCACGATGCCGAGTTGGCCGAGGCGCAACCACGGCAGCAACGACCCGACGGCAAACTCGCCCTCGCCAAACGGCGACCGTGCGCTCCAGTCGACGATGAACGCCGCGACGAGCGGCACGACGACGATCGCCATACTCATCACGAACGAGCCGTCCGTGGTGCTCAGGAGCAGCCAGGTCGTCAGCGCGATCGCGGCGAGCCCCGCCCCCGCCTCCGCTATCGGCCGCGAGCGCAGGTGAAGCCAGAAGAGTCTCACGGCAAGTCCTCCAGGCCGATCTCGCCCGCCCGCAGTGCCGCGTAGTTTTGGCGGAGCCACTCATTGCGCGCCGCCGGATCGAGCGCGACGAATCGCTCAAACTCGTCGCATGGCACCCCTTCATAGCCAAAGCCCGACCCGCCCAAGAGACCAGTGCTGACCTCGTAGGAAGGAGCGTTGTTCTTACACGTCAGGTCGTATCCCGCGGTCTCTAGAAGCCCGAGCACGATGACCTTATGCGCTTGCCAGACAGCCTCTTCTGGTGATGCCAACGCGTCCGGTTCGCCCAAGAGGATGTTGGCGATCCGTTCCTGCGCCGCGAAAACGGCGCCGCCGTGGACCGGTTCTTCGATAGAGAACCCGACTCCCGATGACACCGGTCCGTCGAATTCGAACTCAAATAAACCCGATCTCCCATCGGGGTTGGGCGCGCGCTGCACGAGTCGTGTCGGCATACTATCGAGGCCAATGAACGGCGTTGCCATCGCGTTGGCGCCATCCACGAGCTTGTCGAGGACCGGCTCGAACGCGGGGTGGACGCAGACCGTCACCGGATTTCCGGCGCAGACCGGCTCATAGGCGATAATCTCCCGCTCTCCCTCGGCGCGCGCACCGCCCCCCCGGATCGTCCCAACGCCGACGGCGCTGGTCACGATCGCGACCAGCAACACCGGCAGCGCCACGCGACGCGCTCCGCTGACGGCCGCGATTCCTGCCAGACCGAGATAGGCGATACCCAGGAGGAAGATCGACTGCGGGAGCGCGATCTCCGGCTGGATGCCCCACCAGGGCGAAGCGTCCGCCTCGAACAATGGGGAGAGAAACTCCGGCCACGAGTCCCAAATGGTGATGGGGAGCGCGATCGCGATGATCAATCCCGCACCGACGAGAATCGCCGTTACGCGCCGGGGAAAGGTCCGTCCGATCGGATAGCCGACCGCTGCCATCGCGACGATCGTGAAGAGTCCGGGAACAAGGACCGACAGATAGGGTCCGTCCCACGAAGCCCGTGTCGCTGTTCTTCCCAAGATGCCAACCGCAATCACGACATAGGCCATGATGCCTAATAGCGATGTTGCCGCCACAATCGTCAGGTCGCGGATTAGCGCCGGGCGCGGCGTGGTGGCGATCAGGTCGTCCAGACCGCGCCGGCGCTCCCGCCCCGCCATCCAGGCCGCGACCGCCCCCGCGAACGGCCCAAGCAGCACAATCGAGTTGCGAGCCCAGACGCTGTTTTCCGCCCAGAACAGCACAGAGTGGACGAGCACTGATTCCCAGGCGACAAATCCATAGAGGGCAACGACGACCGGGAAGAGGAGCAGGAGGTCGTTGCGTCGGACTTCGATCCACAACAACCGGCCGCTCATGCCCGCGCCTCCGCCAGCACGCGGCTGTAGCCCCGCTCCAGAGGCGAGTCGCCGATCTCGTGCCCCTCGCCGCGCACTGTCAACTCTGTCGGGGAGCCGTGGAAGACGATCCGCCCGCCCTCCATCAGTCCGACCTCGGTGCAGGCCGCCGCTACGTCTTCGATCAGGTGGGTGCTGACGATCACCACGCCGCGCTGCCCGAATTCCCGCAACAGCGTCCGGAACATGACCCGCTGTTCCGGATCGAGTCCCGCCGTCGGCTCGTCGAGCAGCAGCAGGTCCGGCTCATTGACAATCGCCTGTGCCACGCCGACCCGGCGCAGCATCCCGCCGGAGAGGGTCTTCAGCTTGCTCCGGGCGCGGTCGCCAAGATCGACCCGTTCGATCGCCCACGCCACCGCCGGCCGGACGCGATCGGCCGGCATCTCCTTCAGCAGCGCGAAATACTCGACAAACTCGAAGACCGTGAAGTTCGGGTAGTAGCCGAGTGATTGCGGCAGGTAGCCGAGCCGCCGCCGCAGCTCCCGCCGCTCCTTCGCGTTTTCGGGATCGAATCCGAGTAACCGCACCCGCCCCGCCGTCGGGGTCAGAATCGTCGCCAGCGTGCGCAGCAGGGTCGTCTTGCCGGCGCCGTTGGGGCCGAGCAGACCAAAGACCCCCGGTTCGATACTCAGGTCGATTCCGCGCAGCACCTCGGTCAATCCGAAACGCTGTTTTACCCCTGCGATGGCGACATTCATCACCCTGCACTCCATCTGCTCGAACCACTCCGCGCCCCCGCCGTTGCGTAGAGCGCCACGCCAACCAACGCAATCGTCGCCAGCGCGTAGGCGGGCAGCACGCTTCGCTCTAGCGCTGCGGCCAAATCGCCCGTCCCCACCTTGCCGGCCAGGACGACGATGCACCACCCGGCGAGCCCTGCCGCGACCCCGACGTTTGGCGAATGACTCAGCGTCGCTGCCGCCAGGGCCAGCGCAGCCACGGTCGTCATCGGCACTAGCCAACTGAACGTCAGATCGGCTGCCCCCTCCGCAAAGACCGAGGCGATGATGCCCAGCACCGCGTTGAGACCGAACACCGTCAACGCGCGGACGAGGAGGACCATCCGGTCCGAGATCGCCATCGTCCGGCTCAGCTCGAATGCCGGGTCGACCCCCGGCCCATAGGCAAAGGCGATCCCAGCCCCGGCCACCGCCGGCGCCAGCAACGCCACCCATGGTTCCCCGGTGGTCCGCGTCACGAGCACCCCCGCGCCAAAGACCGCGATCGAGGCAAGAATCCAGGAAACGATCAGGGAAGGTGTCGTCACCAGTGCCCTCGCCAACCCTGGCGACCGCAAGATACTCGCGACCCACCGCTCCATCGCGCCGACCGGTCTCGCCCAGACCTCTCCGGCAACGCCGGCCCAAACCGAGGCGAGATCGACGTCGGACAAGCTGGCCCGCGCTGTTTCACGGCAGCCGGCACAGTTCGCGACGTGGACGGGGGTGTCGGGGTGCTTGAGTCGGTCCATCGTCAATCCTCCGCGCCCAAGAGCGCGGCGCGTAGCCGATGCCTCGCCTTGAAGAGGCGGCTCTTCACCGTGCCGTGCGGAATGCCCAGCGATTCGGCGACCTCGGCCAGCGGTCGATCCTCGTCGTAGACCATGCGAATCAACTCCCGTTGCTCGGCCCCATCCGGACCCAACGCTGCCAGTGCGGTGGCGAGATCGACCGTCCGGATGGCCCGCGCCGCCGGGTCGTCGGCGGATACGGTTGTGGGTGCAATCTCCGGTATCGGTCGTCCATGCGCCCGTGCCCACATCGCCGCCTGCCGCCGGGCGATGCCCCACAGCCAGGCGCCGACCGCGCCGTCGCCGTGATACCGCCCCGCCCCGCTCCAGATCGCCAGGAAGGTCTCTTGCAATACGTCCTCGACCACATCCGCGGGCAGCGTGCGGCGCAGGCGAGCCGCCAGCCACGGCGCGTGCCGCTCGAAGAGCGAGCGTAGCGCCGTATCATCACCCTTCGCGACCGCGGCGATCAGGTCGTCGTCGTCCATCACTGTCTATTCTGTTGCATCGGGGAACGGTTTGGTTCACAGGATCGTGTAGGGGCGCAGCTTGCTGCGCCCGGGCGTCGAAGACGCGCTTCGGCCACCGGCCGAAAATCTATCGCCCCGCGGGCGCAGCAAGCGGCGCCCCTATATGCAGGACGCACCGCAAGGCGTGCTTTGCCCTTAACCCAACCCCATCTCGCCCAAGCCGCGCAAGACAATCGCGACGCCGGCGAGTGTCAGGACGGCCGAACCGAAGACGGGGCCGTAGCGCAGGACAAGTTGTAGGCGTCCGCTGGCGCCGATGCGCCGTTCGAGAAAACGGCCGGCGTAGAGGAAGAGGAGGCCGAGGCCGGTCAGGGCGCCCGCCAGGCCGAGGCTGAAGGCGACGACGAGGGCGAGGCCGATGCCGGGTTGGCCGAGGGCGACCGCGCCGAGCAGCGCCACCAGCGCCGACGGGCAGGGGATCAGGCCGCCGGAGACGCCGAGCGCCAGCAATTCGCGCCAGCTCACCCGGCGGCCGTCCATCCCCGGCGGCAAGTGGCTGTGATCGTCATGCTGGTGATCGTGGGCATGTTCGTGCTCGTGTTCGTGTTCATGGTGATGATGGTGATGATGATCGTGGCCGGCAAGGCGGCGACGCAGCGAGACGAGGCCGAGGGTAACGACTAAGGCGCCGGAGGCGACGCTGAGCCAGGGGACGATGCGCTCCGGGACGATGTAGCGGGAGGCGAAGAGAGTAACCAGGCCGAGGGCGATCACGCCGGCGGTGTGGGTGATCGTCACCGTCAACCCGAGGAAGGCCGCGTGCTTCGGGGTGCCCCGCGATCCGACTAGATAGGCCCCCACGACCGTCTTGCCATGTCCCGGCGAGAGCGCGTGGACCGCGCCCCAGGCCATTGCCGCCAGGAGCGCGACGCCGAGACCGAGACCGGTCGGCCGGCCGCCGGCCAGCAGCGCCGCGAAGCGGGTGTCAGCGACGCCGGCGCGGGGCGTCTCCGCGCCAGTCTCGATGGTCGCCGCGGCCGCAAACCGCGCGAATTCGGCCGCGGCCGGTTCGCCGGGAGCCGGGGTAACGACGAACGACGCGGCGGTCACGTCGAGCGGGCTGGCGAGCAAGTCCGCCGGATAGGACCGTAACTCGTCGCTGGTGTCGGAAGTGGGCGCGGTCGGTCCGTCGAGGCGGATGCCCGCGCCGTGGGTAACTACGATCTCTCGCCAGCCGAGGCGGTCTGTCGCGTACCGGTTCTCGAAGGTCACCGCTTGCGGTCCGGTGATGCCGTTCTGGTCCTCCACTGGCGCGAAGATCGCGCGGAGTCGAACCAAGCGGAGACCGGCCTGTCCCGTCGGAAACGTCACGTCCCGCTCGACGACGCGTAGCGCGACCGGCTCGCCGTCGACGGTCAGGCGCAGCGCGGGGACGATCGCCGCGAGCGTGCGGTCCAAGTATGCGTTGCGCTCCGTATCGACGATGTCGCCGTTACCGTCGTCGTCGATCTCGCGGATTTCCTGGAAGGCGGGAATCTCGGCGAGATCGAGGATATAGACGACGCGCGGGCCGTCGGCGGTCGCCTCGATCCGGGTGTACTGGTTGACGGTGAAGTTGCCGAGCGGGTGGGCGGCCGCATTGTCGGAACGTGTGAACGCAAGCGCGAACACCACGGCCAGTGCCGCCAGGAATTCGCCGCCTCGCCGTAGGATGTCGCGCTTCATGTCGATCTCCATTTAGGGTGAGGTCGCGCTCTGGACGCGGGCGAGCCACCGAATCGTCCTTACAAGGTCGCGGTATCGATGCGGCTCAGCGTCTCACGGGCCTCGTCGACGTGCAGGACGGAAAAGTGCGGGTTGATCGCCAGGGCCGCCTCGAAGAGCGCCGTCGCGTTGGCGTGGTCGCCGCGGGCGGCCGCGATCATGCCGGCGTGGAAGTGCATGCGGGCGTCCTTCGTGCCGAGGCGCAGGGCCTCCTGGCTGACGGCCCACGCGCCGTCGAGGTCGCCCGCGCGGAAGCGGACCCACGCCAGGGCGTCGGCGTTCTGGATGCTCGGGCAGGACGCGTAGCTGGTTTCGGCCCAGGCGAGGGCGTCGTCCAGGTTGCCGCCGTGGTCGGCAACGAAGAGCGCGAGCTCGACGTCAGTGTCGACGCCGTTCTCCTGGGAGAGCGCCGTCATGGCCTCGACGAGGGCGAATTGCGCCGCCGCCTCGTCGGGTCGTCCGGCCGCAAGGTAGACCTCGCCGAGGGCGATCGCGAACTCGGGCGCGGGCATGATCTGGAGCGCCTCGGAGTAGAGCGCGATGGCCCGGTCGAGGTCGCCGCGCGCCGCCGCGATTTTGGCTAACCCCGCGGTGCCAAAGACGTAGCCGGGTCGTGTCCGCAGTGACGCCTCGTAGTGGCCTTGTGCATGTGCCAGGTCGCCCTGACCAAAGGCGAGGTTGCCGAGTTGGGTCTGCGCCCAGGCGACGTTTTCGGGAATGGCCGCGCCGGCTGCCGCCGCCTGCTCCATGGCCGCGATCGCTCCGGTGACGTCGCCGTGCAGCTCGCGGAGGTAGGAGACGCGGGCGAAGGAGGGCAGATCGGGCCGGAGGTCGACCATCGCTTGGATGGTGCTGGCCGCCTCGTCGTAGCGGCCAAGCTCGATCTGGGCGTCGCCGATCACGCCGTAGGCGGCGGGGTGGTGCGGATTGATCGCCCGCGCCCGCTCGCCCCACTCCAGCGCCGCGGGGAACTGGTGCCGCGCCAGCGCCAGCGTGCCCATGCCGACCATGGCGGCGACGTCCTTGTCGTGCTGTTCCAGCGCCAGCCGGAAGAGCTCCTCGGCCTTGGGGTAGTAGCTCGGATCGCCGATCTCCCACGCCTTTTGCAGGTATGCCTGACCCAGCAGCGTCGCCGCCTGACCGTTCCGCGGGTCGTTCCGCAAGGCGTCCTGCATAGCGGCGATCTGGTTGTCCAACGCCGTCGGCAGCCGCGGCGCCCCGATCAGCGCGTCGACCGGCGATCGGTCGGCTGGGTCGGCCACCCACGGCGGGTCGCCGCCAAAGGCCGACCGGATGTTGAGCGCCCCGGTCAGGAGGAGGAGGGCGGCGAATGCGGCGAACATGATGCGCCTGAACCGTGAAGTAGGCATTGGTCGATCCTCGATGAGCGCCATCGTCGTCGGGGCGGCACCAGTGGCCGCCCGTCGGGCGAAGCCCGACATGCCGGTTTACCGGCCGTTTGGCCCCGCGCTGTCGAAACGGTTGGTAGAGTCGAACCGTCCTGGTGGGCACGCCCGTTATCGGCCCGCGGCCGTCGGGGAGCGGAGTTGCGGCGCGGGTCCCTCCCCGACGACGATTGGCCGTCTATGTGCCGAGGTTGCCGCACATGACGTAGACGCCAATCTGTTCCTGCGAGAGATGGACGTTGATCGCGAAGTCGCCGCCAGTCAGATCATCGAGGCCAATCGGGACGATGGTGTCGCTGGCGCCGCCGGCGTCGACGCTGGTCAGCGGGAAGGCCGGGTTCGGGTCGAGGTCGTCGCAGGCGCCCTCGTGGATGTGGGCCGGGTGGTCGCCCGTTGCTCCGGTCGCCTGGATGACGACCCGCGTGCCCTCGCCGTCGGCGGTCAGGGTTGCCGTGCCGCTGACGCCGGAGGCGTTCAGCTCGGCAAGCTCGACCGTCAGACCCTCGCCGGCATCGGTCACGGGCGAATCGCCCGGTGTGGTCGCCTGGGCGCCCTTCGCCCGGTGGTGTTGGTGCTCGAACCCGCCGTGCGGGCGGACGATGTACGGGAACTCGTCGCCGTATGGCTTGTCGTTGGCGTCAACGCCGTCGCCGAGTTCGTTGTTCGGCGAGACGTTGAACTCGTCGCCGACCAGCACGCCCGCGACGACGCGGAGCGCGACGTCGACCACGTCGTCACCCAGGCGACGGCCGTTCGGGAAGCCGGCCAGGTCACCGCCGATGACGCCGAGCGGATTCTCCTCCGCGGTGGGCGGAATAGCGACGTTGAGGCGCAGCATCTCGGCGGGCACGACGTTGGGCGGCTGGTTCAGACCCGGCACCCCGGTCAGGAAGACCTGGACCAGGTCGTCCCGCTGCCCAGTCGGGACATTGATGCCGTAGAGCAGGTTGAGCAGCTTCGGCAGCTCCGGATCGGTGATACCGGCTAGGAATTGGGCGTCGTCCGTCGGCCGTGAGGCGTTGAAGAGGTCCTTCGCGCCGAGCGGCACGACGACCTCGTTCACCAGCGGCATGCCGAGGCGGGAAACCTGGACCAGATCGCCCTCGGCGGTACGCGTGCCGTCGGGGTTGATGACGGTCGTCGAGAAGCGGTTGGTCGTCGACCAGACGCCGATCATCGCGTCCGCCGCGTCCGCGCTCGCCGGGACGGCGCCGCTGCTGGTGAGGTGCTCGATCGGGATCTGGAGGGCGATCGCCAATACGTTGAGTCCCTTCAAGTCGTCGATGCCGCCACCGGCGTTGCCGGGGAGCTGTCGGATGGTCAACAGGTCGAAGACGCCGCCGAGATCGACCCAGAAGGGATCGTCGCGCTGGCCGGCGAAGACCCGCATGCCGTCGATCTCGCCGATCGCCTGCCGCGCCAGCGCCTCGTAGTTGGGCGTCGAGGCGGGGCCGATGTTGACAGGCGGCACGATCCCCTCGAAGGGGAGTTGCTCCTCGCCCGCCTCGGTGATCCGGGTGATCGTGTAACCCTGGCGGATGTTCCAGTCCGGGTCGTCGAGCGACTCGATCGGCCCGGTGTTGTAGAGGAAGGTGTTCGGGTTCTGAATCCGGGTCGAGAAGTCGAAGCGGTAGGTGATCTCCTCGACCGCGTCGCCGTCGTTGTCAATCTTGATGTCGTAGAGGACGTCATCGCCGAAGCGATAGAAGTTGGGGCCGCCGGCCGGATCCTGACCGGGGTAGACGGCGGAGATGATGGTGACGGTGTCCGGGCGATCCGGACTGACGAAGGCGTAGAGGTCGGTGTTGTCGGCCGTTGGGTCGGTGCTGATCTGGGGCGCCTCGCGGTGGCTGGACGCGCGGGAGGGGGTCGCGGTGAGGTTGAAGAGGGACGACCCCGCGACCAGCGCCGCCAGCAGCAGCGCCAACCCGACAAGAGAACGCGTGCGCAACATGGTCGGACTCCTTCTAACGGATCCTGCTACGGTCGATGCGGTCCGCCGCGTGCCGGCGTGCTTCGGGCCGCCGTTCCCCCAGGGTGGGGCTGGAGCGCGGGTGGCGATGGGGTTCCGGACTCCCGCCGCGTCGCCGGGCTTCGCCGGGCACAGCGCCGCCCCGCCGGCCAATGCCGGGCTGCCGCTTGGGCCCTGCCTTTCCACGGGATCACGCCGATAGTACGGAGGGTCTAGGACTTCGGATCACCGGTGCGTGGCAACAAAAAAAACGGCGCCCCCATCAGGGGAGCGCCGCGTTTCGGTCCGGTTCGCGCCGGGTCTCTAGCGCATCCAGCCGTAAAGCTGGCCGCGGTCGTAGCTGCGCAGGTCGCGCCGGGCCTCGTCGGCCGTCGGATAGCCTTCGCCGGAGCGCAGGACGTTGATGTAGTAGCGGTCGAAGCGCGAGGTTGTCGCGCGGCCGACCGACCGGTGGAAGAAGTGACGAATCGCCTTCATTGTTAATCTCCTCTTGAGGCGCCCTTATCACACTGGGATCATTATATCACAACATCGCGATATTTGCATTATGCGGTGATTAACGACCTGATGGCGCTGGCGAATTCGGTTACCGCTCGGAATTTGTTTGCTGACCATGCTTGTTCGCCGCGGAGAACCGGCGCCATGACTCGACCGCGGATTGCGGGGAGCGGTCCGGCCGACTGGACCCGCCATCTTTGTCCGAGCGGCGAACGTATGAGTTTGACACCGGCAACCGACGGCCGTATCTTGTGTACTTACCCTTTGAGTCCGCACGAGGATCGTCGCCGTCGATCAGGTTCGGCGCATCAGAGTCCGCGGAGGACGCTCCCGGCTTTCGTTCTCGCCATTATGTGTAGCCCTGTACGCGGGTTACTTGGAGGCCCGGCAGATGGAGTGGGCGCCCTTCGCCACTGCCGTACCACGGCGCTGGTACGGATCCCGCGGGGGCGCGGAGCGTGTTGAGGAGGAGCGGTCATGGACGACGAACGCGTGAACGACACCCTGCAGGCAACGCTGACAGGTCGTTCGACTCGGCGGCAGACGCTGAAGCGCGCTGCCGCGCTCGGCCTCTCGGCCCCGGCCGTCGGCGCCGCGTTGCGCTCCCCTGGTCGCACGGCGGCTCAGGACCGGACCAAGGTCACGGCGATGGGCGTGACCGTCGACCCGCAGCGTGGCCTCGAGCTCTGGGATATCTGGAAGCAGGAGATCGAAACGCTCCACCCCGACATCGAGGTCGAGTTCATCACGCCGGTGCCCGGCCTCAACACCGAGAAGCTCCTCACCATGGTGGCGACCGGCGACGCGCCGGACGTGGTCCAGGGGTCGGCCCTCGAGTTCGCGGCCCGCGGCCTGCTCGTCGACCTGACACCGCTCATTGAGCGGGATGGGATTTTGGAGGAGCGGCCGTACTTCGACAAGTCGGTCCAAGCCGTCCAATATGCCGGCAAGTTCTATGCAATGCCAGGTGGTCTCTCCACCTACGTCTTCTGGATCAACTTGGACGAACTGGAAAAGACCGGACGCCAATATCCCCAGGACGGCGTCCTCACCTTTAACGAGTTCACGGCCATCGCCCAGGAGATGACGGTGCTCGACGCGGACGGGGACCCCGTCCAATGGGGCTACGCCACCGATTCCTGGTTCAGCCGCATGCCGCCGCTCATCTGGGCCCGCGGTGGCGATCTCTTCGAGTACGATGGGAGCACCGGTCTCGCCACGCGGTCCACCTTCAACACCCAGCCCGTGATCGATGCCATCCAGTGGAACGCCGACCTCATCAACGAGCTGAACGTGTCGCCGCCCGACGCGGGCGCCGCCGAAGAGTCCGGGGTCAGCTTCTACACCGGCAAAGTTGGGTTCAACTACGGCGGTAACTGGATCATCTCCGACGGGCGGCAGAACATCGCCGGCAGTTTCCGGTGGGCGCCGCTGCGGGTGCCAGTGCTGAACCAGGGCGATCAGCCCCTCGAGATGGTGCCGGCCTTCACCCGCGGCTCGATCCTCGCCTCGGCCGAGGACCGGGAAGCGGCCTGGAACGTCCTCCAGTACATCTCCAGTCCGGAAGCCAACGAGACCTACGCCGAGTACGTCACTGACGAGATCATCTTCGACACCTCCGAGTTCCGGGAGCGCTTCCTGGCGGGCGAGGCTCCGGAGCACCTGGACCTGATCTTCACCGTCGCCGAGGAGGCTGGGCAGCGGCCATTTGATCAATACATCGTCCCCGCCGAGCGCGTCCTCTTCGGCTGGGGACGAATGGTCACGATCATGACCAACGAGCTGGCGGCAGTCTACGAAGGGAGGAGCTCGGCGGCTGACGTGGCCTCGCTGATCGAGCGGGAGATCAACGCCATCATCGAAGAAGGCAGGAATACCGGCTTCGACCCGGCTAGCCCGCCAGACGCCCTTGCGGCGCCGTAGGTCAACGGCAGGTGGTCAGGCGCCGCCGGGCAAACCGATGCGGTTCTGGCGACGGCTGACCTTCGAGGAGTCCCTAGCCGGGTACGTTTTCCTGTTGCCGTGGCTGATTGGCCTGGTTGGCCTCACCTTCTTCCCCATGGGGTTCTCCTTCTACATGGGGTTCTTTCGGTGGGATATCATCCGCGAGCCGGAGTTCATCGGTCTGGACAACTACCGGCAGTTGCTCGACGATCGTCTCTTTTGGATCTCGCTCAAGCAAACCTTCATCTACACCATCATGCGCGTGCCGCTGATGCTGGCGTTTGGGCTCATCCTCGCGGTGCTGCTCAACCAGCGGATCAAGGCGCAGGGAGCCTGGCGCACGGCCTTTTACCTGCCCTCGGTGATCCCCGACGTGGCGATGGTCCTGATGTGGATCTGGCTGCTATCGCCGACGGGCCTGGTCAACCAGTTCCTCAATGACGTTGGTATCCAGGGACCGAACTGGTTCGGCGCGACCCGATGGGCCGTGCCGGCGCTGGTGCTGACCGGGGTGTGGGCCGTCGGCGGCGGCATGCTGGTCTACCTCGGCGGATTACAGAGCATCCCCACCGAGCTGTACGAAGCGGCCAAGATCGACGGCGCCAATCGATTGCAGGGGTTTCTGCACGTCACCGTGCCGATGATCTCGCCGATCGTGCTCTACAACCTGATCATCCTGATTATCGGGTCGATGCAGGCGTTCACGGGGTCGTTCCTCGCCACGCAGGGCGGGCCGGGGTATGCCACCCACTTCGTCGTCTATTACCTCTACAACAACGCGTTCGGCTACCTGCGCATGGGCTATGCCTCGGCCTTTGCCTGGATCATCTTCGCCATCATCCTGGTGATGACGCTGGTCATCCTCCGCTGGTCGGCGGCCTGGGTCCACTACGAAGGTCTGCGGAGCCGGAAGTGAAGCAGTCGATGCGGACGGAGCTGGCGGAGCAGGCACAGGGCGACGTGCGAGCCGACACCCGGCAGGACCGGCTCAAGCGCCGCCTGCCGAACGTCCTCTATTACACCTATGTGTACGTCTTGCTCCTTGCCGGCGTCGCCTTCATCTTCGTGCCGTTCTGGTGGGCCGTGAGCAGCGCCTTCAAGCTGCCCCAGAATTTGTTCCTCGATCCGCCGCAGTGGATTCCGCAACCTTGGACGCTGCAGAACTTCCGGGACGCGCTCGCTGCCGCGCCCTTCTGGACCTTTGCCAAGAACACCTTCATCATCTGCGCCTTCAGCGTGCTCGGTGAGGTGCTCAGTTGCAGCATGGCGGCCTTCGCCTTCGCCCGGCTCCGCTTTCCTGGCCGCGACTTCCTCTTCATCGTCTTGCTCTCGACCATGATGCTGCCGAGCGTCATCAAGCTGATCCCGACCTTCATCATCTTCCACAAGCTCGACTGGGTGAACTCGTTCCTGCCCCTGATCGTGCCCCATTTCCTGGCGACGCCGATCTACGTCTTCCTCATGCGTCAATTCTTCGCCACGATCCCGATCGAGATGGATGATGCCGCGCGGGTCGACGGAGCCTCCTTCTATCACATCTATTGGCACATCATCCTGCCGCTCTCCCGCCCGGCCCTGGCGGTGGTGGCGATCTTCACCTTTATGGGCGAATACGAGAACTTCCTGGGGCCGCTGATCTATATCAACAGCACCGACAAGTTCACGCTGGCGCTCGGTCTCAACCTCTTTAAAGGGATGTTCACCGTCGACTTCGGTCCGCTGATGGCGGTCAGCTTCCTGATGATGCTGCCCCCCATCCTGCTCTTCGCCGTCGCCCAGCGCTACTTCATCCAGGGGATCGTCGTCACCGGCGTCAAGGGCTAGTGATGATCTGGAGCGGCGTCAACGGTTCGCGCATCTGGCTCCGCCAGGACTATCATGCGCCCCAACGCTACGGAGCCCTGGTCTGCTGAGGCGTTCGGCGTTCGGCGTTCGGCGTTCGGAACCGACCCCGACGTCTCGTGCCTTCGAGGATCCCTCATGAATCGCGCGCGCCGGCTCGGATCGGGGTTCGACGCGGTGCTGGCGACGGTCGCCCTGTTGGGAACGGTCATCGTCGCCAGCCTGCTCTGGCTGGCGCTCTCCGTCCTGGTCGTGCCGATGCCGGCGGCGACGGCGGCCCTCTTCTCCACGGTGGGCCGCGCCGTCGCCGGTGTGGCCGGCAATCCGTTCGCGGACTTTTTGGCCGGCCTGCGCGCGCATTGGCGCGGGGCGTCGGCCGTTGGTGGCCCCGCGCTGCTCCTGGGCGTCGTGATCGCCGTCGACGCCCTGTTCTTTCTTGGCCAACCGTCCGATCTCCCGCGCGGCATCGGCTGGCTCTTTGTCTCGCTCTTCGTCCTCTGGTGCGCCCTGATGCTCCTCTTCTGGCCCGTCCTCGTCTTCCGCGATGCGAGCACCTGGCAACGCTTGGTGAAGGAGAGCTTCTGGCTGACCATGGGCACCGTGCCCTGGCGGCTGGGGGCCGTCGCGCTCTGCGGCCTCGTCGTCTTCACCGCCGTGCTCTATCCCGTGCTCATCCCCTTCGTTCCCGGCGTCATCGCCCTCATCGGCTCCTGGCTGGCCCTCCGCACCTTCCACCGCTACGGCCTGCCGGTCCAGTTGTGATACCGACGGCTGGTCCCGCGCGCCTAGGGCTCGTTTGCCAAGCCCCGTCATGCTGAGGCGCAGCCGAAGCACGCCCTGAGGAACCGAAGGGCATCCCCGCGCGAGGCGTTCCCCGCCCCGTCATGCTGAGG
>JBOGUF010000021.1:0-21698 GCA_050696075.1 Thermomicrobiales bacterium
GGTCAGCCCGGCGTCTTCAGCGCCGGGCGCCGCCGACCGCACTCCCCCGATTGTGCCATCACCGGCCAATCACCGACGCCACAAGATGCTCACCCGACGACCCGGCGACCGACAAATCGTCAACCTCACGAACACGCAGTTCACCGGATAGAAGGCGGGGTAGCAGCGCATCCCGAATCGATGCAAGCGTTCGGGATTCCTCATCCCGCTGTTTTATGGCGGCGAACAGAGGATCGACAATCTGTGCGAAGCGTTCGGCGACCTCGGGGGACGGGACGACGACTCTGTATCGTCCGACCGCCTCAGCCGGAACCCTTTGACGACCGGACGTACCGCTCATTGACCGGATCGCGAATTCGCGGAAGTTAGGATCACGAGCAAGACAATAGGCCCAGACAGCCGGCAAAGGCGATCGCGACCGCAACACAATGAACTCGGTCGATCCCCAACCGACTTGACCATCGTCGAGGAAGTCAACGAACGCCGTCTTGCCGTTCTCCAGACATGGCGTGATGCGTGCAAGGAGCACGTCGCCGTTGCGGAATCGGGTTCCGGAACCGAACGGCCGGTCTACCCACTGCTTCGCTCGCGAACCCACCGTCGGCACATTCGCCATGTCCAGATAGGGTGCCATCTCGCCCTTGCGCAAAGGGCGTACGGGATTGATCTCGGCAGCTTCTGCCAGGGTCGTTTCCTTCCACTCAACAGGAACCAGCGGCACGCCAGAATCTGAATCCACATACAGACTCGGAAACAACGCCGCCGTCTCCGCGTCCATCCCCTCGGGTTGGCGGCCGGCGGCTTTGGCGCGGACAGGGTCGAAGTCGACAAACCACGACCGAAACAGCGCGCGGGCGATCTCCTCCAACGTCTGGTTCAGGCGCCGGTTGAGCTCGATCTTGTCGTCGAGCGCGCCGAGGACGTGGGCGATGGCGTGTTGTTCAACTTCTGGCGGGATCACAAACGGAAGCGAGGAGAGGATGGATGTATTCAAGTTGGCCATAGTGGCGCCATGGGCATGTCGGACAATCCACTCACGAACACTCGGATGACCAAGATAATAAGAAGCGTAGACTGGAGACACGCTCCAATCACCGAACCGAACGCGTAGGCAGCCAGTACCGCAAAGCCAGCCCTCTTCTTCGGCTCGGATCAGCGCTCGTCGCTCAACATCTCCCCTGCGGCTATAGACGATGTCTCCAACATTTACCCGATATCGGCTTAGTCGCTCCGCGTCAGCAAGAGTGATTCGGGCTATTCCATCTTCGACGACTCTGTTCTCACCGATATTCTGGGGCATGATCGAGGGTATGCCCTCGGGCACGTAATCGGCTGCGTGGAGTTGACTGCCAAATGGACCAGTTTGGACGTCGCCCCCCGTGCGTTTGCAGGCTTCGCCAAGCGTTGTAAGCTCCCATCCGGCAGGGACAGGGCCGACTACCGTCTGCATTCTCACGGCGTACCATCCTCTGCTTCCCGCAGCAGTTGTTCAACTTCTACTTTCAGCGTCGGCAGGACGTCCTGAATGATCTCCCAAACTTCGGCGTTGTTTACTTCGTCGTAGCCGTGGGCAAGGACGTTGCGGTACGCGATCATCCGCGGTAGACCCGATAGGCGACTCGCCGTCTCAGGATCGTGATTGGCTAATCGGCGTGCCGCCTCTCCGATCACCCCGAAGTTGCGCTCGACCGCTAGGCGCAGCATTCGGTCTTGGACATAGGTCTCATATGTCGCTCCGGCGGCCTGTTCCAGGATGAACTTCGCGGCGTCCTCTATATCCCACAGCAGGCCTGGCGTCTTAGGCTGCATAGAGCGGTTGCCGGCTTTCATTCATCGACCGGATGACGTACGGATTGCGTGGCGCGCCGGCCATCACCAGATCGACGGGGCGTCCAAGCAACGCCTCAAGCCGTTCCTTCAACTCGAAGTACCGCTTCAGCCACGGGCCGAACTCGTAGTCGGGCGGGTACTCGACGATGAAGTCGACGTCGGAGCTTTTCGGGTCAAACGCGCCGGTGGCGGCCGAGCCGAAAACCTCCAGCTTCGTCACCCCATATTCCCGGCACAGCTCGGCAATCGCCGCCCGATGCTGCTCGATCAAAGGAATCATGCCTCCTTGTCCTCCGTCGATAGCCTACCAAGCAGCCGCTCCACTGAATTGTGCAACAGCTTGTTGCACAATTGATTCTTGTCCCGCGCATCGTGTCTTGTGCAAGAGCGTCTTGCACCAATCAGGTACAAATCAGCCGCCATACCCTAGGCCGTGTCGGCCCTTCGTCATGCTGACCGCGGGGAAGCATGTCCTGAGGAACCGAAGGGCATCCCCGCGCGACGCGCAACGGCGGCACGCGGGACCGGCTTCGCCGGGGGATGCTTCGCTACCTCAGCATGACGCACGAACCCGACACCATCGCCTTGACAAAGTACTCAGCATGACGGACCTTTTCAAGCAGCCCCTAACCGTTGCAGGTTCTCACGGATCGCCGCTTCCAGCTTAGCCGATTCCGCAAACTGCGCATCGAGCGTCGCGGTCAAGCGCGCCATCTTCTCCGCGAACGGCTCCCCGTCCTCCTCTTGCGCCTCGACGCCGACGTAGCGTCCGGGGGTCAGGACGTGGCCGTGACCCCGGACCTCATCCAGGGAGGCGGCTTTGCAGAAGCCGGGCACATCCTCGTACGCGCCGCCGTCGCCGCGCCAGGCGTGGTAGGCGTCCGCGATCCGGGCGACGTCCTCCCGGTCGAGGGTGCGGTGGACGCGGTCCTCCATCCGGCCCAGCTTGCGGGCATCGATGAAGAGGGCTTCGCCGGAGCGGTCGCGCAGGGACTGGTTCTCCATGCCGCGGCCGTTCTGCTTGTCGCGGGCCAGGAACCAGAGGCTGACCGGAATCTGGGTCGAGTAGAAGAGTTGGCCGGGCAGAGCAACGATGCAGTCGACCACGCCGGCCTCGACCAGGCGCTTGCGGATCTCCCCCTCGCCGCTGGTGTTGGAGGAGAGCGAGCCGTTGGCGAGGACGAATCCGGCCACGCCGTTCGGCGCCAGGTGGAAGAGGATGTGCTGCACCCAGGCGTAGTTGGCGTTGCCGGGCGGCGGGGCGCCGTACTGCCAGCGGCGGTCGTCGCGCAGCCGGTCACCGCCCCAATCGCTGATGTTGAAGGGCGGGTTGGCCAGGATGTAGTCCGCCCGCAGGTCCGGGTGCAGGTCATGGTGGAAGGTGTCGCCGTGGTGCAAACCGAGGTTCGCCTCGATCCGGCGGATGGCGAGGTTCATCTTCGCCAGCCGCCAGGTGGTCGGGTTCGACTCCTGCCCGAAGATGGAGATGTCCCCTAGCCGGCCGCTGTGCTCCTCGACGAACTGCTCCGATTGGACGAACATGCCGCCCGAACCGCAGCACGGGTCGTAGACCCGCCCCCGGTAGGGCGCCAGCATCTCGACCAGCACCTGCACCACCGGGCGCGGCGTGTAGAACTCGCCCCCCTGCTTCCCCTCGGCGCTGGCGAACTTCGCGAGGAAGTACTCGTAGACCTGACCGAGCACGTCGCGGGAGCGCCGCTCCTTGCCGCCGACGTCGAGGTTGGCGAAGAGGTCGATCAATTCGCCGAGGCGGCGTTTGTCGAGGGTGGGGCGGGCGTACGCCTTGGGCAGCACCTCGCGCAGGGTGGGGTTCTCGCGTTCGAGCGACTCCATGGCGCCGTCGATAATTGTGCCGATCGTCGGCTGCTTGGCGTTCGCTTCGAGGATCGACCAGCGGGCGTCCGGCGGCACCCAGAAGATGCCCTCGGCCAGGTACTCGTCCTTGTCCTCGGGGTCGACGCCGGCGGCGCGCTGGGCGTCCAGCTCGGCGTAGTGTTCCGCGAAGGCGTCGGAGATGTACTTGAGGAAGATGAGGCCGAGGACGACGTGCTTGTAGTCGGCGGCGTCGAGGTGGCCGCGCAGCTTGTCGGCGGCGGCCCAGAGCTTGGCCTTCTCCTCGCTGGTCAGGCCGTTGGCCAGGGGGAGCGCGGTTTGCATGAAAACTCCTCGGGCAATACGGATCTTCCCTCCCAGAATATCAGTATTCCCGACGAGCGATCAGCCGGGAGGCGGAAGGCGGAAGGCGGGAGTCACCAGTACCCAGTACTCGGTACTCGGCACTCGGCACTCAGGAGGCGCGGACGCGGCGTGACGGGGGATACCGTCGCACGGTCTAAACTACCGGTGGGGCAGGGCAAGAAGCGGAGTAGAGAGACGATGTCGGCAACGCGGCTGCTGGTGCTCGGGGTGGTGCGCATGTACGGGCGGACCCACGGCTACCGGATCGGGACCGATCTGGTTGCGTGGGGGGGCGAGGAATGGGCCAACCTCAAGTGGGGCTCGCTCTACCATGCGCTCAGACAGCTCGCCAAGCAGGGGATGTTGACCGTCACCGAGATTGAAGAGTGGCCGGGGCGCGCCGACTACGAGATGACCGACGCGGGCGAAGCGGAGTTCTTCCGCCTCCTCCGGGACGCCCTCAGACGGCCGGAGCACCGCCCGGACATGCTCGGCGCCGGTCTGATCCTGTTGCCCGCCCTGCCCCGCGCCGAGGCGATCGCGCTTCTCAAGGAACGCCTCGACGAACTGGAGGCGGAGCGCGACGAGGTGGCCGAGGTCGCGGCCACAACCGACAACCCGGAGCGCCCCGCCCACCTCACTGAGCTGTACGGCTACTGGGTGCATGCCGCCGACAGCGGCGGCGCCTGGACCCGCGGCCTGATCGCACGGCTCCAGGCCGGCGCCTACGTCATGGCCGACGAGGACGATCAGGCCTTCGGCGGGGCCGGCATCTGGCCCGCTCCCAATCCCTCATCGGACGACTGACCTTCCGTCCTGCCGATCGCAGAGAGGCATCTCCCCCGCAAACCGAACGCCGAACGATTCCTCGTATCCTCGGAATGACGGGGGGCGGCGCTCGGCATGATGGGCGGCGCGTCTTCCGCAACAGCGCCCCGGCTCAATAATCAAACTTGTATATCTCGCCCGGATGGCGCATAATCGGCTGCCGGCGAACTATGCAAGTTTGAGTAGGAGGCGGCGCGGATGATCTATGCCCGTGGCCTGACCCGGCACTTCCGGGTCAAAGGCGAAACCGTCGAGGCCGTCCGGGGTCTCGACGTCGACGTCGACGAGGGGGAGTTGGTCGCCTTCCTCGGACCCAACGGCGCCGGCAAGTCGACGAGCCTGCGGATGCTGACCACGCTGCTCGCCCCGACGGCGGGGGTCGCGACCGTCGCCGGCTACGACGTGGTGGCCGATCCGGCCGCGGTCCGCCGGCGCATCGGGTACCTCGGTCAGCGCAGCGGCGCGGGCGACTACTTTCGGGTTCGCGACGAGTTGAGGACCCAGGGACGCTGCTACGCGCTGAGCCGGGCGGCGTCGCGAAAACGGGCCGACGAGCTGCTCGCCTTACTCGACCTCGAGTCCGTGGCAAAGCGCACGGCCTCGACCCTCTCCGGTGGCCAGCGGCGACGCCTCGACATCGCCCTGGGGCTGGTCCACCGTCCCACGCTGCTCTTCCTGGATGAACCGTCCACGGGGCTGGATCCGCACAACCGCGCCAACCTCTGGGCGCACATCCTGCGCCTGCGCGCGGAGTACGGCACGACGATCTTCCTGACCACCCACTACCTGGACGAAGCAGACGCCATGGCCGAACGGGTGATGATCATCGACCACGGCCGCGTGATCGCCGACGACACGCCCGAGCGATTGAAGGCGAAGCTGGGGGGCGACCGCATCACCGTCGCCACCCGCGACGAGGCGGACGCGGGGCGGGCGGCGGGGGTTGCGGAACGGTTCCGGTCGGCACACGAGGTCGCCATCAGTACGGCGACGGTGAGCCTGCGCGTCGCCCACGGCGTCTCGGTCCTGCCGGAGTATCTTCGATGCCTGGAGGCCGCCGCGGTGACGGTGCTGACCGCCGAGGTGACGCGTCCCACGCTCGACGATGTCTTCCTGGGGCTGACCGGCCGCAGCCTGCGCGAAAGCGACGGCGCCGCGGCGTAGGGACCAGAAGCGAGATGCGAGATGCGAGGAGGGTGCAGATGAAGGCGCTGCGGGATACCGGGACGGTCTTTGGGCGGGAGATGCAGCCGACACTGAAGGATCCCTTCGCGATCCTGATTGGGATGGCGCAGCCGCTGGTCTTTCTGGCGCTTTTTGGCCCGCTGCTCTCCGAGATGCCGGGGATCGAGGGCGGGAGCCCATGGCAGTGGTTCGTGGCGGGAAATCTGGTGATGTTGGCCCTCTTCGGAACCTCGATGGTGGGCTATTCGATGCTCATGGAGATGCACTCCGGCGCGCACGAGCGGTTGCTGGTGACGCCGCTTAACCGGGCGGCGATGCTGGTAGGCCGGACGATGAAGGACATCGTGGTCCTCCTGACGCAAGGAGCGATTATCATCCTCGCCGTGGCGCCGTTTGGCTTCCATATCTACCCGCTAGGCACGCTGGCGGGGTTGCTGTTGCTCGCCGTCTTCGGCATTGGGCTGGGCGCGCTGTCGCACGGGCTGGCGATCATCCTCAAGGATCGGGAGTACGCCTTCTGGGGCGTGATGCAGACGGCGCTCTACCCGCTACTATTGCTCTCCGGCGTCCTGTTGCCGATGGAGATGGCGCCTTCGTGGCTGGAAACCGCATCGCGGGTCAACCCGATCACCCATATCGTCGAGGCGGAGCGCGCGCGCTTCGCCGGGGATTTCGCCCAGCAGTCGGTGTTGCTTGGCGCGGTCGCCGCGCTGGCCGTGGCGGCAATCGGTCTCGCCGTGGGCACGCGCGCCATGCGCCATGCCGCCTAGCGATGCGGGACGACTACACGACCAGGGATGGCGCGTGGTACGGTCGCGGTCATGAACGATGCTGGCACAACCGCCCGGCGGGTCGCCGCGCTGACGGCGCTGCACGAGGAGATCGCGGCCTGCCAACGCTGCGTGGCGGCGGGATTCATCCCGGCGGCGAACCCGATCTTCAAAGGGGAGATCGGCTGCCGCGTGATGGTCGTCGGGCAGGCGCCGGGGGCGCACGCCCACGAGCGCCCCGTGCCGTACTCAGGGGCGAGCGGGAAGACGCTGCGGTCGTGGCTGGCGACAGCGGGCTTCCCGGAGGACGCGCCGCGGACGCGTTTCTACCTGACAAGCCTGACGAAGTGTTTTCCGGGACCGAGCGCGAGCGGGAAGGGAGACCGGGCGCCCTCGTCGGCGGAGATCGCGCTGTGCCGGGATCATTTGGATCGCGAGATTGACCTGGTCCGGCCGGAGTTGGTATTGGCGCTGGGGCGGCTGGCGATCACCACGCTGGTGGGACCGGGGCCGCTGGCAGAGATGGTCGGCACGCTACGCGAGGCGGAGCGGGCCGGCCATCGGTTCCGCGTCCTGCCGCTGCCCCACCCCTCCGGCGTCTCCCACTGGCTGAACGTGGCGGAGAATCGGGTCCGGCTGATGACGGCGCTGGAACGCCTGACCACGCTGCGCGAGGCACGGAGACTCTGAAGTGACCGGCCCACGCCACACGGCACGAGACGTGTTGAGCGAGCCTGGCACGCCTCATGCGCCCGCGCCGTTCCGTGACCCGTTCGCCCCCGCTGGCGGCCGACGGATGAGGGAACGGAGTTGAGGCGATGGCCCACGATCAGGACGACGCCAAGAGCGCCGGATCGACGGCGGCGCCGAACAAGAGCAAGTAATCCGGGTGGTCGCGGTGGGTGCCGACAAAGCGAATGACATTGGTCATTACGGGGATCTCCGGGGACGGGTGGCGGCGGTCATGCGTTGGATGTCGCGGATGCGGCGCCACCACGCCGGCGCCGTCGATCATGAGGCGGGATCGTCGCGGCGGTGGCAATCGCTGGACGTGGCGTTTCGCCTCTCCGCGTCGGCAAATCGATGCTGATTCGGCAGCGGCGATGGGGACCAGCTCGGCACAGATCGAGCGTCACCCAACCATCCGCGCCCGTCGTGCTGCCCAGTGTGGTCGTGATGCGCTGGAGCGGACGCGGACGTTTCCGGCCAGAGGATTCGGCGGGCGGCATCCATGCCGGTCGCCTCTTCCACCAAGACCAGTTCGCCCGTGGCGGCGGTGGCGAGGAACTCGGCAGCGCGGAGGGAGAGTTCTTGCTGACGCGCATAGACGTCGGAGGTGCGTGCAACCACGGTCGTTTGACCGTCGGCGCGGTGCTCAACGCGGTGAACCAGGCGTTCAACTTCGCCATCTTCGCGCATGGGGTTCATCGTTGCAGATACCATGAATAGGTCCCTTCTGAGCCGTGGGGGCATGACCGACGATCGATCTGACCGCCGCTCATGCCATGGTGTGGTCGGTTTCGACGCTAGCAGCGCATCAGGCGACGGTTCCAGGCGATGGGGCGTCAACAAGCCGCGTGACGAATCGGACCGCAGCGTCAACGCCACCATCCATGTCCGGGCTCGAGCCGAGGCTATGAGATACCGGGAGCCTGTTCTCGATGATCACCGTGTGCCAACACGGGGTGCCTTGGAGCAGGTCGTCGCGGTAAACGCGAATGGCAAAGTGCCGTCCGCCATGGGTCACGGAACTGTCATGCTTTTCGATATTCATCGTGCAGCATCCTCAAACGTATCACCATCCGGCGCGCGCACCGCGTCCGAATACACAAAGGACGGTAGGCTAAGATTCGGGGCGCCGCAATCGCACCCAGCATCCGAAATAGAGATCGCGGCCGCGGTCGGTGTCCCGATCCCACCGGACAGCGGCGATAAACGTGCCATCGAGCGCCCAGCCATGGACCGCCTTCGGGGCGATGGCGGCAAGGACCCGTCGGCGCAGCTCGCTCCCGGCGACCTCCCAAGACTCGTGCGGGGAAGGCGCCCGGCCAATGGCAACGCCAACCGGGTGAGCCGACCAATCGAGGTAGATCTCGGTCGCGAGGGCATCGTCGCTCGCGACGGCCATATCGGAGATCGGCGCGACGCCTTGCTGCACCGCTCGTGTGCGGAGCGCCCGCCGGGCCGCGGTCCGCGCAACCCCGTTCGGATAGGACGAGTTGCGAGCGTCGGTGGCTGAGCCGATATTCATCTGGTTGCCGCCTTTCTGACGCCGCTCGAAGCTCACTCAAGGGAGGAGCGCGTGACGCGGGCGCGGCGTTCCCGTCACGGTGCAGCAGATGGCCGGGCGCACGGGTCGCGGCTCGCGATTCGTCCCGCGTGGGATCGTGAAGCGAGCCGGTATGGGCAGGCGAGGGAGCGCTCGCGGGCTCCCGGATTTTCGGAAGCGATCCCCGTTACCGATCGGGGCCTGCGACGGGTCGAGGAGGTTGGCCCCCAAACGCCGGCCGGGACAAGCCGTCGCCCTGCCGGTGTTCGATGCCGTCGACCCGCAAAAAGAGGGGCTCTGCGTCCACGGAACAGCCGTGTCCGGATGTATAGAAGCCTACTCGATTGGGGGCATCGGCACAAGGCCGCCCTGGGACGCGAGTTGCTAGGGCGGCGTCCACCGACCGTCGACCTCACCGCGAGGGGCAAGCCATGAAACGCTCGACCGACTCCATCCTGACCACGCACACGGGCAGCCTGCCCAGACCCCCGGACCTGACGGCGGCATCGCCACCTTCGCCGCCTCGCCGACGGTCCACCCGACGGTCACCTGGGCCAAGCCGCGCGCCATGGCGGACGACGCCCGCCTCGCCTCCGCGCACCTCTGGTCCGGAACGGCCGCCTGAGGGCGGCGCGGAGCACGGAGCACGGAGCACGGAGCACGGAGCACGGACTCCCGTCGAGATGAAGCGCCGCGCTGCGCCGGTCTTGCGGCGACGCGCGGTGCTTCGTATCATGCCGCTCCGCTTGTTGCGGCCGCGCGGCACGCCGAAAGGGAAGCTCACCGATGATCACCGACCTGGGACATGTGGCCCTGGCCGTCCATGACCTGGAGGCGTCGCTCGCCTTCTACCAGACGCTCGGGGTCGAGGAGGCCTTCCGGCTCAACCGCGAGGACGGCTCGTTGATGCTGGCCTACCTGCATGTGGCGGGGGATCGTTTCATCGAGCTCTTCCCCGGCGGGCCGGAGCCGGCCGCCGACCGGACGCACAGCTTCCGCCACATCTGCTTGCTGACTGACGACCTCCACGGCGACGTCGAGCGCCTACGGGCGCGGGGGATCGCCATTGAGCGCGAGCCGACGGAAGGGCTCGATACCAACCTTCAGGCCTGGATCCGCGACCCGGACGGCAACGCGATCGAGTTGATGCAGATCGCCGAGACCTCGCCGCAATGGCAAAAGGCGCATTCTGCCTAGCGCGAAGCCGTCCGGATCACCTCATTCCACGCCCGTTACTCGTAGGTCCGCTGGACGGCGAACCGCGGGAAGAGGAAGAAGCCGTTGGCACGCTCCTCGCCGGCATAGGCGAGTCGATCACCGGGTCGTACTGGGTGCGTCGACCCGGCCTCCCAGAACTCCTCCGTCCCGTCCGGGCGGGTCACGGCGAGCGCGTGACCATGGACATACCCCAGCATCGGGTAGATCTCATACACCGCGGGCACCGTCTTTTCTGGACCGATGTCAGGAACTACCAGTGCCACAAGTTCCATCTCCTGGGTGCCCTGGGGCGCGGTGAAGGGGTCGGTCAGATCGATCAGCGTCGCGTCCCCGATCGTCGCCGGGTCCTCCGCCAGCTCCGCGATCACCAGCTCCCAGGCGACGTACGGCGCGGGCTCCGCTCGCTCGGCGTAGCGGGTTTGCACGTCGTTCTGGGCGCCGAAAGCGGCGGTCACGACGTGCGTCACCAGGAGACTCTCCTCACCGGTCGTGTCGTTCCTGACGCGGATGGTGCTGGCGCTCGTCGGCATCAGGAAGTTCAAGGTGCGGGCCAGCGCCGGCGCCTGCCCCGCCGGTTTGGCGACGTAGCTGACGAGCCGCCAGCAGACCGGCACTTGCGGCATCAAGTCGGCGCCGGCGGCGATCGGCTCGGTGCCGTCGGGATTGGCCGTGCCTTGGGCGCTGACTAGGCGACCGCTCGGTCGGACGCCCAACGCGAGGGCGCCGGCGCCGAGGGCGAGCGAGGCGATCACGTCGCGTCGGCTCAAGCGGGTGTCGTGCAGACGATAAGTACTCATCGATGGCTCCTTTGATGGCAGGGACGCGGCTGACTATCCCTGTTGGGTAATCATGCGGGACATGATGCTGACCGCCGTGACCCGCGAGCCGGTCTCCGCGGCATCGTCCCACCGCTCGTGGTAGATCACCAGGATCTCGGCCGGCACCGCTCCGCCGTAGGCCCCGCCGAGGGACTCGCTCACGTAGCGATGCGTCTCGAGCGCGATCGCACCCCGCGGAGTGGGTGGCGCGATGTAGGTTTCGGTGTATTCCGCGTCCGCCGGCAGGAGACCTTCCGCAAGAGCCCGCGCGTCCTGGCTAGGGATGCCCTCCTCGCCCCAGGCAACCTCGACGTAGCGGGCAACATCCTCGCCATTGGCGACAACGAACCACGCGTAATAGATCTCTGATTGACCCGCATAGGCATACATCTCGTCGTAGATCGGGTGGCCGGGCACGTCAACCTGTTCGCCCGGACCCCATTGCGCCTCGATCTCGGCGCGGGTCAGGCCGAGGGCGCCGGAATCGAGGGAGCCCGCTTGGTTGGCGCGTGCGGCAGGGGCGCCGGCGGCGGCAACCGCGAGCAACACCGCGGTCGCAAACAGGATGGAACACGTGGGCGTGCGCTTATGCATAGGTCCCTCCGTATCGACGTGTCGCCGTCTCGCCCTTGCGAGGCGATGACAACGCCGCATCGGTGTGCATCCGGCCTCCGGCATGCGGGCAGCGGTCCCGCTGGCCGAGAGCCCCGGCGCCATGGTGGAGATGACGCCGGTGTGCTCTGGCAGAAACGCACGCGCGCAGGTGGAGGTTTGGCCACCTGTCGACGGCAGCGATTTCCTCAGCGCACCTTGAGAGAGTCTGGTGTTGCGCTGTTATGACCGATCGGGCTGATCACGCCCCGTTCATATCATTGAAAACCGTCTATAGTTCCTGTGTTGGGCTAGCCCTAGGCTAGTCGGTGGATGGGGGTGCTACGGCATCCTCATCTGCTTGTAACGCAAGGATGAGCTCCGCCGCCGATGTCGGGAAAGCTTTGAGGCCATAGCTTTCTGGCCGCCCCTCTCCTCCATCATAGAGCTTCCTCCGAAAGGTCTCCCATCGAACTGGTCTCGTTGGCGGGGCAAGCACCTTCTCAGCGCAAGGCCGCGCCGCCAAATCGGCCAGTTGGAGTCCCGTGTGATTCTTGTGCTTGGGAAGGAACTCGATGAAGGGTGCAAGTTGATATCTAAACCAAGAGGCGGCGTGGTACTGCGTTCCCTCGAGATTGAGTCCGTAGAGTTCTGTAAATAGGGGTGAGCCAGTGGCGGAACTGGCCACCGTCCCCCACGATAGCCGGGTGTTGAAGCCGCTATCAAGGTGGAGGACGGACTCGAGGACTGCCTGGCGTGCTCCCGCTTCCCGCGGGCACACTGGCCGCGCATCCGCACCACGAACGGCCGGGAACGCCTGAACCAGGAGGTCAAGCGGCGCACCCGGGTGGTGCGCATCTTCCCCAACCGCGCCGCGCTGCCGCGGCTAGTGACGGCGCGGGCGATGGAGCAGAGCGAGGAGTGGCTCCGCGGCCGGCGCTATCTGGACATGGACCCGCTGACGACGCCGACGGCGACCAGCGCGGCGTCAGCCCTGGCTCAGGCCGCGGCCTGAGCCAGAGCAGCGTGGAGGCAATGTACAGCACTTCCGGGACTTGACTGGTGCATCTGATGAGACCCGCATTCATCAAGACAGAGCGGATACTGCCCGCGTGGCGGGTCAGTCGGTCTCCAATCACGCTGTGACGGCGGCCGCCGTCGTCCTTCGATCCTCCCCTCCGCCAACGCGGTATATCGATCGATGAAGCCTCGCGCCTCCGCGAGGAGTCGATCCAACGCTGTTGTGGTGCCATCGAGTTGACGTCGTGCCCGAAATGCAAAGCTGAGGTGAGCCTGGTAGTCCTGTGCAGCGGCCAAGCGCCCGCGGGCTACACGAGGATGAATCGCCTTGCTCGAAACATCGGAGTACGCGTCCTCCTCATTGCCGGGAGAGGACGGTGTGTCCAAGTCGTCTGAACTACTCACGTCCGAACCTCAATTGACAACCACACGGGGCACAGGGACTGTAGACGAGGAAAGCCACGACGACTCAGCCGGCGGTCTGATCCAGCGTTCCCTGGTAGAGCTGGTCGTCGTGGACGGTGACGGCGTAGGTGGGGGTGCGGCCGGCGAGGACGGCGAGGGCGTCGTCGCAGGCGGTCGTGAAGCAGCGCCGGTGGCAGACGGTGGTGTCGCCGGCGATGTGGGGGGTAGGCAGGACAAAGGGGTTGGCGCGGAAGGTAGCGTCGGCGGGCGGCGGTTCGGGGGCGAAGACGTCGATTGCCGCGCGGATCTCTCCGGCTTCGGTCCGCCGCCAAAGCGCCTCCTGCGCGACGACCGCCATCCGCGTCACCAAAATGAAGATCGCGCCGCGGGGGAGGGCGTCGATCACCTCGCGGCTGATGATCCCCTGCGTCGCCGGCGTGGGTGGGATGCCGACGACGAAGATCTCGCTCTCGGCCGCCAATGCGGGCAGCGTGGCGACGCGGCGGATGCCGGCTTGGGCCAGATCGGCATCGGCAACGAACGGATCGCGGGCCATTACGGCGCAGCGAAAGGGGACCAGGAGTTCGGCGTAGCGGCGGTTGATGCTGCCGTACCCGGCCAATCCGACCCGCCGCCCGGTGAGGTCGCCGAAGACGAAGCCTGGTTGGTCCCAGTGGTCAGTCTTCCAGGCGCCGTCGCGCACGAGTTGGATGGAAGCCGGGATGTCGCGCAGGGCGTTGAGCGTCATCGCCAGGGCGAACTCGGCGACGGTCGGGGTCATGCTGCGCGAGGTGTCGATGACGGTAACGCCGCGGTGCAGGGCGTCCGCGACGTCGAGCCAATGGCCGAACCGGTTGTCGAAGGTGCCGGCAATGACCTTGAGCTCCGGAGCCAGCGCCCAGCGCTCGGCGGTGAAGGGCGGCAGCCCAGCGATGGTCCAGGGGCCGACGACGACGGCGTCCGCGCCGGGCAACGCCGCGTCGAAGCACGCGAATCGCTCCGCCTCCGCCATCGCGTCGTGCCACTCGACGCGCCGCAACTCGCCGGCCGCCGCGAGCGCCGTACCTTCGGCGTAGGCATGCCGCCGCGAGCGCGGATCGGTCACCAGCACAACCGTCGGTGCGTGGTCCATCGGGTTCCTTCGCATGGTCGCGCCACGTCCTCGCTATCGGATGCGACAGCATCACTGAACGAGGTCACGTTGGCAATGATTTTTGAGTAGATGCGTGCGTCAGAGATTCAGAATCTCTTGGATTGCACGCGCCCCTACCACGACCCGTGGGGACCCCGAACCGAGATGCTAACGGGTTCCCGTGACGTTGTCTTTGACGATGATAACAGCTCTGGTCACTGACCGACGGCGGGTTCCGCCGGGCGGGCGCGCAAGGGGTGCGGTATGTCGAAGGGCGCGGCGCTCGCTTTGCGTAACCAGCGGTGCAGGTCGCGTTGTTCGCTCTGGCCCAGCCATGCGGCGGGGTCGGTGCGGAGGTTTTGCAGGGTACCCATGAGCTGGTCGCGCGTCATCCCCCGCGCGGCGACGAACAGGCTAACCTGATCGTCGTCGGCGAGGGGACCGGTGCGGACGCACCGGTCGAACCGGAGGCACCACAGCCGCGGCTGCGCTGGATCGCGCGCCGGGGCGACGCGGAAGAGCCATTGGCTCTGCCGCGTCCGCAGGTAGAGCGAAAGCCCTTCCGGCGGACGCGGCTCTACAACTTCGAATGCGTCGATCATGTCACGCCTCCTGACCCCGTCACCGGATGGGCCGCCCAATCGGGCGGCCGTGCGTCGTCGTGTCGACCGCCTGGGCAGCAGACACCGCGCGTGGTGATTGGCGTCCAGGAGGGTGACGATTGCGGCCGTGGCCGCGCTATTCCTCGTCGCCGACGTCGCCGCCGCCGCCGCCGCCGCCGTTGCCGTCGGCGGCCGCCTGCACGTTGACCGCGCGGCGACGGCTGGGGTCGCGCGGATCAGGCTCCTCGTCGAAGTTGACCTGATCCCCTTCCCGCAGTTGGTCGTAGGCGTCGTTCACGACCGCGGTGCGGTGGAAGAAGAGGTCACCGCTGGACCCGGCGCCTTCCCGCTTGATGAACCCGAAGCCTTTGTCCTCACGCATGGTCTTGATCGTACCGGTTGCCATTGAATCGTCCTTTCCCGTGATGCTCTCTCGCGCGGATCTTCATCGCCCGGCGGCGCGACACGTCGATCGTCGCCGGCCGCCGGATGACCTCGTCGTTACCGGATACCTCGCTCAACCCTTCCGACCACGTCGCCGCCGTTCGACCTTGCGGGGCTTAGGCGGCTTCGGCGCCTTCTGGGATCGCTGCGGCTGCGCCGGTTCGACGAGCGGTCCCGTTCTCGGGTTGGGAGCCTCCCCTTCCTGCTTCGCACTCGGCGACGTGGTCGACCCCATGGTCTTCCTCCTTGCCTTCTTGCTCCCCAATCACGCAACGTCAGCACCTGAGCCGAGCGCCACGGATAGTCTCGCCGCCGTTGGCGGCTCGCCACTCCTCGAACCGGTGCCCGACGAAGGCAATGCTTGGGCGGACAGAGAGGGTGAGAGGGGGACGAGAAGATCGGCGGACGAGACCGGCCTATTCGGCGCTGTAATCGTGCCGGTCGTCGATACCGTCGACCGCGAGAGGGGGCGGCGCGGCCGTGGACTGCCCACGGCCGGATGTGTAAAGGCTACACGCATGCGAAAACGATGGCAAGGCCGAGGCTACTGGCGATTCGGCAGCACGGGCGCGAGAGCGCGATCGGTCTAATGGAGGACCTACGCTCATCAGTTGGGCAGATCCCAATAGTCGACCGTCTGGCTCAGGGAGCCGCGCACGTGACGATCTCCCTTCTTCCGGCGACGCTGTGCCACCATGACGGCGCGAAACTCGCCGGCTTGCATTCGCTCGAACTAGCGCCCCTCGTTGAACGTGTGACGGAGTTCGTCTTCGCTCACGAATCTGGGAGACATGGCAATGACGACCCCGCTCGACGTCGAAATTCGATCCTGGATCGCGCGCGTGCTGACCGGCGAAGCGACGTTGCGCGACTTCTACCGTTGGTTTGTACCGGCTACCTGGGAGGTCGAGCGGAGCGGGAATGCAGAGGCAATTCGTCTGACACATGCCCTAGCCCTCCTGCTCAACGAATTCTCAGCCGGAGACATAACGGCGGATGACGTGAAGCGGCAACTCGTACCCTTCGCCGAGTCAACGGCATTGGTCAGATCGTGACGCTTGGCGCGCGGCCTCGCGCGGCCGATCTGAAAACGCAATGCCCTCGAAGAACTCCGAATCCGAACCGTGAACGGTCGGCGAGCCGACCGCCAGCGCACTCCTCCTGATCCTCACACTATCACCACACCTACCCCTTGAACCTGACGGTACGTCATGGTTTAGCATCCCTGTTCGGAGGTGACGCATGGGGCGTCGGTATCGGGTCGGGGAGCGGACGAGGCTGACGGGGGTCTCGGTGCGGACCCTGCACCTCGACGATCAGATCGGCTTGCCGCTCAGGGAGATCGCGCGGCTCTTGCGGCGGCCAGACTTCGACCTGATCGCGTCCCCGCGGATCCAGGAGGGCGGACATGCAGGGACATGGAACGGGGCGGACCAAGCTGGTCCGCCCCGTTCATATCCTGGCTCACATCTCAGCGCTCAGCACAACTGACGAACTGGGCACTCGGTACTCGGTACTCGGTACTCGGTACTCGGTACTCGATGCGCCGATTAGGAGACCTTCGCGACGGTGATGAGGCGGCCGCTCTCCGGCTGCCAGAAGATATGGTCGACGTCGTTGTCCGCGTAGAGCGTGTAGAAGAGGAGGCCGGAGACCGAGTCGCCGGGGGCGAGGTTGGCATCCTCCATCTCGGGATCGGCCTCTTCCTGCTCCTCGGCGCGGAAGACGAGCGTGTCATTCCAGAGGAAGCCCTGGCTATCCTGGAGGAGGAAGTCGAAGGCACTGACGTCAACGGCATCCTCGCCGGTGGCCTCGACGGTGATGCGGAGGGCAACAAAGCGGTAGCCACGGTCTGGGCCGTCGCCCTCATCGTAGTCCTCGAACGGGTCGATGACTTCCTCGATGGTGACTTGCGCGGCCTCTTCACCCTGCTCATTGATGTAGATGGCGGCCTCGCCGACGGCGGGATCGCCGCCGCCGGCGGCGTCACCGGCCGGACCGGCTTGGGGCGCTTCGGGGGTGGCGTCCTGCGCCGTCACCGACGCGACCGAGCCGACGACGAACACGCCGAGCAGCGCGACGATCATCAAGATTCGATGCATGTGTCCCTTCCTTCGATATAGAACCGAATCACCCGGCCGGCCCCGGCCGAGCGCCGCCCCGGCATTGTCCAGACGGACCGAACAGGCGCCGCCAGCGACCGATAGTAATAAACCATCCGCACGCGGTATGCCAACCCTGGATATGTCACACTATTGTGAAGGGCAACCGGAAGTTGAGACAGATGTCAACACGATTTATTCTTGACATATTGCGGGGTGGGCAGCACGAACAGGAGGGACGCGGGCGACGAACTAGCGTGGAGACTCGTACTATTCGTGCAGACGCGCGCGGACGGCGCCGTTGCCGCTTTCGCGCAATTTTTCTTCGAGGAGGTTGGGCTGATGTGTGGTCGCTACGTGGTGGCTGGGCGGTTGGACGACTTGGAGTTTAGTGAGCGGTTTCAATTACGGCGGATCCAGATCGAGCTGCCGCTGACCTACAACGCGGCGCCATCGCAGCAGTTGCCGGTGATCCTCGAGGAGGACGCGGGGGAGCGGGCGGCGCGGTTGATGCAGTGGGGTCTGATCCCGCGCTGGCGCAAGCCGGGGGAGAAGGGCAGTTTCGCGCCGATCAACGCCCGGTCGGAGTCGGTGCTGGAGAAGCCGATGTTCCGCCCGCTGATGGCCAACCGGCGCTGTGTGGTGCCAGCCAGCGGCTTCTACGAGTGGCAACAGCGGGCCGGGGGCAAGCAGCCATACTACATTACGGTGCCTGAGCAGCCGCTGATCGCCTTCGCCGGGCTCTACGACGAGCGGGAGGAGGACGGCGATATCCTCGCCTCCTACACGATCCTGACGACGGCGCCAAACGAGCTGATGGCCACCGTCCACAACCGAATGCCGGTGATTTTGCAGCCAGAGGACGAAGAGGCGTGGCTGAGCCGGGAGGTCGACAACCCGCACGCCGTCGAGCACCTGCTGCGCCCGTACCCAGCGGAGGCAATGGACGCGCGCCCGGTGAGCCGGGCGGTCAATAACGTGCGGCACAACGGCCCGGAGTTGATCGAGCCGGTGGAGGAGTAAGAGTGCGCCTCGATCGTCTGGACGATATCCTCGACGTCCTCGCTCAGGGCGACGCCAACCGGCACCGGAACATACCGTTCGCCGCGGGCGTCACCGATGCTCATAGGCACGTCATGGACGGCAACGACCAGATCGTCCCGGCGGAACGTTAGGTCGCCACAGCCGAACCGCATCTCCGCGCCGCATTTCTGGCAGGTTCCCACGGCCTTGACGACCTGCTGCTCAGTCTTCATGGTGTCCACCCTTTCGAGGCCTGTTTCTCCTTCGTGTGAACTGGTTGAGCCATTCACCGACGCTGGGGCGATACATCGTGATAATGACGACGCCGTCGGTGTAGTCCCACTGGACACTACAGTGGATGTAGTTGGCGCTATAGAGTGGAGACGGAGCAATGCCGCCCGCCTCGTCGGCTTCATCGGGGGCGGGCGCGCTCGTCTAAAGCTCGTCGATCCGCACGCTGAGCGGTCTGTTCTGCCGTGGATCTGGCATGGTGCAAATCTCCTCGCGGAGGATGCCAGGATGCAAGATGCGTGTCTATCCGCGACCCATAGCGTGCGAACGCGGGAGACAGATGCTTATCGACTCAGTCGAGGGCGGCGAAGAGGGCGAGTGGGTCGACCGTCAAGCCCGGCACGACCGTGGCGTGGAAGACCCCGGCGATCGGCTCGACGGGGACGTATGGGCCGTTCCGGAGCGCGAGCATGCGAAACGTTCGCGCCCCCGGATCGGCCATCCAGTATTCGAGGACGCCAGCCGCTTCGTAGAGCCGCCGCTTCGCGACTTGATCGTAGGCGGGGTTGGAGGGCGAGATGATCTCGACCACGATGTCGGGCGCGCCATGGACGGTGTTGCCCTGGTAGATGTGGCGCCGTTCGTTTCGGATGACGAGGAGGTCGGGTTGGACCTGCGTGTCATCGGCGAAGCGGACATCGACCGGGGCATAATACACCCAACCCCACCCGGTCTCGATCACCGCCTACGGAACACTAGAGCCTGTCTGCACCCCGTCATGCTGAGGCAGCGAAGCATCCCCGCGCGAAGCGCGGCGGCGGCACGCGGGACCGGCGTCGCCGGGGGCTGCCCTTCGGTTCCTCAGGGCGTGCTTCGGCGTCGCCTCAGCATGACGGAGCGTTGCAAACACGGCCAAAGGGCGCGGGCGATATGTACAACACACCGTCGATGATCTCGTAGCGCATGCCGTCGTCGGGGAACTGTTCCAGGTCCTGATAGGTCAGCAGTTGGGTGGTGATCGACATGGCGGCCTCCCGAGGCTGAGTCGCGCGTTGTCGCAAGTATCCGGCGGCGCGACGGCCCTCGTCAATCGGCGGCGGGTTCCTCCGATGCCCGCGGCGCCTGGCGCGCCTGCGAATAGAGACCGGCGGCGGCGAGGCCGTAGACGACGCCGGCGAGGAGCCAGCGGGCAAGGGAGCCGGCCTGGCCGTCGCCGAGCGCAAGATCGCGCAGGGCGACGAGAACGGTAGCGGCGACGATGGCGGCAAGTCCGGCCCATCGGACCGGCAGCCCCAGCCGCTTCATGACTTCGACCACGCCTGGAACGAGGGCGACGATGGCAACGTCGGTCACGATGTGCCTCCTTGATAGGGGTTAGGCGTTAGGGGTTAGGCGATAGGCGTTAGGGAGGACGACGACGTAGCTCCTAACGCCTATCGCCTATCGCGTCGTTAGTCGATCCACGCCCAGCCGACGTTTGGGTCGGGGCGGAAGAGGGTCCAGCGGTCGGCGAACATGACGAGGTCGCAGGATTGGCGCTCGTCGGCGCGGAGGGTCCACCAGTGGAGGGCGCGGGGGAGTTCTTTCGCGCGCAGGCGTTCCTGGACGCCGCGGGCGACCCAGGCGTTGCTGATGACGCCGGTCGGATCGAAGCGGTAGGGCGTGGTGGCGCCGTCCGGCGCGTGGCGGGTGAGGACGCCGAAACGGGCGGAGATGGTCGCCAGGTCGTAGCCGCGGGGCCACCAGTCGTGGTTGGGGGTGGTGGGTGATGGGGGATGGGGGATGGGTGATGGGTTGGCGGCGCCGGTTTGGGCGGCTTTGAGGATTTGGCGGACGCGGGCCTGGATCTCGTCGATGCGGTTGGTGACGGGCGGGAAGGGGCAGGCTTTCGTCGCGAACTCGTAATGCAGAAAGTGGGTGACGATGCCGTGGGCCGGGTTGAGCGGAAAGCGGTCCCAGGGGACGCGCGCTTGGTCGAACCAGTAGGCGGTGAGGGCACAGATGCTGGCGAACTGCTTGGGCGAGATGGGGGTCTGGATGTTGCCGCCGTCGCTGCGCTCGATGCTGACCAGATCGCGGTTGATGGCGGCGACGCCGAGGGTGCGGACGAAGAGCGGTCCGTCCCCTTCGAGGCCGTCGCTGCCGCCGTTGGCCCAGCCGGAACGGCGACCGCGGGGATCGTTCCAGCGGAGGATGACGCCGTCCCACTGGGCGCCGTCGGTGGCGCCGCCGACGCCGTAGTCGGTGAGACCGGTGCTGGCGCGACCGCGGCGAAACCAGCTGTCGGTGCCCCAGAGGGAGCCGACCATCGAGTGCTGGCAGACGCCGACCGGCTGGCGCGGGCCGAGGTCGTCCCAGGCGCTGGTTTGGGCGTTGGGGATGAGGCGGTCGGTGAACGGGGGGTGGATGACGTTGCCGAAGGTGAGGGGCATGGCGACGTGCTCCTGTGATGAGTGCCGAGTGCGGAGTACCGCGTTGCCTACAATCCGAAGGCAACGCGGCGACGGCGGGCCGCGCGACGGGCGGCTGCAAAGACAGGGCGCTGCCGTGCCGAGGGGGAGGGTCATGGTCCGTACCTCGGTTCTAAGATCACTGGGGGATAGACAAGAGGTTGCCAGGCCGTACAATGCAAACTAGGCAATGATTGCGTTCATCGGTGGCGGGTAGGGAAAACCGCGTCGCTAGTGGTCGCCCGGACCGGGAACTGCACGGTCAATACCCAGGGCCGTGGCTGGTTGTGCGCGACCCCAACGGTCTGTGGGGAGATCGGGCATGGATGGCTCACGGTTTGACGATTTGACGCGCGCGCTGGCCTGCGGCGCCTCGCGTCGAGGTGTCCTGAAAGGGTTGGCCGGGGGCTTGGGGACGCTCGTCGCCGCTCTCGGCGTCCGCCCAAGCGGCACGGACGCCCAACGCCTGCCCAACGGCGCCGCCTGTACCCGCGCCACCCAATGCGCGTCGCTCACATGCGCCGACGGGATCTGCTGCGACAGCGCCTGCACCGGCCAGTGCGAGGCCTGCAACCTGGCCG
>JBOGUF010000022.1:0-14549 GCA_050696075.1 Thermomicrobiales bacterium
CATCCTCGTAGTAGATGGCGTCCCCCCGCTCGAGGACAACGTCGGCGCCGGGCTCGACGAGGTCCTCGACCGGTTCAGCCGCGCCGGACGCCGCCCCGCGGACGACGTGCGCGGTGCCGGCGATGAGGGTCCAGCCGAAGCTGCCGGATTCAACGCCAAGCACCGTCGTCCCTGGGTGACCGTGGGGGAAGATCTCGGCGCCGGGCTGGAAGATGAAGCGGGCGAGGTAGACCGTCTGTCCCGGCGCCACGGCCGAGGGAGCAGCGGCGAAAATCTCCGCGGTCACACCCGGCGCGAGCTCGATGACCGCGATCGGGGCGCCGGCCTCGGGGTTGCCCTCCTGGGCGCCAATCCGGCCGGTCGGCGAGCCGACGACAATGAATCCGACGAGGACGAGGACGAGGATCGATGCCCGTCGCATGGATACACCCTTCTCCGGCGCATTGCCGGACTACCGCACGAACTCCAACTTGCTTGCGGCGAGCACTCGGTCGTGGCCATGCTGGCGCATACCCCCGTCGCCGCTCATCCGACAATGTGCCTCTTTGGGCCGCTCTGCTCGTCGAGGAAGAGGAGGAAGTCGAGCCAGCCGGGCGAGTGGCCGAACCGGGTCAACTGCGCGGCCACCTCGCCGCGGTGCTGCGTGGCGTGGTTGGCCTGGTGGAGCAATTGTTGCCAAAGCGGGTACGCCCAGGTCTCGCCCTGGAAGTTGACGTAGGCGACGACCCGACCGAGGTCGGCCTCCGTCAGGTCCGCGACGAAGGTCCGCGTCTCCGCCTCGACCGCCGTCCAGCGGGCGCCGAGCGTGGCGACGTCGGGGAACGCGGCCGGGTCCCACAGCGCGGTCGGCGACCTGCCCCGCCACCGCTCGAGGTACAGCCACTCGGCTACCGCGACGTGGACGAGGGTGTCCCGGACCGACCCGTATCCCCCGCCGTCGGCGGCGACTAGCTGGCCGGAACTGAGGTCGGCCGCCGCGTCGAGTAGGCGGGCATTGGCCCAGGCGCCGTAGGCGTAGAGGGTGCGGATGGCGGCGGCAAGCATGAGCATCTCCTGCGGACGATCTATCAGACTTGGCCCAATGGTGACCTGGCCGGCGGCGGCGATCCGCTGAGTTACCATCGACAGTCTCCTGTTGCGTGCTCGATGTCGTTCGGCCGCTACTCGGCCGTCGCCGGTGACCGCCGCGCGCTAAGGGCAAACAGCAGGGAATTGGGTGATATCGCACGTGCCCCCCGAGCAGCAGAGGTACCTGGCGGTCTGGGTAAAGCACGGCTCGCCGGGGAGGGCGCAACAGGCGCCGCAAGTCACGGCGGGGTTGAATCCCAAACCGATGCCGAACTGCTCGCCGAGGCTCGCGCAGCGCTCGGTCATCCTGGGGATTGTTGAGATGCACGCGAAGCCGAAGCCGTTCGGGCTGTTCGCGTCCGGGACCACCTCGCACGCTTCGCATAATGGCGGACGATCATCGTAGCAGCAGGTTCCGCAGCGTCTCAGCCCAGGCGGGCAGGCATCCTGCTCGACACACGTTCCGCCCTGACAGGTCCCGGCCTCGCCACATGGGAGACCCTCGTTGATCGACTCGCACGTCCCGGTAGCGGCGTTGCAGCTGGTGCATTCCGGCTCTTCGCACCCCCCGGCCACGCAGGCGCCACCCTGGCAAACGGCGCACTCGCCCCGGCAGACGGTGAAGTCGGGCCGCGACTCGCAGGCTTTCGACGCAGGATTGCAGACCTGGCAGGCAGGGTCGGAGCAGACCGACGAGTCCGCCACGCAGGCGCCTGCCCGACAGACACCGCAGTCGAGGCCGCACAGGAGACCCTCAAAGCGCGCCCAATCACAGGTCAGCGATTCGTCGTCGCAGAGTTCGCACTCGGGATCGCACCGCGATTCGTCCGGCACGCACGTCCCGTTCTCGCAGACGCCGCACTCGCCGCAGTCGTTCTCGCGGCAGGCGCCGCCCCGACAGATCCCGCACTCGCCGCAGGTCGAGCCATCCGCGGCTTGGACACACGTGAAGTTCCGGCCGGACTGGATGCAGAGCGCGCAGTCGTCGCCGCACGGGTCGTCGTCCGGCAGGTGGCACTCGCCGTTCTCGCAGACGCCGCACTCGCCGCAGCCCTCGGCGACGCACTCGAATCCTTGACAGACGCCGCACGCGCCGCACGCGCCGCCCTCGTTGTTGGAAACGCAGGCTCCGGCCTGGCAGCGACCGCAGTCGCCGCGGCAAGCGGTCTCGTCGGCTAGGAGGACGCAGAGGCCGGTGGCCGCGTCGCAGACCTGGCAGTCCGGGTCGGCGCAGCTCTGCCCGTCTCCTCGGCACACACCACCCTGGCAGAGGCCGCAGTCGCCGCACTCCTCGCCCTCGCGCCCCGGCAAACAGGCTCCGCCCTGGCACGTCATGCATCCGGAACTCCCGCATGCCTGGCCCTCGGCGATCGGGATGCACATCAGCGAGTCGGCGTCGCAGAAATCGCACGCAAAACAACTCGCATGGTCAGGGACGCACTGACCGCCCAGGCACCGGCCGCACTCCCCGCCGCACCGGGCGAGGTCGCGCCGCCCATTGCAGATGCCAGGCCGGTTGCGGGACCGGCGCGGCGGCCGAGGCGGGCGAGGGCGACGGGGCCGCCGCTGTGCATCCCCTGCGGATGGGACTAGGAGCGCCAGTAGGCCGCCGCCAGCGGCGGCCAGGGTCTTGAGCGCCCCGCGGCGGGAGATGGCGAGGGAACGCGTTAAGTCGTCGAAGCGGTGGTCATTCATCACAATTCGCTCCAGACGAAATCCGCCAGACGCGCGTGTCCTCGCGAATCGCCCGCGATGACGTCGCGTGCGAGCGGATTGGCCGCGATCATCCTGCGCGGGACGCCGACGCTATTCATCGGAGGAAGTGCCTACTTTGGCGAGGGGGGCGTCCCATTTTGGCCGATGAGACCGAGTCGCACGGCCTCGTGAGCGGCCTCTGTGCGCGACTCGACGCCGAGCTTGGCGAGGATCGCCGTGACGTGGTGGGCGACGGTGCGCGGCGAGAGGTAGAGCCGCGCGGCGATGTCGGCGTTGCGCCGACCCTGGGCAATGAGCGTGAGGATCTCCGCCTCGCGTGAGGTGAGCTGAGCAGGATGTGCCCGCGTTGCCGGGCGCGGCCCGCGCGGGATGCCCCGCGCGCCCAGCTCGCGCAGACGCCGGGCGACAATCGCCGCCGCTGGCTCGGCTCCCAGGCCCGTCAACTCCGCGTGCGCGCTTCGCATCGCGGCTTGGTCGTCGCTCTCCACAAGCGCCAGCGCGGCCTCATATGGACAGCCCAACGCCCGCCAGCGGGCGGCCGCGCCGGACCAGTCGCCCGCGATCTGGAGCGCGAACGGCTCGATTGTTCCCGGCGGGGCGGTGTCGAGTGCCCCAACGCGCCAGAGCCACGCGGCCAATTCGCCGAGCAGCCATGGATGCTGATGCCGCACAACGAGGTCGAGCGTCTCCCGCGCTTCGGCCAGAACCCGATCACGGTCGCCAGCCTGCCAGGCCGCCTCCGCACGGGCAGCGCGGACCGGAGCCAGGCGCTGCAGCTCACCGGTTTGCTCGGCCAGCGCGAGCGCTTCGTCGAGGATCGCCGTCGCTTGGGGGTCGCCCCGGCGCACCGATATGCGGCCCAGCGCGACGAGGGCGATGATGCGGCTGACGGATGAGACGCGGGGCTGGCGAATGACCGCGCTCGCCCGTTCGCTCGCCTCGACCCAGCGTCCCTGGTAGAAGAGCGAGAGCGCGTGCCAGGCAAGCATGTACAGGCGCTGGTGCTCCAGGTCGTGGTCGACGCAGTAGGTGATCCCCTCCGTCAGGTAGTCATCGGCGACGGCAAACCGATACGCCGCGGCATGACTTACCCCCAGGTTGGAGTATGCGCGGGCGGCGTGCTCTTCGAAGCCGGCCTCACGCGCCAGGCGCAAGCTTCGTTCCAACTGCACTGGTCCCTGCTCGTCGCCGCTCACCATTCGCGCCATGCCGACGTTGTTGAGGGCATGGACCAGCGTCTCGGTCTCGGCGAGAGACTCAGCCAGGGCGATGGCCCGCTCGCCCCAGGCAACTGCCTCATCCCCGTCCCACGCCGCCAGGCGAAGCGCGGCGTGGTGGCTGTAGGCCATCGCGAGTTGAGGTCCGGGCGGCAGCGTATCGAGCAGTGCGATCGCGCTCCGCGCCGTTTGGTTCGCTTCGTCGCTCCGTCCGGCGAACCAGAGCATGCGCGACAACCGTCTCTGGCTGTCGCCTTCGTTCAGCCGGTTGCCGACCTGTCGCCAGACATCCAGCGCGGCCCGGCAGGCCTCGATCGCTGCGGCCATCTGGTCCGTGAGGTAGCACTCGTGGGCACGGGCCAGCAACAACGCGCCGCGCCGTTCGGGAGGGAGTGCCTCGGCAAACCGCAGCGCCCGTCCGTACTGCGCCGCCGCCTCCCGGTGTGCCCCCAGCGCGGCCGCGCGCTCGGCCGCCGCCGGCGCGAAGGCGAGGACCGCCTCCCGATCGTTCGCCTCCTCCGCGTGATGGGCCAGCCGGGCCGGATCGGGCGACGTATCGAGCCGCAGGGCCGCCAGCGACCGTGCGTGCAATTCCTGGCGGCGCGGCTGCGCGATCGCGTCGTGCACCGCCTCCCGCGCCAGCTCGTGCCGGAAGGCGAGGGCCTGACCCTCCGCGCGCAAGACGCCGCCCGCGAGGCACTCTTCGACCCCGGTGGCTGCTTCGTCGACGACCCGCGCCAGCAGCCGGGGTTCGATCGGGGAGCCGATCACGGCGGCGGCGTCCAGGGTCGTCCGGCCCGCCGCGGAGAGGCGCGCGACGCGCGCCAGCACCGCATCGCGCACCGTCGGCGGAATGCCGGGCGCGCTCGCGGTCAGGATCTCGGTCACGAAGAAGGCGTTGCCGTTGGTCTGTCGATGAAGGACAACCGGGTCGAGGTCGCTGCCGGCGGCGAGGGCGCGGACGGCGTCCACCGAGAGCGGCGCCAGCGTCAACCGGCGGACCGACTCGGCGGTGGCGAGGTCCCCCATGACCAAGCGCAGCGGGTGCCCCGGCCCAACCTCGTCGTCGCGATAGGTGACGAGCAGCAGCGCCCGGATCGAGGCGAGGCGTCGCCCCAGGTAGCGCAGCAGGTCGAGCGTCGCCGCGTCCGCCCAATGGGCGTCTTCGATCACGACGAGCGCCGGGCGGGGGCTCCCGCCCAGCTCGGCAAGGAACGCGCCGAAGATCCGGCTGCGCGGCCCGGCCGTCCGCGCCAGGTGATCGAGCTCGCCTCCGACGGCCGCAGCAATATCGAGCAGCGGCCCGAGCGGACTCGGCGTCGAGAGGGGATCGCACGCTCCGGCCAGCACCCGCGCCGTCGGCCCCGCGTCGTGACAGAACCGCCGGGCCAACGCCGTCTTGCCGACGCCCGCCTCCCCGCCGAGGAAGACGAGCCGTCCCTGCCCGCCCGCTGCCAGCCGCAGGAGACTGCCAAGCTCGGTGAGATAGGATGTGCGCTCCAGCAGCTCCATGGCAGGCGACCCTTGCCGCGAATGGAAGCGCGACTCGACGCGTTCGGCTTCTTAATCGCCTCACCCTCGGGAACCCTATGACAACAGTACACCAGCCAGGCGAAGGCGGCGCCCTCAGCATGACCGGGGAAGCACTTCGGATTGCGGTTTGCCAACACGCCTTAGGCGCGCAGGTGCGTTCGAAAGAAATGGAGCGCGCGCTGCCCGACATCAGCCCAGGCGTCGTCGACCGTGATCCCGAGTTCCGGCGCGGCCAGCATATGGTCGGCTCCTGGCAGCCGGACGATCGACGCGTCGGCCCCGACCCCGATCAGCGCGTCGTAGAGCAGTTGCGCCTGTTCCATCGGCACCACGTTGTCGGCCTCGCCGTGGATGATCAGGAACGGCGGCGCGTCCGTCCGCATGCGTGATTGGATTCGCCAGCCGCACTAGCTCCAATCGCTCCTCCAGCGGCCCGCCGACCAGCTTCGACGTCGCCCGGCGCGGCTCTTCGTGCGGCCACCCGTCCGGAATCGCCAGAAAATCGCTCGGCGGCGACACCGGCGCCACCGCCTGCACCCGGCTCGAATACCCCGGCGAGCCACTGTCCCCCTCAAGCTCCGGCAGATCGCCGCTCGTGCCGAGCAGTGCTGAGAGATGACCGCCGGCCGAATGTCCCCAGACGCCGATCCGGTCGGCATCGACCCCAAGCTCCGCTGCGTTCGCCCGAACCCAGCGGATTGCCGCCTTCGCGTCGTGGATTTGGGCCGGGAAGATCGCCTGGCCGCTCAGCCGATAGTTGATGCTCACGGCGAAGAAGCCATCTTGGACCAGGAGAGGACCAAGCGAATCCGCGAGATCAACCCGTTTGTCGCCGCCCTCCCAGCCGCCGCCGTGGATCCAGACGACGGCAGGTATCGGCGTCGCCGGCATCGGATCGGGCCGCAGGTAATCGAGCAACAGCGGCTCGCCGTCTGCCTCTCCATATTGCACGTCGTAAACAATGGTCATCCCAAGCGGAACCTCTGTGGCCGGCATCTCCATCCATCCCCTCCGTTACCTCGCCACGCCATATGCATTAAGTGCCGGCATCATAGGCATGCCTGTGCAAATCCTCAAGCGCTCCGCCCGGACCGCCCAATGTGCCACGCGCTGGTGGCAGCACGCGGGCATGTGTGAACAAGCCCGTCATGCTGATCATCTGGTAGCATCCCGGCGCGCGGTCATCAGCTCATGCATCACGGCGGTCCGGGAACGCCTTGCTTGCGAAGGAGGTAGAGCAAGGCTGGCTCCTGCTGCAACCATGCGGAGTATTCCACCTGCTCCACGACATCGTACCCGTCCAGCGGCGCACTGGAGACGACGTAGGTGGAATCGGTCGCGGGACCGAAGAGATTGGTCCACCATGGTCCGCCGCGCGTCTGTTGCCCGATGCCGTGTTCTTGCGAGTACTCCCAGAGATAATAGCCGTCCCAGGCCGCGCCCGCATCCAGTTTCGTGTTGGCGATCCCGCGCGCGTTGGCCTCCCGCGCCAGGTCCCACGTCGCCTCCTGGAAGACGAGATGATCACGCGTGCCGGCCACGGCGACGACGGCGAACGCCGCCACGACCAGCCAGGCGACCGGCTGCACGAGCCGCGCGTCGCGCACCGCCCACAGCAGCAAACCGATGGCGATCGGCAGCAGCGGCAGCAGGTAGCGATCGACCGAAATGATCCAGTTGCGGAAGTGGTACGACGGCACCAGGACGCCGACGACCTGCCACAGACCGATCATTAGCAGCAGCTCGGCTCCCCCGCGGTCCGGCCCGCGAGTTCGCACCAGCCACCGACCCAGCGCCACGGCAAAGACGACGGAGGCGACGGCACAGACGCCGGTGAGCCAGTCCGCGACGATCGGCTCGATCAGCCGCGGCCGACCTCCTTGCAGATCGGTCGGCCCCAGCCCGTTCACGCCGACGAATTGCCCGATGTAGGGCATCTTTCGCCCCTCGGCGGCAAAAATCGTCAGACCGCGGACGACGAGGATCAGCCAACCGACAAGGAACACCCAGCCGAGCGGCGACCGGAGGCGCAGCCATTGGTTGCCACCGATCAGGACCCCGGCCGCGACGGGTAGGACAAAGAGGCCGACGTACATCGCCTCGATAAAGGTGAGGCGCTGGAAGAGCAACCAGCTTTCGCCCCACCCCGCTTCCACGACCCGCTGCACGAAGCTGCGCTGCTGGACCGGCACGCCATGCACGAAGAAGAGCCAGAGGTAGTAGAGCACCGCCGTCGCCGCCGGTATGGCGACGACGTCCAAGGCGCGCCCGGCGTCCTCGCGTCGCGGCCGCAACCGTCGGGTGACGACGAGGTAGAGGAGGACCGCGAAGGGGATCAGCGCCCCCTGTTGTCGCACCAGGAAGGTCAGGGCCGCAAACCCCGAACCGAGGATCGTCGCCTGCCGCCCCGCGCTGCCCGGTCGAAGTCCACGGACATACCAGTAGCTGGTAATGATGAGCAGCGCCGTAAAGTGCGGATCGCTCATGAAAGTGTAACTCAGCACCATGGTCAGGGGGTTGAAGAGATAGGCGGCGACGCCCAGCGCGCTCCGACTCCGGCTGATATCGAGCTCGCGGCAGAGCGCGTAGAACGCGATGGCGCTGAGGAAGACGATCACCAGCGTCGAGAGGCGGAGCACCCAGAAGCTCGTCCCGAAGAACATGGCAAAGAGCGCCCCCCAGAAGACCTGGAAGAGGAGCGTCACCACCGAGAGGTCGAAAATCTCGATCCGGTGCTCTTGGATGAGGATTTCGACCGAGCGCGCGTAGACCCAATCGTCGCCGACGGCGACGGGCGCGCGCGTCGGCACAACGAGCGCCGTCAGCGCGTAGAGCGCCAGCACGGCGGCCACGATCGCGTGTCGCCGGAGGAGCGCGAAGGCGGCCGGCAGGGCGATCGCGGCCGGCAGCGAACTGAACCGTCCAAGCGGGCGCGCGGCGTTACGAGCGCGTTCACCATCCATATCCGGTTGTTAGACGTCCACTAGCGCTATGCAGCCGACAACCACGAACCGCTCCCTTACCACGCATGCGGCGCTCGCACGAATCTCATGCTCGTGCAAGATGCATGCCGGTCGATGCTATCATCTGCCTCCGTCATCGTGCCTCCCGCTCGTCGACGAGAAGCCCACTTGGTCGATGCGATGATGGGAAAGGTCATGGGAGAGCCTCGTTGATGCGTGTCGTCGTCACCGGCGCTGGCGGTCAATTAGGCAGCGCCCTCCGCCGCGCGCTAACGATCTCCGGCGCGGCGGTGATCGGAACCGGCGCCCGCCCCGCGGTGGGCGTCGACCGCGTCGTCGACGTCACCAACGCGGACGACGTGCGGCGGGCGTTCGCGGCAGAGCAACCGGACGCGGTGATCCACGCGGCCGCCTACACCGACGTCGACGGCTGCGAGCGCGACCCGGATCGGGCGATGGCGGTGAATGCCGACGGGGCGCGGCATGTCGCCGAGGCCGCGCGCGCGGCTGGCGCCTATCTGATTGCCGTCAGTACCGATTTTGTCTTCCCCGGCGACGGCGGCGCGCCGTATGCCGAAGATGCGCCCACCGGCCCAATATCCGCCTACGGCCGCGGCAAACTGGCTGGGGAGCAGGCTGTCCTTGCCGCCGATCTGGGCTTCGCCGTCGCTCGCACCGCCTGGCTCTACGGCGGCGCCGGCAAGCACTTCCCGCGGACCGTCTTGACCGTCCTGCGGGATCGCGGCGGCATGGAGGTTGTCACCGACGAGGCGGGTAACCCGACCCTGGCCGACGACCTGGCGGACGCGCTGGTTGCCCTGCTCGACCGCCGGGGATCAGGCATCTTTCATCTGGTCAACGAAGGGCGCGTCACGCGGTACGACTTCGCCCGCGCCGTGGCGACGGCGGCGGGTCTCGCGCCCGATCTCGTCCAGCCAGTCACCACAGCCGAGTTCCTCGCCAAGTATCCGTTGCCGGCCAAGCGCCCGGCCGACAGCGCGTTGAAAAACATCCGCGCCGCCGCCCTCGGCATCCGCCTCCGCCCGTGGCAGGAAGCGGTGGCAGCGTTCGTGCCATTTCTGGCCACGGAGCTCGGGGTCGAGGGCGGCAAGGTTTGAGGAGGAAGTGCATGAAGGTCCTCGTCACGGGAGGCGCCGGGTTCATCGGGTCGGCCGTCGTCCGCCAGGTGATCCAGGAGAGCGAAGCGGCGGTCGTCAACGTCGACAAGCTGACCTACGCCGGCAGCCTCGACGCGGTGGCTGCCGTCGCGGACGACCCCCGCTACGCCTTCGCCCAGGTGGATATCCGCGACGCCGGGGCGGTTGCCCGCCTTTTCGCCGACCACCGACCGACCGCCGTGCTCCACCTGGCCGCCGAGTCGCACGTCGACCGCTCCATCGACGGCCCGGCCGAGTTCGTCCAGACCAACATCTTCGGCACCTATACCCTGCTCGAGGCCGCCCGCGCCTACTGGCAATCCGCTCCGGCGGCTATTCGTGACCGCTTCCGCTTCGTCCACGTCTCCACCGACGAGGTCTTCGGCAGCCTAGGGGAGAGCGGGCACTTCGACGAGACGACCCCCTACCGCCCGACCTCGCCCTACTCGGCAAGCAAGGCGGCCGCCGACCACTTGGTGCGCGCCTGGCGCCACACCTACGACCTGCCCACTATCGTCACCAACTGCTCCAACAACTACGGGCCGTACCAATTCCCCGAAAAACTGATCCCGGTCACGATCCTGGCCGCGCTCGCTGGTGAGCCGCTCCCCGTTTACGGCGCCGGGGCCAACGTCCGCGACTGGCTCTTCGTCGAGGACCACGCCCGCGCCCTGCGTCTGGTGCTGGAGCGCGGCGAACCGGGCGAGACCTACGCCGTCGGCGGGCACAACGAGCGGCGCAATCTCGACGTCGTGCGCGCCATCTGCGCCACCCTCGACGAGCTGCTGCCCGGCGCGTCCACCTGCCCCCACGCCGACCTGATTACCTTCGTCGCCGACCGGCCCGGCCACGACCCGCGCTATGCCATCGACCCCGGCAAGATCGGCCGCGAGCTTGGCTGGGCGCCGCGCGAGTCGTTCGCCTCCGGCCTGCGCCGCACCGTCGCCTGGTATCTGGAGCACCAAGATTGGTGCGCGCGCATGCTCAACGGCCGCGCCGCCGGCGAGCGCCGAGGGCTGGTGACGTGACGACGACGCGCAAAGGCATCATCCTGGCCGGCGGGGCGGGCACGCGCCTCGCCCCGATGACCCACGCCGTCAGCAAGCAACTGCTGCCGATCTACGACAAGCCGATGGTCTACTACCCCTTGACCGTCCTGATGCTGGCTGGCATCCGCGACGTCCTCCTCATTTCCACCCCGGAGGATTTACCGCGCTTCGAGGTGCTCCTCGGCGACGGGGCGCAATGGGGCATGCGCTTCGGCTACGCCGCGCAGCCGAAGCCGGAGGGGCTCGCCCAAGCCTTTATCATCGGTCGCGACTTCGTCGGGGCCGATCCGGTCGCCCTCATCCTCGGCGACAACCTCTTCTACGGCCACGGCCTGGCCAAGGCGGTGCAGCGGGCGGCGCGGGCCGAGCGCGGGGCGGTCGTCTTCGGCTACCACGTCGAGGACCCGCGGCGCTACGGCGTGATCGAGTTCGACGCCGCGGGCAACGCGATCAGCATCGAGGAGAAGCCGGCCCGCCCCAAGTCCGCCTACGCCGTGACCGGCCTCTACTTCTACGACAACCGGGTGGTCGAGATCGCCCGCGGTTTGCAACCCTCGGCCCGGGGCGAACTGGAGATCACCGACGTCAATCTCGCCTATCTTGCGCATGGCGAGCTGCGGGTCGAGCTGCTGGGGCGGGGCATCGCCTGGCTCGACACCGGGACGCCGGCGGCGCTGCTGCAAGCGGCGAGCTTTATCCAGGTCATCGAGGAGCGGCAGGGGCTGAAGATCGCCTGCCCGGAGGAGGTGGCCTTTCGCATGGGCTACATCGACGCCGCGGCGGTCGAACGCCTGGCCGACGGCTACCAGAACGACTACGGCGCCTACCTGCGGAGCCTGCTCGACGGGGACCGGCCGCGATGAACGTGATCCCGACCGACCTCCCCGGCGTTGTCATCATCGAGCCGCGCGTCTTTCGCGACGACCGCGGCTATTTCCTGGAAACCTGGAACGCCGAGCGCTACGCGGAGATCGGTCTGTCTCTCTTCGTCCAGGACAACCTCTCCTTCTCGACGCATGGCGTGCTGCGTGGCCTCCACTACCAGCACCCCGGCGACCAGGGCAAGCTCGTCTCGGTCCTCGAGGGCGAGGTCTTCGACGTCGCGGTCGACATCCGCCCCGACTCCCCGGCCTTCCGCCGGTGGGTCGGCGTCACCCTTTCCGCCGAGAACGCCCGCCAGCTCTACGTCCCGGTCGGCTTCGCCCACGGCTTCGTCGTCACCAGCGCCACCGCCCGCTTCGCCTACAAATGCACCGCCCTCTACCAACCCCATAACGAAGGCAGCCTCCGCTGGAACGACCCTGACATCGCCATCGCTTGGCCGGTCGATTCCCCGGTTCTCTCCCCCAAAGACGCCGCCGCGCCCTTGCTGAAGGACGTAGAACGGGCGCGGTTGCCGCGTCTCAAATAGGGGCGGACCGGGCACCCTATGCCGACCGCCCCCCTCGTCATGCCGATCGCGGAGAGGCATCTCTCCCGCGGGATGGACGACGAGGGAGCATCCTTGCAGACTTGGAATGACGGTGGGGTGGTCTCGGAACGACGGTACGCCTACGCCTGGACGTGGGCCTTCCTCGATTGCCGCGCGCCGCGGCCGTGCTGTTGGAAGCACGCGGCGCAGTAGACCGGGCGCGACGGATCGGGCTGGAACGGCACCTCCGCCGTCTGCCCGCACGCGGCGCAGTCGATCCGGTGCAAACGGCGCGGTCGCGGCGCGCGGTCCGATCGCGCGGCCCCGGCGCTTTGATTCGGTGCGGTCGTTCCGTTGCCGGGTGCCCACGACGGCCGGTGTGGGTCGCGCCCGAAGGAGGTTGCCAGCGGTCGGGCGTCTCCGCTCACGACGTCCGCGCGCGGATCGTCGATCCCCTCGGCATGCACCGGGCGTCCATTCGGCCGCGGCGCCGCGCCGTTGGGCGAATGACGAGTCGTCGAGCGTGGCCCACGCGAGGTCGCGCCGTTGCTGGCGCCCGTCGCCGCCCGCACCGCGGGCGGCGGTGTCGGCTTCGGTGACGTGGTGCGTGGACGCTGTGCTGACCCGGTCGGCGTGGACATGATGAGCGTTGCCAAATCCTCGGGTGTGGTCGCGCGGGCCGCTGTCGCGCCGCGCCACGGGGCGCGCGGGATGCGCCGCCCCAGGCCGCGCTCTAACTGCCGCCACTTTGCGCCGTCCTCGAGGCCGAGGAGGGTGATCGCCTGCCCCCGGCGACCCATCCGCCCAGTGCGGCCGATGCGGTGGGTCAGCAGCTCCGGCGATTCCGGCAATTCCATGTTGATGACCTGCTCGACGTGGGTGACGTCGAGACCGCGCGCGGCGACGTTCGTGGCAAGCAGGACCGGCACCGCTCCCGAACGGAAATCCGCCATTACCTGGTCGCGCGCGTTCTGTGACAAGTTGCCCTGCAAAGCCGCCACCGGGTAGCCGGCGGCGATCAGTTGTCGCGCCAGCTTTTTGACGCCGTGCTTGGTCCGGCCGAAGACGAGGATCGAGCCCTCGCCCCGGTGATCGAGCAGATCTTGCAGCGCGCCCATCTTGTCGCCGCCCGGCACGTCGTAGGCGACGTGTTCGATCGGGGCGGCGTCCTCCGGGTTCGGGTCGACCGCGGCCGAGATCGGCCGGTCGAGGTGCTTGTCGGAGGTCTTGCGTACCCAATCGGGCAGCGTCGCCGAGAAGAGCGCCGTCTGCCGGTCGGGCGTGGTGCGGGCGATGATCCGCTCGACGTCCGGCGCGAAGCCGCGGTCGAGCATCTCGTCCGCCTCGTCCAGCACCAAGAAGCGAACCTTGTCGAGCCAGAGCGCGCCCTGGTTCAGCAGGTCGAGGACGCGACCGGGCGTGCCGACGACGATCTGGACGCCTCGGCGCAACATGTCGCGCTGCGGCCCGAAGGCGCGTCCGCCGAAGATCAGGCCGACCTTGACCCCCTTCGCCGCGCCGAGTTCTTCGAGCACGCCACCGACCTGGACGGCCAGCTCCCGCGTCGGGGTCAGCACCAGCACTTGAATCGTGCGCTGGCGCGGATCGACCAACTCGACCGCGGGGATGCCGAAGGCGAGGGTCTTGCCGGAGCCGGTCCGGGCCTGACCGATGACGTCGCGGCCATCGAGCAGCGGCGGCAGCGTTTCCGCCTGGATCGGCGTCGGTGTTTCGATGCCCATGCGGGCGATGGCCTGCAACGTCGTGTTGCTCAGGCGCAAATCGGTGAACGAGACCGCGGACTCGCCCACCACGGGTGCTTGCATTGTGGAAACCAAGTTAGTGAACCTCTGCCACGCAGCGCGAATCGAGGTGCGGCACGACACAATTGTCGTCCCGCGAATGACACAAGGGAAACGGCCGAGCCGGTCAGTACGGCTCGACGTTCCCCCGCGCTGCGCGTTCTCAAAGAGTGGGGATCATTGGCGTACTGTCGCGCGGCGAACCCGCGCATCCCTTACGTTGTGTAATCATAGCACGCCTTCGGGGTTCGCGCCATATAGTAATTCCATGAGGGTGCGCCCCACGGTTTTGCATTCGTGCCGAGGAACGATCTGGCACGTTCGGTGTCCAGGCATCCCGTGCAAAACGATGGGGCGCACCCATTCCATGATCGCGTCTAACATCGCTAGATTCGTTTGACCGGCTCCCCGAAAGTTGGTCCACCCGAAAGGTTAGGATGTTCGTGTCCTTGACCTGCCCTGGAGTGACCCCCTAAAAGCGAACCACCGACCAAGTCACCCCCTCACCGTTGCTGCATGACTCGCGGCGCATGCGATCGGCGGCACCTCGCCGCGACTCGCGTGCAGTCGTTTCGCGTTGGAGACATCCGCGATGAACCGGTCGAGAATGAACCGGTCGAGGTTCGCCGCGGC
>JBOGUF010000023.1:0-33786 GCA_050696075.1 Thermomicrobiales bacterium
ACGCCCCGCGGCGACGATCATCAGCAGGGCCGTCACGATTGTCAGGGGCAGGATTCCGTTTTTCATCCTCGTATCTCCTTTCGCTGTCCGAACGCCTTTCGAAAACACCATCGTCGTGGTTACCCAGTTACCGCACCTCCTCACAAGCAGATCCTCCCGAACGGCGGAACTGGAGCGCACAACCGCGTGCAACACTCGTCGCAACGGGGAGTCAGCTCGCCAGGGATGCGGCAGGCGCAGATGCCTCTTGTCGTCGAATTGCATTCTTCGCGGCCGCGTGAAGTTGGGCGAGCGACCCGTTTCTCCAATGGTCGGCGTCTTTCTCGTTCGCTCGGCGTCTATTAGCCAAGCCACCCTCCCCGTTGCGAACCGTCGCTAGACATGGTGAAGATCTGCACCATGCCGTGGAGGGGCTGTGCCTCTCTTCACACAGCACTTCTGGCAAGCATCACTGGCAACGGGCTCCGCCGGAACCAACGATGCACTGGCCCGAGCAGCATTCGTCGGAGGAGCCGCAACTTGCGCCTGCCCCGCGGCATGGCCGGCATGCACCGTTGAAACACGTCTCCAGAGGACCGCAGCACGTGCCGTTGCAGCACGTTCCGAAGCAGCAGTCGCCAGACGAGACGCAGGGCCGCCCTCCCGGAACACAGCACACGCCAGCTCCGCCGGAAACCTGGCAAATGTCAGTATTTTCGCAGCACTGTTGGCGTTGGGGAGGGCTATTCGGATTACAGGAGCCCCGGCGTGGGTGGCAACAGGTTGCGCCAAAGCCGTTCTGGTTGTCCACACACATCGTCGGCTCAACCTGGCAGCATTGGTTAGTCTCTCTGCAGGAGTCACCCTGATTGAGGCATGGTGTCTGGCATATTCCGGAGACACAGGTCTGACCGGTGGCGCAGCAGACTCCGTTGCAGCAGACCCGATTCGTGCCACAACTCGTGGTGTTTGGCGCATTGGGATAGGCACACGCTCCGGTCTGAGGGATGCACGTCCCGGGCGTCGTCCTGCACACGGGGGGCGTCGTGCAGACGACAGCCTGCTCGTTCACACACTGCCCGCCGCGGCAGACCGTGTTGGTGCAGACGTTGCCGTCGTCACCGCAGGTCATGCCTTCCTGGGTTGGATCAGCGATACACTGGCCTCCGGAACAATGCTGACAGATCGGGCAGGAGACGGGCGTGCCGACGCACCCGCCGTTCTGGCATGTATCGCCGGTGGTACAGGGGTCGCCGTCGTTGCACATCTGGCCGTTGCGCGCCGGATTGGGCTGGCTGCCGCAGATCCCGGCCGCGCAGGTCGCCGTCCGGCATTGGGGGATCGGGCAGGCGGCGTCGCAGGCTCCGCAGTGTTCCGGACCGCTCGCCGTGTCGACGCAGTCGCCGTCGCAGCAGATGCCGCCGGCACAGGCCGAGCCGTCGGCTTCTTCGGTGCAGAAGCCGGCATTGCCCGGCACATTGCAGGATTGACACGCCCCACTGCAGGCGCTGATGCAGCACACGCCGTCGACGCAGAAGCCGCTCTGGCACTGGTCGGGGCCGGCGCAGGCTTCGCCGAGCGGCTGGTCACCCTGGCAGATGCCGCCCGCGCAGTGCGCCGCGCCGACGCAGTCGGCATCGGAGGCGCAGGTGGTGAGACAGGCGGTTCCGGCGCCGTTGCAGACATAGAGCCTGCAGCTGGTGGTTGTGGGGTGGCAGGCGCCGTTGCCGCCGCAGCCGTAGGTTGTCTGGAAGCCGCCGCTGCAGGTCGAGGCGCCGCAGCTGGTTTCGCTCCCCGGCAAGGCGGCGCAGGAGGTCCGCGTGACGCCGTCGCAGGTCGCACGGCACGGACCGCTGCCGGGACAGGCCGGCCGCGATCCGACTGGCGCCCCGCTCACAGGAGCGCAGACTCCTGAGGCGCAGCTTTCACACTGGCCGGTGCAGGCGGTGTTGCAGCAGACGCCATCGACGCACTTCAGGGAAGCACAGTCGGTGGCGCGGGTACAGGCCGCGCCGTTCGGCTTGCGGGTCTGGGCGTTCGCACGCGCGCGGGTCAGTCCGGCCAATCCGCCGAGCACGCTGGCGAGAAAGGCGCGACGGGAGGCGCCCTCGGCGAAGCGGCGGGTCAGGTCGTCGAAATGGGATCCATCCACGGTGATCGCCCCTTTACGCTCCGCTGGCATCAGCCGCGGGGGCCACATGCGAGCACCGGCCGGTAGGTCGCGGCTGGCGGGTCACCGTCATCCTAGGGCGGCGTTACCGCGGCATCAATACGTCAAATGCCGGGGGATGGGTGTCGCAGGGGGGCCGGATTATTACGTAGTCTCCGGTTGGCGCGATGCGGCTGCCGCCTCAGACCAGGCCGTGGCGGGTGGCGTAGGTGGCGGCGGCGGTGCGGGAGGGGACCTCGAGTTTGGCGAAGATTGTCTCGACGTGTTTGGAGACGGTGCGGGGCATGATGCCGAGGATGGCGGCGATCTCCTTGTTCGCGTGGCCCTCGACGATGAGCCGGAGGACGTCGAGCTCGCGCGGGGTCAATCCCCCCGCCGCCTCTCCGCTTTGAGGTGTGGCCAACGCCGGCGATGCCGCGGCCAGCGCCTCGGCCATCGCGTCGTCGCGCGACAGCGCCGCGCCCGCCGCCCGGGCAGCGACAAAGGTCGCCTCCCCGAGTGTCTGCTGGACCGTGCAGGACACGTCGTCGTAGGTCGCCGCCCAGGGGGGATCGAAGGGAAGGCCGAGTGTCTCGGAGATTGCCGCCGCCGCTCCGAGCAGGCGTGCCGCCCGCATTGCCTCGCCGTCGATGCCAGCCAACCATGCGCAGCCCACCAGATTCCGGCCGACCGGCCAGGGATCCCCGGTTCCCGTCATCAGGGTCAGCGACTTGGCATGGGCATCCTTCGCGCGAGCACGGTCGCCGGCGAGGAGGGCGGCGTGCCCCAGGTCTCCCAGTGCCGCGGCAGCGTAGTCGCGGTCGCCAACCGCGTGGAGCAACTGAGCCGCTTCGCCGAAGCGCTCGATCGCCGCCGCGTAGTCGCCGTCCCCGCGCGCCACGCGACCGAGCATGAGGACCGCAAATGCGGCGTCCCAGCTGTTTCCCAGTCGTCGGAACAGCGGGAGGCATTCCTCGATCAGCGCCGCCGCCTGTTCGAACTCCCCGCGATCAATCGCGACGCTGGCGAGTCCGCGCATCGCGACCGCGGCGCCAAGTTGATCACCGAGCGCGCGACAGGCATCGAGCGACTGCTGATGCAGCTCTTTCGCTTGCTGCCACTCGCCGAGCCAGTCCGCCATATTGGCGGCGTGACGGAGCGCCGTCGCCCGTGTGGTCGCGCTAATCGCCGCCGTCGGCATGGTGAGGAAAGCCTCCAGCCAGTCGCGACCCTCGCGGACATGCCCGCGTGAGGACCAGAACCAGCCGAGTGCTGAGCCCAGCCGCAAGCCGCGCTCGGCGTCCCCCTGTTCGACAAGCCAGCCCAGCGCCGCGCGCAGATTGGGGTGCTCAGCCTCTAGCCGCGCAAACCACGCCTCTTGCTCAGATCCACCCATCGCTCGGTCGGCTGTCTCGGCCAGCGCCAGGTAGAAGGCGATGTGTGCTTCCCGCGCGGCCATCTCCTCGCTCGTGGATAGGTGCTCCAAGCCGAACTCGCGGATCGTCTCCAACATCCCGAACCTGACCTCACCGTCTGTCGTCGTCCATTGGTGGACGAGACTCCGCTCGACGAGTGCGGCTAGGTCGTCGAGGACGGTGGCGGACGGCGGAACGCCGTCCGCCACAGCTTCCGCCGCGTCGAGGGTGAAGCCGCCGACGAAGACGGCGAGGCGGCGGAAGAGGGTCTGCTCCTCTGGCGTGAGCATATCATGGCTCCAGGCGATGGCGTCGCGCATCGTCTGGTGGCGTGCCGGGGCGTCCCTTGTGCCCTGGGTTAAGAGCGGGAGGGCGGACCGCAACCCGGCGAGCAGCTTGGTGGGCGTCAGGACGTTGCCGCGGGCGGCGGCGAGTTCGATCGCCAGGGGCAGCCCATCGAGGCGGCGACAGATGGCAGCCACGGCGGGCGCGGTCGACTCGGAGAGGACGTCGCGGCCACCGCGCTCCTGGCAGCGCGCGACGAAGAGCCGCACGGCGTCGTAGGAGGCCAGCACCTCGACCGGCGGTAGGGCATCGGTTTCTGGGACCGCGAGCGGTGACACGACGACGTTGTGCTCACCGGAGACGCGCAGCAGGGCGCGGCTTGTCACGAGGATCGTCAGGCGGGGGCAGGTCGAAAGCAATTCGACCAGCAGCGGCGCGGCCGGGAGCACCTGTTCGAAGTTGTCGATCACGAGCAGAATCGGACGGTCATTGACGATGGTTTTGATCTCGTCGATCGCCGAACGGCGGTTCGATTGACTCGCGCCGAGCGCCCGGGCGATCGCGGCGGCGACAAGATCCGGCTCGGCGGTCGCTACCAGGTCGACGAAGGCAACGCGCCCAGCGCCTTCTTGGCGCTCTTCGCGCGCGACGGCGACGGCGACACGGGTCTTGCCGACGCCGCCAGGCCCGGTCAGCGTCACCAGCCGCACCTCTGGCCGGTGGAGGAGTTCCCGTACGGTGGCGATCTCGCGCTCACGCCCAATCAAGGGTGTCAGCGGAAGGGGTGGCTGAGCGAACGGCAGCCGGGGCCACTCGACTACCGGCGCAACCGGGATCAGATCGTGATTGGCCCGCTCCGACCGTGAGGACACCGTCGCTTACCCTCGCCCCGAAAACGCCGCAACTCGCGACCATCTTACCCGGTCGCCCGCGGAAAAGCCGGCGTGATCGGCTGATTCAGCGCGACGGGTCGATCTGGATCTTGAGCCCCTCGCCGCGCCGAACCAGTTCCACGCCATCCATGAAGCGATCCAGCGGCAAGGTGTGTGTCACCATCTTCTTGGCGTCGATGGCGCCGGACTTGATGACCTCGATGGCCGGACCGTAGCTATTGAGGACGGCCATCGTGCCGAGGATGGTCAGTTCCTGATTGTAGATGCGGAAGGGGTCGTAGGCGGCGGTCTCGCCCGGTGGGCAGACGCCGAAGAGGAGGAGCTTGCCGCGGCGGATCACCGCGTCGATGGCGCGCTCGGCGACGGCGGTCTTGCCGGTCGCCTCGATCACGTTGTCGAAGCCGCGCGGGGCGACGTGCTTCACCTCATCCAGCGAAGCGCCGACTACCTCGAAACCGAAGGAACGCGCGATGTCCAGCCGCCTGGGATTGATATCGACGATGGCGACGACTGACGCGCCAGAGAAGCGGGCGATCCGCGCGTTCTGCAACCCCATCGGACCCGCGCCGTAGATCAGATAGGTGTCGCCGGGGCGCGATTGGAGCAGGTGGAAGCCGTGGAGGACGCAGCTCACCGGCTCGATCAGCGCCGCCTCGGCAAAGCTCATCTCGGCGGGGATCGGGTAGACGCACCGCGCCGGCACGGCCACGCATTCGGCGAACCCGCCGGGGTGGCTACCGACGCCGACCGCGTTCCACCGCTCGCAGAGATTGCCCTGCCCGCGCTGGCAGAAATAGCACGCGCCGCAATTGAGCGTCGGATCGACTCCCACCCGATCGCCCGGCCGGATCCCGACGACTTCTGCCCCGACGGCGACCACCGTGCCGCCGAATTCGTGACCGGGGATGATGGGGTAGGTCGTCGGCGGGAACTCCCCGTCGATGATGTGGATGTCGGTGCCGCAGATGCCGCACACCGCGACTTTGATCAGCACGTCGATTGGCCCGACCTCGGGGTCGGGCGCCTGATCGACCCGCACCTCGCCCGGTTGCTCGATGATGACCGCGCGCATGGCGAACCTCCACATGTTCAGGCGACAGGCAACGGTCGACAGGCGCCAGGGGGATGAAGTGTATTCCCTGTGACCCCTGACGCCTGACCTCTACTTCACGGCGCCCATCGACAGGCCGCGGACGAGTTGACGCTGGGCGAGCCAGCCGAGGAGGACAATCGGGAGGACCGCCATCGTGCTCGAAGCGGCGAGCTTTGCCCAGAAGAGCCCCTCGCTGGTGACGAACTTGACCATGAAGATCGGCACCGTCGCCGTGCCCACGGCAGCGAGACTAACGGCGAAAAAGAACTCGTTCCAGGCGAAGATGATCGCGAGGAAGGCTGTCGCGACCAGACCGGGCGTCACCATTGGCAGCACGATCTGCGTCATCTCGCGGAAGATGCCGGCGCCGTCGACTCGCGCCGCGTCGAGCACGTCGCGCGGGACCTCTTCGAAGAAGGAGCGCAGCATCCAGATCGCAATGGGCAGGTTCATCGCCGTGTAGAGGATGATCAGCCCGCGCATGGTGCCGAGCAGGCCGAGGTCACGATAGATGATGTAGAGCGGCACGATCACCCCGGCCGGCGGCAGGAACTTGGTCGAGATGAAGAAGAAGAGCATGTCCCGCCACTTCTTGGGCGGGTGCAGCGCCAGCGCATACGCGGCCGGGACGGCGAAGACCATCACCAGTGCCGTCGAGACGAGCGAGGCAACGGCGGAGTTGACGAAGAACGGACTGAAGTTGATGGCGAAGACTGCCCGGTAGTTTTCCAACGTCGGCGCGAAGACCAGCTTCGGCGGCAGGTCGACCGCCGCCGCCTCAGTCTTGAACCCGGTTAGGACCATGTAAAGGACCGGAAAGAAGACCAGCAATCCCACGATCCAGGCCATGACCGCCCAGAGGAGGGACGCTTTTTCCTTGGATGCGCCGCGCCGCCGCACGCCAGAACGGTGCGGCCGCGCGACCGGTCGTGTCGGCGTAACCTCTGTCCCGAACCGGCGGGAGGGCTGGGTGGCCATGACTCAGATCCCTCGCATCATGCGATCGAGCGCCCGCAGCAACAGGGTGATGGCGATGATCGAGAGCACGACCACGATCACCCCGACCGCGGCGGCGAGACCGACGTTTGATCCCTCGATCGCTTTGCGGAACACCAGATAGGGCAGGGTCGTCGTCGCATTGCCGGGGCCGCCCTTGGTCATCATGTAGAGCGGGTCGACCTCCTGGACGATGAAGACGGCGCCGAGCAGGCCGCCGAGCTGTAGGAAGCGGGAAAGGTGTGGCAGCGTGATATCGCGAAACTCCTGCCAGACGGTCGCGCCATCGACCCGGGCCGCCTCGCGCACCTCCTCGCTGATCGATTGCATCCCCGCCAGCAAGATCAGCATCATGAACGGCGCCCAGCGCCAGACCAGCACGCCAATGACCGACGCCTCGGGGTAGTGGCCCAACCAGTTGGGCGAGGGATTGCCCGGCAGCGTGGTGCGCAGCACCCAGTCCACCACCCCGAAGTTGGGGTTGAGCATCATGTTCTTCCAGTTGAGCGCGGCCGCCACGGGCATGATCAGGAATGGGGTGATCAGCAGCGTGCGGACGATGCCGCGCCCCGGAAAGCGATGGTTGACCAGCTCAGCGTAGAACAGGCCGAGCAGCAACGACAGCAGCACAGCCGCCACCACGAAGACAACCGTATTGACGAGCGCCTCGCGGAACGCGGGGTCCCGCGTCAGGATGGTGTGGTAGTTGTCCAGCCCGATGAATCCGCGGCGCTCGGGGCGCTGCAGGTTCCAACGCTGAAAGCTGTACCAGAGCGTCAGGATGAACGGCGCCTGGGTGACGACGATGGCGTAGATCAGCGCCGGCAGGACCAGCAGCCGACCGGGCGGTTGCTTGCCCAGCCGGTGGATGAGGGAGCCTTTGGCACGCTGGCCCGAGACGCGCTCGAGACGTGTTTCGGTGCTCGCCAAGGCGCCCTCCTGCCCCAAGCGTCCCGGCCCGTGAGCGGTCTCCTAACCTGCCGTCAGCCGTCGACCGTCTGTCTGACTGGCGCGGTGAGGCGCCGCGGCTAGGTTTGGTAGCCGCCGTCGATGGCAACCTGATTGGCCAGGTCGTTGGCGGCCTGGATCGCCTCGTCGATCGAGATGTCGCCGACGAGGGCGGCGGCGAACTGCTGGCTGACGTCATTGCCGAGCGCCTGGAACTCCGGGATGCGGACGAACTGGCCGCCGGTGTAAGGCACCGGATCCTCGGTCGGCGCGTTCGGGTTGGCCTCCTCGATTGAGTTGAGGACGATCTCGGCGAAATCGCCGGCGAACTCGAGATACGCCGGATCGGCGTAGACCGAGGCACGCGAGCCGGTCGGCGCGCGACCCCAGCCGCCTTCCCGCTCGACGACCAATTTGACGTAGTCCTTGGAAGTCGCCCAGGTCATGAAGGCCATCGCCGCCTCCTTGGCGTCGGAGTTGGCGGCCATCGCGAAATTCCAACTCCACAGCCAGTTGCCGGTCGGCAGCTTGTTGGAGGGGCCATAGGCGTAACCGACCTGATCATGGTACTCCGGGCTCTCGCCGGGCGAGGAGATCAGCTCGGCGGCCGAGGTCGCGTCGTACCACTGGGCGCATTTGCCCTGGACGAACAAGGTCTCGGTCTCGGTGAAGCCGTTCTGCTCGACGCCCGGTGGGCCGTATTGCTGAAGCGTCTCGACGTAGAAGCGGATCGCCGCGGCCGAGTCCTCTTCGGTCAGCGCCGCATTCCAGTCTTCGTCGTACCACCGCCCGCCGAAGGCATTGATGACGGTCGTCAGCGGGGCCAACTGCTCGCCCCAGCCCGGCAGGCCGCGCAGGCAGACGCCGTAGACCTCGTCCGGATTGTGCAGCGCGGCGGCAAACTCGGCGATCTGGTCCCAGGTCGGGCGCTCAGGCATCTCCAACCCGGCCGCGTCGAACAGGTCCTTGCGGTAAAAGGTCATCGCGCTCTCGCCGTAGAATGGTAGCGCGTAGAGCCCCTCCTCGTACGTGAGGCCGACCTTCATGCTATCGAAGACGTCGTCGAGGTCGTACGCCGGGTCGGCGGCGGCCTCTTCGCCGACCTCCTCCAGCCAGCCGTTGGCGGCCCAGAGCGGCACTTCGAACGGGCCGATGGTGAACACGTCGAACTGCCCGGCCTGAGCCGAGACATCCTGGGTGATCGTCTGGCGGATCTCGTTTTCCGGCAGGACGGTCAGGTTGACCGTGACGTTGGGATAGGCCTTATTGAACTCGCCCGCCTCGACAATCTCCTGCAAGGCGACCATCTGCGGGTTGCCAACCATGCCGACGTCGATGGCGCCCGAGACCTCGGTATTGACCCGCGGGGTCGCGTCCTGAGCCGCGGCCCCGCGGCTGCCGAGTGCCGCGAGAAGGGGAACGATTAAGATCAGGATGGCCATCAGCGCGAAGGAATTCCGGTTCATCTCCGTGATACTCCTTTCAACGTCGAGACCGGTCCGTCTGATGCCTGGATCAATTGGCCGGTAGCGGGAACCTCAGCAGGCTTGGATCATGCCTCCTTCCTTCATCGTTCTGCTATCCAGCCTGGGCTGCCGTGGGCACACGGCTGAGTGCGGGCGTCGAGGTGTCCAACCTGAAGTGGCGCTAGCATACGGGCGCTGCCGCATGCGGTCAAGCGCGAGCGCTTCGTGTTCCGTTGGCCCAGTCAACCTCATCTCCGACCCCGCCCATGAAGCCCCTCCTGACCCCTACACACCGACTGCCGCTGCCGGGTAGTAAAACGGGTCGACGCCGCCGCGGCACGTTCCGTCGGCGGCGACCTGGACGCAGGCGGGCGAGGCGAAGTCGCCGAGGAACTGATCTTCGGCCATGACGACGATCTGATGGCCGAGTTCGACGAGCCGGCGGACGGTCTCGCCCGGCAGGCGGGGGCTGACGATCAGGTTCGGGGTCGAGGCGTCGATGCGCGGCGCGGAGACCGCTGGTTGCATCGTCAGGCCGTGGTCGATCAGGTTCATCGCCACCTGCGCCAGGGCGTTCAGGATGCGACGACCGCCGCTGGCTCCGATCGCGGCGACGGCGCGGCCATCCTTGACCAGCAACGCCGGCGACATGTTCGACAGCGGCCGCTTGCCGCCGCCGACGGAATTAGGCCGTCCCGGCTCGGGGTCGAACCACATCATCCCGTTGTTGAGCAGCACCCCGGTTCCAGGAACCACGACGCGGCTGCCCCAGACGCTAAGCAGCGTCTGGGTCACGGTCACGGCGACGCCGTTCTTGTCGATCGCGCTCTGGTGGGTCGTGCTGCCGCCTCGGGCGTATTCGGGCATTGAGGCGACAAAGTCGTGGGTGACGCCCAATCGCGATTTGTTGGCGGCAGCGATCGGTCGCATGCCGTTGGCCTGTATGGCGTGGCGGCGTTCGGCCAGATAGTCCTGGCTGAAGAGCGTATCGAGCGGGACCTCGACGTGATCCGGGTCAGCCAGATAGGCATAGCGGTCGGCGAAGGCGACGCGGAACGCCCGCGCGATCCGGTGCAGCGCCTCCGGCGTGTTGTGACCCAGGGCGGCGACGTCGACGCCGTCGAGGAGCGCCATCGACTGCGCCAGCGTCGTGCCGCCGGTTCCCTTGCCGACGGTGAGGAGGTCGTGCCCGTGGTACGACACGCGGAGGGGCTCGGCGATCGTGGCCCGATAGCGGCTGAAGTCGTCGCGGGAGAAGAGTCCGCCGTGTTCGACCACGTGCTCAACGATGCGCGCGGCGAGATCGCCCTCGTAGAATACGCGCGGTCCCTGATCGGCGAGGGTGCGCAGCGTTTGGGCCAGGTCGGTTTGACGCAGGATTTCGGGGCGCGTCTGGTCGAGCGTCGTCGGCGGTTGGCCGTCGGGCCGGACGAAGATGGCGGCGGTCGCCGGAAACCGGGCCAGATTGGCGAGGTCGCGGCCAACGGTTAGCGTCGTGAGCCAGGTGACTGGCACGCCGCCCTCGGCATAGCCGATGGCCGGTTCCAGCGCCTCGGCCCAGGAGATCGTGCCGTACCGTTCGAGCGCGAGCGAGAGCCCGGCGACCGTGCCGGCCACCGTTACGGCGCGGTGGCCGACAACGTTCGCGCTGTCGACGACCGCCGGCCAGCCGAAGAGTTCCGTGTCCTTGGCGCCGCCGACGAGCGGAAACATGCCGGATGTCGCGGCCGCGGGGGAGACCATCGGGTATTCGACCGTGACCGCTTCGTCGCGGTCGGGGAAGTGCGCGACGAGGTAGCCGCCGCCACCGATCCCGCTCATCGCCGGCTCGACCACCCCGGCCGTCAGCGCGGTGGTGACGGCCGCGTCGATCGCGTTGCCGCCGCGACGCAGGACCGCCGCGCCCGCCTCGGCGGCCAGCCGCGTTTTCGCCGCGACCATCCCGCCTCGCGCCACCGCTTCCGTCCGCTCGATTCGCCACGCGCTCCGTTCGCTCACCGTTTCAGGTCTCCTTTCTGTTACCGACTTCTGAGAACCTCGATCTTATCCGATTCTTGTTGTGCAACTTGTGCACCTTGCGCGGAGTAGGGTAGGTGCACAACAAGGTAGCACTGGTCCTTGCCGACCTTGCCGCCCCTGCCGTCCTTGCCGTCCTCGTCCAGACCCCGTAGCATGGCCGTGGCGATGCGCTCCGCGCTCCAGCTCCGGCCGGACCGGGAGGACTCATGACGAATGCCAAACCGCGGTTGGAACGTCCGGCCCCGGAGGATATCGAGGGCGAGGGTCTGGACGCCTTCGGCGACGGCGATCTCGATCTCGATTGCCCCTCCTGCGGCGCGGACCTGACCGGCGCCGAGCTCTTTGCAGTTTTTCGCGTCTGCCCGAACTGTCGCCGCCATTTCTCGGCGCCGGCGCGCGAACGGCTGGCGATGCTCGTCGACCCCGGCTGCTTCCAGGAGACGAACGCGGCGCTGATTTCGGTCGATCCGATCGTCTTCCACGACCAGTTGCCCTTCCCCGACCGCATCGCGGAGGCGCACGAGCGCGGCTTGGTCTCCGATGCGGTCATCACGGGAATCGGTGAAATTGGCGGCCGCGGCGCCGTCCTCGTCCTGATCGACCACGTCTATCTGGGCGGCAGCATCGGCGCCGTCGCGGGGGAGAAGATCGCGCTGGCGATGGAGCTGGCGGTCGCCCGCCGGCTACCGCTGATCGCGATCTGCTCCGGTGGCGCGCCGCGCACCCAGGAGGGGATGCTCTCCCTCGTGCAACTCGCTAAGTCGGCGGCGATGGCCTCGCGGCTGCACCGGGCTGGTGTGCCTTTCGTCAGCGTCCTCACCCACCCGACGACGGGCGGCGTCTACGCGGGATTGGCCAACCAGGCCGATATCGTCGTCGCGGAACCGGGCGCCTGGATCGGGTTCGGCTCCGCGCGCGGCTCGGCGGGGGTGCCGGCCGACGGCGGCGGGCCAAACACCGCCGAGTTCCTACTGGACCACGGCATGATCGACGATCTGGTCGATCGCACGCGGCTGCGGGGCTACCTCGGCCGCCTCCTCGATCTCTTCGCGGTGCGCGGCCTAGCGCGGCCGGGGACGCCGCTCGCCGCCTTGGCCGGCGGCAGCGCCCGCGGCTGGGAGGCGGTCGCGCTAGCCCGCCACGCCGAGCGGCCGACGAGCCTCGACTACATCCGGCGGCTGATGCCGGAGTTTGTCGTGCTCCACGGCGACCGCGCCTACGGGGATGACCCGGCCGTGATCTGCGGTCTTGGCCGGCTCGAAGGGGTCAGCGTCGCGGTCATCGCGCAGGAGCGCGGGCGCGGTGAGGAGCAGGAGCGGCGGCGCGGCGGCCGGATGTCGCCCGAGGGCTATCGGAAGGCGTCACGGTTAATGCGCCTTGCCGGTCACTTCGAATTGCCGCTGGTGACGTTGGTCGATACGCCCGGCGCGATGACCGGCATCGAAGCCGAGGCGCGGGGGATCGGGGTTGCTGTCTCCCAGGCGTTCGGCCTGATGAGCATGCTGCCGGTGCCGATCGTCTCGGTCGTCGTCGGCGAGGCGAGCGGGGCGGGCGCCCTCGCGCTCGGTGTCGGCGACCGCATCTTGATGCAGGAGCACGCGATCTATACCGTCACCGGGCCGGAGAGCGCCGCCGCGCACCCCTACCGCGCGGGCGACCGCGGCTCAACCGCGTCGACCACCTCGAAGCTGACCGCGCGCGATTGCCAACGTCTCGGCGTCGTCGATGTCATCGTCCCGGAACCGTCGCCCGGCGCGCACGCCGACCCGGACTTTGCCGCCACACAAGTCAAGCTGGCAATTGTGCAGGCGCTGGACGAATTGACCGGCATCGGTCCCCGTCGCCTGCTTGACGAACGCGCCCGCAAAGTGCGCTACCTCGGACAGACGACTCCCGCTGGGCGCGAGGCCGCCCGCCTCGAATTGAACGAATTGCAGGAGCTTCAGCGCAATCTCAGCCGCTCCTTCGAAGAGCTCAGGAGCGACCTGCGCGACCGCTGGGAGCACCGCCACGTCGGGCGCAACCTGCCGAACCTGCCGAACCTGCCGAACTTGCCCACCCTCCCCGATCTCTCCGCGCGCCTTCACCTGCACCGGCCGGACCTGACCGATCTCGCCGGCCGCCTGAGCGCGCTGCGGGAGTCGGCGGTCGGCAGCCGGCAGCCGCCTGGACACGACGTTGCATCGACCGACGATGCGGACAATTGCGGCGAGGAGACACACCGATAAGCACGGACGTTCAACACGACTGGGTCCGCGACTGAGGATGGGATTGGGCGTGCAGCGAATACAGTTAGTCCAGGTCGGCATCGGAACGGTCGGCGGGGCGGTGATCGAGCAGGTCCTTGACCACCGTGAACAGTGGCGGCACGAACTGGGATTGAACATTACAGTTGCCGGAATCGTCGGCACGGGCGGCGCCCTAGTCTCCGAGCAGACCGACGGCTTTGATGAGCAATTCCTGCGAGCTGCGGTCGCCAAGCGGCGGTCGGGGGCAGCGATCGACGAGGCCGGGGCGACGCTGGCCGAGCCGCTGGCGGCAATCGAACGGGTGGCGGAACGGGGCACGGTCGTCGTGATGGACGCGGCGGCCGGGGATGCCCCGGCTGCTATTGATGCCCAGGCGTTGGCGCTTGGCGGTGGAGTCGTCCTTTCCAACAAAGCGCCGCTGGCCCTGCCGGTCGGATCGCCGGTCGGCGACGCGCTCTGGGCGGCGGCAGGACCGAAGGGCCACCTACGCTACGAGGCGACCTGCGGCGCCGGATTGCCGGTCATCTCGACGATGCGCGCCCTGCTCGACACCGGCGACGAGATCATGGAGATCACCGGCACCCTCTCCGGCACGCTCGGCGCCATCTTCTCCGACGTGGCGAAGGAATCCCCATTCTCGGCCGCGGTGCGCTCGGCCAAGGAGCGCGGTTATACCGAACCTGACCCCCGCGACGATCTGAGCGGCCTCGACGTCGCCCGCAAGGCGCTAATTCTGGCCCGCACCCTCGGCCGGCAGGTCGATTTGTCCGATATCGAGGTCGAAAGCCTCGTGCCCCCCGAGTTGCGTGACGCCGGCGTCGACGAGTTCCTCGCCCGCGTCTCGATGCTCGACGACGAGATCGGGCGACGAGCGGCTGATGCGGCGGCGGGCGGACAAACGCTGAAATACGTCATGTCGGTCCAGCCGACCGGCCCGATTGCCGTCGGATTGCGCACCGTCGACCGCCGCACCGTCCTCGGTGCGCTGCAAGGCCCGGAAAATGTCATCACCTTCCGCACCAAGCGCTACGACGCCTACCCGTTGAACGTGACCGGCCCCGGCGCCGGCGCGGCGGTGACAGCGGCCGGCATGGTGGCCGATATGCTGGCGCTGGCGCTGGGGCCGCTGCGATAAGTACGATCTGGTGCATGGTGTACCGATGGCTACGCCGTCGGAGCAAGAGACGGATGGCTTGTTGGTTGTGGAATGGGCATTCCGCGTTCGCGCGCGACTTCGAGCCAGGCACTTAACGCGATCTGTACCTCCTCAAGGGCTTCTTCGGGAGTTTCGCCATGGGCGGAGCAGTACTTCAGATCAGGGACATCGGCAATGTTCGCCTGATCTTCATCGCTCCAGAAGATCAAAATGGGATAATCCGAGTTTGTCACCTTTCATCCTCCGACACTAGGCCGTGTTTGCACACCGTCATGCTGACCACCGGGAAGCATCCCCCGGCGAAGCCGCTCCGTCGTGCTCCCCCAGGATTGGGGGTTGGGGGGCCGCTGCGCTGCGCGCGGGGATGCTTCGATACCTCAGCATGACGGCACTTATCAAACACGCCCTAATGTGTAGTCTCTGCGACGTCATCGGCGCTTCGCGTCTTTCGCGTCGCGATCGGCGATCGCCGGCCACTCGTACTCCATGTTCCGCGCCGTGGCGGCGGCGACCTCCTGGCCATGCAGGCGGGCGACGATGTGCAGCGCCATGTCGATGCCCGCGGAGACGCCGGCGGAGGTGATGACCTTGCCTTCATCGACATAACGCTGGTCGTCAACGGTGGTGACTTCTGGGTGATGCTCGCGCATCCAGTCGATGCCGGCCCAGTGGGTCGTGGCGCGCTTGCCGTCGAGGATGCCGTTGGCGGCAAGCAGAAACGCCCCGGTGCAAACGCTGGTAGTGAGCTCGGTCTGCCGATCTTGCGCCTTGATCCAATCGAGCACCGACCGGTTCGTGCGCTCCTTCCGCGTGCCTTGGCCGCCGGGAATGAGCAGGATATCGAGCGGCGGGTGATCGTGGATCGTGTGGTGCGGGTTGACGAGCAGACCGCCGCGGCAGCGAACGAGCTGGTTCTTCTCGGCGATCGTCAAGGCGCGGAAGAGACGGCGGTCCTCCCGATCGCCGTCGCTCGGCGCGGTCGCCATCGAAAAGACCTCGAACGGACCGCAGAAGTCGAGCACCTCGACGTCGTCGAAGATCAGGATGCCGACGGTGCGCGGCGGAACAGGCATGGTGGCCCTCCTTTGACATCGGACTTCAGGCGACGACAGGCGGCGCGACCTGTCGTCGCCCCGGACGCGGTGGTTATCGTATTCTCATTGATCGGGGCCGGATTCGCCGAGCGCGGGGCAGTACCACCGACGCGGGCAAGCCGCGAGTCCGACCCGTTTCTAGCGCCGCAACCATCTGGCCGCCAGCTGATCGCCGGCGGCGTGACGAACGAATGGAGTATTCCGTGAGCGACGACATCAAGCTCGTTCCCGGTGATCCCTATCCCCTTGGGGCGACCTGGGATGGGGAGGGAACCAATTTTGCCCTCTTCAGCGAGAACGCGACCGCGGTCATCCTCTGCCTGTTCGACGAAGGAGGAAGGGAGCGCCAGATCCCGCCGCGGGAGGTCACGAACCACGTCTGGCACGCGTATATCCCCGGCATCGGCCTCGGTCAGCGGTACGGCTACCGCGTCGATGGTCCGTTCGAGCCAGGGAATGGCCACCGGTTCAACAAGCACAAGCTGCTTCTCGACCCGTATGCGAAGGCGATCACCGGACAGATCGACTGGGAAGCGCCCGTCTTCGGCTACCCGCTCGGCCACGAGAAGGCGGACCTGGCCTTCGACGATCGGGACAACGCCCGTGGCATGCCCAAGGCGGTGGTCGTGGCCCCGGACTTCGATTGGGATGGGGACCAGCCGCCCGGCACGCCGCTTCACCATTCGATCATCTATGAGTTGCACGTCAAGGGGTTCACCAAGTGCCATCCTGACGTGCCGCCTGAGCAGCGCGGCACCTACGGCGGCCTTGGCTCACCGGCCGCGATCGAGCACCTGACCCGACTCGGCGTGACCGCGGTTGAGCTGATGCCCGTCCACGCCTTCCTGGACGATAAGCACCTCCTCGACAGAGGGCTACGCAACTACTGGGGCTACAACACGATCAGCTACTTCACCCCGGATGCGCGCTACTCCAGCTCCGGCGATACCGGCGGCCAGGTGACCGAGTTTAAGGAGATGGTCAAGGCGCTTCACCGCGCCGGGATCGAGGTCATCCTCGACGTCGTCTACAACCACCCCGCCGAGGGCAACCGCCTCGGCCCCACCGTTTCCTTTCGTGGCATCGACAACGCCACCTACTACCATCTGGTCACCGACGATAAGCGCCACTACATGGACTACACCGGTACGGGCAACACCCTCAACGCCGGACACCCCCAAGTGCTCCAGATGATCATGGATAGCCTGCGGTATTGGGTGACGGAGATGCACGTTGACGGTTTCCGCTTCGACCTTGCCTCGGCGTTGGCTCGCGAGCTGCACGACGTCAATCGCCTCTCCTCGTTCTTCGACGTCATCCATCAAGACCCGGTCATCTCTCAAGTAAAGCTAATCGCCGAGCCGTGGGACGTCGGCGAGGGCGGCTACCAGGTCGGCAACTTCCCGATCCTCTGGAGCGAGTGGAACGACAAATATCGGGACACCATCCGCAATTACTGGCGCGGCGGGGAGGAGCGTCCCGTCGACGTGGCCCTGCGTCTGACCGGGAGCAGCGACCTCTACCAGGCCGACGGGCGTCGCCCGTACGCGAGCGTCAACTTCATCGCCGCCCACGATGGGTTCACTCTCCACGACCTCGTCAGCTACGATCACAAGCACAACCAGGCCAACGGCGAGGCGAACCGCGACGGCCACAATCACAACCTCTCCTGGAACCACGGCGTCGAGGGTCCGACCGACGCCCCAAAGATCGTCGCCGCCCGCGAGCAGACGAAGCGCAACCTCCTGGCGACCCTCTTTCTCTCCCAGGGCATGCCGATGCTGCTTGGAGGCGACGAGATGGGCCGCACCCAGTGGGGCAATAACAACGCCTACTGCCAGGACAACGAGATCAGCTGGCTGCACTGGGAACTCGACGATCGCGACCGGGCGCTGCTCGACTTCACACGGGCGCTGATCGCTCTCCGTCGTGACCATCCAAGCCTGCGCCGTCTCAAGTTCTTCCAGGGGCGGCAGATCCGCGGGGCGGACGCGGAGGACCTCGCCTGGTTTCGGCCCGACGGGCAGCAGATGACCGACGAGGAATGGGAGCAAGGATGGGTACGCGTCCTCGGCATGTTTATCGGCGGCAAGGCGCTCGAGCAGTTCGACGAGGACGGGAACCGGCTTACCGACGACGACTTCTTCTTGCTCCTCAACGGCTCCGAGAACGGCGTCACCTTCACGATTCCCGCCCTCAACGGCGACGAGCGGTGGTCGGTCGTGATCGACACGACTGTTGCCGAGGTTCCGATTGCCGACCGGACTGTGGTGGCCGGCAAGGAAATCGAGTTGCGCGCGCGGTCGATGCTGGTGCTTTGCCGAGTGGAGACGGCTGTGTAGGGGCGGTCCGTTCCTACACGATTTCACCCGTGGCGAGGGTGCATTACGACCCTTCGCGCTCCATTCGGATCTCTTCCAACCGTGCAAACACCGACTCCTCGTCGCGGTAGATGCCCAAGGAGTGTTGCAGGCCGCCGACGACGAGTTGGTTGAGGTAGCCGGTTTGGTTGTCGACGCCCGGTTTCGATGGGTCGGGCGGGGCGGCGAGGCGGATGTCGGTGGCGAGGCCGAGGACGCCGTAGTAGCGGGACGGGTCGACGTGCTTGGCGAGGCAGTCCATATAGCCGGCCTCCCAGTTAGTGCCGGAGTCTTCGCTGACCTGGCAGAGGAGGACGTTCGAGGCCTCCAGAGCGTCGATGTCGAACTGGTAGATCAGCTTGCCGGTGACGTCGGTGCGCGTCTTGTCGTTGATCGGCTCGCTTTCGTTCGGGCAATAAACCTCGAAGCCGCGCGCTCGCAGTTCGCCGGCCAGCCACAGGTTGTAACGGACCTCCGCCGCCGTGAACATCGGTCCGCCGAGATAGATGCGCATCGCGTCGCCCCCTTCCGTTCCAGACCGACCGGTCTGGACCCCTCTGGTACACTGGCCGCCCAAACGGGATTATGCCGCCCACGGCGGCGGGCGTCCGAGGAGAGATTGGCGAATGAGCGCGGTGAGCGAGACGGTCGCGAAGGAACAGACTACCAAGAGCCCGACCGCGGCCTCGGAATTGCTCTACGCCGATGCCGGCGACGTCGAGGCGACGACTGTCACCATGGAGCGCTCCGGCGCGGAGACCGTCACCGGGCAGCGCGTGGTCATGGACCACTCCGACGCCCGGCACGTTGATGCCCGCTCGGCGCAACTCGACCGCTCCGGCGTGCTGTCACTCAAGAGCGAGCGGGCGGTGCTTCACGGCGGCGCGGCGGGGGTCGTCGCCGCGGGCGAGGCCCGAATCGTGCGGAGCAAGGTAGGGCTGATCGCCTCGGGACAGACGACGGTCGAAGGCGATCTTAAGGCGTTGGTGCATATTGGCCCGGTCGACGGGAACGTCCGAACCGTCCTTGACCCTGTCAGCGCCGTGGGCGCTGGCGCGGCGTTTGGCGTCGTCGTCGTCATCGCTCGATGGCTGGCGCGTCGCCTCTTGCGCAACGATTGATGATATGGAGGAGTGCCGGAGTCGCGGTCGCCAAACCCCGCCCCCTGACTCCAGACTCCTGACCCCTTGGGAGCGAGCAGATGGGAGCCTTACGGCGAGTTGTAAAGTTCGGGGCCGGCGGCATCGTCGGCGCGGCGATCGGCGCGATTGGCGCGGCGCTCGCCGCGCCGCAAAGCGGCGGTGAGTTGCAGACGAAGGTGGACGACCGCATCCGCCGGGCGAAGGTTGCCCGCGAAGAGGCGAAGGTCGCCAAGACCGAGGAGCTCATCTCCCGCTTCCGCCAGGGTGTCAACGCCCCGACCGCGTTGGACGACGAGCGAGAGAAGACGCGGATCGAAACCGCGGAGAAGATTTCCGCGATCGGCCTTGGCCTGAACGCCCCCGGCGCCCTCGCCGCCCAAGAGACTGCCCTGCGCTCTTCGGGCGAGTAGCTATCAGCTATCAGCTATCAGCTATCAGCTATCAGCCGTCAGGACAACGAACGCGGGGATGAATCCTCGCGCTGAACCTACGAAGCCCGGTGTTTCAACGCCGGGTTCTTTTCAACGCCAGGAACCTCAAGCCATTGACACCCGCCCATTTGCGTGTAAGCTAGGTCTTGTTGTATGAACAATAGGACAAGTTCAGGCTGATCATCGCTCCCGTGGCGCAAGCGACCGCGTGGCGTGGGGCCGGAAAGGAGGCGGTCGTCGGTCGTTCGGCATCTAACGCGCGGGTCCACTGTTTCGTCGAATCCTTCGTCGCGATAGCCCTTGTAGGAGGCGCCATTATGGGAACGAAACCGCGACGCCGCGGCCGGCTCCTGGCCCTTGCCGCCACCCTGTTGCTGGTTGTGCCGCTCCTGGCAACACGGCCGACTGGAGCGCAGGACACGACCTCCTTGGTTGTGCTGACCCACTGGGGCGCACAACCGCAGAAGGACCCGCTCGATGCGGTCTTCGCCGAGTACATGGAACAAAACCCCAACGTCGAGATCGAGCACCAGACCGTCGCCTTCGACGAGCTCGTGAACCGGATCACCACCGGGCAGCTCGGCGGCGATTCGCCCGATATCTACCACTTCTACAACCTCTGGCTGCCCGATTTCGCCGGCAGCGAGTTGCTCTCGGCCCCGCCGGAGGAGATCGTCAATGAGATCACGGCTAGTTATCCCGCGGGCACGGTCGGCGGCGCGACCTTCAACGAGCAGGTTTGGGGCTACCCCACCGAGGTCAATGACTACCAGTTGATCTACAACAAGGCTATGTTCGCGGAGGCCGGCATCGAGGCTCCGCCGGCAACGTGGGCCGAGCTGCGTGACGCCGCGGCGCAACTGACGATTCGGGACGCCGACGACGAGGTGACGCGGGCCGGGTTCATGTTCCTGCAAGGCTGGGACTCCGGCGTCGTCCACCCGTGGACGTCGCTCCTCTGGTCGAACGGCGGCCAGTACGTCGCTGAGGACTACAGCGAGGCGCTCTTCAACGGGACCGAGGGCGTCGAGACGCTCCAGGCCCAGCTCGACATGATCGAAGATGGCTCGGCGATGCTGAGCACGCTCGAGGACGCCGACTTCGAGGGTGGCCGGGTGGCGATGACGATCATGGCCAACTGGTGGGGGGCGACGCTGCGCGCCAGCGAGCTCGGCATCGAGAACGTCGGCGTCGCGCCGATCCCGCACAACGAGGGCGATTCGTCGGTCGCGCTGCAATACGAGTGGCTGTGGGGCGTTGGCCGGTCGAGCGAGAACCAGGAAGCCGCGTGGGCCTTCTTGCAATGGCTGAACAGCCCGCGCGACGGCGCCGCGGCCTCCTCGCCGATGGGCGACTTCCTGACCAGCGCGCTCAATGCGATCCCCGGCCGCACCTCGGACCAGGAGGCGCACGCGGACCTGCTGGGCGACCCGTTTGTGCAGCCGTTCGTCGACGCGCTGCAAACGGCGCGCAGCGAGCCAATCATCCCCGGCGCACAGGAGATCAAGACCTCGTTGCAGACGCAAATCGAGTCCGCTTGGTACGGTGAGAAGTCGGCGGAAGACGCGCTCAACACCGCTGCCGAAGAGGCGAACCGGATCTTGGAGGAACGAACCGGTTAGGCGTTAGGCGTTAGGGGCTTTGTCGTCTCTCCTAACGCCTAACGCCTAAGCCCTAATGCCTCCGTAGGGGCGCGATGGCACTGATCACGGCCGCTGGTCGGGAGGGGATGGGAGAAGGACGAGTGCGTGCGCGCCGGCGGTTGGGCCGGCGCGCACTGGCGGGGTATTTGTTTGTTTCGCCCGCGGTGCTCTTTCTGGTCGTCTTTGCGCTGGCGCCGTTTCTCTTTACGATCTACGTCAGCCTCCACGAGTGGAACATGCTCACCCCGGTGGGTGAGATGCCGTTCCGGGGGCTGGACAACTACCGCTACCTCCTCTTCGACGACCCGACCTTCCGAGAAACCTTCGGCAATACCTTCTACTACGCCGTCGGCAACGTCGGGACTTCGGTCGTCCTCGCGCTCGGCATTGCCCTGCTGCTCAACGGGCCGGTCAAGCTGCGGCCGTTTTGGCGGGCGGCATTCTTCATGCCCTACGTGACGGCGCAGGTCGCGGTCGCCATCGTCTGGCGCAACATGTACAACGAAGGTTACGGCATGCTCAACGGCCTGCTCGATATGGCGGGCTTCGCGCAGCAGCCGTTCCTCGACAGCCTGAGCCAGTCGATGCCGAGCGTGATCGCGGTCGCGGTCTGGCACGGCATCGGCTACTACATGGTCATTTTCCTAGCGGGGTTGCAGGCGATTCCAGGCGACCTCTACGAGGCGGCGCGGCTCGACGGGGCGAATGCGTGGCGCCTCTTCTGGTCGATCACGCTGCCTCTGCTGAAGCCGACGCTCCTCTTCGTGATCGTCGTCAACACGCTCTCCTCCCTCCAGGTCTTCGACCTGCCTTTCGTCCTGACCAACGGCGGGCCGGTCAACTCGACGAACACGCTGGTGATGTACATGTACGACACGGCGTTTCAATTCCTGCGCATGGGGCGGGCGACGGCGATGGCGGTGCTGCTCTTTGGCGTCATCTTCGTGATTACCTTGGTCCAGCTTCGACTGCTAAGGGAACGGGAATGAGTTACCGCCTGACCTCGACCTCCATTGCCAGAAACGTCCTGGTCTACGCCGTGCTGGCGATCGGCGCGGCGGCGATGCTGCTGCCATTCGTCTGGATGATCCTCTCCTCCTTCATGTCCTCTTCAGAGATAATCGCCCGGCCGATCACCTGGTTCCCGGCGGCGTTGCGGTTCGAGAACTACGGCGACCTCTCCGATGCGATCCCCCTTGGCCGAATGTACCTCAACAGCGCCGTTGTCACCGTCCTGACCACCTTCGGCATCATCTTCTCCAGCTCGCTGGCGGGCTATGGCTTCGCCAAGTTCCAGTTTCCGGGGCGGGACGTCCTTTTTCTGATCGTGCTGGCGACGATGATGATTCCCTTCTTCGTCGTGCTGATCCCGATCTTCTACATGATTAGCCAGGCGGGATGGCTCGACACCTACCAAGGGCTGATCGTGCCGAACCTCGTCACCGGTTTCGGCATCTTCCTGATGCGCCAGTACATGCTCAGCCTGCCGGACGAGGTGCTCGACGCGGCGCGGGTCGATGGCGCCCGCGAGTCCGAGATCTACTGGCGGATCGTTCTGCCACTCTGCACGCCGGTGGTCGGCGCGCTCGCGATCCTCGCCTTCGTCTATCAGTGGAACAGCTTCCTCTGGCCGCTGGTCGTTGCCCGCTCGGACAGCATGTGGACAATCCCGGTCGGGCTGCAGAGCCTGCGGGTCTACGCCAGCAGCGTCGAAGTGATCAATCTGCAGATGGCGGGCGCGGCGCTGGCGGTCGTGCCGGTGGTCGTCGTCTTCCTCCTGTTGCAACGCTATTTCGTTAGCGGCATCGCGTTGACGGGAATGAAGGGGTGATGGGGAATAGGGAATGGGTGATGGGTAATGGCTGAGTTCCTCGTTCGGGGGTATCGGCCAGGGGATGAGGCCGGAGTGGTGCGGGTGTGGAATGGGGCGCTCTGGGCTGACCCGATAAGCGCGGCGACGTGGCGGGCGAAGGTGCTGCTCGATCCGAACTTTGACGCCGACGGATGCTTCGTCGCGGAGGGAGCGGGGGAAGTTCGGGGGTTCCTGCTGTCACTGGTGCGACGAGTGCCGTTTTTCAACCAAGGGTTGGAGCCGGAGGCGTCGTGGATCACCGCGTTCGGAGTTGAGCCGGTGTGGCAGCGGCGCGGGGTCGGAAGCGCGTTGCTCGAGGCGGCGGTGGATCGGTTGCACGGGCTGGGGCGTACGACGGCCGCCATCTCTCCCTACGTGCCGAACTACTTCACGCCCGGCGTCGACCTTAACGCCTACCCGCACGGTGCCGAGTTCTTGACCAAGCGCGGGTTCGACGTGCACAGCCGACCGCTGAGCATGCGGGCCGAGTTGACCGGGTTTCGCACGCCGGACGCGATCCAGGAAACGGCCGATCGACTGGCGGCGGATGGCGTCGAGGTGCGGTTGGCGTCGGCGGCCGACATCGTGCCAGTGCTCGACTTCGCGCGGACGCATTTCTCGTGGGATTGGCATCGCGAGGCGACAGGCGTCTTCACCGACCTTTTCGTCGGTGATCCGCGATGGGTCGGGATGCTGGTGGCGATGCAGGGAGACGAGATGCTGGGGTACGCGCAGCACCGGGCGGAACGATTCGGTCCGTTCGGGGTACGACCGGACCAGCGCGGGCGCGGCATCGGGCGCGTGCTGCTGGCGGCAACGCTGACCGAGATGCGGCGCAAGAACTTCCACGCCGCCTGGTTCCTCTGGACCAGCGACGACGCCGCGCGGCTCTACGCGCAATGCGGGTTCCACGAGGTGCGACGCTTTGCCGTAATGACGAAGGCGTTAGGGGTTAGGGGTTAGGGCGTGTATGCCAAGCTCCGTCCTGCTGAGGCGCCGCCGAAGCACGCCCTGAGGTATCGACGGGCATCCCCGCGCGCAGCGCAGCGCCATCACGACGGAAACGGCTTCGCCGGGGGATGCTTCGTTCCCTCAGCATGACGACGGGGCGCCTGACGCCGCCGGCTGACGGTGTGCAATCACGCCATAGGGGTTAGGGCGTGTTTGAAACGTGCCGTCATGCTGAGGCAGCGAAGCACGCCCTGAGGCGCCGAAGGGCATCCCCGCGCGAAGCGCCGCGCCTGCAAGACGGGGCGCGGCTTCGCCGGGGGATGCGTCCTGGTGGTCAGCATGACGGGGTGTAGACACGCCCTAGGCGTTAGGCCGCTTTAGCAACCCGACTTGCCTGAGTAACCACACCCTTGTTCAATCCTTATTACTTACCCTCGTTCGGGTCGGCGCCCCATTGGGTGCGGCGGCGGCGGGCGAGGCGGCGGAGGCCAGTGAAGTAGCCGATGGGGTCCCAGGGGAGCAGGCGTTCGCGTTCGGGGCGATAGAGGACGGCGGTTTGGCCGGCGGCGAGGGCGGCGCGGAGGTCGCCGCGGTAGGCGGTGAGGCCGCGGCCGACGGTGCGGAAGTGGGCGTCGGTACCGCCGACGGCGCCAGCGAGGCGGTCGCGATGGGCGAGATAGAAGTCGCGGGCGGCGAGGTTGGCGTCATCGTGGCCACGCCGCTTGGAGAGTGCCCTGAGATCCCCAACGGCGGCGTTGAAGATCTCGACCGCGACGGGGACGTGGAGGGCCAGGATCTGGTCGAAGGAGGGTTGACCGCGGCTGGGTGCTCGCGGATGCGGCATGACGACGAAGCCGCCCTGGCGCAGGATGTCGTCGACGGCCGCTTCGACCGATTGCCACGGGCGGACGTCGGCGGTGAGGTCGAGGCCGAGGACGTGGACGTCGCTTTGGCCGCGACGGGCGGTGACTTCGCTGCCGGGGTAGATGATGAGGGGGAGATTGCGGCGGGCGCAGTAGTCGGCGACGGCGTAGCCGCCGGCGACGCCGTCGTGGTCGGTGATGCCGATGGCGCTGAGGCCTCGGGCGACGGCGGCTTCGGCGAGGCGTTCCGGGGCCCACCAGCCGTCGGAGAAGCGGGTGTGGACATGGAGGTCGGCAAGGAGCATGTCGGGGGCATAGTCGCCGTAGAAGATTTTGAGATTGTCGTCGGTCATAGCTTGCCTTGCCTAGCGTCCGCGCGTTGACGGGGTTCGTGGATTGGATCGGACCATCGTAGTCGTCGGCGCCGCCCCGAATTGAGATCCAAGGCTCAGTGACGGACGTCGGATCAATCCGACTGACATCGTACCGTGAGCGCCGTTCAGGTGAAGGGAATCCAACGGTCGACGAACGGCGGGAACTATCTTGGCGCGGGTGGCGTCCTTTCACCAATACGAGCGCTCGACCTGTCGTTGCCGTTGTGAATTGGAGGAAGGACGCCATGTTGTCCGTGCGCCGCATCCGAGCCGTGGTGTTGAGTCTTGTCGTTCTTGCCGTCCTCACCAGCCTTGCCGCCCCAGCAGCGCGGGCGGACGGCATCATCATCGTCGAGCCGCCGCCGTGCGCCGTCGAGTGTCCGGGGCCAACGTACGTGGGCGATCAGCTTGTCGTGAAGTCGCATCGGGTCGACGTGACGATCACGGATCAGGTGGCGACGACGAAGATCGACCAGGTGTTCCATAACCCGAACGATTGGGTGGCCGAGGGCACGTACGTCTTCCCGATCCCCGAGGGGGCGACAGTCGACAACTTCACGATGATCGTCGACGGGGAGCCGATCGAGGCGAAGATCCTCACCGCGGACGAGGCACGGCGGATCTACGACGACATCGTGCGGACGATGCGCGATCCGGCGCTGCTTGAGTACGTGGGGCGGGGGGCGATCCAGGCAAGCGTCTTCCCGATTCAACCGGGGCAGGACCGGCAGATCCAGATCGAGTACCAGGAGGTGGTCACGGCCGAGGGTGGGTTGGTCCGTTACCTCTACCCGTTGAACACCGAGCGGTTCTCGGCGCAGCCGTTGCAGGCAGTGAGCGTGCGGGTGGCGGTAGAGTCGGCGGAGCCGATCCGCGCGGTCTACTCGCCGAGCCATCGCATCGCGGTCGATAAGACGGACGAGCGGCATTTCACCGCGGGGTGGGAGGCGAGCAATGTCACGCCGGACACCGACTTTTCGCTGATCTACACGGTATCGCAGGAGGCGATTGGGGCCAACCTACTCAGCTACTGGGACGCGGCGGCGGGCCAGGGCACCTTCATGCTGCTGGCCGCGCCGGGGATCGAAGCTCAGCAGGCGACGATCGCGAAGGACATGGTGGTCGTGCTGGATACCTCCGGCAGTATGGACGGAGAGAAGATCGTCCAGGCGAAGGCGGCGCTGACCTACGTGCTGGAGCACCTCAACGCGGAAGACCGGTTCAACGTCGTCGAGTTCAGCACCGGGGCGCGGATGTTCGCCAGCGAGTTGCAGCCGGCGAGCGCGGCGGCGGAAGCGGCGTCGTGGGTCGGTAACCTGAGCGCAACCGGTGGGACCGACATCAATCTGGCGCTCCTGGAAGCGATGGCGATGGTCAATCCGGAGCGACCGACCTACATCCTATTCCTGACCGACGGACTGCCGACCGAAGGCGAGACGGACGTGCCGGACATTCTGCGCAACATCAAGGACGCCGCGCCGGAGAACGTGCGCCTCTTCGCCTTCGGGGTGGGCTACGACGTCGACACGGTGCTACTCGACACCTTGACGCGGGACCACCACGGGGCGAGCACCTACGTGCAGCCGGGGCAGCCGTTGGATGAAGTCGTCTCGGCCTTCTACGCGAAGGTGAGCACGCCGGTGCTGACCGACCTGACCCTCGACTTCGGCGGGGTGCAGATCGAGGAGATCTACCCGCGGCCGCTGCCGGACCTCTTTGCGGGAACACAGCTTGTGGTCGTCGGCAAATACCGCGGTGGCGGGCCGGTGACGATGACGCTGAGCGGGACGGTGAACGGCCAGGCGCAAAGCTACGTCTACGAGGGGCAATCGCTGGTCTCGGCCGGCGGCGACGAGTTTCTGCCGCGGCTGTGGGCGACGCGGAAGATCGGGTATCTGCTGAACCAGATTCGGCTCAACGGCGAGAACCAGGAGTGGATCCAGACGATCGTCGATCTCTCGGTGCGCTACGGAATCGTGACGCCGTACACGTCGTACTTGATCACCGAGGACGACATCCTCACGGAGGAAGGGCGTGATCGTGTCGCGCGGGATGAGTTTGAGACGCAACAGGCCGGGCCGGCGGCGCCGGCCTCCGGCGAAGAGGCGGTCGTGGCGGCCGACGCCGCCAGCAGCATGGGCCAAGCCGGGGACGGAGAGGGAGGAGGCGCGCTGCCGACGGCGGAGCCGGAGGTGGCGGAGCAGATCCGGAGCGTGGGGGCGCGCACCTTCGTCAACAAGGAGGGGGTCTGGATCGAGACGACCTACGATCCGTCGCGGTTGGAGACGATCAAGGTGCAGTTCGCTAGCGAGGACTACTTCCGGCTGCTGAAGGTGCGGCCCGATCTGGCGGAGGCGTTCGCGCTGGGCGAGCGGGTGATCGCGGTGAGCGATGGGGTAGCCTTCGAGGTGGTCGCGGAGGAGGCGCCGGCGATCGACTTTGAGGGGCTTGGGTAGCAGCCCTCACCCCCTGCCCCCTCTCCCGCCGCGCGGGAGAGGGGGAGTCCCGGCGCTGGCGGCCCGCTCCGGTAGCTACAATGTCGCTGGACTGGCGATGAAAGCGATGGGGGGTGATATGCAAGAGACAGCGCGGGAGATCGACTGGGCGAAGTGGTTGCGGCGGTGGGATGCGCAGCAGGAGGGATATCTGCCGGACCGCGAGGAGCGGTTCGGGGTGATGCTGGACGTGCTGGATGCACTAATGTCGGACGAGTTTGTGGCGATTGATTTGGCGGCGGGGCCGGGTTCGATTAGCCAGCGATTGCTTGGGCGGTTTCCGCGGGCGCGGAGTCTTGCCGTCGATCTCGATCCGGTGCTGATGACGATGGGGCAGGCGGTGCTGGGCGACATGGACGGCCGGCTGCGCTGGGTGGAGGCCGACCTGAATGGCGACGAGTGGCCGGCAGCGCTGGGGGTGGAGCGGGTCGACGCGGTGTTGAGCACGACCGCGCTGCACTGGCTTCCTCCCGGTGGGCTCAATCCGCTCGCCCGACGACTGGCCAGCATCGTCCGCCCCGGTGGGGTCTTCCTGGACGGGGATCATATGGGGTTTCCGCCGCATTTGGCGACGTTCGGCCGCGTGAGTTCGGCCCTGAACGAGCGGCGCTGGGGCACCGCGTTTGCCGCACCGGGCGCCGAGGACTGGGACGATTGGTGGTCCGCGTTCGGGCAGGAGTCCGGCACCGGGGATCTGATCGAGGAGCGGACGCGCCGCTTTGCCTGGTCGACCCACGACGCTGATGCGACGGCGCCGATCCTCGAGGTGTACGAGGCGGCGCTGCGGGACGCCGGTTTTCGCGAGGTCGGGGTGATCTGGCAGAAGCTCGATAATCGGGTACTGATGGCGGTGCGCTAGGGACGGGGGCGAGGGCTGTAACGACTTAGGCACGCGAGGTGTAGGATGTGGGCGAATCCCGGCCCGCACGTCAATGCCGGCCCGCGGGGTTGGTTGGCCATCCGGGGGTTGACGAAAGGAAGGGGAGCGGCGATGACAGACAATATCCGGCCTGGCCGGCCGATCACGTTGCTGAGGTTATTGACAGTGGTGCTTGTCGCCGTCGCGCTGGCCGGCTTCGGCGGGCCGATGGCGATGACAGGGATGCTTGCCGCGCCGGCGGCGGCGCAGGCGGACGACGACGAGGCGCCGAAGACGGACGAGGAAGATTCGCGGCCGCGCATTGGGCGCGAGGGCGAGGCAGAGGACGACGCGGACGAAGAAGAAGCAGAAACCGAAGCGATTGACGAGGACGGGACCTACGACAGCCCGACCTATGGCTATCGGATCGAGTACGACCCGGTGGTGTGGCAGGTCCAGGCCGAGGACGAGAATCCGGACGACCCATACGATCGCATCTACTTCACGAACGAGATCAGCCTGCTTGGTATTTTTGGCGATCCGGACTACGACGCGGACGAGCTGGAAGTATGCGTTGCCGACTATGTCGTGGGGATGGAACAAGAGGGAGGCAACAGCGAGGTCGAGCCGCTCGACGAACCGGACGCCGCGGGGGACGAGGAGGAACGGTACTGGGAGACGTACACGTACCTCTTTACCTTCGAGAGCGGAGACGAAGCACAGTACACCCGCTACTTCGAATGCATCGCCCTCGGCGACGGGCTGAGCCTGGTGATCATTCACGACGTGCCGGCCGAGGAGTACGCGACCGAGATCGTGGCGCGGGAGGACCTGCTGCGGGGGTTCGATTTGGGTAGCGGGCCGGCCGCGGATGTGGACGAGCGCCCGACGCCGGAGCGGACGGACGAGGAACAGACGCTTTTCGACGCAATTGAGACCTTTCCGATCACCGATGCGTCACACACGGACGCGCCGGTTGACTACGAGCAGACGCCGCCGGTGGGTGGTCCGCATCACCCGGTGTGGCAAGACTGTGGGTTTTACGACGCGTCGATCATCGACGAGCACGCGGTCCATTCATTGGAGCACGGGGCGGTCTGGATCACCTATGATCCTGATCTACCGGCGAGCGAGATTGCGGTCCTTGAGGCGATCGCGGACGCCAACGAGAAGGTGCTGGTGAGTCCGTACGATGGATTGCCGTCGGCGGTGGTGGCGTCGGCGTGGGGCGTGCAGTTGCAACTCGATTCCGTCGATGATCCCCTGCTGGCCGCGTTCGTGGAGACGTTCCAGGATGGTGAGCAGACGCCGGAGCCGGGCGCGGTGTGCAGAGGGGGGACGGCGGAGACGGCGGGGTAGCGGATTCGGGGTTCGACGGACGAGGTGCGATGTGCGACGTTGGACGTTCGGCGGAGCACATTGGTGGGGTGAGGTGGCGCGGAGAATAAGGTGATGTGGGGCGGCAATCCCTGGCGTCGAAACGCCGGGCTGAACCTACGAAGCCCCTCCGGGACTGTGGCAGGCTACGGACCGACCACAGTCCCGGAGGGGCTTTTCGCGTGGTGTTGGGTGGGCGTGGCCGTTATTGGGGCGGAAGCAGGTCGAGTTTTTCTGTGCAAGGCGGTCGGGCTCAGCGGACGCTGCCGGCGGTGAGGCCGCGGATCATGAAGCGCCAGACGGGGAAGGCCAGCAGGAGGGTGGGGATGAGGCCGATGGTGATGCTGGCCATGAGCATGCCCCAGGAGACGTCGGTGTTGACGGAGAGGGAGCCGAGGATGACGGGGAGGGTGCGGCGTTCGCGGCTGGTGGTGATGAAAAGGCCGAAGAGAAATTCGCTGTAGGCGAGCATGAAGGCGAAGAGGCCGGCGCCGACGAGGCTGGGCAGTGAGAGGGGGATGGTGATGTCGCGCAGGACGCGCCAGGGGGAAGCGCCCTCGATCTGGGCGGCTTCGTCGACCTCAATGGGAATGCCTTTGAAGTAGAGGGTCAAGACGAGGGTAGTGAAGGGCAATGTCAGGACCGAGTAGATGAGGATGAGCGCCCAATAGGAGTTGAGCAGACCGGCCCAGAGGACGATGAGGTAGTAGGGGACGGCAAGGGCGACGCTGGGGATGAGGCGACTCATCAAGACGAAGGTGAAGGCCGCGCGGCGGCCGGGAAAGCGGATACGGGCGTAGGCGTAGGCGGCGAGGCTGCCGAGGATGAGGTTGACGAACATGACGGCGGTGGCGACGACGACGCTGTTGAAGATGGCTCGGGGGACATCGCGGACCTCGGTCGAGACCATGCTGCGTAAGGCGCCACGCTGCTCGTAGCTCTCGGGAACCTTACCGGTGAAGATGTAGTCGTAGGTCGCCAGCGACGGCGGGTCGGCGAACCACCTCGGCGGGAACGAGAGCAGGTTCACTTCCGGCAGGACACTGCCGAGCAGGACAAGCACGAACGGCGCGAACCAGAAGAGGGCGAGGGTGATGGCGCCGCTGTAGACGAGGATGCGTTTTGGAGCTGATCGTCTGTTCATAAGGCGTTAGGCGTTAGACGTTAGGCGTTAGGCGGAAGGTGCGAACACTACTGGGCACTGGGTACTCGGCACTCGGTACTCGGTACTCACTCGACGAGGGCGTCCTTGGGCATGGCGCGCACGAGGACGAGGATAGCGGCCAGGCAGGCGAGGGCGATGAGGATGGCGAGGGCGGAGCCTTGGCCGAAGTCGAGTTGTTTGAAGCTTACGGACCAGGTGAAGTAGGTGAGCATGGTAGTGGCGGTGCCGGGACCGCCCTGGGTGAGGGAGTAGACGACGTCGAAGTTGGTGATCGCCATGAGCAGTTCGAAGAGGGCGACGATGACGAGCATGGGGCGGATGCCGGGCAGGGTGACGGCGCGGAAGCGTTCTAACGGACCCGCACCGTCGAGGGCGGCGGCCTGGTAGAGGTCGTCCGGGATGGCCTGCACGGCGGCCAGGAGGAAGATGGCGGCCAGCGGGAGCTGGGACCAGACGAAGACGATCACGACCGCCATCATCGCCAGGCGGGGAGTGCCGAGCCATTGGACGTAGCCGTCGATGACGCCGAGGGAGTAGAGGAGCGCGTTGAGGGCGCCCCAACTGTCGAGGAAGATCCACTTCCAGATGAGACCGGCGACGGTGGCGGGGATTGCCCAGGGGAGGAGCATGCCGATGCGGAGCGCGGTGTTGCCGACGAAGGACTCGTTGAGAAGTAAGGCGACGAGGACGCCGAAGAGGACGAGGAGTGGGACGGTGATGGCGGCGAAGCGGAGGGTGGTGAGGGCGGCGTTGAGGAAGTAGTCGCTGGCGAGGACGTCGCGGTAGTTTTCGAGGCCGACGTAGCGGGGCGGGAAGATGGGTGAGGCGATGCGGGTGCTTTCGTAGGCGGCGCGGGCGAAGGGGTAGAAGGTGAAGAGGGCGATCAGGAGGAAGGCGGGGGCGGCCATGATGAGGCCGGTACGGGCGTGGGGATCGAGGGCGCGGCGGGGCGCGGTGATGCCGCTGGCGGTTCGTATTCGTCTTGGTATGGTCGTTGGTTTCGCCACGCGGGCATCCTCACGGGATTCGGGTGTCAATTGGCGAAGTGCCCAGAACGAGCACGAGTTACATACAGGCGAGCGATCGAACGGCCGCTTGCGCGGCATGGCGGGCTGCGCCCGACGGGGAGGGCGCGGGTCCCTCCCCTACGACGGACGGGCGGGTGACAGTTAGCCTTGCACGCGCTCTTTGAGGTCGTTCCAGGCGGTGGCGGCGTCTTCGAGGCATTGTTCGGCGCTGATCTCGCCGGCCAGGGCGCGGCCGAGGAGCGGGTGGAACTGCTCGCTCCAGATGCCGTACCAGATGGCCTGGCGGCGGGCGCGGGCCATGTCGAGTTGCTGCCGCCAGAGGTCGACGTCGACCCATTGCGAGTAAGCCCCGATGACGTCGGGGTCGTCGAAGAGCGGGGTTTGGCCGAAGCCGAGACCCTGCTCGACGGCCCAGCGCTTGGCGACGGGGTAGCCGCCGTCGACTTCGCCGGCGAAGTATTGGATGAACTGGCCGGTGGCGTCGATCGCCTCTTGGCCGCGGTCCACCGCCATCGTGGTCATGTTGTAGAACTTGGCGAAGCCGTAGCACTCGTGGGTTTCGCCCGGCATGAGGGCGAGCTTGAACTGCCCGGCGAGGGCCGAGGTGGCCGCGTTGTTGAGGGCGGCCAGGTTGTAGTTGAACATGACGGTGAAGGCGTGCTGGCCGGTGTTCATCGCCCGCGTGACGTCGGTTTCGTGGGGCAGGATGGTCAAGATCTGGTCGGTGTTCTTGGCGTTGACGAGCCAGGTGAGTTGCTGGGCGGCCGGGCTGGCGGGGTCGGTCCAGAGGGGGTTCAGTTCTTCATCGATCAGCTCGCCGCCGCGGCCGAAGACCATGCTGGCGAACGCTTCGCTGACGTTCGGTAGGGTATTGGCGAACTCGTAGACGAAGGGGAACTCTATGCCGGCTTCCTTGAGCGCGAGCGACTGCTCGGTGACCTCTTCCCAGGTTTGGGGCGGGGCGGTGATGCCGGCGTCGGCGAGGATCTGCTCGTTGTACATGAAGGTGATGGTGTCGGCGTAGTAGGGGAGGCCGTAGACCTTGCCCTCGTAGGTCATGTCCTGCCAGGCGAAGCCGAGCACCTTGTCCTGGTAGCCGGTGACCCAGTCGAAATGGTCTTCGAGGGGGACGACCCAACCGGCGGCGGCGAACTCCTCGAGCCAGTTGCCGCCGTTGTAGGCGACATCGGTCGGAGTGTCGGATTGGAAGCGGTTGACCATCGTTTCGTGGAAGGCGGGCCAGGCGAAGTCGCTGAGGTTCACCGTGATGTCGGGGAACTGCTCCTGGAAGAGGTTGATGTTGTCCTGGACGATGTCGACGGCGTAGTTCCAGACGACAAAGTCGAGATCGACGGCCGCGGACGCCGGGCGCGGCGCACGGAGGGCCGCGGCGCCGGCGAGGGCGGCGGCGGCGCCGGCGAGATGACGGCGGGAGATGCGCGGGTCCCTGCTGGTGGTCAGCGGAGATGACATGGAATGCCTCCTTCTCAGGGGGTCAGGGGTG
>JBOGUF010000024.1:0-8916 GCA_050696075.1 Thermomicrobiales bacterium
GTGAGCACATCGCGCACCCGGCTCCACGGGATCGCGGTGTCTTCGGCAGGCGTATCCCAATTTGAGCCTGGGCCGAGATTCGTCGTTTCGACTGGTGCTTGATCTGCCATCAGTTGACCTCCAGGTCGTGGTCACGCCCGGCCGTGCCGGGTGTGCGGTTGGCGCTCAGCGGTTGTCGTACTCGTCGTGGCGGCGAAACCAGGGGCCGGTTTCGTTGCGTCCCTTGGGGGCGCGGTCGAGCCAATGGTATACGCCGAAGAACGGATCCACGCCGCGCGCATAGGTCGAATAGGTGTGGTAAATGATGCCGTCCTCGAGCGCGAAGGCGCTCATGCCCTCCCGCTCGCGCATATACGTGCCCACGTCGGTCCCGGTCATGGCCGCGAACGCAGCAGGCCCGGAGTCCGGCGCTCCGGCCCTCCCGATGTTCATCCCGGGGTCGTCGCGGCGGAAGTTGTATTCGGCCCCGTCGCGCAGTTCCTCGCCGGTGAACGAGGCGTTGAAATCGAAATTGAAGTCGCTGCCGAACGAAGACGCCCAGGGAAACGTCCACCCCATCCGCCGCTTGTACGCCTGCAGCTTCGCGAGCGGCGCCCGCGACACCGCCCAGAGCATCACGTCATAGTTGGCCAAGTGGACGAAGGAGCCATTGAAGGCGTCCGCGATCATCGAGCAGGAGGGACAGCCCGCCGTGTAGTCCGGCCCGAACATGAAGTGGTAGACGAGGAGCTGCGAGCGCCCGCGGACCAGGTCCTTGAGCGAGGCGCTGCCATCGTCGGTGTCGAGCCGGTACTCTTTGTCGATGCGGACCCAAGGCAGCTCCCGCCGCCGCTTCGCCACCTCGTCGCCGCGCCGGGTCAGCTCCTTCTCCGCATCGAGCAGTTGCAGGCGCGCTGCCAGCCACTCGTCACGTGTCCCGGTCCTGTGCATCGTCATCGCTGCTGTCTCCTTCCTTTCCAGGCCGTGCATCCATCACCCCCGCCCGGGCGTAGTGGTCGTGCAGCTCTTGCCAGCGGTCCCGCGCGACGGACATGGGCTGGCCGTCGAGCAGGGCCGCCAACTGCTCGAGCAGGGAATGCCACCCCGCCAGCGCCGGGAGACCAAACGCGCGGGCCGCTTCGGGGACGATGTGGGTGAGGACGAGACGGGTGCCGCCGTCTTCGGCAATCAACTCCCAGCGCACGAACCCGCGGTCGTTGCCTTTATCCGTCCAGGAGAACTCCAGCAACCGCGGCGGCGCGATCGCGGTCACCCGTCCGTCGATGACGCTGTCGCCGTCGGTGAAGGCGAGATAGACCCGCCCTCCCAACGTTAGCTCGATCTCGCCCGGCGCCAACCACTGTGCCAACTGCGCGGGGTTGGTCAGCGCGGCCCAGACCTTCTCCACCGGCTGGAGCAGACGGCGCTCGAACCGCAGTTGGTAGCCGTCCGCGCGCTCGTGCACCGTGCCGTAGCGCGAGCGGTCCGACTGGTCGGCGTGCTGGGTCACGACTGCTCCTGGTCGAGATGGGCCTGCAAGGCATCCAACCGCGCCGCCCAGAAGCGGCGGTAGGGCGCCAGCCAGGCGTCGACCTCTGCCAGCGGCGCCGGCCGCAGCCGGTAGCGGCGATGCTGTTTGTCGACCCGCGAGGCTACCAATTCCGCCTCCCGCAGCACGCGCAGGTGCTTGGAGACGGCGGGCTGACTCAGCGAGAGGCGCTCGACCAACTCGCCGACGCTGTGCTCACCCTGGCGCAGCTCGTCCAGAATGCGGCGGCGGTTCGGTTCGGCGAGGACGGCGAAGGTCGACCACATGGGCGAAGTATGCGATATTGGTTATATGCCTGTCAAGGCACGAACGGAGAGGGTGAGCTCTTTCGTCGGGCATCGTCACCGAAAGTGCGGAAGACCCAGGATGTCGTGGCGAGGCGCGGGCTGACGGGGGTTCAGAGCAGCAGCCAGCCGGCGCCGCCGCGCCAATGGTGACCGGCCTTGCGGTGGGCGACGATCGCCCGCTCGAGTGTCGTCCGTTGCGGCAATTCGTCCAGCGCGGATGTCGTCCGGCCGAAGACGAACGCCATGATGTCGTCGTCGTTGTCGGGAGGGCGGTACGCCGCCCGAAAGCGGCGTTGGAACCGGATGATGTTGGTCTCTTCCGGCAGGTAGTCCGCGAGTTGCTCGTCGAGCAGCCAGGAATGGCAGACCGCGATCTGGTATCGCTCCTCCGGGAAGTGGCGGGCGAAGAAGTCCGTTGCGCGCGCGAACGACGCATCGCACGCGCGCGGCGACAGCGGCCCGGAGAACTCCGGAATGTGGACGGAGAGCGCCGGGGCGCCCGGTCCAAACGGCAGGCCGGCTGCCTGGATCGCCTGGCCGGTGCGTTTGCCGAGCTTGGCTCGTTCGAACTGCAACCGGCCGAGGTCGTAGATCGTGCCGCCGAAGTGCAGCATCAGCCAGAACGGGACGTGGAGTCCGCCGGTCCCGTAGCGCCCGCGATGCACGGCCATGTTGCGGCCGAGATCGGCCAGGGTGAGCCAGGAGACGTCGTCCGGTATCTCGCGCGCGCGGTGGTATGCCCGGACGTGCGGCAGCGTCGCCAAGAAGACGAAGACGTAGAAATAGCGCGGCACGATGCCCATCGCTTCCGGGAGCGCGGGAAACGCCGGCGAATCGTCGACTTCCCCCATGGTTCGGATCAGGGCATGGGCGCAGCGCTCCAGCAACCACCAGACCTCCGGTGAGCCTTCCCGGTCCGGCATCATCGCGACGATGCCATCGATTTCCTCGTGCGGGATCGCCAGCTTGACCAGGACGGGCGGCACCTCATCGGCGGGCGGTAAGACGATCTCGCATGCCGGCGGGCCGATCCGTTCCAGGTGTTCGACCCAGGTCTTAGTCCGCTCGACCTCGCGCAATCGCGCGGTGATGTTCTCCACGCCGTGTGGTCCCTTTCATGCTGCCCGGCAACCCGTCACTCCGAATCCGTTGATTGTGGCAGGCCGTCCGGGTTGGCGCGATCGATTATCGGTCTTCGACCGATGCGCGCCGCGGCGCGCGGGCAGAAACCAGATCCGCCGCTACGACGGAGGGATCAGCGTCGCCAAGAGGTTGTTGAACGACTCGGCAAGCGTCGGGTGGGCGAAGACGGCGTCGCGCAAGGTGGATGCGGTCACGCCGCCCATGATTGCCAGTTGCAGCATCGACATCAGCTCGCCGCCCTCGATGCCGAGAATGGCGCCGCCCAGGATCTGGTCGGTTTCGGCGTCGACGATCGCCTTCATCATGCCCCGCGGCTCGTCCGTCTCGAGGGCGCGGGCGACGGAGCTCATCGGCATCGTGGCGACCTTAATCGAGCGGCCTTGCTTTGTCGCCTCTCGCTCGCTGAGGCCGACCCGGCCGAGTTGGGGGTCGATGTAGACGACGTAGGGCACGAGCCGGCCGTTGGTGGAGGCGTTGCCGCCCTCGATCAGGTTCGCGCGGAGGATGCGGAAGTCGTCGTAGGAGATGTGGGTGAAGGCGGGACCGCCGTTGACGTCGCCCAGGGCGTAGATGCCGGGCATGTTCGTTTCGAGCCGGTCGTTGACCGGGATGTAGCCGCGCTTATCGGTTTCGATGCCGGCCGCGTCGAGATTCAGGACGTCGGTGTTCGGTTGCCGCCCGGTTGCGGCGAGGAGGTGGGACCCGTCGATGATGGTGCCGCCCTCCGGACCGTGGATCGTCACCGCGATCCGGCCGTCTGATCCGCGGGTCGACGTCGCCTCGGCGTCGAGGTGAATCGCGATGCCGTCCTCGCGCAGCACGGCGGCGACCGCCTCCGCGACGTCCTCGTCCTCCCGCCCCAGCAATTGCGGACCGCGCTGGACGACCGAAACCTTGCTGCCGAAGCGCCGGAACATCTGCGCGAACTCGAGCCCGACGTAGCCGCCGCCGAGGACGATCAGGTGTTCTGGGACGGTGTCCAACTCCATGATCGACGTCGAGTGCAGGACCGGAACGGTATCGATCCCGTCGATGGGAGGAAGGGTGGGGCGGGCGCCGGTGTTGATGACGATCAGTTCCGCCTCAAGGCGCGACGTCTCGCCGTCGCCGGTGTGGACGTCGAGCGTATGCGGGCCGGTGAAGCGGGCCTCGCCCATGAGAAGGTCAAGGCCGTCGGTCTCCCGAAGCCGTTGCTCGCTGCCGGAGCGAAAGCTCTCGACGATGGTGCGCTTCCGCTGCCGGACGCGAGCCAGATCGACGTCGATCTCGCCGGTGCGGACGCCGTAGTCGGCCCCGCGCCGCGCCAGGTAGGCGACGCGGGCGCTGGCGACCATCGTCTTGGTGGGAGTGCATCCTTCGTTGATGCAGGTGCCGCCGACGTGCTCTCGTTCAATCATCGCCGTCCGCCGCCCTGCTTGCGCCAGCGCGCTCGCCAGCGGCCCGCCACCCTGGCCCGATCCGATGACGACGGCGTCGTAGGTTTGGGGATTGTTGTTTGGCACGATCGTTGCTCCCTGAGACAGCCCTCACCCCCGGCCCCCTCTCTCGCGCACGGGAGAGGGGGAGTCGTACCGCGTATCGTACGCCTCTCCCTTGCCTAAGGAGATGCGTACGATACGCGCCGGGGTGAGGGCTGTCCTCACCGTCCCCCAAACCCCGACAGCGTAATCCCGCGCACGAACCAACGCTGGGCAAAGATGTAGACCGCGACGACGGGCAGCGTGGCCAGTGTCGCGGCGGCCATGAGCAGGTTCCAATCGGTACTGTACTGCCCCTGGAAGCGGCGGATGCCGACGGCGATGGGGCGCGTCTCGTCCGAGTTCGACATAATCAGCGGCCAAAGGAGGTTGTTCCACTGGAAGAGGAAGATGAAGACCGCCAGGGTCGCCAGGGCCTGGCCCGAGAGGGGGAGGATGATGCGCCAGAAGCACTCCCAGCGGGAGGCGCCGTCGATCCGGGCCGCGTCCTCCAGTTCGCGCGGGATGCTGAGGAAATACTGGCGCAAGAGGAAGGTGCCGAAGGCGCTGAAGGCCTGGGGGATGATCAATCCCTGGTAGGTATCGACCCAGCCCAACTCGCGCATGATGATGAATTGCGGGATGATCGTCACCTGCCGCGGGATCATCAGCGTGGCGAGGTAGAGGAGGAAGAGCGCGTCCCGCCCGCGGAAGCGCAGCCGGGCGAAGGCGTAGGCCGCCAGGGCCGAGGTTAGCGTTTCGATCACCATCACCGTCAGGGCGATCACCAACGTGTTGCCGAGATACCGGCCGAAGGGCGCAAAGTTCCAGGCCGCCTGAAAGTTCTCGGGATGCCATTCCCGCGGGAACCAGGTCGGGGGTTGGGCCAAGACCTCGCCGCCCGACTTGAAGGCCGAGAGCACCATCCAGAGAATCGGCACCAGGGTAAAGAAGGCGAGCGCGCAGAGGAGCGCGTAGGCGATCAGCGGCCAGTGCGCGGCCAGGCGCGGCTTCGTCGACGCGGCGGCGCGGGGTTGCATGAGCGCCGGCCGGGCGCGCGGTTGCGTCGCGGTCGTCGTCTCGGCGCGCTGCACGAGATTGAGCTTGCGACCGCGACTACTCATACGCGACCCACTTCCGCTGGTACCAGAACTGGACGAGGGTGAAGACGAAGACGATGGCGAAGAGGACCCAGGCGAGCGCCGCCGCGTAGCCCATGTAGAAGGACTGGAAGCCGACCTGATAGATGTAGAGGACCAGCGGGGTGGTGGCGGTGCCGGGACCGCCGGCGGTCATCACCAGCGCCTGGTCGAAAACCTGGAACGAGCCGATGATCGAGATCACGACGACGAAGAAGGTCGTCGGCGAGAGCATCGGCAGCGTCACGCCGCGGAAACGCTGCCAGGCGTTGGCGCCGTCGACCTTGGCCGCGTCGTAGAGGTGCTCCGGCACGCTCTGGAGGCCGGCCATGAAGAGGACCATGTTGTAGCCGAAGGTCTTCCAGACGGTCATGATGATGAGCGCTGGCATCGCCCAGGTTTGGCTGGTGATCCAATCGGGCCCGTCGATGCCGATCGTGCCGAGGGCGGTGTTGATCAGCCCCACGTCCTCCAGATAGAGCCACTTCCAGACGAGCGAGAGGGCGACGGTGAGGGTGACGTAGGGGAGGAGGAAGATCGAGCGGAAGGCGACGATAAAGCGCAGCGATTGGTTCACTAGCAGCGCCACCGCCAGGCCGATGACGACCGAGAGGCCGACGGTGGCGAAGGCGAAGTAGAAGGTGTTGAAGAGCGCGTCGCGGAAGACGTCGTCCTCGAAGAGCAGCTCGCGAAAATTCTCCAGCCCGACCCATTCCCGCCCCAGCAGCAGGTCCCATTCATAGAAGGAGAGCACCAGCGCCGCCACCACTGGAATCGCCGTAAAGGCGAGGAAGCCGAGGATATTCGGGAGGAGAAAGAGATAGGCGGCGAGCGACTCGTGGTCGCGCCGCCGCCAGGCGACGTGCCCCTTGCGCTCGGGTGTGGCGACGGAACTGGCCAAGGGCGCCCTCTCCTGTGAGGCGGGACAAAGCGTCGTAGGGGAGGGACCTGTACCCTCCGCCATCATCGTCGTAGGGGAGGGACCTGTGCCCTCCCGTCGCGCGCAGCGCGACACGCCGGTGTACCGGCCGTCTTGCCCTCATGAACGCGGCCGCACGCGTCTGGTCGAACGGGCCGCGGGCGCGGCAGATCGACCCGCGGTCGATGAGGAGCGGAGTTGCGGCGCGGGTCCCTCCCCTACGCCGGCGAGGCGGCGAGACACGCCGCACGATCAAAGCCCGTACTGACGCGGTCGGACTATTCCCCGCCCCGTTCGATGATCTCCTGGTGCCGCTCCAGCAGATCGTCGAACTCTTCCTTCACGGTTGCGATCGTGTCGTCGACGCTTTGGTCGCCGAGAAAGACCGGGTTGAACTCCCGAGTGAGCATGATCTCGGTTTCCTGCCAGGTGGTCGTGGTTTTCAGGAAGCGGGTCATGCCCTCGGCGGTCAGGACCTGCTCGACGATAGCGACTTGCTCCGGCGGAGCTTCGGGGTCGACGAATGCAGGCACGGCCGATTGCCGCGCCGGGTAGCCGCGGCCGGCCGCGGCCAGCTTTTGCAACGACTCGGAAGAGGTGATGACTTTGAGCGCTTGCCACGCCTCGTCGGGGTGCTCAGTCACGCGGGAGAGGCCGAAGCCGGAACCGGCAACCCAGGTTGTGCTCCCGGCGGGGCCGGCCGGCAGCGGCGCGATGTCCCAGGCAAACGTCGCGTCGTTGCGCAGGTTGACGAAGTTCCATGGGCCATTGGTCGTCATGCCGACCTGACCGCTGGTGAACTGCTCGCTGGCGAAGTTGTTGTTGGAGAGGTCGGTAATTGGGGTGGCGATCTGCTGTTCGGTGAAGAGCCCGGTGAGGAAGGTGAGCGCCTCGACCGCCTCGGGGGCGTTCAGCGTGCATTCAGTTTCTTCGGCGTTCATATAGTCGCCGCCGCCCGACCAGAGCCAGGGAATGAAGCCGGTGAAGCTCGGTTGCAGCGTATAGCCGTACTGCCCCTCGCCGGCGTTGGTGATCGTCGTTGCCGCCTCGACGAACTGATCCCAGGACAGCGGCTCGGTCGGGGAGGGGTTCGCCACGCCGGCCGCGTCAAAGAGATCCTTGTTGTAGTAGAGGATGATCGGGCCGAGGTCGTAGGCGAAGGCGTAGATCTCGTCGCGGAAGGAAAGGCCCTCCTGGATCGCGGTGAAGAAGTCATCGTAGGCCACCTCGGCGTCGGCGTCGATCAGCGGTCGGAGCGGGGCGAGCGCGTTGCGGGCGGCGAAGCCGGGCATGCGCAGGCTCTGCATGGCGATGACGTCGGCCTGGGTGTCGCTGGCGAGTTGGGTGGTCAGTTTGTCCCAATAGTCGGCGAAGGTGGTCGTCTCGAGGGTGACGGTGATATTGGGGTGGGCGACCTTGACGTCGTCGGCCAGCCCTTGCCAGACGGCGGTTTCGGCCTCGCTGGCGGACCACATCGACCAGCGGAGCTCGACCTCCTCCTGGGCGCGGATCGAGACGGCGCCGAAGCGGGCCATGGCGCCGGTTGCGGCGGCGGCGCCCGCTCCCTTAACCAACGTGCGACGGGAAACCTTCCGGTTTGCCAGGCGATTGCGATTGCGTTCGTCCATGAACTCCTCGCTCCTCGTTTTGGCGGGGAGGCCCTTGGGCGACGGCCGCGCGCCACCGGCGTCGTCTGGGCCGCTCCGCGACAGCATTGGCGCAAAGCTGTATACAGTATGCGTTTCGGCGCACGCTGAAGGTAGCAACTCCGCGACACGCTGTCAACCAACATACCTTCGAATCGAGAATCGCCGCGGGGTCGTTCCGTCGTCGGGGAGGAACCTGCGCTGAACTCAGCCCCCCGACGACGGATTGACAGCATCCCTCCGACAAAGTGGGACCCCGTCCAGTCGGCCGGGGTCCCACTTTGTGTTCTGGCGGTTGCGGATCTGCTCGGCGCTATGCCGCCCGCTCCCTGACGGTGAAACCGGCAAAAGCAAGCATCAGCCCGGTCCCGAACAGGAACCACAGCCCAACGTCCTGCCCGGCCATCGTGCCGGCGCCGGTCGCGGGGAGAGCCTTGACGCTGGCGATCTCGGCGGCGTTGCCGGCGCCGTTGCCGGTCCCCACCCCGTTGCCAGTGCCAGTGCCAGTGCCGTTGCCGTTGCCGTTCCCGTTGTCGTCGCCACCGTTGTCCGGTCCGGGGCAGTTGCCCGTGCAGTCGCCATCGATCGTGTTCCCACAGTCGCCGGCATCGATGTCGTCGACGCAGTTCTCGAAGTCGAAGACGACGTGGTAGGCGGTCGCGCCGACAAACGCTTCGGCGTTGGCGTTGCCGCCATGACCGCCGGTGCCGTCGCCGCTGATCGCGTCGCCGGCGCCGCCGCCGTTGCCGCCGCTACCGCCGGAACCGCCCGTGCCGTCGCCGGCCGTGGCCGTGCCG
>JBOGUF010000025.1:0-68271 GCA_050696075.1 Thermomicrobiales bacterium
GGGGAGAACGACGTTGTCCCTAACGCCTAACGCCTCTGCCCTAACGCTTAGGGAGGAAGTCATGGAAACGCGTCGGTTGGGGAAGACGGGGCACGAGAGCACGGTCGTGACGTTTGGCACGTACGCGATCGGCGTGCTGGGACAGGACGAAGCGGACCGGGTGATCGAGGAGGCGCTGGGGCGCGGCATCAACCACTTCGACGTCGCGCCGACCTACGCGGACGCCGAGGTGCGCCTTGGCGACTACTTGAGACGACATCCTCAGCCCGACCTCTTCATCGGTTGCAAGACCGAGGTGCGCGATCGCGAGGGAGCGCGCGAGATGCTGCTGCGCACGCTCGACCGTCTTGGGCGCGACCGCTTCGATCTCTACCAACTCCACGCCGTCTGCACGACCGACGACCTCGACCGCTGCTTCGCGTCCGGTGGCTCGATGGAGGCGATTTTGGCGGCGCGGGGCGAGGGGTTGGTGGGCCACATCGGGATCACCGGCCATGGGCCGCAATCTCCGGCGACGCACGCCGAGGCGCTGCGTCGCTTCGACTTCGCGACGGTGATGACCTCCTGTAACCGCTTCCTCTACTCGATGGCGGAGTTCCGCCGCGATTGGGCAGAGCTCGTCGGGCTTTGCCGGGTGCAAGAGGTCGGTATCCACGCCCTCAAGGCGTCGGCGAAGGGGCCGTGGAATGGGCGGCAGCCGACCCACAACACCTGGTACGAACCATTCACGGAGCAGCGGGACGTCGACCGCGCCATCGCCTGGGTTCTCAACCAGCCGGTGACGACCATGTGCAGCGCTGGCGACCACACCCTTTTGGGGGGCATCTGCGATGCGGCGGAGCGGTATCGAGAGATCGATACCGCTGAGCAGGACGACCTACTCACCGCTGCCGGATACGCGTCGATCTTTGCCGACGCGTGAGGATGACCATGGGGACCGGCGAGCGGGAAGCAACCACGCTTCGGACCAACCACCGTCGAGGAAGCAATGCGGGACGTGCGGGCAGCGCGGGAACTCTCGGACTCTGGATGTTGATCCTCGATGCTTCTGTGTAGAAACCGCTTGATGGAGGGTTCCAACGAACCATTCTGCTGATTTGTTTCAGTCGCAGTAATCCCTTGTAGGTGCCGTCGTCGCGACGAGCGATCTTCGCCAGGCAGACGCGTCGTGCCTTCGAATCAACCACTTAGATGACGCGAAAGCCGCCGCTCTTGCCAGCGCTGGCCGGACGCACCCGGATCCGAAGGAATGGTCCGGCAACAACCGTTCCATCGGCGAGATGTATGTTCGCGTTCTTCATGCGCGGCTTCATCGCGTGCGAAGGGCACGGATCATCGCCGAGTGAGAGTCATGCTTTAGCGATGAGGTCGTCGTCGGCGTCCGAAAGCTCGTCAAGCGCTCGGAAGAAACTTGCGGGAGCAAGGAATTCGAAGGAGGGGATCGTGCCTTAACGCTCAGGTTGACGGCGACGCGCCACAAGATGAATCGCGGCAAACCGTGAGTCGGGTCGCGGAAGTGGTCGAGGTCGGGGCCGAGTTCAGGGATGACGTCCCTCCATCTCCCTGCTCTGCTATGCTAGCGATCAGGCGACGACGTTTGGCAAGGTCTTGTGCGAAAGATGGACGACAATGAGAACCGGCGAGGCTCCGAAAATCACGGTCAGTGAAGAAGTGATCGTGCAGGCGCTGCGCGACTATGACCGCGAGCGCATCTCGCTCGGTCGCTTGGCCGAACTTCTCGACCTGGATCGAGCGACTGCCGTCGAGTTTGTGGAGTCTCGGGGGCTGCGCGTACGTTGGTGGCCTGAGACTGTCGAAGAAGCCCAGCAGGACATATTGGCAGCCGAGAAGATCCGCTAAGCATTGATGCTGACTGTCGACGCGACCGTTCTGATCAACTTCGGCGGCGTCGGGCAATCGAAATGCTCAGACAGTCGGTCGACACGCAATTGATTGCGGTCGAGGCAGTGCTTGACGAGGTCCACCTCCCTCCCGCATTCGCCGCGGTCCGACACGCACTGGACATCGGACTGATTCATCGTCATCGCTTGTCGACCGCCGATGAACTCGCATGGTTAGCCGGTTTGCGGTCTCATGGACCGCGATTGGGCGCCGGCGAGGTGGAAAGCCTCGCGGCCTGCTTTGCCAACGGTTGGGACTTCGCGTCGGACGATCGCGATGCACGACGAATGGCATCGTCCGTCGAAACCGATCACCGAATTGTCGTCACCGGTACGATTGGAATGCACGTCCGCGCGGTTCGGCGTGAGATCGTTGACCCGGCGACCGCTGAGTTGCTTTTTCAGGAGATGGTGGCAAGAGGATTTCGTGCGCCAGTCAGCCGACTCTTGGACCTGCTTCAAGACCAGTGACATTGATAGACTCGGCCAACATCGGATCCCTACGCGCGCAAGATGAACCGCGGCAGGCCGTGGGTGGGGTCGCGGAAGTGGTCGAGGTCGGGGCCGAGTTCAGCGATGGTCGCCTCGACGGCGCCGGTGACGGTGTCGTAGGCGGCGTTGACCGCGGCAGCCCAAGCGATGGGGAGGCGCTGGCAGTCGATCTCGGCGTCGAACTCGTCGCGGTCCAGTTCAGTCGCGGTGCCGTCCGGGTCGAGCCAGAGGTCCAGTTCGAGGTCGAGGTCGCGGTAATAGTTAGCGCGCAACTCGGCCAGTGGGTGCGAGAAGTTGACGTAATACCCGACCGTCTGATCGTCCTCGGTGGTGAAGCGGATCAGCGAGTACCAGCGATCGGGGAAGAACCACTGCTCGGCGGCGGTGCGCTCGAAGGTCAAAATGCCGGAGGCCGTGCTGACCGTTACTTCGCGCGGGCGGTAGAAGGTAAAGCGGTGGTGCAGGACGTCGCGCGCACTGAAGCCGTTCGGCACGGCGATCCAGCCGCCTTCGATCTGGTACTCCCAGCAGGCGCCCCGCAGCTTTTCTTTACGGTAGTACATGCGAGCGCTCACGGTGAACCCCTCCCCAATGGCTCCCGGGCAGGGATGCCGGCGCGGCGCGGGAAGCGTGTCGGGGTGTCCGCTATTTTATCCGCGATCACCAATCGCGTCACGCGTTCCCCCTCCATGTGTGCCAGGAGGGCGCCGCCGCCGATGCGCGCGCCGACGATTGCGGCCGCTCGCTTCCCCTGTGCAAGTTCCCCGCCAAGTTCGGCCGACTTCGGGAAGAAGGCCCGCCCGCCGACGCGCAGGAAGGGCATCGCCAGCTCCATCAGCGACGGCAGCGCCGCGACCGCGCGAGCCGTGGCCAAGTCATACCGCGCGCGGTGAGCGGTGTCCTGGGCGATTTCCTCCGCGCGAGCGTGGATAGCGTGTACGTTCGAGAGGCCGGTAGCGTCGATGACGGCCTGCAAAAAGGTGACCTTCTTGCCGGTCGCTTCGATTGCGGTGACGTCGATGGGTGGGCGGGAGATCGCGACCACAAGCCCTGGAAAGCCCGCACCGGCGCCGATGTCGACCAGTCGCGCCGCGGCGGCTTCGCCGAGGAAGTCGTCGATGACCGGCAGCATCCGGAGAGCGTCGAGGAAGAGTCGGCGCTCGATCTCATCCGGGTCGGTGATCGCGGTCAGGTTGAAGCGCTGACTCCAATCGAGCAACAGATCGCGATAGGCGGCCAGTTGCGCGCGTTGCGCGGCCGTCAGCGACGCCACAACGCCGGCGGTGACGTCGTCGAGGGGGGTTGTCTCTATGTGGAGCGGCGCGGGGTGGGAGGCATCGACACCGGCGGCGTGCTCCGTCGCGGAGGTCGCGTCTGCCGCTGGCCGATCTGCCGCCATCACGTTCTCCCGGTCTATCCCAGCGTCGTTACCTCGCGCATCGCGTTCGGGTCGATCAGCAGGCGCTCGCGGGCCGCCGCGACGACCGTGCTGGCGGCGTCGGCGATCCCCTGGTAAGAGAGGCCGGCGATCTCGCGGGACCGCGCCTGAGATGCTTGCTCGAAAATCTGGTCGGGAACGCCGAGGACGCGCGTCGGGATCGCGATCCCGTGAATCGCCAGCGTTTCGAGCACGCCCGCGCCGAACCCGCCGCGGACCGAGCTCTCTTCGACCGTCACAATCGCGCCGCAACGGTTGGCCAGATCAACGATCAGCGCCTCGTCGAGCGGTTTCACGAAGCGGGCATTGACGACCGTGGCGCGAATGCCCTGGGCGAAGAGGAGTTCGGCCGCGCGCTCGGCCGGCAGGACCATCGTGCCGACCGCCAGGATTGCCACGTCGGCGCCGTCGCGCAACACCTCGGAGCGGCCGATCGGAAGCGCGTGCACCGGCTCGTCGGTCGGTACGCCGACGCCGGAGCCGCGCGGATAGCGGATGGCGATCGGGCCGCCGGTGTGCTCGACGGCCGTGAGCAGCATGTGCCGCAGCTCGTTTTCGTCCTTGGGCGCCATGATCGTCATACCGGGGAGGCAGCGCAGATAGGTGAGGTCGTAGATGCCGTGGTGCGTCCTCCCGTCGTCGCCGGCGAACCCGGCGCGGTCGAGGCAGAAGATGACCGGCAGGCGCTGCAGGCAGACATCGTGCACGATCTGGTCGTAGGCGCGCTGCAGGAAGGTCGAATAGATCGCGGCGACCGGCCGCATGCCCTGCGTCGCCAGGCCGGCGGCGAAGGTGACCGCATGCTGCTCGGCAATACCAACGTCGTAGTAGCGCTGGGGGTGGACCGCCCCGAACTTGTTGAGCGACGTGCCGCTCGGCATCGCCGCGGTGATCGCGATGATCCGCTCGTCCTCGTTGGCCAGCTCGATCAACGTCTCGGCGAAGACATCCTGGTAGCGCGGCGGCGGTGGAGGCGTGCCCTCCGGCTTCGGCGACGCCTTCGCCGAAACGCTGTGGCTGCGCTCGCGGTCGGTGGCGGCAGCGGCGTACCCCTTCCCTTTCTCGGTGACGACGTGGAGAAAGACCGGGCCACCGACGTTCCGCGCCTGCCGCAGCGCTTCGACGACCGCCCTGATGTCGTGCCCCGGCACCGGGCCGATGTAGGTGAAGCCGAGCTCTTCCCAGATCATCGCGTGGTAGACGAACTCTTTGAAGGAGTCCTTCATCCGCTTGCCCAACTCGACCAGCAGCTCGCCCTGGGGCAACTTCTCGACCATGCCGGCGATCTCGTCCTTCGCCCGGTTATAGCGGCGGTCGGTGCGGACGCGATCGAGGTAGCGGCTGAGGGCGCCGACGTTGGGCGCGATCGACATCTCGTTGTCGTTGAGGACGACGATGAAGGGGAGGTTGAGATTCCCCGCGTTGTTCAGCCCCTCGAAGGCCATGCCGCCGGTCAGGGCGCCGTCGCCGACCACGGCCACGGTCCAGCCACGATCGGATGCCGGTTTGTGCTGGGCCGCCACCGCCATGCCGAGCGCCGCCGAGATCGCCGTCGAGGCGTGGCCCGCCCCGAAGGCGTCGTGCGGGCTCTCGTCGCGCGAGAGGAAGCCGGAAAGGCCGCCCTCCTGGCGGATGGTGGGAAAGCGGTCGCGCCGGCCGGTGAGGAGCTTATGGACGTAGGCTTGATGGCCGACGTCCCAGACCAGCTTGTCGCGCGGGGAGTCGAAGACGTAATGGAGAGCGATCGTCAGCTCGACCGCGCCGAGACTGGCGCCGAGGTGGCCGCCGGTCTGAGTGACGACTTGGATCAGCTCGTCCCGGATCTCGGTCGCGAGCTGTTCCAACTCGCCGAGGGAGCGACCTCGCAGGTCGGCCGGTGAATCGATGCGGTCGAGGATGGCGGTGGTCGGCATGATCGGAGGGACTCCCTCGATGCGCGGCGGCGCGATCCATGGCGGATCGGCGGCCTCGTGGCTGGTAGGCCGGCCTCTCCGCCGGCTAAGATCGGCCGCATGCGCGGCTATCCGAAGGACATTAGCAATCTATGAACCACTACGTCAAACGCGCGACGACCCGATGAGAGGTCGCGACGTCGCGCGGACGACGCGTGCGACCGCATAACCTCAAAAATGGGCAGACGCAACCTACTGCAATTGTGGCGTCGGTAGCATAGAATAACGTTGCGTGGGCTACGTTGGACAACTGAAGCAGTGACGGCCGGCGCCCGGCCGCGTGCCGGGCATCCGACGTGTTATGGCGCGGATGGAGGAGAGGGCGATGCAACGTCGTGCTCGTTCGCCGGAGCAAGGGCCGATTCGTCAGCGCATCGGTCCGACGATCAAGGCGCTCCGGCTGGAGCGGAGTCTGTCGCTGAACGACCTGGCCGAACAAGCTGGAATATCGCCGTCACACCTGAGCCGAATGGAGCGCGGTCTGACCGTCCCGTCCTACGACGTACTCGACCGCGTCGCCGACGCCCTCGGGTCCGATTTGCGGGCCCTGCGCCAGGAGGAGGAGGTCGCGCGGGCGGTCGACGCCGAATTGCACGACATCCTCAATCGCCTGGGCATCGCGCCGAGTACGCAGGCGGAATTGCTCCGCCTGACGAACCCGGCGCGCAACGACCTTACGGACGCCCTGAAGCGGGTGGTGCGCTAAGCGGACCTAGGATCGGCCTTCGCCGACGGCCGCGTCCAGTGTGCCGATCATGAAGAACGCGTCTTCCGGCAGGTCGTCGTAGGCGCCTGCCAAGATCGCCCCGCAGTCGGCGATTGTGGCTGCACGCGTTACAAACGCGCCGGGCCGATTGGTGAAGGCCTCTGCCACGAAGAAGGGCTGGGTAAGGTACCGCTGAAGGCAGACCGCCCGCGCCTGGGTCGACGTTTCAACCCGCGTGGAATCGTCGACGCGGCTATGAGGCGAGTCCGCCAGGGACTTGCGCACCACACGAGCGATCTCGACGTGAGGCTGGCCGACAACCGCCGGCTCGAGGAGTCGCGACGTCGAGCGCGTGGGATCGATCGCGGGATAGAGCGATTGTTCGGCGAGCCGGCGAGCGAGGGTGACGACGGCGTCCAGGTGGCGCGTCGCCTCTTGTAACGCCTGTGGGCTGGTGCTGGCCACGGGAAGATAGATCGCTTCGACCGAGGCCGAAGTCCGATAGGCGACTTGCTGGATGACCGAGACCTCGGCGGGCGCTTCGACAAAGACGAGGATCGAGAGCGGGTGCGGCCCGTCGCCGAAGCGGTGGATCAACTCTTCGACGAGCACCATTTTGCCCGTTTGCATGTCGCCGGCGATGCCGATCACGCCGCCGGCCGGGAAGGGGCAGAGCAGGTCGATCGCCTCGATCCCCGTCTCTAGCACTCCAGTGGGCCGCGCGTCGCCTCGAATCGAGGCGATCAGGTGGGCGATGGCCGCGACGTCGAGCGGCACGTGGATCGGCGCGTTGGTGTCGACGATGCGCATCCCGGCGCGGGCAGTCGCTTGCGCCGCGTCTCCCGCGCCCACGGCAATGGAGCGGACGAGATCGTCGTCGAGGTATTGTGCAACCTCCGCGGTGTAGGTCAGACCGGTCGATTCGTCTTCGATGGTGAGCGCGTTGAGGATCGGCGGCCGGCTCTCCCGCGCGAAGCGGGCGTCGATGATCGGTCCGTCGGCGCGAATGATCTCGCCGACCCTGGTGGCGAAATCTTCGGGCAATCCGTGTTCGCTAAATGCAACTCTGGCCATGGCGAGCAGGTCTCCTTCTTTGAGTCGTTTCCGCGCGGCGCGGAGGCGGTTATTGACGGTCGTGACAGGCAGGTTGAGGAACGCCGCCACGTCGCGCTGTGCGTATTCGTGCACGTAGAAGAGAATCGTCGCCTCGCGTTCTCCGTCCGGTAGTGCCTTGATCGCGGTTAGGACACGCTTGAACGCCTCCCGCTCCTCGGCGAGCTGGGCTGGTCCGGCAATCGACGACGCCACGTTACCCGCGAGATCGAGTGAGACCGTGGACACCCGGTGTTTCCGCCGCAGGTGCGAGCACTCGAACCGCACGATGCCGCGTAGCCACGCCGGAAACCGTTCAGGCTGTCGGAGCCGGCGTAGGTTGCGGTAGGCGGTGATGAACGCCTGTTGAACGGCGTCCTCCGCCAGATGAAAGTCCCCGAGTGAGGAGTAGGCGTAGCCGAAAGCCATCGCCTGATAAACCCGAACCAGTTCGGTGAAGGCGTCGACGTCGCCCGCTCTTGCCTTCACCACCAACGCTGAGACGTCCAATCCCCGGAACCTCCTCCAAGCGGTGCGCACCACTCTGTCAGTTAAGTGCCGCGATGACTCGATCTGCTGTATCCATGCCGATTGCCTCCACCCCGTCATGCCGGGGTAGGGGCTTGGAGTGACGGGGTGCAGGTACGGGCGTTAGGCGCTGGGCAAATCGACGTCGACCGTCGTTCCGGACCCAACGCGGCTCTGGACGCTGATCGTTCCGCGGTGGAGATGGACGATCTCCTTGACGATGGCCAAGCCGAGACCAAAACCGTCGCCTGTCGTTTCGGCGCGGGCAAAGCGTTCGAAAATTCGTGGAAGGTGTTCCGCGGGAATGCCTTCACCGGTGTCCTGGACGGTGAGTCGGACACCCGGCGAGGTCGTGCCGTCGCCGCTGGCGGCCGGGGCGCCGGTCAAGGCGACGCGACCGCCAGCGGGGGTATGGCGTAGGGCATTGGCGACGAGGTTGCTAACAACTTGCACCAGACGTTCTTCGTCGGCAAGGACGCGCAGATCGGCTGGCGCGTCCGCGGTCACTTCGATCTGCCGGCGCGCGGTTTCAGGCGCAAACCGTTCGACGACGCGCGCGAGCAGCGCTTGCACCGCGACCGGCTGCATTGTCAGCCGCGCTTGACCCGATTCCAGCCGCGCCAGGTCGAGCAATTGCCGAATCAAGCTCGCCATCCGGTCCGATTCCCGCCCGATCGTGGCCAGGGCGCGGTCAACATCCGGCTCAGACTCAATTACGCCGTCGCGCAGCGCCACCGCGTACCCCTGGATCGACGTCAGCGGGGTGCGCAACTCGTGGGCGATGGTGGCGAGGAACTCTCGTTGACCGCGGTCAGTCTCGGCGACGGTGTGCGACATGCTGTTGAAGCTGGCGACGAGGCGGCCGATCTCATCCGATCCCTCTCCGGCTACCCGTTGCTCCAGACGACCGGTGGCCATGTCGTCGGCGGCATGGGTCAGTCGATTGATCGGGGCCGCGATGCGCCGGCTGAGGAGGAGACCGGCGATCGAGGCGACCGCGAGCGAGATGCCGGCGACGAGCAGCAGCGGCGGCAGAAAGCGAGCGACCAGGGGCAAGCGGTCCGGCGGCGCGGCGAGGACCAGGATCAGTCTGGCCTCAGCGCCGGCGGCGAGCACCACGCGATTGCCGGCCAGGGGGTCGTCCGCGTCGGGCTGATCGGCGACCACGGTATCGACCTCCCATCGCCCTCGCTCCTGCCCGACCAACGAGCTGATCTCCTCGTCGTATCCGGTCAATGCCTGGCCGAACAATGAGCCCGCACTGGCGGTGTCGAGGACGATCCGGTCGTCGTCGGGTCGAACCAGCAACAGGCGAACGTCGAGTTGTTCCGCCTGGTCTCGGAGAACCGTCGCCACGATCAACCGCGCTCGTCCAGAATCGGCTCCCAACAGCCCAAAGGTCCCGGCCTCGATGGCGAGCGGACCGGCCAGCTCCCGCAACCGGGCAATCTCGGCGCGCTCCTCGTATCGCCGCAAAAACCCCGCGCTCATCACCAGCACCAATGCCAGGGCCAAGAGGATGACGAAGACATGCGAAGCGATCAGCCGGGCTCGCAGGCTGGATAGAGGGCGACGATGTTTCCGATTTGAGGCTGTTTGTGCAGGTGGCACGTGATAGGATCCGTGGATTGGTAGGGGCGGTCCCGCGTGTCCGCCCGCGCTCCAACCGCAACGGTCCGGTTGGGAACCAGGGCAGACACGCGGGTCTGCCCCTACATGAATATCGTCTTCCCCATGTAACAACCATGTTAACGCGGCGCGGATAATCGATAGCCGACCGACCGTACGGTCTCAATTGTGATCTGTGCGCCGGCGGCCTCCAGCCGGTCTCGCAGGCGAGACACGTGGACGTCGACGGTGCGAGTTTCGCCAGGGTACTCGCCGCCCCAGACGCGTTCGAGGAGCTGGTCGCGCGTGAGCACGACGTCGGGGTGTTCGGCCAGCGCCACCAGGAGATCGAACTCCTTGACCCGCAATCGGACCTCCTGCTCGTTAGCCAGGAGGCGATGGGCGTCGAGGTCGATGCAGGCGTTGGCGAGGCTGATCCGGTGGTGATCGTCAGATGCGGCCGGCGCGGGGCGAGCGGCGCGACGCAGCAACGCGCGGACGCGGGCCATCAGTTCGCCGGGGTGGAACGGCTTGGTGACGTAGTCGTCGGCGCCGAGATCGAGACCCTCGATCTTGTCGCGCTCGTCGTCGAGCGCGGTGAGCATCAGAATCGGCACGTCCGCGACCCCACGCATGCGGCGGCACACGCCGCGGCCGTCGAGACCGGGCAGCATCAGGTCCAGCACGACAAGATCGATTTCCGGATGGCGCTCCTCGAAGCGCCGCCACGCGACCGCGCCATCCCCGACGATCTCAACCTCATGCCCGTCACGCCGCAGGTAAAGCGCCACCAGATCGGCAATTGCCCGGTCGTCTTCCACGACAAGTACGTTCGCCATGTGTGGTCTCCGCTTGCCGGATGGTAGCGCCGATGGAGCGGGTGCTACCGCCGGCGGCGCTCGAAGAGGCGACGAATGAGCTGGTCGCGGCTGATGGGGATGGTACCGCCGGGCACGTCCTCGACGAGGGCCAGCGTTTGCCGGGTGTCGTCCATCCGCGCGACGGCGTCGAAGACGGAGAGCGCGCCGTCGACGCGAGGGAGGCCCGCAAGCGGCGTCATGATCCCGGTGACGGTTCGCTCCGGCCATTCAGCGCGGTGCGCCCGGCGCAGGTTGGCCGACTGCAGGACGCCGATGGGGGCACCGTCCGCTTCGGTGACGAGGAGCGGCGTGGTCATGCCCTCGTGCAGCAGGTGCTCGACGGCCTCGTCGATGGTCGTGGTCGCCATCACGGTTGCGGGCCTGACCGGCAGGGCCTCGCGCACGGTGAGCGAGCGACTCACCCGTTGCCAGGAGGAGTTGTGGACCGCGAGGCGTGAGGCGGTACCCAGCTGAAGCCCGATCACGGCCGCGCCGGCTCCCCAGAAGGGAAACGCGCCGGTCGCGCCGAGCAGGATCAGGCCGCCCGCGATGAGGGCGGCGGCCAGCAGTTGGGCATAGAGGGCAGCCGCTTTCATGCCGGCCGACGGACTGTCGGCCAGATACCACACCAGCGCGCGAAAGATGCGGCCTCCATCGAGCGGGAGGGCGGGCGTGCATTGGACAATGGCGAGCGCACAAATGGCAATAGCCAGCATCTTCGCCGGTAGGTGGAGATGAACGGAGGTTCCGCGCGTGGCGAGCGCCAGCCCCGCGCACGCGCCGGCCACCACGGCGAGCGCGACGAAGCCGGCGATGCCGGCGACCATCTCCGACTTGGGTGAAGCGGTATCGTCGATAGTCTCAGGGGAGCCGCCGAAGAGGTAGAGATCGATGCGGCGTTCGGTGACGCCAAGCCGACCGGCGGCCAGATGCCGGATCGCTTCGTGCGCGATCAGCGTGAGAAACAGGAACCCGGTGCAGACGGCCGTTGCCAGTCCCCACGACAACCGGCTACCGCGGTCGCCCAATCCGCCGTCGATCCGGGCCAAAACCCCGCCAGTGACGAGCGCCAGAATGACCAGGCAACTGACCCGGATCGCCAGCGACATCCCGAGGAATCGAAACCGGAGCAGCGGATCGATCGGGAGAAGCACGACGGCCCTCCGGGGCGAGTACCAAGTACCGAGTACCGAGAGCCCAGTGCCCAGTGCATTGCGAGCGGAGCCGACAATATCACGCGTGGTCTGACGTGAACGGCTGGGTACTCGGTACTCGGTACTCGGTACTCAGTACTCAGAGACGTTGATACTCCTCGAGGTCGAGAACGAAGACCGTCGCGGCGGCTGGCGGCGTGGTGGCGCCTTCTTCGGCGGGCACAGTGCCGGAGCGCGCGTGCTGGCGGATCAGATCGAGCACGCGATCAACCTGATCCTCGTCGGCGCCGATCATCAGCGTCGTGTTGCCCCGGCGGAGGAACCCGCCGGTACTGGCCAGGCGCGTCGCGCGGAAGTCGTCTTCCAGCAACGCGTCGACGACAGCGTCGGCGTCCTCGTTTTGGACCACACCGATGATGAGCTTCTTCATGCTGGCATACCTACCATAAGCCCGTTCTCCTATCTTCCCAAGGCGGCCGCAGTATACCAGGGCGGCGCGGACGGCAAGGGCAGCAAGGTGTCCACCCCCATCATTCCGAGCCCCTACCCCGTCATTCCGAGGTGACGAGGAATGACGAAGGGGGTTGATTGGCACGACGAGAGAACGTCATCCTTGTCGTCTTTGCCGCGCGTGCCGTCCCTGCCGCCCTCGTTCCGCGTCGAGGTAGCTCTGCAAGATCATAGCGGCGGCGACGGCGTCCACGCGCTCCTTGCGGCGATTGCGCCGGGTCCCGGACTCGATCAATGCGCGCTCGGCCATCGCGGTCGTGAGGCGTTCGTCCCAATAGTCGAGCGGCAAGCCGAGGTCCGCGGCCAGCGCGTCGGCGTAGGCGCGGACCTCGGCGGCTTGGGGGCCTTCGCGGCCCGACATGCTGGTCGGCAGGCCGACCAGCATGTGGGTAATGCCCCATCGTTCGACGAGACCGCGAAACTCGGCCCGGTCGCGGGCATTGCGTTCGACGTACCCGACCGGGGAGGCAAGGATGCCGAGTTCGTCGCTGACGGCGACGCCGGTTCGCCGCCCGCCGACGTCGAGGGCCATCACCCGGTCGCGACCGCGCTCAGGCATCGGTTTCGATCCGAATTTGGCCGCCGACGCGCGGCATGCGCTCGTCGAGGAACCCCGGCGCGTAGCTGACGTCGAACGACTCGACGCCGGGGAGCGCCTGGATGATCGCGGCGACCTCGTCCTCCTCCTTGCCCTTCAAGTCGTTGGCGAGGCGGTCGCGCGCCTCAGGCGGGAATCTGGCGGCGGCGCTGGCCGTCGCGGTGATGCTGAAGCGGGAGCCGCCGGCGGTCTCGTCCAGCAAAACGGATCCTTCGAGCACGAGGGTGGACGGAGCCAGTTCGTAGCCATCCGGGGCAGCGTCGGCGAGTCGCCCGCGCAGGGCGTCCTCGGCTTGGCTGACGGCCTCGGCGGCATTGTATTTAATGGCCGTCACCCGTGCCGTGACCGTCATGCCGACCGTTTCGGCCTCGTCGTCGACCTGACGGTCGAATTGCGGGTTGAGCTCGCCCCAGGCGAGTGAGGCGGCGATGACCTGCTCACCACTCGCGAGCTGCCCTTCGAATGCGCTGATTGCCCGGTCGCGGAGGGCCTGGTCGATCTGCTGGTGCAGGGTCTCGAGATCGGCTTCGCCGACGACTCGGACGGCGCGGTCGGTGCCGCCCGCGAGCGGTCCCATGCGGTTGCTGTAAAAGACGCCGGCATCGAGTTTGCCGCTCAATGCACCAACGTCGAGATTCCCGGCCGCGCCGCCACCCGTCGCCACCACCCGCGTATCGATAAAGGACGGCTGGCCGCCGGCGGCAGCGGGTACCGTGACCTCCTCGGCGAAGGCAAAGGTCACGCCGGAGGCGCTCGTGACCTCGGTGCCCCGCGGCACGGTGATCTCGGCGTCGGTCGGGTTTGAGAGGCGGATCGGACCGGCGGCGGGTTTGTCCGGCAGCGACTTCTCCCCCGTCGTCGGGGCCGAAAGGCTAATGGTCACGTCGGCGACGATCGGTTGGGCGGGCACTGCCAAGTCCGTGTCGGGGAGCGCCGCGGCGCCCGCGGGCGCCACCCCCAAAATGATCTCTTCGCGCAACGGCTCGCGCTTCAACTCAATCGCGATCGTGGCGCGTGGCAGGAAGTAGTAGCTCGCTACGAAGCCGAGGAGGACGATCACGGCCAGCGCCGCGACGGCGCCGACCAGCAGCGTCCGCGGCGACGGGGCGCGCTCGATCTCGTCTGTAAGTTCACTATGCTCCGTCTGCTGCGCGACGGCCGTCGCCGGTGTGGAATCGTCCGCGGCGGACGCGGGCGCGACGCGGGTGCTGGTCCATTGTTTCGGGGGGCGTGGTTCCTCAACAACGGTCGGTGTCGTCGTTTGGCCATTGGCCGTGCTCGCCAGGCCGAACATGGACGCGAGTTGCTGCCGCAACGGGTCGTTCGAGGCGATGGTAAGCGTCAGCGTCTCGCGATCGACGGTGGTACGCAGCGCGCGGAACTCGTTGGCGGTAAGGAAGAGCGGGCTGCCCGCGGGAATCTCCAACGTAAGCGGCGCATCGCCGGCGCCGCGCAGCCGGTCGAGGACCTCGGGCAGCGAGTCGTGGACGGCGATGGTGACGGTAATCGATTCGGTCATGGGCGCAATGGTACCCGCCGACACGCTAGCGCCCAACGACGGCCTTCTTGACGATCTCCGGCACCGCGGCCAGGGCAGCGTCGAGTTTGCTGGCGTCTTTGCCGCCGGCCTCGGCGAGCTCTGGCCGGCCGCCGCCGCGGCCGTCGATGATCGTCGCCGCTTCCCGGACGAGGTCGCCGGCGCGGACGCCGCGCTGCACCACGTCGGGCGTGACTATCGAGAGGAGACTGGGCTGGCCATCGATTACCGTGCCGAGGACGATTACCCCGGAAGTAAGGCGGTCGCGCAGGCGGTCGCCCATCTGCCGCAATCCGTCTTTCGATTCGACCTCGACGCGGGCGGCGAGTACGCGCGTCCCATCGACTGCCACCGCGCGGTCAAGTAAGTCCGCCGCCCGTGACCCGGCCAACTGGCCGCGCAGGCGTTCGACTTCCCGTTCGAAGGTGCGCGATCGGTCGTGCGCCGCGCCGATCTGGGCCGGGACGTCCGACCAGGCGACGCGCAAGTCCCGCGCGACCCCTTCCAGGACGCGCTGCTGGGCCAGCATGCGGCCGATCGCGCCTTCGCCGGTCAAGGCCTCGATCCGGCGGATGCCGGACGAAATGCTCCCCTCGGAGACGATCAGGAATGGACCGATCTCTCCGGTGTGGCCGACATGAGTGCCCCCGCACAGCTCCTGCGAAAAGCCGGGAATGGCGACGACGCGGACGACGTCGCCGTATTTCTCGCCGAAGAGCGCCATCGCGCCGTCCGCGACCGCGTCGCTGTACGACTTCTGGATTGCTGTCACCTCGCGGTCGGCGATGATCTGGTGGTTGACGATCTCGGCCACCCGTTGCACCTGCTCCTGCCCCATTGGGTCGAGGCTGGTGAAGTCGAAGCGCAAGCGGTCGGGCGCGACGAGGGAGCCGGCCTGGTGCGTCTCGTCGCCGAGGACGATGCGCAGGGCGCGATGCAGCAGGTGCGTCGCCGTGTGGTTGCGGCGAATCGCCTGACGACGAGCGGCGTCGATTTCGGCGTGCGCTTGCTCGCCGGTGCGGACGAATCCCTCGGCCACGATGCCGCGATGGACGATCAGTTCCGGGGTCGGCTTGAAGGTATCCTCGATTTCGATGAGGCCGGTTTCGGTGCGGATGTGGCCGGTGTCGCCGATCTGGCCGCCGGACTCGCCGTAGAAGGGCGTCCGGTCGAGGATCACCTCGACCGCCTGGCCCGCCTCGGCTTCGTCGATCGCGCCGTCCGGGCCGACGAAGGCGAGGATCGTTGCGTCGGCCGCCGTCTGGTCAAAGCCGAGGAACTCGGTCTGCTGGCCGGCCAGCGAAACGTAGAGTTCGGCGCGGCCGCGGACGGCGTCCTTGAACGCGGCGCCGCCACGACTGGTGGCGCGCTGCGCCTCCATTGCCTCGTTGAAGCCGGCTTGATCGACCGAAATGCCGTGCTCGCGTGCCAATTCGACCGTTAAGTCAAAGGGGAAGCCGTAGGTGTCGTGCAGGCGGAATGCCTCCGCGCCCGGCAGCACCAGCGGCGCGACCCGCTCGCCGTCGGTTGGCGCCTCGCGCCTGAGGTCGTCGACGAGCGTTTGGAAGCGGCTGATGCCGGTGTTGAGCGTGCGACCAAAACTCTCTTCCTCGTGCGTCAACACACGCTCGATTTGGCCGCGCCGCTGTCGCAATTCGGGGTAATCGTCCCCGAATTGATCGATCACCACGCCTGCCAATTGCGCGAGGAACGGCTTGTCGAGGCCGAGCCCGCGGCCATGGCGGACGGCGCGGCGCAAGATACGGCGCAAGATGTACGAGCGCGCCTCATTCCCTGGCAAGACGCCGTCGGCGATAAGGAACGTGCCGCCCCGAATGTGGTCGGCGATGACGCGCAGCGCCCGATCGTGCTCCTCGTCGACGCCATAGGTGGTTTTCGCCAGCGTGGCCGCGCGTTGGATGATCTCCTGGAAGATGTCGGTGTCGAAGATCGAGTTGGCGCGCTGCATCAGCAGCGTCAGGCGCTCCAGCCCCAGGCCGGTGTCGACGCATGGGCGAGGCAGAGGGGTGCGGGAACCATCGGCCGCCTGGTAGAACTCCATGAAGACGTTGTTCCAGGTTTCGAGGAAACGCTCGCAGTCGCAACCGGGCGCACACTCCGGCCGACCGCAGCCGTGCTCCTCGCCGCGGTCGAAGTAGACCTCGGAGTCGGGACCGTTCGGCCCGGTCGGTCCGACCGGGCCCCACCAGTTGTCCTCTAACTTGACGATCCGCTCCGCCGGCACCCCGATCTCGTCGCGCCAGATGCGGTAGGACTCCTCGTCCGTGGGATGGACGGTCGGGTAGAGGCGCTCGCCGGGGAGGCCCATCACCTCGGTGAAGAACTCCCAGGTCCAAGCGAGCGCTTGCTGCTTGAAGTAGTCGCCGACCGAGAAGTTGCCGAGCATGAAGAAGAAGGTGTTGTGGCTTTCGTCGCCAACCTCGTCGATGTCGTCGGTACGGAAGCATTTCTGAACTGAGCAGAGGCGGACGGCGGGTGGAGTCTCCAGTCCCAGAAAAAAGGGCGTCATCTGCTGCATGCCGGCTGTGGTGAGCAGCACCGTCGGATCATTGTGCGGCACCAGGGATGAGCTGGCCATCTCCCGGTGACCGCGCGCGACGAAGAAGTCGACGAAGGCGCGGCGCACCTCGTTGCCGGTCAGATAGCGAAAGCCGAAGGATTGTTCGTTCATAGCGGCAACGACCTCGATGGTGGAACGTGAAGACGACAGCAACCGCGCCGCATCGTCGGAAGCGCGAATGGTGATTGTGCCAGAGTGCACAATCTGGCGGCAACCAGCAGCGGGTCAGCAACAGGATTGACGTGGATTTCCTGGACGAGGAATGGGGGCGCGGCACGCCAGTCGCCCCAGACTAACGACGTGCCGCGCGGTGGGGGAGAACTCCGCGTCCTCCGCGACCACGATAGCGCCTGCCGCCCCTCGGCGCTTCTTCAATCTTGCGCGAAATGGCTTCGGGGCCGGGCGAGTCACCGACTCGCCCGCGCGGCCGCGGTTCACGCCGCGGCGCGGAGTTGGTCGAGCATGACCGCGACGGGCGCCATGAGGATCGGCGGGTCGGTCGGCCGTCGTGGCCGCAATGAAACGTCGGGTTCGCCGCGCAGTCGGCCGTCCTCCATGGTCAGTACCTGCCCGCCCCCGACCCGCACGTCCGCACCCGGCATCAGCCAAGCTACCGGATCCGACGCCGTCGGAATCGCCGCCGACAGAATGAAGTACCGCCCATTCGGCACCGGCCCGAAGCGAAAGGGGCCAGGACTGGTCAGGATCGTGCCCGCCACGGGCAAGTGTTGCGGGATGCCCTGAGGAAAGAGGCCGATGAAGATCAACGAGTCGGCAAGTCCCAGCGCGCTGACCCGGCCGGCAACGGCGCCGCGGGGCGCGACCGTCCGTTCCGGCAGCAGCTCCTTCACGCTGCGCCGGGAGAAGGTGGCTGCAATTGTCTCCGGCAGACGGCGCAGGTGCGACGGCGAGACGCCGACCGCGTGCGTAAACCGGCTCGTAAAGGTGCCGAGGCTCGTGTACCCGACCGCGTAGCAGACCTCCGTGATCGGGGCGTCGGTCGTCAACAGTAACCCCTTCGCCCGTTCCATGCGCAGCGCGGAGAGGAACGCCCCCGGCGGCACGCCCGTGCAGCCACGAAAGACGCGGCTGAAATGGAACGGGCTCAAGCAGGCGATTTCGGCCATGTCGTCGAGGGATAGCTCGCACCCGTCAGGTCCGCGCATTGCTGCCAGCGCCCGCTCGACCGCCGCACGATGCGCCGCCTCGGTTTCGGTCATACTCGTCTAGCTCCTAGCTCCTAGCTCCTAGCTCCTAGCTCCTAGCTCCTAGCTCCTAGCTCCTAGCTCCTAGCTCCTAGCTCCTAGCCTCTACCAGTACCGCATGGCGTCGAGAAAGATGCCTCGCAGGTCGTCGGCCGTGGCGGGGCGAGGTGAGAGTTTGGTGACTCGATGTTGCGGCAACGTGCCTTCGACCAGGGCGTCGACGTCGGCCGCGCCGAACCCGACCGCGCTCAGGCCATTTGGCATACCGGTGCGCTTCATGACGTCGATCACGGCGTGTGCCAGCACCGCCCCGGCGTCCTCTGGGCCGGTATTGCGCACATCGGCGCCCATCAGCCGGGCCGCCGCCAGGTGCCGGTCCGGTCCCGCCGGGGCGGTAAAGCGGAAGACGGCGGGGGCGTTCAGGATCACCGACATCCCGTGCGGGATGATGGCGTGATCGGTTGGGTAGCCGTCCGGCTGGAAGTTCCGCACCATGCCCGAGACAGGGTAAGACATCCCATGCGGCAGATGGACGCCGGCATTACCGAAACCGATGCCGGCGTAGGCTGCCGCCAGCATCATCTGCCCCCGCGCTTCGTCGTCGTTTGGATCGTCGATGGCGCGCGGCAGGTAAGTCGACATCAACTCGATCGCCTTGCTTGCCCAGATGTCGCTGATCGGGTTCGCGCCCTGGTAGGCGGGACGCAGCGTTGGCCTCTCCGGCGCCGGTCGCTGGTCAAACGGCATCGCGGTGTACGACTCGAGGGCGTGGCTGAGCACGTCGAGTCCCGAGCAGGCCGCGACCATACGCGGCATCGTTCGCGTGTTCTCGGGGTCGATGAGGCCGAGGCTTGGCCGCAGTCCCCGGTGAGCGATGCCCGTTTTGGCGTGCATCGCCTCGAAGTCGAAGATCGCCACGCCCGTCGTCTCGCTGCCGGTCCCAGCCGTCGTCGGGATCGCGATCAGCGGCTTGAGACGCCCCGGCACAGGCCGTCCCTCGCCGATCGGCGGGTTGACGTAGGCCAACAAATCCGCCGGGTAGGTGGCGTAGAGGTTCGCCGCCTTCGCCGTGTCGATCGTCGAACCGCCGCCCACCGCCACGAATCCGTCAAATCCGCCATCCATTGCGACCGCGATCGCCTCTTTGAATGAGGCGTCGGTCGGCTCGACCCGCACCCCGTCGAAGCGGACCGCGTCGATTCCCTCCTGCCGCAGCGCCTGCAGCGTCGTCGCGACAGCCGCCCCGCGCGCAAGCTGGGGATCGGTCAGCACTAGCACCCGGGTTGCCCCGAGTCCCCGCATGTCGTGCCCAACCTCTCGCGTCACCCCAGGGCCAAACTTGATCGCGGAGCTATCCATTGTGAACGCGGTCTCGAACAGCATCGGCACACCTCGCGGCTCGCAATAGATAGAACATTTGCGCCATACGTACAGTATATCTCCCCGCCGCCTTGTGCTGTCCAGCGGTCCAAACGGATAGCACTGAAGGAGATTTTCGTCTCGATCTCGGCCCAGGCGATGTGGGCCTACGAGAACGGCGAGGTCGTGACGTTCAGCTACGTCAGTACTGGTCGCCCGGTCTCGATTGTTGGCTACCGGCGTGGAGAACGAGTCTGGAACTTGTACCGGCGGAGACGAGTTGGGTCCGGTACGAGCGGCGGGGTAGCCGAGGCTGATTGGCCTACGGTAGCTTGACGCGACGGCTGCCGACGTCGAGGTCAGCGTCGTAGACCGGCGAGTCCTCGGCGACCAACGCCAAACCGTCTTTGGACAAGCCTTCGACGACCGAATTGAGCCACGGCAGGTGTTCCTCGGAGAAGTCGTCGCGAACATAAGGGCCGAGCGTGCGTAGTGGAACCGGGTCGTCGAGCGCGTGGTCCCGCAACGCCGCGATGACGCGGCCCCGATAGAAGCGATTCGAGCCGTCATACGGCGCTTCGCGCTTCAGCCGGACGCCCTTCGGCAGTTCGGCGAGCGCGGTCTGGATTGCCGGAAAGGCGGCGCAGTCGACTTGGAGCGGGCAGATGACGCAGGCGGGCTTGCGGGCCGTGCATTGCAGCGCGCCGAACTCGATGAGCGCTTGCCCCCACTCCCAGCCGTTGCTAGGTGGGACGACCGCGTCCGCAATGGCGGCGATTTGCGCTTCGTTGGCTGCCGGCGTCGGTACGTCCACGCCAAAAAAGACGCGGTGCAAGACGCGGCGAATGTTCGTGTCGACGAAGCCGACGTCGTGCTCGAAGGCGAAACAGGCGACCGCGCCGGCCGTGTACGGTCCGATGCCCGGCAACGTCTTGAGTTCCTCAATCGTCGATGGAAAGACGCCGCCGAGATGATCGACGACGTACTTGGCGGTCCGTTGCAGATTGACCGCACGTCGGTTGTAGCCGAGACCCGCCCAGGCACGGATGACCTCAGCGGTTGGTGCGGCGGCCAGGGCTTCGACCGTCGGAAAGCGCTCGAGGAACGCATGGTAATAGGGAGTCACGCGGTCGACCTGCGTCTGCTGAAGCATGATCTCCGAGACGAGGACACGGTAGGGATCGCGCGTGTGGCGCCAGGGCAGATCGCGACGGTTTGCCCGAAACCAGGCGAGCAGCCGCTCGCGCACCGGCGGGATGGACTCGTTGACACTCGGCGGAATCGGTACAGGTTCGGCGCGACGACGGTTCATGCCCGGAGTATAGCCGTCCGAACGGGAGTTCGTCTGTTGGCCGGGGGGGCCGTCACGTTCCGGGTTTCTTCGGGCGTTTGATCTCGGCGATGAAGGGCCGATCGCGCACGGTGCGGACGAACTCTTCAAAGATCGGCAGCGCCTCGTCGGGACCGGCGGCAGGGAGCATCTTCAGGTAGGCCGCGCCGCCGTTGGGGAAGACGAAGGTCGGCGTGCCGAAGACGCCGTGTTCCTCCCGGCCGCGGGTGTAGTCGTCGCCGATGCGGGACAGGAGCGAGCGGTCGTCGAGGTCACGCTCGAAGTGGGCCATGTCGAGGTCGGCCGCTTCGGCAGCGGCCAGGATAGTCGTTCGCCGGCCGTGGTCGTTGCCCGCATCGTGTTTGGATTCGAGAAGCGCCAGGTGAAACCGCTCGAATGGCTCCTCGCCTTGGTTCCGCGCGGCAATAGCGCCGTGGAACGCGGCACGGCCGCGGCTCCGATATGCTGGCGGTTGCTCCCAGAGCTTCCAGTCGGGCCCATCGGGCGAGTTGACTTGTTCAAGCGGGAAGTAGCGCCAGGTAACCCGCAGGTTTCCGTTCAGTGCCTTCTTGACGTTGCGCAGCCAGACCGCCGCGCCCCAAACGTACGGTCAGCCATAATCGAAGTAGACGTCGAAAACGTATTCCTCGTTCACCATTGACCCTTTCCACGACGAGTCGAGTGCCGGAGGCGATAGGTACCCGGTCCGCGTCGCCTTGTCAATGGCCCGACGCGAAGGGCAGCACTCGCCAGGCCCGCTTGACCTGATCCCGCGTCTCGTTCTTCGATCCGCGGTTATCGATGACGAGATCGGCCCGGTCGATCTTGGCGCCGATCGGCGGCTGCGCCGCAATGCGGCGCTCGGCCTCCTCGCGCGCGAGATGATTCCGGTCAATCAGCCGCTCGATCTGCTGGTTAGGACGGCAGACGACGACCCACACCCGGTCACACGCACGATCCATTCCGCTCTCGATCAGCTTAACCGCATCGACCGCGACCACGGGCGCCGCGCTGCCGGCGACGAGGCGATCGATTTCGGCCACCACGGCCGGGTGGGTCAGCCGGTCGAGGTCGGCAAGGGACGTCGGATCGTGAAAGACGATGGCGCCCAGCGCTCGCCGGTTGATGCACCGGTCTTCGTCGAGGATGCGCGCGCCGAAATGCTCGACCAGGGCTTGCCAGAGGGGGAGGTCGGGCTCGATGAGCCGATGGTAGACCGCGTCGGCATCGATCGGCTCCGCGCCAAGCGCGGCCAGGGTATCGAGCACCAAGCTCTTGCCGCAGGCGATGTTGCCGGTGACGCCGATGACGAAGGGTCGTCGCACGGCCTGGTTGCCGGTCGTCACCGCGCGATCGTTTCGAGTTGCGCGGTCAACTCTTCCCAACGGGCGTAGGCATCCTCCAACTCGATCTGCAAGCGGTCGTATTCGCCGCCGAGACGGGAGATGGCGTCGACGTCCTCGTCGATGCTGGCGACCGTCAGCGCGTCGCTGATCTCGTTCAGCTTGCCTTCCAGGCGGGCGATGTCCCGTTCGACCTGGGTGAGCGTCTTCTGCATCCGGGCATCGTCGGCGCCACGGCGACGCTCTCGACCATCCGGCTTCGGCTGCTCGTCCGGCGACGGCGACGGCTCGGCCACCTTGGGTGACGCCTCGGGGCGTCGTCCGAGCTGGCGTTGATAGTCGGTGTAGTTTCCCAGGAACGTTTCGAAGCCGCCGTCGTGGATGGCCCATACCCGGGTGGCGATGCGGTCGATGAAGTACCGGTCGTGCGAAACGAAGAGAATGGTGCCCTCGAAGGCGGAGAGCATCTCCTCGAGCGCCTCGCGCGCCGAGATGTCGAGGTGGTTCGTCGGCTCGTCGAGGACGAGAAAGTTGGCGTGCTGCAAGAGGAGGAGAGCGAGCGCTAGGCGCGAGCGCTCGCCACCTGAGAGTCCGTCGACCGGCTTGTGGACGTCGTCGCCACTGAAGAGGAAGCGGCCGAGGTAGTTCCGCGCGGCTTCCTCGCCCGTCGGTTCGGCGCGCAGGATGGCCGAAAACGGCGTGCCTTCGTTGCCGAGTTGCTCGTGCGCCTGCGCGTAGTAGCCGAGCTTGACGCTGGTGCCGAGCTGGTAACGGCCCTTGAGCGGGTCGATCTCACCGACCAGCGTTTTGAGGAGCGTCGTCTTGCCGCTGCCGTTTGGTCCGATGAGCGCGACGCGATCGCCCCGCTCGATCGTCAACTCCGGCGTGCTGATCAACACGGCGTCGGATCGCTGGCCGTTTGCGGACGAGGCGTCGTACCCCGCCCGCAACAGCGTCGTCGAGAGGACGATGCGTCCGCTGCGGAAGGCGGGCCGCGGGTTGATGTTGAGTTCTTGGTGCTCTTGCGGACGCTCGATGCGCTCCAATCGTTCGAGCCGCGTTTGGCGTCCACGCGCCTCGCGCGATCGCTGCCCCGCCTTGTACTTGCGGATGAATTCCTCGGTGCGGGCGATGAACTCTTGCTGTTCGGCGTACTCCTTCATCCGCCGGGTCATGCGTTCTTCGCGCAACCTGAGGTAGCGAGAGTACGGGGCCGAGTAGTCCTCGAGGCGGCCGAAGCCGACTTCCAGGGTACGGGTCGTGACCCGGTCGAGGAAGTACCGGTCGTGGGACACGATCAGGCAGGCGCCGCCCCAACCGCGCAGGAAGCCCTCGAGCCATTCGAGCATTTCGAGGTCGAGGTGATTCGTCGGCTCGTCGAGGAGCAGCAGGTCCGGGTCGGCGAGCAGCGCTTTGGCGAGGGCCACGCGGGTCTTCTGGCCGCCACTGAGCTGGTTGACCGGCTGGTCGAATTGCTCGAACGAAAAGCCGAGTCCGTGCAGGACCTCGTCGGTGAGGTGCTCGACGTCGTAGCCGCCGTGGGCCTCGAACCGCGTTTGGAGACGGTCGTATTCGTCCATGAGCGGTTCGAATTCGCCGGTGGCCTCCGCCATCTGGCGCTCGATCTCGCGCATGCGGTCGGCGGCGGCCAGCACCGGGGCGAAAGCAAGTCGGGACTCCTCGCGCACGGTGCGATCGCTGTCGAACCGTGCCTCCTGCGGCAAATATGTCACCCGAAGGCCCGCCGACAAGACGAGCGAACCGCCCGACGGATCCTCGATGCCGGCGATGATGCGGAGAATGGTCGACTTGCCGGCGCCATTGACGCCGACCAGCGCGACGTGTTCTCGGTCGGCGACTTGAAAGGAGACGCCGTCGAAGATCTCTTCGGAGCCATAGGTCTTTGCCAGGTCGTTGACGGTGAGGAGTGTGGGTGCCGCCATAGGTCTCTTCCCATTATACGTGTAATCGTTCCGGCCATCTCACGCCGGGCCGACTCGAAAGTATAACAACCGGACAGATGTCGCTCGCGCCACACCAATCGCTGCTGCCGACTTGCACGACGGGATGGGTGTACGTACACTTTGCTGCCATTCGTGGTCCACGTGGACAAGCACCGACAGGATGCCTCGATCCGATGCTCTGGCCAGAGACAACCGAACGGGACACTGGCGGCGCGCTCACGGTTGGCGGCGTCTCGGCCGTTGAATTGGCCGACCGGTTCGGCACGCCGCTCTATGTGTTCGACCGCGCCACCCTGCTCAGTCGCGCCCGCCGCGTCGTGTCGACCTTTACGGCGGCGTTTCCCAAGACGCGCATTGTCTATGCCGGGAAGGCCTACCTGTCGCCGGCGATCGTGTCGCTGCTCCATCGGGAAGGACTGGGACTCGACGTCGTCTCGGGCGGCGAACTCTCTGCCGGATTGAAAGCAGGCATTCCGGCCTCGGAGATGACCTTCCACGGGAACAACAAGGGCGAAATCGAATTGCGCGAGGCGATGCAGGCCGGCGTCGGGCAGATCGCCGTTGACAACTTCGACGAGCTATCGCTCCTTGATCGTCTCACCGCTGAGCTCGGCATGTCAGCGCGCATCCTGCTTCGCGTCAACCCCGGCATCGACGTGCATACGCACGACAAAATCGCGACCGGCGTCGCGGACTCGAAGTTCGGTTTCCCCGTCTGGACGGGCGATGCGGCGCGTGCCGTCGAGCGCGCATCGTCGATGCCGGGCCTTGAGCTGGCCGGCTACCACGCGCACATCGGCTCGCAGCTCTTCGACGCCCGCGCCTACAAGCTCACGGTGCAGACGCTGGTCACGCTGGCAGCAGAGATGCGGGATCGGCACGGCATTTCGCCGGAGATCATTTCACCCGGCGGAGGCTTCGGCATCGCCTACGAGAGGAGCGACGAAGAGGCGGCGCTGACGGAGGTCGCCGCGGTCGTCAGCTCGACCCTGCGCCGGGGCTGCGAGGACGCCGGTCTAGCCCTGCCGGAGCTTGTCGTCGAGCCAGGGCGTTTCATCGTCGGACCCGCCGCGATTGCCCTCTATCGCGTCGGATCACGCAAGGAGATTCCAGGCGTCCGCACCTACGTTTCGGTCGACGGAGGCATGGCCGACAACATCCGCCCCGCGCTGTACGGAGCGCGGTACGAAGCGGCGCTGGCGAATCGGTCTGGTAACGGCGCGGTGGAGACCGTGACGATCGCCGGCAAGTATTGCGAATCGGGCGACATCCTGGTCCCGGACGTCGAACTGCCGCCGTTGCGTTCGGGAGATCTCTTGGCGATTCCGGCTGTTGGCGCGTACTGCCTGCCGATGGCGAGCAACTACAATCTCGCGCCCCGGCCGGCGGTGGTATTGGTCGAGGACGGTGCGTCGCACCTGATTCGACGACGGGAGACCTTTGATGATCTCTTCGTGTGCGACGTGCTTCCGGTATGACGCCTAGTCGCGGGAGTCGGCGCACAGAGTTGGCCAGAGTTGCGTGAGGGAGCAAGACGTAGTAGCGTTTCGCGGTCCGCACGAAGCAGCGGAGTCCGCCGGGTTCCTAGCGACTTGCCCGGAGCGGCCGGGCAGGGATCAGTCCGCTTTGGATCGCGTGAGGACGTCCGTTCGACGACCTGAACCTCCGAATGCCCCCGCCCAGGTGGCGTCCACCGATCCCATCCCCCGGTTTTGGAGCAATGGCCCGTGTCTCGACCACCAACCGCCAATCCGTTTGACGACCAACCCGACGACAACGATCTCACCGACGATGATCTCGACTTGGCGTTGCCGGATGACCGCGATATGCCGCGCGGCTCCGAGTTGGATTTCGATGCGTCTGCCCCGCTCGACGACGAGGACGAAGACCGCGACGACCCGCTGCGCGGGCTCGACGAGGACTTTCGTGCGCCGCAAGTGGGGGCTGCCGAGATGAACGACGACGTGATGGCGGAGATCGAGGAGTCCGCGGAAGGTGTCATCCTGTTCGATGCGGTGATCGAGAATCTGCCGGTGGCGCACGACGAGCCGGGCGAGGTCAGCGCGCTGACGCACCGGCTCGCCGAATTGAGCTCCTTTGTCGCCGCCGGCGAGGGTGAAAGCGGCGTCGAGGAAGAAGGCAGCGACGAATCGGCCGCGCTCGACTTCGAGCAGGTCAATTACGACATCGGCGGGGTCAGCCTCGAGGACCCGGTGCGGATGTATTTGCGCGAGATTGGCCGGGTGCCGCTCTTAACCGGCCAGCGCGAGGTCGAGCTCGCATCGGCAATGTCCAGGGGCGAATACCTGCTGGCAAAGCAGCAGCAGCTCCGAGACGACTTCGATTGCATGCCTGAGCCGGAGGTGCTGGCCCGCGCGATCTATCACAGCTTCCGGGAAGGCTGGTCGCTGGCAGCAGCACTCTTCGAGGCCGCGCACGGCGAAGGGCAACTGCCGTCCAAGCCGGTCGTTCTGCGCGGCGTGCTGCCGTTGACGCAGCTTCCAGAGACGGTCATCGAGGAAGTCTGCGCGCGCTTCGGCCTGCGCCCGGAGGAACTCGAGGAATCGTTACGTCTCCGCGCCATCGAGTGGGACCTGTTGCCCAGCACCTTGCAGCAGATGATGCGGGACGGGGCGACATGGCCGGCAGATGAAGCGGTTGCGGCCCTTTGTCGCGAACAGAAGGACGCCCTACGCACCAGGTGGACGCGCGAATTGGAGGTTGGCAAGCTCGCCAAGATCGCGCTGACCGAGGCAAACCTGCGATTGGTCGTCAGCGTTGCCAAGAAGTACGTCGGCCGTGGCATGAACATGCTCGACCTGATCCAGGAGGGCAACCTCGGCCTGATCCGGGCGGTCGAGAAGTTCCAGCATCACAAAGGCTATAAGTTCTCGACGTATGCCACCTGGTGGATTCGGCAGGCGATCACCCGCGCCATCGCCGACCAAGCGCGAACGATTCGGATTCCGGTGCACATGGTCGAAACGATCAATCGCTTGCTGCGCACCAGCCGGCGACTACAGCAAGAGCTTGGGCGGGAACCGACCAGTGAGGAAATCGCGAACGTCATGGAGATGCCGCCCGAGCGGGTGCGCGAGATCCTCAAGATCAGCCAGGAGCCGGTCAGCCTCGAAATGCCGATCGGGGAAGAAGAGGACTCCAACCTCGGCGACTTCATCGAGGATCACAAGGCGCTCGCGCCGGCGGAGGCCGCCAGCCGCCAACTGCTCAAGGAGCAGATGGACGTCGTCCTCGACTCCCTCTCGGACCGTGAGAAGCAGGTCCTGCTGATGCGCTTCGGGTTGGAGGACGGGCGTAGCCGGACGCTGGAAGAGGTCGGCCGCGAGTTCGGCGTGACCCGCGAGCGCATCCGCCAGATTGAAGCGAAAGCGCTACGCAAGCTGCGGCACCCAAGCCGGGCCAAGAAGCTGAAGGACTATCTGGATTAGGTCGACGACACGTTCTCGGCGATCGCGAGCACGGGCTGACCGGCCGGTCAGCCCGTGCTCGTGGTCCATTGCGGCAAGGTGGGAGCGGTCCCAGTATCCTTGTGGGGTTAACGGCGGCCGGCGGCGTTGCGAGCCGAATCGCAAAGGTGAATGCATCGGGTGCTCATCGATCGTGCGCGCATTTTTGTCAAGTCCGGCGACGGCGGAAGCGGCGCGGCTACGTTTCGCCGGGAAAAGTATGTGCCCAGAGGTGGGCCGGATGGAGGTGACGGTGGGCGCGGTGGCGACGTCCGGCTGCGCGTTCGGTCGAACATCAACAGCCTGCTCGCCTTTCAGTTCAATCAACGCTTCGAAGCCGAAAAGGGTCAGGGTGGCATGGGTCGGCAAAAGCACGGCCGGTCAGGCAAGCACTTGTTCGTCGACGTGCCGCCCGGCACCGTTGTTTGGGACGATGTAGCGGACGAAGTTCTGGCCGACCTGACGGACGACGGCGAGACGGTGACGATTGCGCGGGGCGGCAAAGGAGGGCTGGGCAACAGTCACTTCAAGACTTCAACGAGGCAAGCGCCGCGGATCGCCGAGTTAGGCGAGCCAGGCGAGGAGCGCTGGCTGCGGCTCGAACTGCGGATTATCGCCGATGTCGGACTGCTCGGGATGCCGAACGCCGGCAAGTCGACGTTGCTGGCAGCGGCATCGCGGGCACGGCCAAAGATTGCCGATTATCCCTTCACGACGCTCGAACCGAACCTCGGCGTCGTCGAGATCGGCGGGCGCGGTGGGCAGGTCTACGTGATGGCGGACTTGCCGGGATTGATTGAGGGTGCGGCCGGGGGCGCCGGGCTCGGCCACGAGTTCCTCCGTCACGTGACGCGGACGAAGGTTCTTGTCCATGTCGTCGATGCCTCCGGTGGGTTGGAAGGGCGCGACCCGCTCATCGACTACGAGATCATCAACGCGGAGGTTGCCGCCTATGACCCCGATCTGGCCGACAAGCCGATGCTGGTGGCGTTGAACAAGATCGACCTGGCAGAGGCGCGAGCGAACGTCGCGCGACTTGAAGTTCGTGCGCGAGAGCAGAGGCGCGGCGTCTTCGAGATCTCGGCGGCGACCGGAGAGGGTGTGCCAGAACTCCTTAATGCGGTGGGCACTGCCCTGCGGGAGGTCGAGGAGCGCGCGGAGGCGAAGGAAAAGCCGCAAGAGCGGCGGCGGTACACGCTGGAGCGGGTCGACGAGCGAGTTTGGAAGGTCGAGAGGCGGTCACTTCATCACTTCGACGTCACGGGAATCGCCATTGAACGGCTGACGAAGATGACAAATTTTGAGCAAGACGAAGCGATCCGGCGCTATCAGCGTGTGCTGGAAGCGAGTGGCATTAGCGCCGAGCTTGAGAAGCAGGGCGTACTGCCCGGGGACCTCGTACACATCGCCGGCCATGAGCTGACATGGGGCGAGCAAGACGAATTGGATGAGCTCGAGGCAGCCGGCATCGTGATAGAGGACGAGTGACCGGGCAATCGGCTAATCGGCGGCGGCGCTGAGTGGGATGGCCCGGCGCACCGTTTCGCCGCGCAGTTTCTCGGCGTAGACACCTCGATAGTCGGGCGGCAGCAGGCGCGCGATCTCGATCATGATGATTTCGGTCGCTTCGTCGCTGGAGACCTTCTGCCCGTCGATCTCGCGCGGCACGAGGAAGGGTTCGCCGAAGAGGATGCGAACTCCGTTGTGACCGGGGTCGGGCGACGGAGCCGCCGATTGTAGTTTTCCCTTCTTGCCGTTGAGCGGCAGCCGTTCGGTGCCGGTGACGACGACCGGGAGCACCGGAGCGCCGCTCATCAGCGCTAGCAGGCCGGCGCCGGCGTGGGCGGGGCTGAGCGCGCGGGTCACGCTACGTGTGCCTTCCGGATAGAGCCCGACCGCGAAGCCATGCTGGAGCCTGGCGCCCGCGGCGCGGATGGCGCCGCGGTCGGCCTTGCCGCGGTCTACGGGGAACGCGCCGGCAATGTACAGCACGGTGCGAATGACGGGGATCGAAAAGGCCTCTTTCTTCGCCATGTAGTGAATCGGCCGGGGAAAGGCAATGGAGGTCAGCACGGGGTCGGCATTGTGCAAGTGATTCGAGACGGCTAGCACGGGCCCATCTATCGGCACGCGTTCGATGTGCTCGATACGCGTGCGGATTAGCGCCCACATCAGCCCGTAAAGGGTGCGCCGGACGATGCGACGTAGCCATCCCCGCAGCGTGCGGCGCTCGAGATCAGATTTGGAGGGTCCTGGTCCACGCTCGCCCATCGACGTTACGCCTTCTCGGGCGCGGCAATGCCGCGGGCAACGGCGACCGTCAAGATTTCGTCGACGATGCTCTCGACCGTGCGGTGGTCGGTGGCGATGACGACCGCATCGTCGGCGGCGCGGAGGGGAGCGACCGCTCGGCTTGAGTCGTAGGCGTCTCGGGCGCGCATCGCGGCGAGAATGGCGCCGCTATCGACCGGCGTGCCGCGCGCTTCGAGTTCACGGGCGCGGCGACGCGCTCGCTCTTCGTCACTGGCATCGAGGAAGATCTTGAGACCGGCCTCGGGGAGGACGACCGATCCCACGTCGCGACCAACCATGACGACCTGGTCCCCAGCCGCGATCCGGCGCTGTACCGGCAAGAGCGCCGCTCGCACCTCTGGGACGGCTGAGACCGCGGAGACACGCGCCTCGACCGGTTTCTCGCGTATCGCCCAAGTCACGTCGTTGCCGTCGAGGAGGACGTCGTAGAACCGGCCATCGGCGACGCTAGGTGGCCTGACGGCGATCTCAATAGCTCCCGCCAGGTCGGCGAGCAGTCCGTGCGCGGTGTCGGCAATGCCCCGCCGGATCGCGGCGAGCGTTACGGTGCGATAGAGAATACCGGTGTCAAAGAGCGTCGCGCCGAGACGGTCCGCCACGGCGCGGGCGACGGTTGTCTTGCCGGCCGCGGCCGGGCCGTCGATCGCGATCACCCGGCGAAACTGGTCCGCTCTGTTGGCGTTTGCCGGTGCGGCCGCGCCGATCTGAGAATTGCTGACCATCGCCTCCTCGTCTCGATGGCCCCTGCCGTGGCTGTTGGCCCTGTTCGGGTGGTGCGCCGCGCCGTGGGCCAGTCTGCTCCGTGCGCCGGGATTCGTTGTGCTTGTTCCCGCGGTCGGATGGGGGCTTTCGGGATTGCCCAGGTTCGCTTGGCTTTTGGGCGGTTTGCTGGTCGGAGCGGGGATGCTGGCCACGACGCTTCGTCGTTGCCGTGCCGCGCCGCGGCGGCGCGGCACGGCGTTGAGCGCGTGCCGGCATTTCTTCCGTGGTACGGCGTGGACGGCGAGGCAAGTCTTCGTCAGCGGGTGCGCCATAGCCACGTCGCGCGGCCGCCGTCAGCCGATCTTCCCCATCTTCCTCACGGCCCAGACCGAGCGCTTCGAATAGCGTCTTCTCCTCACCCGGGCGCAGATCGCGCCACGTGCCGACTGGGATACCGGTGACGCTGAGCGGACCAATGCGAACGCGGCGCAAGCGATCGACTTCGATGCCAACCGTTTCCATGATGCGACGGACGACGTGGAAGAGCCCTTCGTGGATCACGATCTTGAGCAAGATGCCCTCGCGCGTCTCGCGCACGATGCGAAACTCCTGTGGCACGACCCGCTTGCCGTCGATCGTGACGCCCTTGCGGACGCGTTCGAGCGATGCGTCGCTTGGTCGAGCCGGGGTGCGGATCTCGTATTCCTTGTCCAGGCCATAGCGCGGGTGCATGACCCGATTGGCGACGTCGCCGTCATTGGTAAGGAGAAGTAGGCCCTCGGTGATGCGGTCGAGCCGCCCGACCGGATAGACCCGTTCGCTGACCTGGACGAGGTCGAGGACGGTGCGGCGGTCGCGCTCGTCTTTGGTCGTGGTGATGTAGCCGCGCGGCTTGTTGAGGATGATGTAGCGGCTGCGCTGGCGACGGAGCAGCTTGCCGTCGACTCGGATGTCGGAACGGACCGGATCGGCCTTCGTGCCGAGTTCTGTGATGACGTGCCCGTCGACGGAGACGCGACCATCCCGGATCATCTGTTCAGCGGCGCGCCGGGAAGCGACCCCGCGGCCGGCCAGGATCCGTTGTAGGCGCTCCATGGCGCGAGGCTCCTCCAAATGAGCGAACGTCGGCAGGCGACAGGGGCCGAGCGATCAGCCTTGGTCGTCGTCGGTGGCTTGGGCAACGGCCGATTGGAACACGGGGAGTTCGGCGATCTGCTCCGAGCCGACGAAGAATAGCACGCTCCCGACCTGGCTCTCCGGTTCGCCAGGTGGGCCGAGTCTGAGTTGGTACGCGACTTCGCCGTCGCCGCTCGCGGGCAGGACAATGGCGGCCGGGTTGCTCAACTCGACTTGCCAGGCCGCGAGTTCCTCATGCAAGCCCGGGACCTGATCGGCTTCGCTCGGCGCCACCCAGCGGTAGTCGTCGGCCATGGCGCCTAGCATGGACTCCATGTCTGCCCAGCGCTGATCGACGTCCAGTTCTCCGGTTTCGGGATTCCGCGTGCTGTAGTCGATGGCGCTGCCAAGGGCGACCGTGATGACGCGGTTGTTGTCGCCAGCCCAGTTAGCAATGACGAGACACCCGCCGGCGATGCCAGTTGAGCCGGTCTTCAGGCCATGAATGTCAAACCGGCCGAGCAGTTTGTTCGTCGACACGAGCGGCAATTCGCGGGGCTCGGGGCCGTCCGAGGTCACCGTGAAGGACTTTTCGCGCACGATTTGACGGATCAGGTCGTATTCCATGAGCCGGGCGGCCAGGGCAGCAAGGTCGCGGGCGCTGGTGTAGTGGTCCGGGTCGTCGGCGAGTCCGACCGGGTTGGTGAATTGCGTCTGCTGCAATCCCATGGCCTCGGCGACCGCGTTCATTTCGCCGACAAACGCGCCTACCGGATCATCGGCGTTAATCTGTCCGCCGACACGTCGCGCAAGGGCGAGCGCGGCGTCGTTGCCGGACGGGATCATGAGACCGTACAACAGGTCCTCGACTGTCCAAATCTCGCCGACCTCGACGCCCATGTGGGACTCATTCTCCTGGTCGACCATGTCGGCAGTGGTAATCTCGATCGGTTCGTTCAGGTCCGCAACGCGTTCGAGCACGACGAGGGCCGTCGCGATCTTGGTCGTGCTGGCGGGTGGGAGTGGTTCGTCGGCATTTTTTTGGTAAAGGACGACATTTGCGGTGACGTCGATCGAAAAGACGGCCCGTGCGGTGACGTCCGGCGGTGACAACGGGTCGAACGCGCCGATGGGAGCGGGGTGGAGGATCGGAAGGGCGATGGTAAGGAGGATCGCGATCGAGAGAAGTCGCCGCGAGGCATACCGGCGACATTTGCTGGAAGGATGCATAGGGTCGGGTGTGCTCCGTCGCCGTGACATCGCGCAATCGCTCACGGGTAGCCGAGTATACGTGCGCCGGCGTTCGCTCGCCAACCGGCTCTGTTTCCGCGTCAGCGGACGGAGCGGCGGGCTCCCGGACGGGGTGGGGTAGACTAGGGGGTGGGTCGGATCGAAAGACGACCTGCCGTTTCCGTAATTGTGTTGGACAAATCTGGCGAGGTCGTAGGTGATACGGATTGCCGCAATTGGCGACTTACACATTCGGGGCGACGTGCCGGAGGGGTTGGTGCGGCATTTCGCCACCATGCACCAGCACGCGGACCTGTTGGTCGTCGCGGGCGATATAACAAACCACGGGACGGTCCGGCAGGCGGAGTTAGCGGCGGACCTCTTCCGCATGGCGGCGTTGCCCATCTTCGCCGTCCTCGGCAACCACGATCGCCGCACGACGCGTCGCCGGTCGTTCTGCCAGGCGCTGGCGAACGGGGGAGCAACGGTCCTCGACGGCGGTACGGCGACGATCGAGGTTCGTGGAACCAGTCTCGGCATCGCGGGAGTTGGCGGCTCCGGCGGCGGATTCTGGCCGATGGAAGGTCCGGACACAATTTCGGTCAAGGCATCGCAGGCGCTGGCGGTCCGGGCACGTCGGGAGGCCACGCGCCTCGACGCGGCGTTGCGTCGCGTACACGGCGATCGGATCGTCGTCGTCACGCACTTCGCGCCGACGACAACGACGCTTGGGCGCGAGCCGGTCGCCAAGTATTTCTTGCTCGGCAACTGCGAGTTGGCGAAGGTGATCGACCGGTACGACGTCGATCTTGTGCTGCACGGTCACGCACATTTGGGCAGCCCGAGCGGCAGCACGCCGGGCGGAACGCTTGTGCTCAACGTCGCGTACGACGTGAATGGTGGGCCGGTACTTCACCAATTGTCGTCAGCGGCGATGTCACCTCCGCCTCTTTTCGCGACGCGAGTCATCGAGGGGCCGGTATGAGGCCGCGACCCGGACCGATTCAGATCGCGCGCCAGACGCCGCCGGCGGAGGGTCCGATTCGCCTCAACCTACTGGCGAACCCGTATGGTCCGTCGATTCGCGTGCAAGAAGCGTTGGCGAGCGCGGACGACCTACACCTGCCGCAGCACGATCGCCAGCGGCGGGTACAGGAACGGCTGGCGGCGATGGTTGGCCTATCGCCGACCTGGCTGGTGCTGGCCAACGGCATCGACGACCTCTATCGAAGGGTGCTGATCTGGCAACGCGAACGATCGGCCGTCGTAACCTTTCCCCCGACCGACGCGACCGCGGATCGCATCGCGAGTCAACACGATTTCGACGTGCGCCGCGTCGGGCGCACTCATCGTTTCACGCTCGATCTCGAGGCGGAGCGCGGTGGCCTGGTGCCGGAGCAGTCGATTGCGGTGGTCATGTCGCCCAACGAGCCGACCGGGACGGAACTATCGAGCCTGGATGCCGTTCGCCTGAGCCGCATCTGTCGCCTCGTCGTGATCGACGAACGGCACGGCGAGTACGGGGCGCGCACGCTTGTGCCGCTGGCGAGGGAATTCGACAACCTGATCGTGGCGAGGTCGATGGAGACGTGGGCGGCGCTCGCGGGATTCCCGCTCGCCTTTGCCGTTGCGCCACCACGGATCGCGGCGCAATTGGCTGAATGCGGACAGACATCGGCGATACCGGCAGGGGCGTTGATCGCCGCCGAAGCCACGCTCGACGATATCGCCTACATGCGGGCAACGGTGCAGCGCGTTCGTGAAGAGAAAGCGCGCCTCTACCGTATGCTGCGTAAGCTGAACATGGTGCGGCCGGTGCCGTCCTGGGCGAATTTTCTGTTAGCCCGCGTCGAGCGAGGCAACGCCGGTTGGTTCCATCGTGAGCTGGCCGATCGAAGCATTTACTCCTGCTTGCCCGATCAGGCCGAACTCGACGGCTATCTGCGGCTAAGCGCCTCGCGGCCCGAGCACACCCTCGCGTTGAAGCATGCTTTGATTGAGATCGCGACGGCCCTCTAAACCGGTCTGTTCACGACCGTCCTCCTGAGCCGCGCCCTCTCTGTTTGTGACACGCCACCTCCCGTATCATGCCGAGCTTGTTGAGGCATGATGGGGGGAGGTGATCGCGATTACGGTGCGGATGTCGGCGTGCCTGACGACGTGTCCTGATGGATCTCATCGATCAGCCAGCGATCGCCGACTTCGGCGAAGACGAGGACGACGCGGATGACGTGGGGATGGTTGACCGGATCCTCGGTGACGACGTGGGCGGCGACGCGGCCGTCCGCCTGTTCCCGCACCTCGCTTATGGAGCGAATCCAGCCGCGCTGATCGGCCGGAAGTGGCGCGGGTGCCGTGTCTGCCAGGTCAATCGCGGCATGTCGACCAGCTTCGTCAAGTCCGGCGAATTGGGGAGCGATGTAGTCGTTCGTGTACAGCGCGAGGCGGCGAGGGTAGTCGCCGGCGCTGGCGCAGGCGACAAACTCGCGGACCGTTCGGGTGACGCCATCGACGGCCGCGTCGTTGGCATCCTCGCCCCGCGGCCACGGAAAGGCGTTCGAGCCGACCGGAGCCGAGGAGTCCGGGTCGGTTGCCGCCGGACTGCCCAGTTCAAAGAAGTCTCGCGGATGGACGGGATCGATTTGGCATTCGCTGGGGTCGGGCGAGATCACGTCCGCCGCCGCTTCGGATGACGTGCGCGAAAGGGATTGGATATAGGCGACGACATCGTTAATCTCGCTTTCGGAGAGCGTTTCACCAAAGCCGGGCATGGCGGTGCCGGGGAGACCATTGGTCACCCACAGCGCCAAATCCTCGGGGCGATGGGCTCGATGGAGTGGGCTGGTCAGATCGGCGGGGGGCGGGTTGAGGCCGGCGGCGGCGGGACCATCCCCCTGGCCGGCAGCGCCGTGACATGTGGCGCAGTTCGCCAGATAAATCTCCTCTCCGCGCACGATGGCTGCCTCGTCAACCGCGGCCAGGGCTACGCCGCCCGCTTCCGCTTCCACCGGATCGACGCGGGACTGAAGGAGCAAGACGACGCCCAAGGCAAGCGCGGCCCCCGAGAGGATGGCACTTTCGCGACGCAACCGGTTGCGCCCGGCGGACCAAGCGACGCCGAAGCCGATCACGGACGCTACGATGAGGGCGATGCCGGCCACGCCGCCCGTGTCGAAGTGCCAAGCGGGTCCAGGCGCCCGCGAGGGAGGCGCTGTCGCGGCAATATCGACCGCCGTCGTGTCTTGCCATTGAAACTCGCCGATCTTGCGGACGATGGCGACGATGGACCAATCGCCGGCGATGCTGAGCTCGCTGCCGTGCCCCTCGAAAGCGTTGCCCGCGGCGCGGGTGAGCGCGAGCTCTTGCTGGCCTAAGTCTTGACCATCGAGCGTGAGGCGCAGTACCCCCTCGGTGTCGACTGGGAGCGGCTCGCCCGAGAGTTCGAGGCGGTAGTGGTTGGGGCCGGTCGCGCCGGGCGTCAAGGTGAGGGTGCCGGCCTGCCCGTTCGCTTCGAGATCGCGATGGATCGCGTTGCCTTCAGCCGCCAGCGTGGCGCGGGCGGGTTGGAGACTGGTCAAGCGGCCGACCGCGACGAAGAGGAGAACCATGAGGACCGCTTCGAGGGTGATCGCCACACGGAAGCGACGGGCCCAGAGCGTGGCTGCCTCGTTCGAGGCGGCGTTGATGCGCCGGGTGACGACGAGGAGATTGAAGGCGCCAAAACCGAGGAGCGGCAGAAGAATCAGGAGCTTGGCGATCAGCGAGCGGCCGTAGCTGGTTTCCGTCAAGCCGTCGAGACTGCCGATCTGGAGCCAGGCGGCGTAGGAACCGCTTGCGCCCATGATCGCCCAGCCGACGAGCGCCACCGCTGAGAAGCGCGGAATCGCGCGGACCAGCACCGCCCGTCGCTCTTCCGACCGTAAGGACGAGATGAGCGGCGCCAAGACGGCGACGAGCAGGAAGAGTCCGCCTACCCACATCGCGGCGCTGGTGAGGTGGAGATAGTCGATGGCGATCGCCGCGGTCCGCCCCGTTGTTTCCGCCGAAGCATGAGAAATCAGGCTGAAAGGCAACGGGAGGGCTAGCGCCAGCCCAAGCGTCAGCAGCGTGCGCCACGGGCGCTGGCGTGGTCGCCACCAAGGCGCGGCGGCGAGCGCGGCGGCGTAGACGAAAAGCAACGCGATGCGGGCAATCCAGAGTTCGCCATAGCGGGTGTCGAGAAGCGTCGTGCGGAGGTTTTCGAGGAAGCCGTCGGACGGCAGGTCGGCTGCCTGGACGCCCATCGCAAAGAGGTTCCCCAGGAGGGCGAAGACGATCACGCCGTCCGCGTAACCCCGGGCGCGGCGGACCAACTCCGGTCCGCTCCGCCATGCCGAGGCGATGCCCGGTCGCAGAACCAGGAGCCAAACCGGCCAGATCGCGGCGGCGAGCGCGAGACCGATGAGTGCCGCCCAGCGGGAGGCGGTGCGCAGCCATTCCGGCGCTCCGCTGGTCGACGTCGTGGCCGGGGGAACGACGGCCTGCACGTCCGCTTCGGTCCCGACGGTGAACGCGAAATAGCCTTGCGCGGGATGGCCGTCGTCGATGGAGAGCGTCTGCCAAACGACAGAATAGGTGCCGTTCGATAATCCGGGCGGAAGATCGAGGATGAGTGCGCGTGGACCCTCACCCGGACGGCTGGTGGCGCCCGCAACCTCCTGGCCATCTTGACCGAAGAGTCGGGCGTTGGTCCTCGTGTGCTCCAGGCGTTCGGTGAAGCCCATGACGACCTGGCTGGGCGCGGTGGGGAGAATCGCGTTGGCGCTCGGATCGCTGGTATCGAGTTGGGCATGAGCACTGGCGCTCGCGGGCACCGCCGCCGCAATGACCACGACCACTATGGCCGCAAGCAGGCAGCGGAACGCGAGAGCTATTCGTCCGCGTGTGGGCATGAGTTCTGGCGTGTGCATGGTCGATCCTGACAATTGCTCTTCGCACTGCTCGTCGCGAAAGAGAGCACGTTGGCGCAATAGAGGGCCGGTGCGGTCGGTGCGGACCTACCGGCGGGCGTCAAATCGGCTCGGAGAACGTGTCTGAACGGTGAACTACTTTGGTGGCGGGGTCCACGGTCGAACAAACGCGGGTGACAACGCGTGCGCCGCCGAAGGATGGAGCGATGGTCGGCCGAAGACAATCAGGGCGGTGATGGCAAGTGCCAGCGAGAGGAGTCCGCCGTGCTCGGCGCTTACCGAGAGTTCCGTAAGAATGGGAACATCGGGCGGCGGATCAATCTCCCGCGAATGCCCGTCGAATTCAACCCGCGGCGTGACCGGCGCCAAGAGCCAGCGTTCCCCCGCGAGGGCGTGGTCGCGGACCCGAGACGGCGCGAAATGATGCGCGTGATTGTGGTGGTCGTGGGCAGACAGACCGCTCGCGGTCCAAAACTGAAAGAAGGCGTGGGCGTGCGAGACGTCAGCGCCGCCTCGATAGTCGGTCGGCATGGTGAGCAACGTCAGAGCGACGAGGCCGACCATCAGCCTGCCGGGTCGCCAACGCAACACGCCCGCGTGCGTCCGAGGCACCATCGCACCGATCCCGTCCGTTGCTACAACTCGATGCGACTTATCGTTCACCGCAAGTGTACTGCCTTGCTGATGGGGATACCCCTCTCGTTCGAGCAGCGGCACATCGAAGCATGGCACCTCATTGTTACACGTACGTATCAGCGTGACGCGCGGACGACGACTGAACGAGGTCGGTGGCGCAATCGACGCAAGAGTCGAGTATCATCGCTGCGACGCCGTGATCTCGTACATCAGCATGCGTCCAACGGTGCGGGCCACGTTGAAGCGGGCAAGAACCGCCCGCGACGTGGTACGTGAAAGGACGCTTGCCGGGTGATGTCGCACGGAGACGAGCCACGTATGATTGACAGCCGCGCCGGTGCGCAACGGTTCTCAGCGGAGCGAGCATCCAGGCGGGCTGTAGTGGCCGCGCTGGGGGGTGTCGCGATAGGCGCGACGCGACGAACCGCGGGCATTGCATCAGCCGACGATCGACGTCCGGCGGCGGTCAAGGCGATCTACATGAACCCCTACGCGACGCACGATTGGAACGGCTTCATACGCTTGGTGAACTTGATTGAGCGCACGGAACTCAACGCGCTGGTGATCGACATCAAGGAAGAAGCGGTCTATTTCAGGACGCGGGTCGATTTCTTTCGCGATGCGAATGTCGTGACACCGTTGTACGACCTGACCGAAATGCTGGATGCGCTGAAACAGCGCGGCATTTACGCGATCGCGCGGCAGGTGATTTTCAAGGACTCACGGGTTGCGGAGGCACGGCCCGACCTGGCGGTTAAGCACAAACGGACCGGCGGTCCCTGGCGGGACTACGGCGGCGTGGCGTGGGTCAACGCATTCGAGCCGGAACTGTGGGAGGCGAACGCGGCGCTGGCGGTCGACGCTGTTCGGCTGGGCTTTGACGAGATTCAATACGACTACATACGATTTCCGTCCGATGGCGATTTGAGCACGATGGATTTCGGGCGACCGTATACGGAGCAATCGCGGGCGGACGCGATCGTCGAGTTTCTCAAGCTGAGTCGTCGCCGCATCTTAGACGCGGGCGGCAAGCTGGCGGCCGATGTTTTCGGATACACGTTGATGGTCGACAACGACCTCGGCATCGGCCAAAACGTCGAGCGCATCGCCCGGACCGTCGACGTCGTCTGCCCGATGGTCTACCCGTCGCACTGGCCGACCGGCAGCCTGCCGGTCAACGGGCACCCGAACAACTATCCATACGAGACGATCGCGATTACGATGGCGCGCGCACAAGAAAAGCTAGGACGGCACGCGCACAAGGTGCGCCCCTGGTTGCAGCACTTCTCGCTGCCCGGCATGCGCGCGTACGGAGCGGCCGAGGTGCGTGCCCAGATCGACGCCGCCCACGAGACGAACGTCGAGGGCTGGATGATCTGGGATCCGAGCAACCAGTATCACGAGCAAGCGTTTCGCGAAAAGTGATCGTCATGCGTCGCCGACGCTCTTGACATCCAGCGCATCGCGCAACCCGTCGCCGAAGAGGTTGAGGCTGAGCACGGTAAAGACGATGGCGAGACCGGGGAAGACGCTGATCCACCAAGCCTGGCGGATGAAGTCTCGCCCTTCATTGAGGGCCAGGCCCCAGGTCGGCGTCGTCGGATTGACACCAAGCCCGAGGAAGGTCAAGGTCGCTTCCGCCAGGATACCAAGGCCGACGGCAAAGGTTGCTTGGACGATGATGGGCGCGGCGGTATTGGGCAGGATGTGGCGCAACATGATGCGGCGGTCGGGCGATCCGATGGCGCGGGCGGCGAGGGTGTAGTCCTCTTCGCGTAGGCTCAGGACCTCCGCGCGTACGATCCGGGCGAAGTCGTCAAGGTAGGCGATAGCGATGGCGAGGACGACGTTGCGAAAGCCGGCGCCGAAGACGGCGACCATGCCGACCGCCAGAATGATCACGGGGAAGGCCCAAAGCAGGTCGATGAAGCGGGAGATAACGCTATCGACCCAGCCACCGTAGTAGCCAGCGAGCAAACCGAGCACGACCCCGACGACGAGGGAGCTAAGGGCGGCCAGGAGGCCGACCGAAAAGGAAACGTGCGTGCCAACGATCATGCGGCTGAAGAGATCGCGACCGTACGAGTCGGTCCCGAAGGGATGGTCGAGGCTTGGTCCGACGAAGAGGCCGAAGTCGTCGGCGTCGGGATCATAGGGCGCAACGATCGGTCCGGCGATCGCGATGACGGCTAGGAAGGCAACGAAGACGAGACCGATCAGCGCCTTGCGCTCGCGTCGCAACCGCCGCCAGAAGCGATGACTGGCCGCGCGCCTTGGCTCGGTCAAGGAGCCGATGTGGTCCGCGGAGGTCGATTGAGGCGGGATCGCGAACTCCCTAGCCATAGTGAATCCTGGGGTCGAGATAGGTGTACAGAATGTCGACCAGGAGGTTCGCGGACACAAAGATGACCGCGACGAGCAAAATGACGCCCTGGACAATGGGATAGTCCTTGTCGAAGATCGCGCCAACGAGGATGCGACCGAGGCCCCGGATCGAAAAGACCGTTTCGATGACGACGGCGCCGCTCAAGAGGAGCGCGAGCTGGATGCCGGCAATGGTGACGACGGGAATTAGGGCGTTCCGCAAGGCGTGGCGGATGATGACACCGCGCTCGCTGACGCCCTTGGCGCGGGCGGTCCGCACATAGTCGCTGGCAAGTACCTCCAAGAGTCCCGAGCGGACGAACCGCATCAGGATCGCCGCGAACCCCATACCGATGGCGACGCTCGGCAAGATCAGGTGCTTGAACCATTCGACGACGCCGTCCTCGCCGATTGGGGCATAGCCGATGGCCGGCAGCCATTGCAAGCGCACGGCGAAGATGAGGATGAGCATGATCCCGAACCAAAAGGCGGGCATGCTGACGCCGGCGAAGGCAATGATGCTGGCGACGTAATCGACGAACGAGTTGCGTTTGACGGCCGCCGCGACGCCAGCGGGCACGGCGATGAGGACCGCGATCAGGAACGAGAGGGCGGCGAGGCTTAACGTCTTCGGCAGCCCGATCTTGATCGCGCCCATGACCGACTCGCTGCCGGCGATCGAGTCGCCAAGGTCACCGCGAAGGATGTTGCCGAACCACTTGACGTATTGGACGTAGACCGGCTCGTCGAGACCAAGCTTCCGCCGGAGCGCCTCCGCCGCCTCTGGTGTGTACTCCTGCCCCAGCATCAGCGTCACCGGATCGCCAGGGATGAGTCGCAGCATGAAAAAGACCAGGGTGGCGCATCCCCAGACAATGAAAATCGAGTGGATCAAGCGGCGGATGATGTATTGAGTCATAGGCGATAGGCGATAGGCGATAGGCGTTAGGCGTTAGGGACTTCGTCGTCGTCCCTAACCTCTAACGCCTATCGCCTGATTACTGGTCGAGCCAGACGGTTTCGAGGTAGCGCATCTCCGGGATCGCGACGTAACCCTGGACGTAGTTCGCGAAACCAGTGATGTCGGGGGTGTGGTACAGAAAGGCGTAGGCGACATCGTGTTCGAGCACCGATTGTAGCTCTTGGTAGAGCTCGGCGCGCTCGTCCTGATTGGCCGTCGTGCGAGTGCCCTCGAGCAGTTCGTCGGCAGTCGGGCTGTTGTAGCCGTGGGTATTCCACGGACCTTCCGAGTAGAAGAAATTCCAGTGCCCGTCATCGGGGTCGGCGTCGACGACGCTGCCGTTGATGATCCAGTCGTAGTCGCTCGCGCGCCAACGCTCGTCCCAGGCGGCTTGCTGGAGTTGCTCGATTTGCACGTCGAGACCGATTTCACTGAGTTGGTTGCGCAGGACTTCAGCTGGACGCGGATTGACGACGGTGATCATGAACGTCGGCTGCGCGCCTTCGATGCCGGCAGACTGAGCCAGCGCCTTGGCCTCATCCAGGTTGAACGCTTGCGGATTCTGGGCCTGATCGGGTGGCAGGTAGGCCCAGCCGAAGGCGGGCGCGATCGCGCCGATGCCTGGCGTTCCCAGCCCGAAAAAGGCGGTCTCGATCAGGGCGTCTCGATCGATCGCCTTGGCGACGGCCATGCGGGCGTCGACGTTGTCCCAGGGCGGCCGGGCCTTGTTCATTGCCAGGCCGATCCAGTTGGTGCCCGCCGTCTCAACCAACGTGATGTCGCTGTTGCCGCGGAGCTGTTCGACGCCGATCGCCGGGACGATGTCGAGCATGTCGACGTCGCCGGCTTCAATGGCGCTGATCATGCTCGACTGCTCCGGGATGACGCTGACCTCGATCGCATCGACGAAAGGACGACCGCCGTACCAGTCCTCGAATGCGGTCATCGTGAAGCCACTGCTGAGATCGACTCCATCGGGGTCCATCATGAACGGTCCGCTGCCGATCGGCGTCAGACCGTATTGCTCGTCGCCCATTTCCTCCAGGGCGCGCCGGGAAACCGGAGTAAGGGCGCGACCTGGTCCCCGGCTACACGCGGTGGCCAGGAAGGGCGCATAGGGCGCGCTCAGTGTGAGGGAGAAGGTCAACGGATCGGGGGTAGTCGCCTCGGTGATGAGGGCGAGCTTGTTCGCATGCGGCGAGGCGAAGTCGGGGTTGGTCGTCCGCTCGTAAGTATAGAGCAGATCGTCCGCGGTCAACATGTCGCCGTTGTGGAACGTCAGGCCGTCGCGCAGGGTAAAGGTGTAACTGAGGCCGTCTTCCGAGACTGTCCAGTTTTCCGCGAGGTCAGCCTTCAGCCCGAGTTGCTCGTCGAACTGGACGAGGCTTGAGAAGAGATTGGCGACAAGTTCGCCCGCGACGATGCCAAGGTTGACTTGGGCCGGGTCGAGGGTCAGCACCTGGCTGATGCCGAAGCCGAGGCGGAGCGTTCCGCCCTGCTTCGCCTCCTGACGCGCTGATCGGGCATGTTGAGAGCGGGATGCCGGAGCGGCAAGCGCATCTGCCGCGGCCAGCCGATGGGCAAACGCCGTGGCGCCGGTCGCGCCGGCAAGCCGCATCAGCGTCCGTCGCGAGACGTAGGGTCCGCTGAGAATACTCCAGTCAACGTTAGTCATTGGGCGCTCCTTCGCTCGTCGCGCGGTTTCCGCGCGGCGCGTCGGCAAACGATCGATCGAGTCTGGCGCCTAGGACGGACGAGCTTGATTCAGCAGCGATCGACTATCGGATGAGGAATTCGTCTCCTTTCGCTAGTGCGGCCGGGGCCGCCCGATGTGTGGAACTCAATCGGGTCGATCGGCGCCGGTTTGGCGGGAGGCGTCGACCTCGTCGACGATGGTACCGAGAATGTTCTGTTCGACCTCCTGCAAGTGGTCGAACATCGCCGCTCGCGCTTCGTGCGGTCGGCCCAATTGCACCTCGTCGACGATGCGCCGGTGAGCCACCAGGACCCGTTGCCGGCGCTCGATCGACGTGACGAAGTGGCCGCGTTCGTCGCGTAAGAGCGCGCTGATGAGGTCGATCACACGCGAGGCGACCGCGTTGCGGGAGGCCCGCGCGAGCGCGCGATGAAACTCGCGATCGATTTGCAGTGTCCTCTCTTCGCTCGCGACTTGCTCTGCCTGTCGGGTCAGAATGGCATTGAGCGCGGCCAAGTCCTCCGGTGTGGACCGAAGGGCGGCGCGTGCGGCGATCTCCGGTTCGAAAATGAGGCGGACTTCCCAGAGATCGCCCAGGCTGTCGCCGGTGGCGTGGAAGACGAGGGCAAGGAGCGAGAACCCCTGGTCCACAACGTCGCGGACGTAGGTGCCGCCACCGTGCCTGGATTCAATGAGGCCGGCGACTTCGAGGGTGCGCAGGGCTTCGCGCAGAGACGAACGGCTGACTTCGAGCTGTTCGGCCAGCTCGCGTTCGGGCGGCAGACGGTCGCCCGGCTGCACCCGCTGATCGCGGATGAGCTGGCAGACTTGGGCGACGATCTGTTGCGAAAGCCGCGAGCGGCGAACCGGTTCGACGAGGGTGGCCGCGTCCACAGGGAGCTCCAGTGGTGTATTGGTCAGACCTCTGCGAATTGCGACTTACTCTAGCGGTGAAGGTCTGTGCTGTCAATTCCACATTGTGACGGGGCCGCCGGACAGGCGGCCTCGTGAGGTTGCTGATTGCTGGCGAGAATAAAGCGACTAAGCGAAAGCAGCAGCCGGGATAGCGCAGCCGAGGTCGGTGTACTCGATATCCTCAAGGGAATTGGGCGCGTCGGGTCCGCACATCGGGCACTCGGGGTCGCGTCGCAGCTTGAGTTCGCGATAGGTCGTCGTCAGGGCGTCGTAGGTCAGCAGACGACCGACGAGCGGCTCGCCGATGCCCAGAATGAGCTTGATCACTTCCGTCGCCTGGATCAAGCCGATTGTCCCCGGCAGGACGCCCAAGACGCCGGCCTCCGCGCAGTTGGGGGCGAGTTCCGGCGGGGGAGGGTCGGGAAAGAGGCAGCGGTAGCACGGACCGACGCCGGGCAGAAAAGTTGTGGCCTGACCTTCGAAGCGGAAGATGCTGCCGTGAATATTGGGCTTGCCGAGGAGCACCGTGGCGTCATTGATCAGGTAGCGGCTGGCGAAGTTGTCCGTACCATCAAGGATGACGTCGTACTGGCTGAAAATGTCGAGCACGTTACCCTTGTTCAACCGGGTCTCGTGTCCGATGACTTGCACGTCGGGGTTGAGGGCGGTGATCGTCTGCCGTGCCGACTCGACCTTCGATTCACCGACGCGATCGGTCGTGTGGATGACCTGGCGTTGGAGATTGCTATCGTCGACGGTGTCGTCGTCGACGATGCCAATCGTGCCGACGCCGGCCGCCGCCAGGTAGAGCGCGGCCGGCGCGCCGAGGCCCCCGGCGCCAACGAGCAGCACCTTGGCGTCGAGCAGTTTCTGCTGCCCAGCTTCGCCAACTTCGGGAATCAGCAGGTGCCGGCTATAGCGGCGGCGCTGCTCAGGTGTGAAGGCCCGCGGCATCTCCCATGGGAGACCGGACCCTTTCCAGGCCCCAAACCCGCCGGCGAGGGAGACGACATCGCGGTAGCCGAGTTCTTGCATCGCTTTCGCCGCGAACGCGGAGCGAACGCCACCGGCGCAGTAGACGACGACCGGCTGGCTCTTGTCGCGAAACGCCTCTTCGACCCGCATTTCGAGGAAGCCGCGGGGAATGTGGACGGCGCCAGGGATGACACCCTGGTCGACCTCGTCCTGTTCGCGCACGTCGAGGACCGCGGCCTGCTCTCGGTTGATCAAATTGCGAGCTTGGAAGGTGTCGACTTCGCGTATGGCGCTCCTGGTGCGCTCGAAGAGGTCGCGGTAGATGGCTGACATGTTGGATGCTCCCGTGCGTCGCAGCGATCACGCTGCTGACAGTTGAGTTGGTGGTGAAGATTAGAACAATGAGCGGGCCACGGCAAGCAACGGCAATCAGGACGAGGGCGCCTCGGTCGTTGGATTCCGGATGGCGCCGAGCGGTTGGCTGTGGCGCGCGAGCGTCTCTTCGACTTTGGCGCGCAAGTCCGCGGTGCTAAACGGCTTCGGGAGATAGTCGATGGCGCCACGAGCCAATGCGTCGTCGATCTGATGACGTTGGGCCGAGGCGGAGATGATGACGATCAGCACGTTCTGCAGGTGCGGGCGTGCTTTGATTTCGGCGCAGAGGGTGTACCCGTCCATGCCCGGCATCGCCAGGTCGGTGAAGATGGCGTCCGGCGGATCGTGCTCGACCAGCTTGAGCGCATCGAGGCCGTCGGCCACGATGCTCACGTCGTGACCGGATGAGCGCAGGGTCGCGGCAATCAGTTTCTGGATGAGCGGGTTGTCTTCACAAAAGACGAGTCTCGCCATGCCGGATGGTCAATCCTCCAACGATTTCGCGACGGGCAACACAACGTGAAAAGTGGAGCCTTGGCCGAGCGTACTGTCGGCCCAAACTCGGCCGTCGTGCAGCTCCACGATTTGGCGAGCGATCGGCAAGCCGAGGCCGATGCCCTTGATGAATCGGCTCGCCCCCGCTTCGACGCGAGCATAACGGTCGAAGATCCGTTCGAGGTCGCCCGTCGGTATCCCTACGCCTTGATCCATGATGGTGAGATGGATCGAGTGTCGATCGGCCCGCGAGGCGACGGTGACGACTCCGCCGTGGGGAGAGTACTTGATCGCGTTGGCGATGAGGTTCGTGACGACCTGAACCAGCTTGTCGCGATCGCCCGACAGCGTCGGGACTGAATCCGCGAGTTCGAGCCGTATCTCGTGGCGACCCGACACGGCGCGGAACTGCTGCGCGACCTGGCGGATGACCGCGTTGATGTCCACGTTCGAGTGCAGGAGTTGGATCCGGCCTGACTGCATGCGGTCGAGGTCGAGCAGTTGGTCGATGAGCCGCCCAAGCCGTTGGGCGTCGGCATTGATGTCGTTCGCGAATTCCTTCACATCGGCGACCGAGAGCTCCTCGTCGCGGATCAACTCGCTGAAGCCAAGGATGCCGGTCAACGGCGTCCGGAACTCGTGACTCACGAGGGAGACGAAGTCGCTCTTTGCCTGATTGAGCTGTTCGAGTTGTTCGTTCGCTTCCTGGAGCGCGGCGGCGGCATGGCGGCGCGCGGTGACGTCCTGCACTTGTCCGATGACCTGAGCCGGGCGACCCTCCGCGTCATGCAGCACGGAGACACTCAGTAAGCCCCACACGACATGCCCATCCTGGTGTCGGAATCGGCGTTCCCGCTGGTAGGAGTGCTGCTCGCCGGAAAAGAGCTGATTCGACTCGCGCCGCGCTTCGTCGAGGTCGTCGGGGTGGAGGATGGCATGAAATGAGCTGGCGAGGAGCTCGTCTTTGGTATATCCCAGCAGGCGACAGAGCGACGCGTTAACCCAGGAGAAGTGACCATCGCGGTCGGTCAAGGCCATGCCCGCCAGCGCGTGTTCGAACGCATTGCGAAACCGTTGTTCGCTCTCTCGGAGGGCGGCCTCGGCGCGCCGTCGCTCGGTGATGTCCCGCGTGTTCGAGACGAAGCCGCGAACCGAAGGGTCGTCGATCAGATTGGTGGCAACCGATTCCATCCACCGCCACGATCCGTCCCTATGGCGGAGGCGAAATTGGGTCATGATCGGCTTGCCCGGATTGGCACGCATCTTTGCGAATGCTTGCTCGATGGCAGGAAGATCGTCCGGATGCGTGATCGCCGCCTGCGACTTCGGCAGCATTTCCCGCGCGGTGTATCCAAGGATGCGCTCAACTGAAGGGCTGATGTAGGTGCGATTGGTGTGGTGGTCGAAGATCGAAATGATATCCGACGACTGCTGGACCAGCGACTGAAAGCGTTCCCCCGTGCGGCGCATCTCGAGCGATGCGCGATGGCGCTCGTCTTCGTGGCGAGCGTGACTGATGGCAACCGCGAGGTAGCCGCCGACATCGGAGAGCGTCGAGATCTCGTGTGCGGTCCAATGGTGGGGTTCCCCGGCGTCGAGTCCCAACATCGCCACGTCTTCGTCGCCAATGCGCAGCATCACGTCGAGAAATGCCCGCGCGCCGCCAGCGATGATGCGATCGGCCGCCGGCGCTACCCTTTCGTCGCGTTGCACGTCGTCGACGGCGACATAGCCAGACCGCAACGCCTGAACAAATTCAGGAACGGCCGCCAAGTCGCGCTGGTGACCCACGAGCGATCGCATCCCCGGCGGCTGGAATGATCGAATCACGTTCAGCTGCCGGTGGCTGTCGATCGGACCATAGATGACGCGGTAATGCGGAAAATGCTCGGCGAGTTGCCGCACGGCGTGGTCAATAATCTGATCCACCGACATGCCGGCCGAGATCGCGGTGGCGATGCTGTTCAGGATCATTAGCCGAATCTGGCGCTCGCGCGATTCGGACTCCGCGCGCAACCGTTCTGTAACGTCGACGAAGGAGACAACGACCGCATGTGGAGTCGTTGCGCCAGGTTCGATGAGGGGGCGAGCGTTCGTCGAGACCCAGATCGACGTGCCGTCAGGACGATCGAGACTGATGAGAACATTTGATTGCGGTTTGCCGGTGCGCAACGTGAGTAAACCTGGTGGCGTCGCATCCTCCAATTCGTTCCCGTCGTCGTCCACGACGACATGGCGAATCGGGAGCGAAACCTCTCCGACGAGCTGGTCCGCTGGAACGCCGAGCAACTCCTCGGCGCTGCGGTTGACGGCGCCGATGCGACCATCCGCGAGCCGCAAGATGAGCCCTTCGGCCGTGGCATCGACGATCGTGCGGTGACGTTCGTCGCTCTCCTGTAAGGTGGTAGCCTGATCTTGCAAGTCGAGCATGGAGTTCAGAATGCGCGCCACGCGCGAAAGCGCTTTGGTGGCGTGCGGTGGAAACGCGCCATCGGACGGATCAGCAACGCCGACGACCGCCCGGCGCGCGCCGTTCGCATCAGTCAGCGCGATCGCGATGCTCGCGCCGACGGGAGCAGCATGCTCTGCCAAGATAACGGCGCCGTTTGGCGCGAAAGTGACGCCGGTTCGTGCGTCGTACGCTACTTCGACCAGCCATTCCGATTCGGGTGCCGGTCGCGCAAAATAGGCGCTACTGGCGCCGGTTTCTGTCGCCGCAATTGGCAAAATCGCGGCAATCAACTCATCAGACGAGGCGAATGGAACAGCATCGTCGGCATTGGCGGCCAGGACGGTCGTGACGTGCTGGTTGCTCGCTCGCGAGTTGCTTTGAGGCACGCTCATTGGTTGACCGAATCGTTTGGGTCGGCTGAAGATGAATGTCGTCGAACCGATCGGCACAGTATTGGTCCGACTTCGGGGTATGATAGCCCACACGCGGTCATGTGCTTGGGGGTCTCGACGATGGGCCAGCCGGGTTCAAGGGACACGGAGCTCGATCGGCGTCCGCGGGCGCTTGTCGTCGAGGACACGCCGAATATCGCGAAGCTTGTGCAGCGGGGTCTCTTGCTGGCTGGAATCGACGCGGAGATCGCCTCGGACGGCCACGCGGCGCTAGCCGCCTTTCGCGACAACCCGCCGGAACTCGTCATCCTTGATCTCATGCTGCCGGGAGTCGACGGCATAGAGATCTGTCGCCGGATCCGGGCGGCGGATCGCGCGGACGGGCGTCACCCCACGCTGATTTTGATGTTGACCGCGCGCGGCACCGTTGCGGACCGCATCAGCGGGCTCGATGCGGGCGCCGACGACTATCTTGTCAAGCCGTTCTCGATCGATGAGTTTCTGGCCCGAGTTCGGGCTTTGCTCCGCCGCGCGGGCGCGGGGTTGACGGAGAGTCCGTCCGCTCAGATTTTGTCCTTCGACGATCTATCGGTCGATCTCGGCAGCCGGATGACGCGCCGCGGCGAACGGATCATCGACCTGACCGCCCGCGAGTTCGACCTGCTAACGTTCTTTCTGCGGCACCCACATCAGGTGCTACACCGTGAACAGATTCGAGACCGAGTCTGGGGCGCGGACTTCTTCGGGGAATCGAATGTGATTGCGGTGACGATCGGGACCTTGCGCCAAGCATTGGAACAAGATGGCGAACCGCGGTTGCTGCAAACGGTTCGTGGTGTGGGTTACGTGTTGCGGCGTCCGCGGCGACTAGAACCGACAGGAGCTAACGCCGGACGTCGACTTGGGACATTGCCGAGTGACCGTTAATGGGACTGATGCGCTGCCGATAGTGGGGCGGGACGATCATCACTGCTTCGGCTGTGGTCGCCTCAACCCGCACGGCCTCCGCCTTCAGTTCTTTCGCGACGAGCGCGGAGTATGGGCACCGTTCACCCCGGATCAGCGGCACGAGGGCTACACTGGCATCGTCCACGGCGGCATCATCTCAACCGTGCTGGATGAGGTGATGGCGTGGGCGCTCTATGCCGAGGCGATCTGGGCCGTGACCGCGAGAATCTCCGTCGCTTTTCGCAAGCCGGTAGAGGTGGGCGTGCCAACTCGTGCTGTTGGCTGGATCGAGGCCGACCGCGGGAGGGGGTTGGACGTCGTGTCCGAACTCCGGCGGGATGCGGATGGTCTGGTATTGGCAACGGCCACGGCGTCATTCATCCGGGTGCCGCGCGAGCAGGCGGCGGCGTGGCAAGGCCGCTATCTGCAACTCCAGCCCGAGACTCTGTAGAGCGTTCGACTGGCTAAGCCGAGGTCGTCCAGCGCGGCATCGTGGCTGAGATCTCGGGGGCCACGATCTGGCGGTGGCTGTCCGAGGACGTCAGCAGACCCTGGACGTTCACCGAGCCAAGGTCGTCGGCCGCCGCGAGGACAAGACCGGCACCGCTCCCTTCGGCCGCCTGGTCCACCAGGTCATGAGCCAGTAGCCCTATGCCTCAGCCAAGAGCCGACGGCGGGCGACGAAGACGTATTCCCGGCTGTCGTCGGCGAACGGCTCGCGGGCGAAGCCGGCGTAGAGCGCCTCCAGCTCAAGACCGGCGATGTCGAGGAGCCCGAGCCACTCGTTCTTCGTTGCCCACCAGAGGGAGCTCGTCGCGCCGTCGTCGCGGATAATGTCGATCCGGTTGTCGCCCACTGAGTACCTGATCGTGTGGGGTGTAGGCTCCTCCTGGTGCTCGCCGTCGAGGCGTGCGGCGATCCGGTGGTCGAAGGCAAAGGCGTTCCAGGCGAACTGCCCTTCCCGCCGGAGCGAAGCGGCGACGCGCTCGAAGGTGCGGCGGCGGTCGGCCCAGGTGGGTAGGTGCAGGAGCGCGCGGAACGGGCAGTAGATCAGCGCCGCCGGCTCGTCGAGGGTGAAGTCGCCCATGTCGCACTCACGCAGGTCGAGCTCCACGCCCGCCTCGGCCGCACGGGCACGGGCTTGCGCGAGCATCGCCGGCGAAGAGTCGATGCCGATAACGCGCTGGCCGGTCGCCCGCGCGACCGGGATCGCCACCCGCCCGTTCCCGATCGCCAGCTCGACCAGCGGTCCGTCCGCCTGGCGTGCGAGTTCGACGTAGAAGGCGATGTCGGCCGTCATGTGAGCCGACCATTCCTCGTAGTGGTTCGCGAACGCCTCGTCCCAGCTCATCGGCCCATACTCCCATGCTCCGGCCAAGTAGAGCCGATCAATGTCGCACAAAGGCTTGGCGGCATCAACGCTCGACTGTGCGGCCGTGCCGCGCCTGATCCACTGTCAGACCCTGGAGATGAGGTTCAGCGGTTCAGCTGCAACCGCGTGGTTTGCGCAACGCCAAGTTCCGCCCATCAATTCCTGATCGAACGTACGATCCAGCGCACTAAGTGAGGTTGCTGCGCTCGTCCCTGGATCTCTCCGGCGGGTTCTGACGCGCCGCGATGGATGCGTGCCGGTGCGCGCTCTCGATCAGGAGATTGAGTGTGCGCAACACGTGCGGCATGCCGCGGTCGTCGAGGAGAAAGAGGGCGAGCGCGGCTTCCTCGTCGTTGAACTCGATGGCGATCTCCTCGTCCGGCTCGTCCGCCCGATTCGCGCCGTGGGCGGCAATCGCGGAAAGCCATAGGCGCGCCTGATCGTTCGCTGATTGCAAGAGCGTAAGGAGCTCGGATGCGGCCTCGCGTCGAACGTGATCGGGGTTGGACGACGGCGGAAGGGTATCGACCGAGTCCAGGTCGTCCGAGGCGGACGCTTCGCCCGAGAGGGCGCGATAGGTGGCGGGGGTCGTGGCGAGGATATAGGCCTCGTCGTCGGCAAGCGCGTGCGCGAGGATGCGAGGACCTGGCGTGCCGCGTTCGCTGGTTTGTTCAAGTATTGCCAGGTCGGCGTCGAACAATTCCTGTCCAGACCGGCCATCTTCCGCGTTGATGCTGAGTTGGTAGTGGTACACGAGAAAGGCCGCCGGACCGACGGATGAGTCGAGCTCGATGGTCCAGATGCCGGCGTTGGCGTCGCGTTTCAAGGCGCGGAGTTCGGTGGCCAGCGTGTTTGGATCGTCTTCGAGATCGAGCGCCTGGGCGAGAAACGCCGCGATACGCGGCAACTGGGTGTCAGGGCCGGTGTCCACGGTCGTTCCTAGCTCCTGTTGGGTACGCGGTTTGCGCGTCAATGACGATGGACCTGATACGATCACCGAGCAAAGGATATCCGCGCCGTACAGGGGGCATCATGGCAGAGCGAGCGTTTGGGCGCGAGGATGCGGAGCGGCTCCTGGCTGTCGCACGAGAGGCCGCGACGCGCGCCTATGTACCATATTCGGGGTTTCCGGTGGGCGCCGCGATTCTGACGCGCGACGGGTCGGTGATTGGCGGGTGCAACGTCGAGAACGCGAGTTACCCGCTGACCGTCTGTGCCGAGCGGGTGGCGGTCGGCAACGCCGTGGCGGCGGGTCATCGGGACTTTGTGGCAATAGCCGTCACCGCGCCAAAGCTGGCGTCGGTCACGCCATGCGGCGGTTGCAGGCAAGTGCTGAACGAGTTTCAGCCCCGCACCGGGCAATTGCTCGTCGTGCTTGACGGTGATGACGAACCGGAGATTGTGCCGTTGAGCGAACTGCTGCCACGAAGCTTCGGCCCGCGTGCGCTCGAAGAGACAGGCGAGCCGGCCTAAGCCAGCGTCGGCCGTCCGCGCCGGGAGAGGCCGAGGACGAGCGCGCCGAGGCCGAGGATCGCGGTCACAGCGCCGATGACCCAGCCCAGGTAGGGCACCGGGATGAGACGTAAGCCCCCTAAGGCGATGACGCCGATGGTCATGGCGAGCAGGTTATATCCCCGGCCGTGATCCCCCCACGAGCGCGGCAGCACGATGCGCCCCATGGCGAGCCCGACGAAGACCTGGCTGAGGTACAGCGCGGAGAGATAGAAGGCAACCCCGATCAAGGCGATTGGCAGGCCGATGAACGTAATCATCACCAGGACCAGCGCCACCGGGGAAAAGACCACCAGGATGGCGCCGAGTACGACCGTCCGTAGCGGAGTGGCGCGTAGCGCGTCGGCGACGGCGGCGGCAGAGCGCGGCATCACCATGACGATTACCGCGCCCGCGATCAGGGCACAGAGGAGGCGAAAGACGGCGCTGAGCACCCAGATATTGGCGTTATCCCAGGGCAACAAACTGGGTTCTCGGCGCTCGATCTCACCGGCAACGTCGGCGCGTTCGTCGATGATCGCATCATTGCGGCTGCGGTAGTCGAGGTCGCCGCCAATACGCGCCCGCGATTGGAGGCGGACCTGTTCCGCGGTGACGCGGACGTCGTCGCTAATCTCCGCGTTGATCCTGAGTTCGCCGGCGCTGCCGCGAACCTCGCCCCGGACCGGTCCCAGGATGGTGGTGTCGCCGCCGGTGACGACCACGTCGCCCGCGACCGAAGCGCCCGATTCGATCGTCAGCTCGCCGCCGAGCAGGACGACATCGCCGCCGATCTCCCCGGTGACGGTGACTTCGCCCCCCGCGATGCGAACCGATCGGCCGACGCTGCCCCCGATGGTCGCGGTTCCCGTCGCCAGACTCAGGCTGCCTTCGATCTCTCCCGTGAGGCTGAAGTCGGCGGCGGTTGCGACGACGTCGCCGGCCACGTTGCCGCGGACATCGACCTCGGCGCCGAAGATGAAGAGGTCGTCGTCGATCGTCTCGTTGCTCGACACCGACGGGGCGTTGCCGGAGCGAAACTCGGCAGCCAGCGAAGAGGCGGGCAGGAGCACAAAGGTAGCAAGCGCAAGCAAGGCCGCGACCATGGTCGCGAAGAACCGCGGCGCTGGACGGTACGCCGGACGCAACGAGCCCCGCATGCTCACTCCTCCCCAGGCGATCGACGCGCGACGATCGCGGGGCGTATCGTATCAAAGCCGTGAGGCTAATTCAGTCGGCCGCGGCGACGACCGCGTTACTCAGTTGGGCCCAGCGGGCTGGCACGAATGGCCAGTGGTGATAGGTGGTGCGGTTGCCAAAGACGGCGAGCGCAAGGTCGCGTTCCGGGTCCGCCCAGACCAGCGTGCCGGCCGCGCCGAAATGGCAGAAGGTGCGCGGTGACGTCAAGTCACCGGTCCAATGACGGATTTTCGTCCCCTTGACCTCCCAGCCGAGTCCCCAATAGGCGCGTGGCCAGCGCAACTTCAGACTGCCGACGCCGCCCGGGACACCGCGCGCCTGGTCCAACGTCATCGCGCGCATGCTGGTCTCGGACAAGAAGCGCGGTCCGTTGGGCAGGAATGATCCGGCGAATCGGGCCACGTCGCGGGCGGAGCCGAAAAGACCTCCCCACGGTAGGCCGAGGTTGCGCCAATAGGCGCTGTTGTACGCCTCCGTGTCGGTGCCAGGGCGCGCCGTATCGGCCACCCGCGCGATGCGGCCGTCGAGCGCCGGTCCGGGTCGGGCGACCAGATTGATGAGATTTGTCGGTTCGAAGATGCGATCCCAGGCCAGGTCCCACACATCGCGACCAGCGACGCTCCGCACCAAACGAGCGAGCATGCCGTACCCCGCGTTTGAATAGCGTAGTTCCGTGCCCGGCGCATTGAGGAGCGGCAAGCGGCCCATCGCGTCGATCAGGTCGTCCAGCGTCGGTTTCTTGGACATGCGGATCTGCTTAGGCGTGAGGTCCTCAGGGAGACCGGAGGTGTGGCACAACAGTTGGCGGATCGTGACTGCCGAACGGAAATGTCCGTCGCCGTCCGTATCGGTCGCGTCCAGGAATGCAGGCACGTAAGGGCCGAGCGGATCGTCTAATCCGAGTTGTCCGTCGTCAACCAGGCAAAGAACCACGGCGGCGACCACGGGTTTCGTAACCGACGCCAGCGCAAACAAGGTCGACTCGTCGACGGGAAGGCCGGGTTGGCCCTCGCCGGCATACCATTCGGCGGCGAGCTCGCCGCGGCGCCAGACGGCCGCGGCGGCGCCGTCGACGCCTTCTGGACCGATCCAGTCGTCGATCTGGCGAAGCGCATTCTCGAATCTGGTAACCAGACCCGGTCTCGATGAAGCGGTCATGCGCGTCGCCAAAGCTCGGGCTCGATGGCCGCCACAACGCGTTCATGGGTGCCGGGATCGACCGCCGCGACGAGCCCGCTGGTATTCCTCGGTGACGGTTTGTTGTAACGCAACAACTGGCCAGACAGGTCGGTCACGCGGCCACCCGCTTCGTGAAGCACGAGATCGGTGACGGCGACGTCCCACTCCCAGCCCATCGATTCGGTTCCCGTCACGCCGAAACCGATCAAGGCGTCGTATCGGTTGCCCGGTGGGACGAAGGTCCGGGTGTAGATGCCGAGCTCCGAAATATCCGGCGGCTTGGCGCCGAGACGTTCGGCGACGCGCGACAAGATCGGCATCGATGCTGGAGCGCCGAGCCAGAGCGACGTGACAAGGCGTGGCGGCGAGGCGGCCGGCAGCAGGCGCAGCGGTTGGCTCGCGCCGTCGCGTTCGATAGAGGCGCCGCCGCCCTCGACTGCCGACAAGAGGAGCCCGGTGGTCGGTTGCAAGGAGACGCCGACAACTGGGCGGCCGGCGACGATCAGTGCGATGAGTACGTCGAACTCGCCCGTGCGATTGACGAATTGTTTGGTGCCGTCGATCGGGTCGACCAGCCAACAACGCGCCACATCGAGCCGCGCTGGATCATCCGCCCCTTCTTCGGTGAGGAGCACGTCGTCCGGGTATGAAGAGCGCAGCGCCTCGCGAATGATGCGATCGGCGGCAAGATCGGCGTCGGTGACCGGTGAGCCATCGTGCTTGACATAGGACAATGCGGCCGATCGTTCGTAGAGATCGCGTACCACCGCACCGGCGCGCTTGGCGGCGTCGATGGCACAAACAAGCTCTGGGACGTAGACTATTTCTTCGCGAATCACACCGGGCTCGCTCCTTTCATAACGCTGGCACGTTTCTTGGGACTATACAGCAGCGTTGCTGAGATGCTGAGCGGGGTAGAATCTTGGCTGAGGTTTCGTCAGCGCGCGCAACAGGGTACAATCGGCGCGGTTCGTTGCGAACGAGCCACCATTGGCGGTGGCAAGCGATGTGCGGAAGTTCCGCGCTAGGGCGAGCGCTCCCGGCATACGCCGGCTGGCAATGTGGAGGTCACTCGGGCCTTTTCCAACTCGTGCCGGGCTTGGACGGTGGAAAGGTAATTGCGGTCACAAGGCAGAGATGCGAAAACTGACCGCGCATTACCCTTGGCGAAAACGTCGTGGTTCGGTATGGTGATGGGGTTCACGTTGCTCGGCGTGGTGGGGCGTCACTTAGGCGCGCGTCCGGAGCACCAGTTGTAAGAACGGAGGGGGAAACCGTGTCGAACCCAACAAGCAGCGGGTTCCAGACGGGTCGGCGATGGATGATGATCGTCGCCATGCTCGCAATTGGCGCGATGCTCCTTGCGGCGTGTGGCGGCGACGATGACGACGACGACGAGGAGCCGACGGCTCCGCCGGCGACCGAAGCGCCGGCCGACGAATCGCCGACGGCGGCGCCTGACGAAGCCACACCGGCCGCGTCCCCGATGGCGTCTCCAATGGCCTCTCCTGTCGCGTCGCCAGTAGCATCCCCAGTCGCCTCGCCGGTTGCGTCGCCAGTGGCTCCAGTGGAGATGGAGGAGGCGACGCCAGACGTTGCTCCGGCAGTCTCGCCGGCCGCGTCCCCTGCCGCTTCACCCGCGGCTTCGCCCGCCGCGTCGCCGGGGGCAGAGTCGGCGATCACGGTTGATATGGTGGACATCGCCTTCAACCCGGAGGCGTTCTCGATCGCGGCCAACACGGATGTCCAGGTGAGGCTCACCAACTCCGGCGTGACGGTGCATGACTTCGTCGTCGAGGAACTCGGCATCGACGAGGAGCTCGATCCGGGTGAGGAAACGACGATCACGATCAACGCCGCGGCCGGTGAGTACGAGTACATCTGCAGTCAGCTTGGTCACCTCGAGGCCGGGATGGTGGGCACGATGACGGTCGGATAGGTTGCGACGTCGGTGACCGGTGCTCGCGTGGCGGCGCTGTCCCCGAAGCGTGAAACAGTCCTAAGACGGGGCCGGCGCGCCGTGGCGATCGCCGGCCCCGTTGCGTGAACGAGGTGGGTTTGTGGGAAGGTCGGTGGGACGTACTGCCCGGCTGATGATCGTCGCGCTCGGCTGTCTGCTCGCGGTCGTCGCGTGCGGAGGTGACGACGACGAAGCAAACCCGACGGCGACGGCAGAGTCGGAGATGACGGCCACCCCGGCGATCGACGAACCTGTGAGCGCGTCACCCCCCGCGCTCCCTGTAACGCCGGCCGCGGCCAGCCCGGTCGTCTCCGATGCGATGGCCTCGCCGGCGGCTGGTGGCGAAGGCACGCCGCTGGCGGAGGCCCTCGGCGCGACGGTGGTTCTTACCGACTATCGCATCGGCCTCTTTCAATCGACCTTCATCGTTGGACAACCCTACACATTCGTCGTCGAAAACAATGGCAGCGAGGCGCACGCGTTTGTCATCGAGCCGAAGGGGGCGGACAATCAGCCACTCGAGTCAAACGGGCGTCGAGCCGAAATCGTTGACGTGCCGGCTGGGGGCCTGGCGACGTTAACCTGGACCTTCGATGAGCCGGGCGAATACCAACTCGCCTGTCACCGTGACGGTCACCACGAACGCGGTATGGTGCAGGACGCCATCGTGGTTGCGGCGGACTAGCGCACGCCTGGGCGAGACGCGTTGCATCGCATTCTCACCGTTTGATGCCGGTGCCTTCCCTCGGGTCGCTTCGGATCTCACGGACGTATTCGCGGAAGGCTTCCGGTCCTTCGCGATACGCCGCGGCGAGCTCGTTTTCGCCGTAGTCCGTCCCGAACGCGAAGCGCTTGCCGTTCTCGCCGTAGGCGGCAATCCACCACTCCGCTTCGGCGGCGTGGGCGGCGACCTCCTCATCGAGCTGAACGCCGTTCGGCAGTTCTTCGCAGTCTTGTTGTACGTCACATGATTCGCCGGTAATGGCGCGTTCGACGTGGATTGATTCGTGGACGAGCATGGCGGCGAGCACGTCGGCTTGTCGTGAGCTGAGGTAGCCATCGTCGAGCGTGATCGTGCTCTGGATCCATGCTCCCGACACGGTCCGCCACGACGTGGCGAAGCCACCGTTGTACGGAATGTCCTCCACGGCAACGCAGACGTCGTTGTCCACCAGCATTTCGTAGAGGTCGAAACCATCAGCCGTGCCGCGCATAAGCGCGAAGGCCCGAATCAACGGCGGCACATGCCGTTCTTCGACGCCGGCGCAGATTGGATGAGGACCGGCGGTTGCCGGAGCGGGTGCGAAGTGCGGCGACTCGTTGATCTCGTCGACCAGGATACGGCTCGTCGCTTCGATCCGCGCGGCAGAGGGTGATGTGAACAGCTCGATGACGCCCGGATTCCGGACGGAAAAGAGCATTGCCAGGGCGATGTTGGCCACCATGGCGATGAGACACAGGGCCATCGCGGCTTGCACGGCGCCAGGCGCGGATGAACGCGCCGGCGACAGTGGGTTGTACTGGCTCAACTTTTCCTCAACGGCGAGTTGATTCATAACCGGATGATAGCTGACGCGAGCGTTGTCGGGCGGGACGAAGCGCACGTCGCACCTTTGACGAGCGATACAATGCGCTGATGACGGCAGGTCAGGTCGATCGGGCAGACGCCGAGCGCGCGGCGTGGCGAGGTTGCGGTGGGAGAGCGGATGGGGGAGCGGTCGTGGGATTTCGGCCTTGACCCTGGGCAGACCTTTGAGCCGGATCAGTTAGACGAAGCGACATTCGATCGGTCATTGCCGCATGTGATGACCGCGCTTGGACCGGTCGATCCGAATGAGCTCGGCGTCACGTTGCACCACGAATATGTCGTTGGGCAACCATCCGAGGATCGCGACGAATCGGAACTCGACGATCCGTATCGTGCCCTGAGCGCTTTAGAGGAGTTTTACCACGCCGGCGGGCGCACGATCGTCGATCTGTCGACGATCGACTACGGGCGAGACGCGGAGGCGATCAAGTGGATCGCCGCGCGATCGCCGGTCAACCTCGTGGTCGTGACCGGACACCACGGGGACCAATTCGCTACACCACATCTTGAAGAGCGTATGGTCGAGGAGATCGCGGCGGAGAGCGTGACCGAGATCTCCAAGGGTATGGGAACCACCGACGTGTGCGCCGGTGTGATCTTGGTGGGAACGAGTCCGAACCGGATCACGGCGGTCGAGGAGCGCGTCTTACGCGCGGCGGCCTGGGCGCAGCGCGAGACGGGGGCGCCGATATCGATCCTCACCCACGGTGGCACGATGGCGATCGAACAACTGTCCATTCTCCGCGAGGAGGGTGCGGAAGCCTCCCGCATCATCGTCGGTCGGATGGATCGGAAGCTGGACCTGGCGTCGCTATCGCGCGTGCTCGAAACGGGCGCGTTCGTTTCGTTTGACCAGATCTCGACTTCTCAATACGCGCGGGACGAGGAGCGGGCGGCAATGGCCAAGCAACTGGTCGATGCCGGGTATATCGATCAACTCGTGTTGTCCGGGAGCCTAACCCCAAAGTTAACGTCTGGAGGTGTGTCTGGTTGGACGTACGTGATCGAAGGATTCCCATTGATGCTGATGGAGCAGGGGATGGAGGCGGCGGACGTCCGCCGGCTGCTGGTGGAGAATCCGGCGCGGGCGTTGACGACGCGGCCGCCATCACGACATATCCCATGAGAGGCAACGAGGCACGGACCGCTCTGATCGAGGCGTTGATCTTTGACATGGACGGCTTGCTGGTCGATAGCGAGTCGCTGGCAGAGACGGCGATGCATCGCTTTCTGTCGGTCCATGGCGTCGCGATGCGGCCTGACGTCCAGGCCCAGCTTTTGGGCCGGAGGTTGCCGGAGGCGATTGCACTGGTCGCCGACGCGTATGCGCTCGCTGCCCCCCGCGAAGAGTTGATCCGATCGTACGATGAGCTGCGTCTGTCGGCGCTGCGCGGTCACGTGAAACCGATGCCGGGTGCTGCCGAAATCGTCGCGTTCGGTCGGGACGCGGGATTGCGCCTCGCGCTGGCGACATCGGGGATGCGGCATCATGCCGACCTTTCGCTGACTGAAACGGGATTAGCTGGTAACTTCGAGGTCGAGGTCACCGGCGACGACGTCGAGCGTGGCAAACCGGCGCCGGATCTCTTTCTGCTCGCGGCCGCGCGTCTCGAAGTGGAGCCGGCGTCGTGTGTTGTCTTCGAGGATGCGCCGCCAGGGGTTGTGGCCGCGGTTGCGGCCGGAATGCGCGTCGTTGCCGTGCCGAATGAGAAGAGTCGGGCGATGGCGTTTCCGGTTGCAGCGGATGCGGTGCTTCCTGACCTGCACGCCGCGATCGGGTGGTTACGAGCGCACGGGATTGGCGGCAATGGGCCGGCTGCCTCATCGCGGGCGTGATCGCCTGGCGCTCTGCCTAATGCGTGCGCTTCGAGACCGGGTAAGATTTGCATAACGATCGCACCGTGACGCCGTCGGTGGCTGGGTAGAGGAGGGGAAACGGAATGACACTGCGCGTCTACCTGGCCGCGGGCCGGTTGGCCGCGGGAGCGCCGCAGCCGGGCGACCTTCCGGCCGAACGGGTGTTCATCCATGCATCGGACGTGCCGGAATTCTGGGTCGAGACGGAGAGCAACGCCGTGCCCGATGTCGGTCGCGCGGTGGCGTTCGCCTTCGTACGCCCACTTGACATAGGCGTCGACCGCATCGTGGGGACGGTCGAGCGCAAGGTGAGCAAGCGCGCTCGTTAACGAGCGTGCCGTCGCGCGGCCGCGGTCATTGACGAAAGCAGGGTCGTGTGTGAGCGGATCATCGGTCGATCTGGTCGTCGTCGGCGCCGGTGCGGCGGGTCTGGGTGCGGCGCGACGGGCGAGCGAGCTCGGACTGGACTTCGTGGTCGTCGAAGCGATGCCACGCATCGGTGGGCGGGCGCACACCACCACCGAACCGTTCGGTGTGCCTTGGGATCACGGTTGCCATTGGTTGCACTCGGCCAGCATCAATCCGTTGCGGGCGCTGGCCGACGACTACGGCTTTCGCTACTTGCGGACCCCGGTGCCGTGGCATGTTCATCTGGGATGTCGATGGGCGACCGCGGAGGAAGACGTCGAAATCGATAGCTACCTCGATGAGAGCTTCGACCGGATCGAGAAGGCGGGCACGGCCGGGCAGGACGTGCCGTTCGGAACGGTCATCGACCGTTCAAGCCGATGGTTGGCACAGCTCGAGGCGGTGGTCAGCGCGGAATGGGGCGTCGGCATCGATGAAGCTTCGACGCTCGATGCGGCCGCGTACCGTGATACGGATGAGAACTGGCCGGTACAAGACGGATATGGCGCGTTGCTCGCGCGGCATGCGGACGGGGTTCCGGTGGAGCTATCCACGCGAGTGGACCGGATTGAATGGGGCGGCCGTCGCGTGACAGTCGAGACGACTCGAGGAACGCTCGATGCGAGCGCGGTGATCGTAACGGTCTCCACGCCGGCGCTCGCGGCCGGGATCATTGCGTTTTCGCCAGCATTGCCGATCTGGAAACAGGAGGCATTCGACATGGTGCCGCTCGGCAACGCGAACAAGATCGCGTTCCGGATCGAGGGCGGACTGGACGGGATCGAAGGCCACACCAATGTGCTGGCGCAAATCGACGAGACCTCGACGATCAGCTTTCAGCTCCGTCCCTTTGACACGGACATCGCCAGTGGCTATCTCAGCGGACCGATTTGCGGCGAATTGGAGCAGGCGGGGGAGGCGGTCATGTTGGACGTCGCCTTGACCGCGTTGGGATCGGTGCTCGGCAGCGACGTCAAGAAGCGAGTGGTCGCGTCTGTATGTACGCGCTGGGGGAGTGAGCCGACGATTCAAGGAGCCTACGCCGCCGCACGGCCGGGTTTCGCGCATCGACGCGCGGACCTCGGACAACCGTTGGCCGATCGACTCTTTTTTGCCGGTGAGGCCACGTCACCCGAGTTTTTCTCGACGTGTCACGGCGCGTATCTGACGGGAATCGCGGCGGCAGACGCGGTGGCAGCGGTGCAGATGAAGATGGCGTTGAAGAGACCGGCGTGAGCGGAGGACCGAACCACTCGGTTTCCAAACGTGACCCCTTTGGGATCAGGCGCGTAGCCGATCTTCGACGTACCCGAGGATGACCCCATACGCGACGTGGCGCCCGATCGACTGTAGGAAGGCGGTGGGCGTCGCGTACCGATCGAGAACCTGATCTCGAATCGCCGGGTGATGCTGCTCGAACTTGGCCAAGGAATAGAGCAGGGTGTTCTCAAGGTTGGCGAAGATGGCGCCGCGCAGCCAACCCGGTCCAGGCAGGTATCGACGCCCGACAAGCGAGTAGGCCACACCGAGTGCCGCGCCGTTTGCCACATGCACCAGCGCACCGACCCGCCGGGCCACGTCGGCATCCCGCACGAGGGGGTAGCCGAGCAGAATGAGATCGTCGGTGTTCGAGTCGACGAGCGCCAAATCCGCCTTCATCGCGGCGATATAACCGATCGCCGCCGCCGTGCCGGCGATTGCACCAGCCGCGATTTCTCTTGGGATCACGGATTACCCTCCTTGCCATCCAATGCCGCGGGTATCTCAGAGGGAACCCGGGCGCAAGAGCCGTTCCTGCCGCGCCGCGAGATGTAGCTCAGGCGTCTCGGTGATAGGCCGGCACTGGTTGTCGCTTGTGCTCTGATCCCCGCATCATCGACTGGATGCGCTCGACGTGCGCGGGCGGGATGGCTGCCACGTCCTGACGCTCGATGGCAGCGAGCGCGCGGTCGAGTTCGTCGTACGACAGTCCGATTTCGCCCTCGTCGGTTTGGCCGGGCCATAGTCCCGCGGAGGGTGGCTTCGTGATAATCGGTTCGGGCACGCCGAGCTCGGCCGCGAGCGCCCGCACTTCGTGCTTGTAGAGATCGACAATCGGCAGGAGATCGACGCCGCCATCCCCATACTTGGTGAAGTAGCCGATCATCGCCTCGCTCTTATTGCCGGTGCCCACGACGAGTGCATTTCGCAGGTTGGCAAGGTAATAGAGGGTCGTCATTCGTAACCGGGGTTTGACGTTGGCGGCCGCGAGCCGAGCGCGGTCGGCGGGCGCTCGCCATTCAGTGGTGGGCGACAGCGCTGCCGCCAGCGATTCGGTTACCAGCGACAAGCCAACCTCGATTGCGTCCACGCCGAATCGTTCCGCCACGAGCCGTGCGTGTTCGGCGTCCAGGGGATTGGACGCGGAGGGCATGATCGCGCCGAGAACGTTGGCCGCCCCGGCCGCGCGGACGCAGAGCCCGCAGACCGTCGCCGAGTCGACGCCGCCGCTGAGGCCAAGGACGAAGCCGTCGGCCCCGGCGGCAGCGCGCGCTTCCCGCAACCAGTCGGCAATCGAATTGGCGAGATGAGGAACGTCGTTCTGATCGGGCATCTCCGACTCCGTTCCACCGAACTGGGACGACAGGTACCGCTAATTCGACATCTGGTTCCGCAACCGGCCCAAGCCTTCAACTTCGACTTCGACCACGTCGCCCGGCTTCAACCACGGCTTGTCGGGGCGACCCATCGCTACGCCTTCGGGGGTGCCGGTTGTGATCACGTCGCCCGGAGCCAACGGGAAGTAGCGGCTGATGTAGCTGATCAGCTCGGGTACGCTGAAGATCATGTCGCCGGTCGAGGAGTCCTGCCGGATCTCACCGTTGACCCAACACTTCAGGCTCAGCCTTTGTGGGTCAGGGACCTGATCGGCGGTCACCAGATAGGGACCGATGGGGAAGAACCGGTCGAGCGTCTTGCCCAACAGCCACTGCGAGGTCCGCATCTGAAGATCGCGCACGCTGAGATCGTTGGCGGTGCAGTAGCCGCCGACGTAGCTTAGCGCCTCGGCCTCCGCAACGTTGCGCGCCTCCCGACCAATCACGACCGCTAACTCGACCTCGTAGTCATACTCGGTCGCCACGGTCGGCAGTGGCACATCGTCGTTGTGGGCCGCGATGGTGTTGTTGAACTTGGAGAAGATGACGGGGCTTTGCGGGATCGGCGCGTTGGTCTCTTCGGCGTGCCGGCGGTAGTTGAGCCCGATGCAGATGAGCTTGCCGGGGTGCGGCAGGCTCGGTCCGAACGTGAGCGATGCCTCGTCGCGAACCGTGGCTTCGGGTGCGTTGTCGGCCAGCGCCTCCAGCGCGTAGCGCGCGGCGTCGCCACCGGCCAGAACCGCTTCCACTGTCTCGGGGCCGGTGCCGTTCGAGGCGGCGGCCACGTCGACGATCCCGCGCTCGGTCTTAACGCCGAGCTTCAGTGCCTTACCGTCCCTGAATGTGACCAGAATCATCGAATCGCCCTTCCCTTCCATTGCCGGTGCATTGCCGAATGGGGGACCGGCCGGCTGGCCGGTCCCGTTCCTGCTCGGGCATTTTCCACGATTGGCGGCCGCCTGTCCGGCCGTCCGCGCTAGATGTGAATTGGGTGACCTAAGACCGCGTGCGCCGCCTCGCCGATGACCTCGGAAACCGTTGGGTGGGGGTGGACGGTCAACGCCAGCTCCGTCACGCTCGTTTGCAGCAGGCGACCGTGGGCTGCCTCGGCGATCAGTTCGGTCGCGTGGGGGCCGATAATGTGGACGCCGAGCACGTCGTCGGTGTCGGCGTCGGCCACGATCTTGGTGAAGCCGTCGGTGTGGCCTTCGATGACCGCCTTCGCGTTCGGCATCATCGGAAACTTGCCGACCTTGACGTTGTACCCCAGCTCCTTGGCCTGGTTTTCGGTAAGGCCGACGCTGCCGATCTCCGGCTCGCAGTAGGTGCAGGCGGGCGAGTTCAGAATATCGAGTGGGTAGGGGTTCTGGCCGCGGATGTGCTCGACCGCGATGATGCCCATATGCATCGCCGTGTGAGCGAGCAACTGCTGGCCGGTGACGTCGCCGATCGCGTGGATGTTCTGCACGTTTGTCCGCATCATGTCGTCGACTGGAATGTACTCGCCCTTGGTCGTGATGCCGACATCCTCGAGGCCGATATCTTCGATGTTGCCCTGGCGCCCGATCGCAACGAGCAGGACTTCGGCCTCGGCCGTCATCTCCTTGCCCTTCGCGTCCTTCAGACGCATGGTGACGCCCTTCTTGCCGACGTCGATGTCGTCTGCCGTCGGGCGCGCGCCCGGGACCAGACCCATCTTTTGCCGCTGGAACGCTTTGGTGAGCTGCGCCGAGACCTCGTGATCCTCTTGCGGCACGACGTTGCCGACTAGGGTCACTTTCGAGCCGTAGCGGTGGTAGATCGATGCCCATTCGACGCCGGTGGCGCCGCCGCCGCGAATAAGAAAGCTCTTCGGCAGGTGTTCGAGCAAGACGGCGTGGTCCGAGTTGATGACGCGTTCGCCGTCGTATGGCACGTCCTTGATCGGCCGCGGCCGAGAGCCGGTGTTGATGATGACGTTCTTCGCCTTGAGGCTCAACGGTTGGCCGCCGTCGTTCGGAGTCACCCCCACGGTGTTCGCGTCGAGCAGCTTGCCACGGCCCATGTAGACCGAGATCTTGTGCTTCTTTTCGAAGAGATAGAGCAGACCTTTGTACTGCTTATCGACAACGGAAATCGACCGCGCGAAGGCGGTTTCGTAGTCGAAGGTGACCTCGCCGCCGATGTTGACGCCGAACTCCTTCGCCCGCTTCACGTCGTCGAAGACGTCGGCTGACTTGAGGAACGCCTTGGTCGGGATGCAACCCCGATGGAGGCAGGTGCCGCCGAGCTTGATCTCTTCGACAACGGCGACGTTGAGGCCGAGTTGCTTGGCGCGGATCGCGGCGACGTAGCCGCCGGTCCCGCCGCCGAGGACGACGAGGTCGAATTGGTTTTGTGGAGTTGGGGACTCCGCCATCTGTCTGCATTCTCCCAGTGTTGTTCGCGGCCGGCCAGGTGGGCCGGCTTGCGCGTCGCGAATCCCCGGGCGTTGCCGGGGTGATACCGGGAGGAAGTATACGCGGCGACAGCGGCGCGGTTGAGCGCGTCGGTGGCGGCGTCATCGAGGCCGGACGGGCGGGTGGGGAGACCAACGAGGTGTGAGGGATGACGAATGACTATCCCTTCATGCCGCCGGCCGTCATGCCGACGACGATTTGGCGCTGGACGAAGATGGTCAGGACGAGGACCGGCAGGGTGACGATCAGGGCGGCGGCGGCAAGGGCGCCCCAGCGGAGCTGCTCGAAGGTGAGGACATTGAAGACGGCAACCGGCAGCGTGCGCGTGTCGCGGCCGGCGAGGACAACGGCGAAGATGAAGTTGTTCCAGGAGAAGATGAAGGAGAGGATGGCGGCGACGACGATACCCGGCCGGGAGAGCGGGAGGGCGATGTCGCGGAAGGCCGGCCAGATGCCCGCGCCATCGACCAGGGCCGCCTCTTCGATCTCGGGGTGCATGTCCTCGAAGAAGCCCATCATCACCCAGATCGTGATCGGCAGGCCGATGACGAGGTGGGTGATGATCAGCGCCCAGAGGGTGTTGTTCAGGCCCAGTTCGCGGAAGAGCATGAACCAGGGGATCAGGTAGCTGAGACCGGGGGTCATGCGGGCGATGAGGACAAAGCCGGCCAGGCCATAGGCGCGTGCCTTGGCGATGCCGTAGCCGGCCGGGACGCCGAGGATCAGGGAAAGCCCGGTGGCGGCGGTGGCGACAATAAGACTGTTGAGGGTGTATTGGCCGAACGGGCTGCCCTCGAAGACGTGGCGGAAGTTGTCGAGCGTGGGGCCGCGCGGGATGAAGACCGGCGGGTAGGCGATGTTCTGAATATCCGGTTTCAATGAAAGCGAGAGCATCCAGAAGAAGATGAAGAGGGTCGGCGAAAGCAGCACCAGCAGGCAGAGATAGAACCCCGCCCGCCGCAGGGCTCGCCGGAGGTGAATGGAGGTGGCCGTGGAGCGCTGAGGCAGCGCGGAGGTCGCTACGCCCATTTCGTTCGCTGCCGGACGGAGAGCATGACCAGGGAGCAGGCGACGATGATGGCGAAGAAGACGACCACCACTGCCGAGGCGTGGCCGATCCGATAGAAGGAGAATGCTTGAAGGTAGAGATAGATGTTGATCGTCTCCGATGCCGTGCCCGGTCCCCCCTGGGTGATGGCGAAGATGGTGTCAAACGCCTTGAGGGCGTCGATGGTCCGCAGGACGACCGCGACCATGATGAAGGGGAGGACAAGCGGCAGCGTGATATCACGGAAGATCTGGAGCGGGTTGGCGCCGTCGACGACCGCCGATTCCAGCGGTTCAGTTGGGAGTGAGGCGAGACCGCCAAGGACGATCAGCATCACGAGCGGGGTCCACTGCCAGGTCTCGATCACGACGAGTGAGGGGATGACGGTTTCGGGAGAGTAGACCCAGAGGGAGGGCGGGAGCCCGATCTGAGAGAGCAGGTAGTTGAGGACGCCGAGCTGCGGGTGGAACATCATCGTCCAGACGAGGGCGATCGCGACCGGGGTGGCGATCATCGGCATCATGAAGATGACCCGGAACAACCCGCGCCAGCGGAACTCCTGGTGAAACAAGATCGCCGCGGCGACGCCGAGCAGCACGGGGAAGACGACGGCCATCGCGGTGAAGACGAAGGTGCGACCCATCGCCTCGCGAAAACGCGAGTCCCGGAAAAGATTGGCGTAGTTGTCGAGGCCGACCCACTCTCGCGGGAAGCCGACCCGCCATTCGTGTAGGCTCATGTAGACTGTATAGAGCCAGGGGAAGATGATCACCGTCACCGTGGCGGCGATGGCTGGAACGATGAACAGCAGGTACTTCCGGCGACGTCGATACGATGAGCCGGCCCGCGCCGAGCCGCCCGCCTTGGGCCGGCTCAACGACACCACGACGCCGCTCGGGCTCGGCGACAGCTTGCGCACGGACGGTTCTCCTGAGGCGTTAGGGGTTAGG